>JAJDUL010000009.1 GCA_022826685.1 Gemmatimonadota bacterium | reverse complement strand
GCGGATCGGGCGCATGTAGCCTTCGCAGTTGGGGACGTCGTCCGTGGCCAGGCAACGGATGGCGCAGTACGCGGCGGAGCGGACCATGGCCATCGGGCAGTTGATCGCGGCCAGGACCTGCCGGGCCGAGCCCGCGAAGTCCAGCGCGATCGCATCCCCCTCCACTGTGACCGTGACGGCGATGGGGAGCGGTTCCGGCTCGTCCCCCACGCCGTCGATCCAGTCGACGAAGCGGTAGGTGCCGTCCGGGATGCGCGCGATCTCGGCACGCATCCGGGTCTCGGCGAAATCGTGGAGCTCCTCCAGGTAGCTCTCCAGCTCCGTCACGCCGTATCGGTCGACAAGCTGGCCGAATCCGCGCTCCGCAATGCGGCACGCCGCGAGCTGGGCCCGCAGGTCGCCCAGTACCTGGACCGGGGAGCGGGTGTTCTTCTCGATGACGCGGAACAGCTTCCGGTCCGGTTCCCCCGCCTCGTAGAGCTTGAGCAGCGGCAGCCGCAGGCCCTCCTGGTAGATCTCGGTCGCGTGGATGGCGACGCTCCCGGGCGCGATGCCTCCGACGTCGCTGTGGTGGGCCATCGTCGCCGCGTATCCGTGCACCGTCCCATCGACGAAGAGGGGTTGGATGACGTAGAGGTCGGGCAGATGCTGGCCGCCGGAGCCGTAGGGATCGTTGCAGATGAAGATGTCCCCGGGCGCCATGTCGTCGCGGAATTCGCGCAGCAACACCTCCATGACATCCGGGAAGGAACCGAGCTGAACCGCCAGCGTCAGCCCCTGTGCGACGACCTGTCCGTGGCGGTCGCAGACGGCCGTGGAGTAGTCCATGGCGTCCCGCACGACCGGCGAGTAGGCGCTCCGCAGGACCACCAGCGCCATCTCGTCGGCGATCGACGAGAGCGCGTTGCGCACGACCTCGAAGGTGATGGGATCGATCTTCCGGCTCATCCGCGCGCGGCTCATGGGCGGGGGTCCACGGCGATGTCGATGTTGCCGAGCGCGTCGAGCCGCGCCCGACAGCCGGGCGGCACCACGCAGGTGGCGTCGTACTCCTCCACGATCACCGGCCCCTCCCGCCAGTTCGGCGTGAGGTCGGTGCGTGCCACGACGGCCGTCTCGAGGGTGCCGTCCGCGGGTCCGAAGTAGACGTCGCGCGGCGCCCCGAGGGTCGTGGGCGGCGCGGGCAGCAGTCGGCGGTTCGGCTCGGGCGCGTCGACAGCCACCCGGGCCAGCACCTTCACGTTCACCAGGTCCACGGGGTCGCCCTCCGATGGATGCCCGTAGGTGCGCTCGTGCTCACGGTCGAAGGCCCGTGCCATGGCCTCGAGGTCCGGCGTGCCGGGGGCGACGGGGACCGTGAGTTCGTACGCCTGCCCCGCGTAGCGCAGGTCGGCCAGCCGCTCCACCGTCACCGCCTCGGCGGGGAAGCCGTCGGCGATCATCGCCTCCCGGGCCTCCGCCTCCAGGCTGTCGAAGGCAGCGGCCACCGTGTCCGCGTCGGCGCCCTCGGCCCGGATCATGACCGTCCGGACGAACTCCTGCTCGACATCCGAATAGAGCAGGCCCAAGGCGCTGAACACGCCGGGCACCGGCGGCACCAGGACCCGGCGGATCTGCAGCGCGCGGGCGATCTCCACGCCGAGCACGGGCCCGTTGCCGCCGAAGGCCGCGAGCACGAAATCGCGCGGGTCCCGTCCGCGGTATGTAGTGACCGCCTTCACGGCCCGGGTCATGGTGGCGCAGGCGAGGGCGAGCACCCCGTGCGCGGCCTCCGCCACGGGGCGATCCAGCGGCCGGGCCACCTTCTCCTCCAGGACGGCGAGCGCCTTCGCCGTGTTCAGGGGCAGGCTCCCGCCGACCAGGTAACCCGGGTTCAGGTAGCCGATGGCGACCAGGGCATCGGTAAGCGTCGGATCCACCCCGCCCAGGTCGTAGCACACCGGGCCGGGTACGGCGCCGGCGCTCTGCGGGCCCACGCTCGTGTGGCCCACGCCGTCGACCCGGCAGATGCTGCCGCCCCCCGCACCGATCTCGGAGACGTCGACGAAGGGGAGCTTGACGGGATAGCCGCCGCCCTTGATCAGCTTGCTCGACAGGTTGATCCCGCCGCCCACCTCGAACTCGGTCGTCTTGGCCGCCTGGCCGCCTTCGACCATGGCCGCCTTGGCCGTCGTGCCGCCCATGTCGAAGGAGATCAGGTTGTCGAGCCCCGCGCCGCGGGCGAGGCGGGCACAGGCCATGACCCCGGCGGCGGGACCCGATTCCACCATGCAGGCCGGTTTGCGCCCGGCCGACTCGACGGACATAACGCCGCCGCTCGACTGCATGATGTGTACCGGACAGTCGACGCCCAGCGCCCGCAGCCGGTCCAGCAGCGTCTCCATGTAGCGCTGGACCACGGGCCCGATGTAGGCGTTCACGACGGCGGTGCTCGTCCGCTCGTACTCCCGGATCTCGGGCAGGATGTCGGAGGAACAGGTGACGTAGAGGCCGTTCGGAAACGCCTCCCGCAGGCACGCCGCGACCCTCCGCTCGTGGGCCGGGTTCGCGTACGCATGGAGCAGGCTCACCGCCGCCGCCTCCACCCCCTCGCGCCGCAGTTCCGCGACGGCCGCATCCAGGCTGGCCGGATCCAGCGCCCGGCGCACCGACCCGTCGGGACCGAGGCGCTCGTCGACCTCCCGGCGCAGGTGGCGGGGCACGAGCGGCGGCGGCTTCTCGTACTGAAGGTCGTACATCACGGGGATCCGCAGCCGTCGCATCTCGAGCACGTCGCGGAAGCCCCGGGTCGTGATGAGACCGGTCCTCGCGCCCTTCTGTTCGAGGATGGTGTTGGTGGCGACGGTCGTGGCGTGGACCACCGAGGTGACGTCGCTCGGCGTGGCTCCGCAGTCGGCGAGCGCGGCGGCCACCCCCTCGGCGATGCCGCGGCTGTAGTCCTCCGGCGTGGACGAGACCTTGCGGGCCACCATCCGCCCGTCGTCTCCCAGCAGGACCACATCGGTGAAGGTGCCGCCGACGTCCACGCCGACGCGGTATACCATCCGCGAGCCTTCCGTAGCGATCTCAGCGACTGTCCCGCCCGTTGCGGGCTGTCGCCCCGAACTGCGACTGCATCAGATTCGGGAACTCGACGATGTGCAAGTCCCGCTCGAACGCAGCAGAGCTTCACCACGGGCTGCCAGGAGGAACACATGATCGATCCACCCCAGGGCTGGCCGAGGATCACTCCCGCCGTGTTCTACGACGACGCCGGGGCCGCGATCGACTGGCTTGCGGACGCCTTCGGGTTCGAGGTGCGGGAGAGAATCGAGAACGAGCAGGGACAGGTCGTCCATTCCCAGCTCGCCCTCGACGGCGGCCTCATCATGGTTGGGCAGGCCGGGCTCACGCCGGGGCGGAGCTACCCCCGATCCCCGCGGGGCGCGGAGGGTGCGAACACGCAGTCGCTCATGGTCTACGTGGACGATGCCGATGCCCACTGCGAGCGGGCGCGCGCCGCCGGCGCCGCAATCACGACGGAGCCCGCCACCCAGGACTACGGCGAGGACTACTGGTCCGACCGAAGCTACGAAGTCCGGGACCTCGAAGGTCACTACTGGTGGTTCGTGCAGCGACTGCGCGGATAGCGGGCCCGGCATACCGGACGTAGGCTGGCTGAGCCCCTATCCGGAGTTGCCGATGAACATACGCGATGTCGTGGAGGGCTCGGACACGGGGTCCGGTCGCTGGTTCGACAAGGGCGTCTTCTTTCTCATCATCGCCTCCCTCTTGGCGATGTCGCTGTCCACAATCCAGGGGTTGCCGCCCGCCTGGCAGGCGGCGCTCGCCGTCTGCGAAATCGTCATCGTCGTGCTCTTCACGATCGAATACGCCCTGCGGATCATCGCGGCGGAGAACAAGTGGTCCTTCATCCGCAGCTTCTACGGAATCGTCGACCTCATCGCCATTCTTCCGTTCTACCTTTCCCTCCTGTCCGTCGGCATCGACCTCCGGGCGGTTCGCGGACTGCGGCTGCTCCGCGTATTCCGGCTCTTCGAGATCGCGCGATACAGCACGGCCGTGACGAGGCTGATGAACGCCGTGAAGTACGCGCGCAACGAGGCGCTGGTGTTCCTTTTCGCCACGCTGGTTCTGCTGTATATCGCGGCCCTCGGCATCCATCACTTCGAACACGAGGCCCAGCCCGAAAAGTTCGAGTCCGTGTTCCACAGCCTGTGGTGGGCGGTCGTCACGCTGACGACGGTGGGCTACGGAGATGCGTACCCGGTCACGGTCGGAGGCAGAATCTTCACGTTCATCATATTGCTGTGCGGGATGGGGATCGTGGCGGTGCCCGCCGGACTGGTCGCGACCGGCATGACGCGAGCGGCGGAGGAGGATGATCGGCGTCGGCGGGCCGAACGGCCCGAGGGCGACGGTTGAACTACGCGCCGAAGAGGGGGATCCGGAACACGCGCGCGAAGATCAGGATCATGCTCAGGCCCGTGAAGATGAACAGGCTCAACCCCCCGAACCAGCGCGCGAACCAGGACGGGTAGAAGAGTTCGTCCTCCTTCGGGATCACCTTGAGGCAGAAATAGAGGTTGAAGAAGTAGATCACGGGCGCCACGAAGAAGGCGAGCGCCGAAGCGACGAGCACCAGGAACACGGGGCGCGGGTCGAACGCGATGTAGAGGACGGAGGCGATGAGCGAGTAGAACATCGTCAGCCGGTAGATGTTGTACTCGGAGTTCCAGGTCCGCCGCCGTTCCGGATCGGCTCGATCCTCGGGCGATATCCCGTGCAGGCGCGCCGTCGTCCGGAAGAGGTTCCGGCAACAGGCGCCGACGATGCGTGGCCATCCGTCGAAGTAGTTGAAGGCGGTGGAATACGTGGCCGCGAGCGCGCCGAGGATGAAGATCATCATCATCCACGGTCCCACGCTGAGCGTGAAGATGCCCGCGATCTCTCCCATGACGGCGCGTCCCTCGATCGGACTCGGATAGAGCCACACTGCGGCAAGGAGGACGAAGATCGCCGCGAGCACGAAGGAGATGATGTGGCCGGTCCGGAAGTCCCAGAGCCCGATCCGGAACCAGCGACGGCAGTACTCCCGCGCGTGCGGGGAGAGCCGCGTGGTGTCGACCGCGAGGTCGGAGGCCGGCGAGGTGAAGGGGTCGAAGCGGGGTACGACGCCGGTCGCCTCGAGGTGGGGCCGGACCTTGCTCATGCCCGCGCGCTTCGCCTTCCCCCACTCCGACGCCTGCAGCGAGACATCGATGCCCGTCGGCAGGAGGCCGAGGAAGCCCGCGATCACGAGCCACGACCCGTCGGGGATCTCGAACAGGAAGAAGTTCCCCATCTCGGCGAGCGGCGCCGGCTGGACGATGTAGACCGCGACCGATGAGAGGACGAGGACGCCCGCGAGGGCCTTCGTCGTGTTCTCCACGGCCTTGTAGCTGCCCCGGAGGATGATGCCCACGGAGAGCACGCCGAGGAGCGCCGCGTACGCTTCGAGCGGGACGGGAAGGCCCAGGTATTCGCTGAACAGGTAGTAGACGACGGCGGCCGCGGCGATCAGACGCCCCGCCTGGCCGATGGCGCACTGGATGAGCGTCGTCACCATCACGTACCAGAGCGGCCACTTCCAGCGTGCCGTGGCATAGGCCTCGAGGAGACTCTTCCCGGTGGCATTGGTGAACCGGAAGGCCATCTCGAAGCCGTAGTACTTGAAGACGTAGGCGACGGGCAGGCA
Source organism: Gemmatimonadota bacterium (assembly GCA_022826685.1). GTDB lineage: Bacteria > Gemmatimonadota > Gemmatimonadetes > Palauibacterales > Palauibacteraceae > Palauibacter. The sequence goes on along the minus strand of JAJDUL010000009.1, from coordinate 89,096 downwards.
CCAGAGGAGGGCGTAGGCGAACCGGCCCCCGGCGGTCGGCGCCGTCACGACGTGGCTCGTTCCGATCCCCGTCATCATGAGGATCAGCCCGGGGCCGAAGTGAGCGAGCAGATCGCGCGGCCTGAGCGACGGGAGGGTGAAATCCTCCGGATTCAATCCGTCGTCGGCCTTCGTTTCGCGATCGGACAAGCCGGGCCTCCCTTTCAGGGACCACTGCGTCACGCCGGTGCCTTTCAGGCCGGACACGGAAGGTACAAGGGACATCGCCCCCTGCCGAGAGGGTCGGCGATGGCCTATCGTTCCAGGGCTCCGGAAGACCACGCGCGGCCAGCGATGCGGAGGTGCGAATGTCTGCGATCCATTCCCCGGTGCGCGGCGTCTGCTGCGCCCTGATCCTGGTTTTCGCCGCGGGCTGTGCCCCGGACCCCGGTGCCGAGACGGACAACCCCTTCGTCGGGGCGTGGTCGCTGGCCTCGTGGGAGAGCCGCTCCGCGGACGGCGAAGTAACGCTTCCCTACGATGGGAATCCCGCCGGCCAGATCACGTATACGGCCGACGGCCGCATGTCCGCGCAGCTGATGCAGGTGGGGCGGGAGGAGTTTCCGGACGCCGCGGAGGCCGGCGGGCAGGAGATGCGCGACGCGATCCTGGGCGGTTTCTTCTCCTACTACGGGGACTACAGCGTCGACATGGAGGCGGGCGTCGTCACGCACCACGTGGAAGGCGCGCTCCTGCCGGGCTGGGTCGGCTCGGACCGGCCACGCTCGTTCACCTTCGACGGGCCGGACCGGCTGATTCTGAGCACCGAACCGGACCCCGCGCGCGGAGGGGGCGCCGTGGGAACGCTCGTGTGGGAGCGCGTCTCCGGCCGCTGACCGCAGGCGCCTCGCCCGGCACTCGCGCGCTCGACAACGACCTTCGAGGACACGCCATGAAGAAGTGGAACATCGCACCGCTCGTTCTGCTGGTCGCCTGCGGCCAGGCGGGGCCGGAAGACGCCGCGGATCTCGTCCTCATCAACGGAGACGTCTACACGCTCGACGAGGCGCGGCCCGCGGCCGAGGCGATCGCGGTCCGCGGCGAGCACATCACCGTCGTCGGGTCGAACGCGGAGGTACAGGCACTGGTGGGCCCGGACACGCGCGTCATCGACCTGGATGGCGCCTTCGTGTCGCCCGGCTTCAACGACGGCCATGTGCATGTCGAGAGCACCGGGGCACTGATCGTCGGCGTGAACCTGCTCGAGGTGCACGAACCGGAAGGCTTTCGCGAGGAGATCGCGCGCGCGGCCGAACGTCTGGCGCCCGGGAGCTGGATCACGCGCGGCGACTGGGGCGCGTACGAGGAGTGGGAGGTCGGGTCGACGGGCCGCGAGGGCGAGGACGGCGCCGCGCAGGCCGGCGATGCGAGTGCCGGCGGGCCGTTCACGCCGCACCGCGACCTCATCGACGACGTGACCCCGAATCACCCCGTCCTCGTCAACCGCTTCGACCGTTCGATGTTCCTCGCGAACAGCCTCGCGCTCGAGATGGCGGGCATCACCGACGCCACGCCGGACCCGCCGCGGGGGAGGATCACGAAGGACGAGGACGGCCGGGTCACGGGCATCCTCTGGGGTTCCGCCGTCGACCTCGTCCGGGCCGCCATCACGCCCAAGTCGTTCGAGCAGCGCCTGACCGAGGTCCGCGCCGTGCTGCAGGAGGCCCGCGAGGGCGGCGTCACGACGATCCAGGACATCACCTCCTCCGAGCAGTTCCGCGCCTACCAGGAACTGCACGCCCGCGGCGAACTCACCGCCCGCATCAACATCCGTCCATCGCTCGAAAACGTGACCCACACCGGCGGGCTCGGGATCACCCGCGGCTTCGGCGACGACTGGCTCCGTTTCATCGGCTACAAAGCGTGGGTCGACGGGATCATGGGCGGCTCCAGCGCGATGTTCTACGAGGCGTACGACCACGCGCCCGGCAACTTCGGGATCGTGCGCCAGATCATGCTTCCCGAGGGCATCGACGGCCTCGCCCTCTCCCTGAACCGCGACCAGAACTACGCCGAGTTCCCGAAGGGGAACCTCCAGCGGCTCATGGAGGAGGCGGTGCCCACGGGACTCCCGCCCCACATCCACGCGATCGGGGACAAGGCCGTGAAGATCCTGCTCGACCTGTTTGAGACCGTGTTGAGCGAGCACGACATGATCGAGGCGGACCACAGGTGGCGGATGATCCACGCGCAGGTCGTGGAGGAGGCGGACTTCCACCGTTTCGGCGAACTCAACCTCGTGGCGGAGGTGAACCCGTACCACATCTCGGACGACATGCGCTGGATGGAGGAAAGGATCGGCGGGCGATCCCGCGGCGCCTACGCGTTCCGGTCCCTCAAGGATGCGGGGGCGGTGCTCGTGTTCGGGAGCGACAGTCCCGGGACGAACGCGGCCCGCTACTTCCTCCATCCGAGGTACGGGCTGTACGCGGCGGTGAGCCGGCAGACGCTCGCGGGCGAGCCGGCCGAGGGGTGGTTCCCGGAGCAGCGGCTCACGATCGAGGAGGCGATCGAGGCCTACACGCGGAACCCGGCGTGGGCCTCGTTCGAGGAGGACGTCAAGGGCACGCTGACGCCGGGCAAGCTGGCGGACATCGCCGTGTTCGACGTGGACCTGATCGAGGCCGGCCGGACCGATCCCGCGCGGCTCCTCGAGGCCGAGGCGCTGTACACGATCGTCGGCGGCCGCGTCGTCCACGAGCGCGCCGCCCCGTAGCACGGGCCGTCGGCTGTCTTACGCGTCGATGAACCGCCAGGCCTCGTCGATTCGGGGCACGTCACAGGCCGTTTCCTTCCCGAACCAGCGGTAGCGGTTGCGGGCCACGAACCGGTAGGCGAGATCGCGCAGCGGGGTGGGGATGAGGAGGAGAGTGGAGGCCAGCGGCCACGCGCGGTCCAGCCCCTTGGCAATGCGAAGGACGGCGGCGCTCCTCAGGTAGGCCTTCCCGTCCGCCACCAGGACCAGCGATCCCGGCGCCTCCCCCGGCTCCGCCGCCTCGATGCCGGCTTCGGCGAGAATCCGGTGTCCCGTCTCCGACTGCAGCGCGGCAAAGCGGAACCGGGCGCGGCGATCCCTCGGGATGATGAAGCGGACGGCGCCCGCACACAGGTTGCAGACGCCGTCGAAGAGGATGATCGGACCCTCCGGACCCGGGTCGTCGGTCCGGGGGCTCCGGTGGCCGGTTCCAGCCGCCCGGTTCACGGCACGAGGCGGGGTCTCGCCATGTTCTTGAGCAGGAAGAGCCCGTCGCCGGTCCCCGTCACCGCGATCGTTCCGCTCTCGAAGTAGGGGTAGTTGCTCCACGACGCGCCGCCCTGGTAGGGCGAGGTGTCGAAGAAGCCGATCTCGACCGGGTTCTCCGGGTCCGAGATGTCGAGGACGCGGAAGCCCGCGGAGTAGTTCGACTGGTACATCAGGTCGCCGACGATGTAGAGGTTGTGGTCGGTGGCCGTCGTCTCCGCGATGTACTCCGTGACGAGGATCGGATCGTCGAGGTCCGTCACATCCCACACCAGCGTGCGCGTCCCCTCCACGAGGCCCTGGGGTTCATCCCCCTCGTCGTTCATGTAGAAGTAGCGGTGGTCGTCGGTCAGCCAGCCCTGGTGCGCGTAGGCGACGTTCGGATAGTCGATCGTGGCGAGGCCGACCGGCGCGTCCTTGTCGCTCACGTCCGCGATGTTGAACGCCGTCTCGTTCGAACCGAGGCAGATCTCCTTGCCCGCGTGCTCGGTGTCGGGGCCGCGGTAGATGACGCACTGCGCATCGTGCACGTAGCCCGTGCCCCGGCGTCCCGTCCCCTCCTGCGCGAAGCAGCCGGCGAAGACGGGCTGGGCCGGCTCCGAGAGATCGATCATGTGGAGGCCGCCGCCGCACGTCTCGCCTCCGCCGCTGTTCCCGACGGCATAGGCGAAGCCGGTCTCCTCGTTGATGACGATGTTGTGGGCCGAGTGAATCCCGTCGTAGAGGAACGTCTCCCCGAAGGTCACGGGTTCCGCCCCCACGTCGCGCAGTTGCCGGAGGTCGAACACCTGCACGCCGTGCTCGAGCGCCGCGTCCGCGACGATGTAGGCGTGGTCGCGGTACACCTTGATGTCGCGCCAGATCATGTGCCGCGACCCCTCCGTGGCGGGCAGGTCGCCGAGGAAGCGGGGGTGGTACGGGTCGCTGACGTCGACGAACGACGTGCCGTCCGTACGGCCGACGATCGCGATTTCGCGCCCCGTCTCCGGGTCGGTCCAGCCCCAGATGTCGTTGACGCGCGTGGCGCGGGTGCCGCCGAGATCCTTGATCGGCATGAAGGCGGTGATGTTCACGTCCCGGCACTCGAACACATCCGCGTGCCCCTCGCTGCACTCGATCTCCTCGCCGGCGATGGCGGGGAAGCCGCGGTAGTCGTTGACGAGGGTGCCGCCCTCCTCCCAGGTGCCGGCGGCGGAGCGCTCGTAGACGACGGCGGCGCCCGCCCCGGAATCCATGCCGGTCGCGCCGACGACGAGGTGGTCGCCGGAGAGGTGGGCCGCGCCGGAGAAACCGGAGCGGTCGCCCAGGGGAGAACGAAGGAGAATGGACGCTTCGCTCCACTCCCCGGCCGCATCGCGCCGGTAGGCATACAGGGTGCCGGCGCCCATGCCGCTGCCCGAAGCCCCGATGAGGATGTCGTTGCCGTGGAAGCCGAGGGAGGACCCGAACTGCGCGTTGGGCTCGGGCAGGAGCGGGCCGAGGCGCGCTTCCATCGCCCAGCCGTCCGCCCCGCGAGAGAAGGCGAACACCGCCCCGCCGCTCTCCCTGAGCCTCGGAGCGCCGACGAGGGCGAAGCCGTCCCGAACGGCGAGCGAGGCGCCGTAGCCGCTGCGCTCCGGAAGCGACGGGGCCTCGAGCGTGCCCTCGGCCATCCACGCCCCCGCACCGTCCCGCGCGAACGCGAACACGACCGGCGGCGCGTCACCCGCGTCCCGCGTGCCGACCAGCAGCGTTTCCCCGTCGAAGGCCAGCGCCGCGCCGAACCCTTCGGTCGCCACGTCCTCTCTCCGCCGCAGCGCCATGCCCGCGGATGCGGCCCCGTCGGGGCTCAGCGTATACGAGAACACCGCCCCCCGTCCGTCGTCCGCTCCGGGGGAGGACACGATCGCGGCGCCGTCGGTCAGGACGATCGCGCTCCCGAACCCCGCCGCGCCCTCCGGCGCGTCGAGCCGGTCGACCTGCTCCCAGCCTCCCGTTCCGTCCGCGAGAAACACGTACACCGCGCCGGCCCCGTTCGCCTCGAGCGGCGCGCCCGCCCACAGCCAGTTCCCCCGCGTGGCGATCGCGCGGCCGAACCCATCCGGGACGCGCACTTCGTCGGAGACCGTGACCCGCCCCGTCTCCGCCCAGCCCGAGGCCGTGCGGCCGTAGATCCACACGATGCCGGACATCGTGCCGTTGCCCGTCTCGCCGACCAGCACCTGATCGCCGCTCACCGCCAGCGCACCGCCGAACTGCTGCGCGGCGGCGGCCGCGGGAAACGCCAGCACAACGCCCGCCGCGAAGAGAAGGATTCGCCGATTCATTGGATACCTCTCCCGAAGTTCCGTCCTGTCATCGATCACACATACAGACGACCACCGCATGCAAGCTGCATTCCCACCGGGCGGAGACGCCAGCGCCCAGCCCGGCACCACGCCGGCACCCGCCCCGGCCCCGATGGTTTCCTTCCGCACATTCCCGGGATTACGTTACAGATCTGCACATATCCCGCTTTCGGCAGGAGGTCATCATGTATCGCGCCGCCCGCATCGCTTTTGCGAGCCTCGTTCTTCTCTCGTTCGTCGGCTTGGCCGGCTCGGCGCCGCTCTCGGCCCAGAACGGCAACGGGATGAAGACGCTCTCCCTCGACATGTACATGGACTGGGAACGGGTCTCCAATCCCCAGATCTCCCCGGACGGCCGCCACGTCGTCTACACGCGCGGCTGGATCGACCAGATCAACGACCGCTGGGAGTCCACGCTCTACATCATGAACGCCGACGGCACCCGCAAGCGGGAGCTGATCGACGGGTCCGGCGCGATCTGGTCCCCGGACGGCACGCGCATCGCCTTCACGGCGTCGGGTGAGCCGGAGGGCTCGCAGATCTTCGTGCGCTGGATGGACGCGGAGGGCGCGACGACCCAGATCACCCGGCTGGAGCACTCGCCCGGCAGCCTGCGCTGGTCGCCGGACGGCACGCACATCGCGTTCACGATGCTGGTCGAGGACGAGGAGAGCTGGCCGATCGACCTGCCGAGCCGCCCGGACGGCGCGAAGTGGACGGAAGGCCCGAAGATCGTCACCCGCATGGATTACCGTCAGGACCGTCGCGGATACGTCGACCAGGGCCACTCCCACGTCTTCGTCGTCCCGGCCGACGGCGGCACGCCGCGGCAGCTCACCGACGGCATGTGGAACCACGGCAATCCCCAGTGGAGCGCCGACGGGAGCGAGATCTACTTCTCGTCGCTGCGGGAGGAGGACTCCGAGTACAACTGGCGCGAGTCCGAGATCTACGCCGTGAACGTCGCCTCGGGCGCGATCCGGCAGCTCACCACGCGCCACGGCCCGGACGGGGGCGCCTATCCCTCGCCCGACGGCAGCCTCGTCGCCTACTCCGGACAGGACTGGAACGACGACACGTACCGGAACTCCCACCTCTACGTGATGAACCCGGACGGCTCCGGCGTGCGGCAGATCTCCGGCGACTTCGACCGCGGCATGCGGGGGAGCCCGCAGCTCATGTGGGCGCCGGACGGGAGCGGCGTCTACTTCAACGTGAACCGCGAGGGCACCCGCAACCTGCACTTCGCGTCCGTGGACGGGGGCGTGACCCAAGTCACGAACGGCAACCACCTCCTCAGCCTCAGCTCCTTCACGGACGACGGGAAGGCGATGGGCACGCTGACCGAGCCGCACGGTCCCGGCGACGTCGTCTCCTTCGATCTCGGCGACGGCGGCAACGTCATGCAACTCACGAACGTGAACGCCGACGTGCTGGCGGGCGTCACGCTCGGCGAGGTCGAGGAGATCTGGTACAAGTCGGTGGGCGACTGGGACATCCAGGGCTGGATCGTGAAGCCGCCCGACTTCGATCCGTCGAAGAAGTATCCGCTCATTCTGTCGATCCACGGCGGACCGCACGGGATGTACAACACCGGGTTCAACTTCGGCTGGCAGGAGCACGCCGCGAACGGCTACGTCGTCGTCTACACCAACCCGCGCGGCAGCTCCGGGTACGGGACGGACTTCGGAAACGCGATCAAGAACGCCTATCCGTCGCAGGACTTCGACGACCTGATGGCGGGGGTCGACGAGGTCATCAGCCGCGGCTATGTGGACGAGGACAACATGTTCGTGTACGGCTGCTCCGGCGGCGGCGTGCTCACGTCATGGGTCGTCGGCCACACGGACCGCTTCCGCGCCGCCTCGGCGAACTGCCCGGTCACGAACTGGCTCTCCTTCGTGGGGACGACGGACGGCCCCGGCTGGTACCGCAACTTCGAGCACTTCCCGTGGGACGATCCCTCCGAGCACCTGCGCCGCTCGCCGCTCATGTACGTGGGCAACGTGACGACGCCGACGATGCTGATGACGGGGGAGATGGACCTGCGGACGCCGATGCCCCAGACGGAGGAGTACTATCAGGCGCTCAAGATGGAGCGGGTGCCCACGGCGATGATCCGCTTCCGCAACGAGTGGCACGGGACGAGCAGCACGCCGTCGAACTTCCTGCGCACGCAGCTCTTCCTGCGCACCTGGTTCGAGCGCTTCGGCACCCACGACGACGACGACACCCGCGCCGTCTCCGACGACGAAGCCTCCTGAGGTGAGACGATGGGTGGCGGTCGCAATCGGCGGAATCGCCGCGGCGTGTTCTTCCTCGACGGAGCCGGAAGCTCCCTCGGTGACGATCTCGATGAACGAGACGGCGGCGGGCGGCACGATCGGCACGGTGCTGGTCGAGGACACGGACGGCGGCGCGCGGTTCACGCCGAACCTGACGGGCCTGACCCCCGGCGAACACGGGTTCCACGTGCATGAGAACCCCGATTGCGGCGACTCCGGCAAGAACGCCGGAGGGCATTACGACCCGGAGAACACGGGCCGGCACGAGGGGCCCAACGGCAACGGCCACCTCGGCGACCTGCCGAGGCTGGCCGTCGATGCGTCCGGTGGCGCATCGGCCGTGGTGGTCGCGCCGCGAGTGCGCGTGAGCGATCTGGATGGCCGCGCACTGATCGTGCACGCCGGCGGCGACAACTACTCCGACGAGCCTGCGGCGCTCGGAGGTGGAGGTGCGCGCGTGGCGTGCGGGGTCATTCCCGCCCTCACCGGCTGAGGGCGGCGCGCCGGGCGTAGCCGCCCGGTCTGACCCACCGACAGAGACGCCCCGTTCGACACCGGTTCGGACGGGGCGTTACCGCGTGAGGGATCCGGTTACGGTCCGAGCGCGCCGATGGGGATGACGCTCACGCCATCGGGGCGGCGGTAGCCGTACGGACTGCCCGTGATCACGCCCAGCGCTGCCGGTTCGCCGGTGCGGTCCGTATCGACTCGGTCGGCGAACTTGAGGAGAGTCTGCGCCGCCTCCTCGATCCTTCCGGCGCCGAGTTTGATCTCGAAGGCTGCCCACCTGTTCGGCCCTCGGTCCACGATCGCGTCCACCTCGAGCTCGGTGTTGTCGCGGTAGTGGTAGACGCTCGCGCCGTTGTCCTGTGCGTACACGCGCAGGTCCCGCACGGCCATGGACTCGAAGAGGAATCCCATCCATTGAAGGTCGCGCAGCAGGTGTTCCGGCCCGGCGCCCAGGGCGGCCACGGCGAGAGACGGGTCCGCGAAGTGCCGTTTCGGAGCGTTCCTGAGTCGCGAACGCGAGCGAAGGTGCGGCGCCCACGGCGGCTGATGCTCGACAACCATGAGCCGCTCCAGCGCGCCCAGGTACGAGTGGGCGGACTCGCGCGAGAGCGAGGCGTCCGATCCGCCCGCGTCTGTCGCCATCGTGGCGACGGTGGCACACGTCGCCGTATTGCGTGCGATCGAACTCAGGAACCGTCTCACCCTTTCGGGATCCCTTGCGATCCCATCGACACGGCGGATGTCGGTCCGACAGATCTCGTCGAGGTAGTCCCGGTTGGCCACCATCGCGTCTTCCACCGACGGTGCGCGGAGGTGCCCGGGCCATCCGCCCACGCACAGCAGTTCCGCGATCTCGTCGAGCGACAGTTCGTGTTTCAGGCTTGGCGCGGCCTCTCCGCGGAGCAGGTGCTTCAACGAGACGCGCCCGCCGGCAGGTTTCCGCGGGAGGTGGTCCTTCGTGCCCGCCAACTCGAACAGCGACATGGGACGGAGTCGAAGTCGACTCATCCGTCCGGCGCCCGTGTGCCGCGTAATGTCGTCGGGGGGGACCGCCGATCCCGTGAGAATGAAGTGCCCTCTGCCGGGGCGATCATCCACCGCGCGGCGGATGTAGTTCCAGATGGCCGGCTCCACCTGCCACTCGTCGATCAGCCGGGGTTCGGGACCCTCCAGGAGGAGCCGCGGGTCCACCGCCATCGCGTCGTCCACGGACGGGTCGGCATCCATGAGTAGCTCACTCGATGCCGCCTGCCGAGCGGTCGTCGTCTTTCCGCAGACGCGGGGGCCCTCGATGACGACAGCCCCCGCGGAAGCGAGACGCCGGGCCAACTCGCGGTCCGCGACGCGGGGGATGTAGTCCGAAACGGATCGAAGATCGGGTACCATGATCGGAATATGATGACCCGTTTGGCGATTTGCAACGTGAACAGTCGACACATTGCAATATTTTTAGTCATAGTCTTGCAACGCACGCGGTCGTGCTTTTGCAATGTTCGGCGATGGTGCTATCGGCCGGGGCCCAGGAGGACGGCGTTCATGAACAGGAGTTGCGTCGCCTCCGTGTAGGCGCGGTAGTTCGGGTCCTCGGCGAAGGCCACCACCTGGCCGCGCCCCACCGGCTGGTGGATGAGGAAGGCCTTGTTCGCGAGTTGCGGCCGCGACTCCTCCCACACGATCCCGCTCAGCACGAGGCTCTCGAGGTCGGCGTAGCGGCCGACGTTCGTGCCCTCGTCGAGGGTGATGGGACGGAAGACGCGGGAGCCCTGGACGAGGACGCCGATCTCGCCATCCGTGCCGGCGGTGAGCCAGTGTTCCGTGTCGAGCAGGGTGCGCAGGATCGCGCCCGGCACGCCCTCCGGCGATTCATCCTCGGGCGAGATCGCGTCGAGGTATTCGATGGGTTGTTCGGGGGTGCCCGGCTCCGGCGGGTCGTCGCTCTCGGCCCGGCCGCCCCGGCGCTCGGTCTCGGTGGCGAGAAGCCCAGCCCGCGAGGCCCAGCGGGATGACTCCGCCATCGTGATGAGCGTGCCGCCGTCGCGCATCCAGGCGCGCAGTCCGTCTACCAGGCCGTCGCCGACGGCGCCGCCGTAGTTGCCGCTCGGGAAGACGACCACGTCGTAGTCGGAGAGCCGCGCCCGGCCGAGACTGGAGGCCCGCACGGCCGTCGTGCGCTGGCCGTAGCGCCGCTCGAGGACGTAGCGCGCCCAGCCCACGGAGTAGCTTCCGCCCGGGGCATCGTAGACGAGGAGCACGCGCGGCTCGCGCAGCCCGCGGACGCGGCGGCTGCCGAGCGACATGCCCTCGCGCACGTACGCGTCGTCGATGGGCACGACCTCGGCGCGGTGCCGCGCGGCGATGCCGGCCAGGCGCTGCCGCATATCCGGGCCGTTCTCGGCTGCCCGGACGATGGCCGTGCCGACGCCGAAGCGGCGGCCGTCCAGCGTGAACTCCGCGCCGGCGGCCCGGACGCGGAGGCCTTCGCGCAGCGCCTCGGCCACCGCCGCGGCCCCGTTCGTGCCCCACGGGACCAGGTAACCGACGAGCGCCTCGGGCAGGGGCGCCGTCGAGCCACCGCCGGCCCCGCTGTCGCCGCCACCGCCCACCTCCGGGCGCGCGGCCGCGTCATCGGCGGTCAACTGCGCACCGCGCGCGCCGGTCGCGGCGGTCTCGATCGCCTCCACGTCCCACAGCAGCGGCTGGCTCCACGCCGTGAGGTCGTAGATCTCGTCCGGCTGCCGGTTCGCTCGCCGTTCGATCTGCCGCTGCACGAACTCCTCCTCCATCGGGACGTGCGCGTCGAGGAGGTTGTGGATGAAGCGGTGCGCCGGCTGGGCGAGCGGCACGATGAAGCTCGACTCCGGGCTCAGCGTACGATCGCCGACGGAAACCGGCCCGGAGGCGCGGAACACCTCGATCCCGTTCTCGACGAGCATCAGCGCGAGGCGCTCCGCCATCCCTGGATCGTGGGCCGAGTGCAGCACGATCTCCGCCGGTCCCCGCTCCCCGAGTTCGATCCCCTCGCGCAGGTACGCGAGGTAGTCCCGCAGGATCCGCTCCCGGTTCCGCGCGGACGTGAGCGCGGTCTCGATGCCCGCCGTGAAGTGGTGCAGCACGCCGTCGCCGTACGTGAGCAGGTCGTCGTCCGATTGCCGCAGCCTGAGGCCCCCCGAGCCCGCCTGCTCGTAGGTCATGCCCAGCGCGCCGTAGCCCATGGGCCACATGTCCACGTACCCGGGATAGAAGAGGTCGTACACGTCCCGGTTGAAGTACGCGAACCCCCGTTCGTCGAAGCGCGCCGCGATCGCCTCCCCGAACACGTCCATGAGCGCGACCTGCCGTTCCCCGAACCAGGGGTTGGAGGGCGGCGCGGTGGGCGGGAAGAAATAGGTCGCGTCTCCTCCCATCTCGTGCAGGTCCGCCACGATGTGGGGGCGGAACTCGAGGAGGACGTCCACCTTCCCGCGCGTCTCGACCTGGCTCTGGATGAAGAGGTCGCGGTTGAGGTCGAACAGGTAGTGGTTGGTGCGGCCGCCCGGCCACGGCGGGTCGTGCTCGGCGGAGACCCGCGCCTCGTCCGGCCAGCGCGCCTGCGCGACCTGGTTCTGGTACACGAACCGGTTCCGTCCGTCCGGGTTCTCCAGGGGATCGATGAGGACGAGCGACTCGGAGAGGATGAGATCGACGTCGGGATCCCCCGTCGCCGCGAGCAGATGGTAGGCTTCGGCCATCGCGGCGCCGCTGGGACTGATCTCGTCGCCGTGGATCGCGTGCATCAGCGCCGTGACGACCGGCAGCTCGGCCAGCAGCGTCTCGGCCTCCTCGTCGGAAAGACCGCGGGGATCGGCGAGCCGCGCGATCCCGGCCTTGACCTCATCGAGCCGCGACATGCGTTCGGCCGAGCCGATGACGAGGATGACGAGCGGCCGCCCCTCCCAACTCTCCCCGTACTGAATCAGATGCGTCCGCTCCGGCGCCGCGGCGGCGAGCGCCTCCATGTACCGGATCACGTCGTCCGGCGGCGTGACGACATCGCGGAAGCCGTGTCCCGCCACCTCTTCGAGCGTCGGGATGTCGGGGTCGTAGCGCGTTCCGGGCACGAGTTCCTGCGCCTGGGCGGGAAGCTGGATCGCGGCGGCGAGCGCGAGCGTGGATAGCACGGGCAGATCTCCGGGTACGGGGAACGGGCGGCCGTCGACTCACTATCGCATGATCGCCGCGGGGTTGCACGATGCGTTGCACCTCGGGGCGGCGATGGCGCATCCTCAGGCCGATCCGATCCTGGTAGCGGGTGCCGAGACCGGGCTGCCAGGCCCCGCCGCCCACGTCCGGCCGGAGGAAACCCAATGAGCGAACCCGCCGCGCGTTCCCGCTCCAGCTTCTGGAGGAGCTTCGGCCCCGGGCTCATCTGGGCCGCGACCTCCATCGGCGTCTCGCACCTCGTGCAGTCCACCCGCGCGGGGGGAGAGGCGGGGTTCGCCTTCGTCGGCGTGATCGTCTTCGCGCTCGTCCTCAAGTATCCCTTCTTCGAGTACGGGGCGCGCTACGCGGCGGCCACGCGCCGGAGCCTGGTCGAGGGCTACCGCGACATCGGCACCTGGGCGCTGTGGCTCTTTCTCGCCATCACCCTCGTGACCGCGATCATCTCGCTGGCGGCGCTCGCGATGTTCATGGCCTTCCTCACGCGCTACGCCTTCGGCGCGGAGTGGCCGCTGGCGGCGACGGGGGCCGTGCTGATGGGCGCCTGCGTGGCGGTGCTCGCAGTGGGGCGCTTCCGCGGTCTCGACATCACGATCAAGATCCTGCTCGCGATGCTCGTCCTCTCGACCGTGGCGACCGCTCTGGTCGCGGCGCCGCGAGCCGACCTCTCGACGCTCGCGCTCTGGCCGGGCGACGTCGTCGGCACCGTCGTCCCCTTCGCCTTCCTACTCGCCCTCATCGGGTGGATGCCCTCGCCCGTCGACGTCGCGGTGTGGAGCAGCCTGTGGACGCTCGCCAAGGACAAGACGACGGGCGCGCGGACGTCGGTCGCGGATGCGAAGCGCGACTTCCTCGTGGGCTTCGTCGGCACCGGCATCCTCGCCCTCATCTTCGTGTCGGTGGGGGCCACGGTCCTCTACCAGGCGGACGTCGCTCTCAGCGACGCGGGGGCCGTGTTCTCCACGCAACTCGTCGACATGTACAGCACGACGCTCGGCTCGTGGTCCCGTCCCATCGTGCTCGTGGCCGCGATGGCGACGATCTTCTCGAGCCTCCTCGCGGTCACGGACGGCTTCCCGCGCGCGATCGAGCGCACGCTGGCGAACCTGCGGGGGCGCGTCGCGGCGGACACGGTGACTCGCGTGGGACGCGTCTACTGGGGGAGCATGATCACGCTCCCGGTCATCGCCTTCTTCATCCTCCTCGGCTTCTCCGGGAGCCTCACCGCGATGGTGGACTTCGCGACGACGGTGGCGTTCCTCACCGCGCCCATCCTCGGCTACTTCAACCTCCGCGCCGTGACGTCGGAGGCGGTGCCGCCGGAGCACCGGCCGGGCCGCGGCATGGTGACGCTGACGTGGGTGGGACTCGTCCTCCTCGGCGGGACCGGCCTCGCCTACCTCGTGTCGCTCGTCCGATGAGCGCCCACCCTGCCATGGACGGAGCGGGGGCTGCGCGTGGCGTGGTGGTGGGGCGTGTCGTGAGCCTCCACCGCTATCCCGTGAAGTCGATGGGGGGAGAACGCCTGGATGCGGCTCGAATCACGGCGCGCGGGATGGAGGGCGACCGAACCGGCGCGCTGGTGGACCGCGAGACCGGGCGCGTGGTGAGCGCGAAGCGGCCGCGGATGTGGGGGGCGGTCTACGGCCTCTCCGCGAGCTTCGAACGGGAGAACGGGTCCGCGTCGATCCGCGTCCGGTTCGAGGATGGAACGACGCTGTCGAGCGCTCGCCGCGAGGGGTTGGAGGCCCGCCTGAGCGCGCTCCTGGGCCGCGAAGTCGCCTTCGCGACGGAGGCGGTCGGGAGCGCGACGTGCGAGTACCACTGGCCGGACATGGAGGGGCTGGTCCAGGACGGGAGAACGTACCGCGACGAGATCACGGAGTGGGAACTGCCGCCGGGGACGTTCTTCGACAGTTCCGGCCTCCACGCCCTCACGACGGCGAGCCTCGACCACCTGCGGGGACTCGTGCCGGGGAGCGATTTCGACGTCGGCCGCTTCCGGCCCAACCTCGTGATCGAACCCGTCGCCGGGGCGCGGGGCTTCGTCGAGAACGACTGGGTGGGCGGCACGCTCGAGATCGGCGGGGCGCGACTGCGGGTGACGAAGCCGTGCATGCGCTGCGTCATGGTCACGCTCCCGCTGGGCGATCTCCCGAAGGACCCGCGGGTGCTGCGCGCCGCCTTCGACCACAACGACGGGAACGTCGGCGTGAAGTGCGAGGTGGCCGGGCCGGGCGCCGTCCGGGTCGGCGACGAGGTCCGCCTCGGCTAGCGCCGCCCGTCTCGCCTAGCGCGGGCCGCCGAACCGCCGACGGGAGCGCGGGTCCGGCCTCCGGAGAAGGGAGTTGCCGCTGGAGTATTTCGGCGTCGTAAGCCTGGTGCCGACGGCCGTCGTGCTGGCCGTTGCGGTCTGGACGCGTCGGCCCGTGGAATCCCTCATCATCGGGGCGCTCGTCGGGTTCGTGATCCTCGCGCCCCGGGATCCCCTCACCGCGTTCACGGACGGCATGGTCGCGGTCATGCAGAACGAGACCGTGGGCTGGATCATCCTCGTCTGCGCGCTCTTCGGCAGCCTCATCACGCTGCTCGTCCGGGTGGGCGCGGCGGCGCGCTTCGGCGACGCGGCGTCGGCCCGCATCCGGACGCGCGGCGGCTCGCTCGCCGTGACGTGGCTGCTCGGGCTCGCTGTCTTCATCGACGACTACCTCAACGTCCTCGCGGTCAGCTCCTCCGTGAAGCGGTTCACCGACCGGTATCGCGTGTCGCGCGAGATGCTCGCCTACGTCGTGGACTCGACCGCCGCGCCGGTGTGCATCCTCGTCCCGATCTCGACGTGGGCCGCATATTTTTCAGGCCTGCTCGAGGAGACGGGATGGGCGGCCCCGGGCCGCGGCCTCTCGCTCTACATCGACGCGATCCCGTTCATGCTCTACGCCTGGGTCGCGGTGGCGCTGGCCCTCCTCGTCGGCACCGGCCTCGTCCCCGCCGTCGGCCCCATGCGGAAGGCGGAGCGCCGCGCCCGGGAGACGGGCCAGGTCGCCCCTCCGGGCCTCGATGAGGCGAAGCTCGAGGGCGAGACGGATCCGGCCGCGGCCGAGCGGGCGCGCCCGTGGCACTTCGTCGTCCCGGTCGTGGCGCTCGTGGCCGCCACGTGGATCCTCGACCTCGACATCCTGAAGGGCGTCGTCGTCGCGCTCGGCGTCACCCTCGCCATCGTCGCGGGCGCCAGGCTCCTCCGCGTGCGCGCCGCGCTCGACACCGCCATGGCGGGGGTGCTCACGATGATCGTCCCCCTCGCCACGGTATTCGGCGGCTTCCTCCTCAAGGAGGTGAACGACGGACTCGGGCTCACTGCGTACCTGATCCAAACTGTCGAACCCCTGATGACGCCGCGGCTCCTCCCGGCCGTCACCTTCCTCACGATGTCGCTCGTCGCCTTCGCCACGGCGTCGTTCTGGGGCATCTTCGCGGTCGCGGTCCCCATCGTGCTGCCGCTCGCGAACGCGGTCGGGGCGGAGATGCCGCTCGTCATCGGCGCCCTCATCTCCGCGAGCGCCTTCGGCAGCCACGCCTGCTTCTACGGCGATTCGACCGTGCTGGCGTCGCGGGGCGCCGGCTGCGGCGTTGTCGAGCACGCCCTGACCCAGCTGCCCTACGCCCTCGCCGCCGCGGGACTGGCCACCGGAGGCTTCCTCCTCCTCGCCTGATCTGCTCCGCCGCGTCACATCCTCATTACCCTCAGCGCCGATGGCCCCAAGCCGTTCGGCGTTTTCCCCGAGGCCGCGAATCTGTAGAACCCGCGCGGGGTTTCGGCGATTCCGCCGCCCTCTCGGCGCAACAATCCATCAAGGCCGCGAACGAAGTTTGGCCCTCGGGCGACGTATTAACGGTAGGAAGTTACATCTCGCCGTGACCCGAGGAGATTCGGATGATCCAAATCCTGGCGGACTCGCCGGACGACGCAGCGCTCATCGCGAAAGCCGTTGGCAGCGACGCACAGGTCGTGCACGATCCCGTTCGGTTCGCGAATGGCGGCAGTCATGTCGAGTGTCTGATCCTGGGCTGCCGCGAGCCGATTCCGACGGAGAAAACCGACCTCCTCCGAAAGATCGAGCGTGACACGCCGTGGGTTCCGGTCATCCTCGTGACGGATCGCGTGCCCGAGGCTGCTCGTCTGCTGAGCGACATCAGGGTGGCCGCCGTCATCTGGTTCGCCGACCTCCGGACCGAACTCGAGCCCGGGATCGCACGCGCCAAACAATCAATCCCGCTACTGCGTCTGGCGGCGCAGGCGGAGGAAGCGAAGCTGCCCCCGGCCCTTCGATCCGGACTGGCGTACAGCTTCCGCGCCGCAACCCGTCAACCCGTGCGTGGCGTGAAGGAGTTGGCCACCGCCGTCTGCTGCTCTCCCTCGACCCTGTCCGAGGAGTTCCGAGAAAGTTTCGGCGGGACGGCAAACCTGAGCGGGTTCCTCAGCGCCCTCACGGTTCTGAAGGCCCACGAGCTTCGTCTCTCGGGTCTGGACTGGGACGCGGTAGCCAAACACTTGGGCTTCACCCGTCAAACCCTCCACAACAAGTCGACCCGTTGGCCGGGTAGCACACTCAAGCAACTCGCGCGCACGCGCCAGGCGCCGCTGCACGCGAAGTTCATCGCGGATTTCGCGCAGCCGTTGTTGAACCAGAGTAGGCAGCCGATGCTGGATCCGGGTACCGCGGACCGTTCATTTTTTGACAGAGTCCGTCGATTCCGATCTAGTTTGGCTCGGCACGACCCCCGAGATTCCGAGTCCGCCGCCGACACGGCGGGCTAGTAAGCAGGGAAACCGTTGGACCGCAACGGATTCGGTGGAGTGTCAGTGCCCGGAAAACAACGGAACTCTCGAGCCGCCGCACCGCAGGCGCAACGGGACCTCATCGCGAAGGGAGACGGATGATCGCCGCCCATCTCGGCATCTGGGCACCCGGTAAAATGCAGTGCCTGAAGGCTACGTTGATGGCCGTTGTTCTGGTCTCGCTGATCGGCTGCGAGGGGACGCTCGCACAGGGTGAGGCTGGGATGTGGGAGAAGCGGGCACGCGACATCGTCGCCGCAGCCGATCGGCGACTCGACGACCCGACAACTGTTTATTGGGTCATATCGCAGTCGGCATCGACGGTTTGCTCCGACTACCTCTATTACGTTCGCCGCTTCGCATCGCGCGCTACAGACTTTAGACACGTGGTCATAACGGACTTCGATGAGGATGTGCTCCGCGCGCAACTCCGAAAGGCTCGCATGGAGCCGGCGGTTATCGTCGTCCCCCACCCGCTGCCCCCCGATGCGATGCTGGTCATCGCTGCGAGCGCTGGGATGCAATCGCTGGTCGTCCGACTCGTTGCCGGCACCGATGCCTCGCGGCATCCGAACCGCGTGTCGGAGATGGTCGCCGGACTTCTCGGTGAGGTTGCTGAATGATGCGGCGCGCGAGCCGTATTGGTGAGCTTCTCTCGGGTGTGGCTTTTGTAACCCTGGCTCTGGCGTTGGGGTCGACCCGTAGCGCGGATGGGCACACGGACCCTGGTGGAGAAACGAAGGCTCGTTGTCGCGGAGAGACACCGACAATCGGAACCACGTTTTTTGAGGTCCGTCGGGTCGATCTGCAGGATCTGGACACGGCGAAGCTGGTGACGCCCAGCGTCATCGATATCTCGCCATCGGGCAACCACATCCTCATCGGCGACCGCGACGATTACGACGTGAAACTGTTTGATCGCGGCGGCCGCTTGCTTAGCGTCATCGCAACGCGCGGGGAACAACCCGGACAAGTGTTTATTCTGGATGGCGCGGCGTTTCGCAATGATTCAGTGATCGTGATCGCGGACGCTGGGCGGATGCAGTTGATGGAATTCGATCTGGAAGGCGGACTGATCACCGAAACGAATCTTCCGGCACGACCTATCACCTCCGTCCAGGTGTGGGGCCAAAGCGTACTCGTCGGAGGCAGATCTCCCCCCACGCTCACGGACCCACGAGTTAGGGGGGTTCACGTGCTGGATTCTCTGGGGAACATTTCTCGATCCCTCGGTTCTCAACCCTTGGCATCCGTCGGCGGCGTGCCAAGATACTTGGCCGCGACGGCGCCGTTCTTCCATGTCACACATGGCGGCCGTGACTCCATCGCGGTGGCTTGGCGCCTAACTAACAACGTCGAGGTTTTCGACCTGGTCTCAGGCGGATCCCGAACATTCCCCATCGGAGGGGGACCAGGGTACGTGGACCCCGACACGCTACTTCACCGCCTTGGCCCCGAGGGGCAGTCGGATGTGTTGAACCGGTCAAGTCCCATCGTCGGTCTCTTCACGGCTGCGAACTACATCATCGTCGCATATTTTTCGCCGGCAACGGGGAGCAACGACCTGCGTTATCTCGTTTATGACCGATCCGGTGCCCTCGTGGAATTCGTCAACGACCCTCCGCTCGTATTGGGAGCCCACGCGGACTCCCTGCTCGCGATCGGACGACCATCATCCCCGGGCGAGAATAGACGTTACGCCGTGCGCATTTTCGCACCCTGCGTAACCGGACCAGAAAACGAAGGAGCATGACTGTGAAGCAGCGACGCTCGAAGCTCTGGCTGGTACTCGGACTCGTGTTGATCTCGGGGTTGGCCGGCACTGCCGGTGCATCCCCCGCCCCTGCCAGTCGTGACGCGTTGGAGCTGCTGTTGTGCAGGTACGACGCGGACGAAGATGCGCAGCGATGCCGGGTTGTCGAGGTGCTGTGCGCGCCAAACTGCTCGACAGGATTCTGTTGCTTGGTTACACGCTAGCTTCGGACACTGATTCGATTCAAACGCCAAAGGAAAGGTCAAAGCGATGTCACACGAACCGAGACTGCGACAGTCGATCTGGTTCCGCGTACTGCCGGCGGCCTTGGTGATCGGCGCGCTCTGCGCTCCGCAACTCGGAAAACTCGGGCATGCACAAGAAGATGATGACGGGCCGCCTGCGGATTCCCGCCAAGCGCTCAAGGCCATCCATTGCGACCTTGATGGCTGCCGGGTTATCGGCTACTACTGCTTGCGGAGGTGCTGGGCGGCCCCCTGCTGCACGGACACATAGGTCATCGCCTTGCTCAGTGAAACGAACCTGTTGCGGGCGCTGACCTTCGCGGTGGTGGGGGCCACGGTAGCGTCCGGGTGTGGGATCTCTCAGAACTCCGACGAAGATCGGGAGCTGGCGTGGACTCTGGCGCCTGAACTGCGGTTGGGATCACAGTCCGGTCGCGATGCACTGTATCGCGTGTCAGCCCGATCAACGACGGTGGGACCTGACGGGTCGTTCTACGTTCTCGACAAGGGCAACTATCGGGTCGTCACGTTCGACGCGGAAGGCGACTATGTCCGCGAGTTCGGGTCGAGAGGCGAGGGGCAGAGCGAGTTCGCCTACCCAATGACACTGCTCGGCCCTCGGAAAGATACGTTGAGTATTCTGGATGGCCCTTCGCTGTCGCACAAGCTCTTCACAACTGCGGGAGATTTCTTGGAAACGAGGCGTATTCCCCAATCCGCAGCCAGTGAGGACCAGCGGGATACATCCGACGGTATTGTCCTCGTTGAGATATTTGGCTATCGCAGTGGCAGCGCGGACGTGACGGATCGCTTGGTACTGATTCGTGATCGTGGCGACACTATCAGCCTGGTCAGCCATACGAGGGCGGCGTCCGGAACGTACAGGGTCCCCGTGTGTAACTATATTATTCCTGCGGCGGAGCCACTGTTCGGGCACGTACTGTGGTGGGATGCGGCTGGTGATCTGATTGCAGCGACGCTGGGCCCCGACTACTCGGTACAGGTGTTCAACCGCGGCGAGTTGGCGCACGTATTGGAGCGCGCTGTGCCCCCCGTCCCGGTGACCGAGGCGCTGGCGCGCGAAGAGGTCGGGGACGGATCGACGTGGAGCGTGGGGGGGCGCGCTTGCACAGCCGATCCCGAGGAGGAACTCCGTGCTCGGGGGTTCGAAGATTTCCGGCAGGTGATTACCGGGATCCGCGTGGATCCGACCGGTTGGATCTGGGTCCGGCGCCACGCCGCGCCGCCGGGCGAGGAGGACCGACATAGGATCGATGTCTTCGATTCGGCCGGCGCGTTTCACGGCACGCTCCCGACGGACACACCCTGGCCGGGCATGTTCACGCCGGACGGACGAATCGTGCGCCGCGAACTGGACGAACTGGACGTGGAATATCTCGTCGTGTACCGCATCGACAGAAACTAGCTAGTAGGAAGGACCGAACCTGACGGGCTGACCGAGCGAAGGCCTCGCTGTTGAGAATGGGGTCGTACGCCCCGCTCCCGCCCGTGACGCCCTCGCCGCCTCGGTCGTCTTGCCATCAATCGGACCTTTCTCTCCCGAGGTTGGCATGAGATCAGCGGAGCGT
Organism: Gemmatimonadota bacterium; assembly: GCA_022826685.1. Lineage (GTDB taxonomy): Bacteria > Gemmatimonadota > Gemmatimonadetes > Palauibacterales > Palauibacteraceae > Palauibacter. Next base: position 68,073 of record JAJDUL010000009.1, on the reverse strand, counting down.
GGAGTACAGGCTCGAGTCCGGCCCCTCGTCGCGGCGACCGGCGCGCTTCTTGCGCTTGCAGCGAGTGCACCGGGACTCGGGGCCCAAGGGCCGGATTGCGGCGAACGGGCCGTCATGAGGGTCGTGGTCGTTGACGAATCGGGGGCGGTTCCGATGCTTGGGGCGATCGTGGTTCTTCGCTGGACCGACACGGATCGCGGGAGGAGACCGGTACGCGAAGAAGCGGGGCCCGATGGGAGCCTTTCCCTGTGTGCTCCGCCGGACGCGCGGCAGGCGACGGTCTGGGCCGAGTTCGGGGACATGTCGAGCGAAGAAGCGGTGATCACTATCGAGGCCGGTACACTCCGCCAGGTGGAACTCAGACTCCGTTCGGGTCCGGTGAGCACGGGACGGCTGATCGGGCAGGTCCGTGACGCCCGGACGAAGAGACCCGTGAATGCGGCGGCGGTGTCGCTCGTCGGTCGCTCGGAGATGGGAGCGACCAACCGCCAGGGCGGGTTCGTCCTGAGCGGTGTCCCGGTAGGGGTGTATGAGCTTTCCGTGCGGCACCTCGGATATGCCCCCCTTACCCATCCGGTCTGGGTGTCGCGCGGGATCACGACGGAAATCGAGGTGGGTCTGGTGCCGGATCCCGTGGAGATGGAACCGATCGTGGCGACGACGACCCGGTCGCGCCGACTGGAGGTCAAGGGCTTCTACGAACGCAAGTACTGGGGCGAACTCGTCGGAACGGGCACCTTCTACACCGCCGACGACATCGACCGTCGCCGCCCGGCGCTGATCTCACACATGATCGCGGACGGGCCGGGCATTCGACTCGAATGTGGTCTTCGCGCTCGCAGCTGCAACATCGTAAATACGCGGCTGTCGGCGGGCTTCTCCTCCGGTGGTTGCCCGATGAGCGTATATGTGGACGGCATGGCAGTTGGTAGCAACGTTGATGAGATGGTGAGTCCAGTCGAAATCGCAGGGGTTGAAATATACAGGGGCGCGGCGTCGGCCCCGGGCGAGTTCGCAGGTTCGGACTCCCGGTGTGGAGTGGTGGCCGTCTGGACGAAGTAATCGCGAAGCCAGCTCACCAGTTCCCCGTCGTGGGCGGCGTCGCGTCCTCCCTGGACGTCCCTCACGATGTCGCTCGTCGCGTTGGACACGGTCCTGTCCGCCGCGCCTTCCTCCTCCTCGCTTGATGCCGGGTGCCCGGAGGCCCAGTCTTCGGGATGCCGAGTGGGAGATTCTCGAAGCCGGATGAAGGATCGGTAGCGCCAGGATTGGCCTGGAGCCTCGTTGCGGTGCTCGGATTGGGCGCCGCGGGCGGGGATCTTGCGGCTCAGGAACCCGACTGCGGCGACCGGACGGCCCTTCGGGTGGTCGTCCTGAACGAAGCCGAGATGACGCGGGCCCGGAACGCGACCGTGATCGTCCGGTGGACCCATCCCGAGCGCACGTGGAGGCCTGTGCGTCAGGATGTCGAAACCGTCGGAAGCCTCGTCGTCTGCGCCCCGCGGAACGCAACGGAGGCCACGCTGTGGGCCGAGTTCCGAGACCGTTCGAGCGAGGAAGCCGTGGTGGCCCTCGGCGGCGGGACGCTCCACGACGTCACCCTCACGCTGCGACGGGAACGGCGAAGCACCGGCCGGCTGATGGGCCGGGTGCGAGACGCCATGACGGACGATCCCGTCGCCTCGGCCGCCGTGGCCGTTTCGACGCGCCTCAGGTCGACCGAAACCAACCGCCAGGGGGATTTCGTCCTGAGCGGCGTTCCGGTGGGCACCCAGCGGCTGGAGGTGCGGCACCTCGGATACGCGCCGCTTTCCTACGTGGTCGACGTCTCCGCCGGCCTCACCACGGAGGTGGAGATCGGCATGGTCCCCGATCCGGTGGAGATGGAACCGATCGTCGCGACGGTGTTGAGGGTGCGCCGGCTGGAGCTCCAGGGTTTCTACGACCGCAGGCATTGGGGCGAACTCGCCGGTACGGGCACCTTCTACACCGCGGAAGACGTCGATCGCCGCCGACCCGTGGAGATCTCGCACATGATCGCGGACGAGTCGGGAATCCGGCTCCAGTGCAACCTCCGGCGTACCGACTGCAGGCTGGTGAACACGAGGCAGTCGTCGGGGGTCGCGGGCGCCTGTACGCTGACCTTCTATATCGACGGTCTGCCCACGAGGGGGATCGCACTGGACGACGCCGTGAGGCCGAGCGAGATCGCAGGCATCGAGATATACAAGGGGCTGGGATCGGGCCCGGCGGAGTTCCCGCCTTCCCGGTGCGGCCTCGTCGCGGTCTGGACGAAATGACGTCCGGAGAAAGGACATTTGGAGGTGACAAGATGAAGCGAAGCAGCGCGTGGTACCTGGCCGTTCTTCTCGTCGCGGGATGCGGCGGAGGATCCGAGGCCGGCGAGGCGGAGATGGCGGAGACGGCCGAAGCCATGGACGAAATGGAAATGGCGGACGCGGGGCTGGCCTGCGTCGTGATGGGCGACCTGGACGGCCGGCAGAGCCCGCTCCAGGAGCTGAGCTTCTCGTACGACGGGGGTGAGGGTCTCCTCTGTTACGGCGCGCCTTCGGCCCGCGAGCGCGTCGTCATGGGCGAACTGGTTCCCTACGGGGCGGTCTGGCGCCTCGGGGCGAACGAAGCCACCGCGCTCCACCTCTCGGCCGCCGCCACGGTCGGCGGTGTCGCGCTCGAGGCGGGGAGCTACTCGCTGTACGCGACGCCCGGCGAGACGGAATGGACGTTCCACGTGAACTCGGAATACGACCGCTGGGGGATCCCGATCGACGAAACCGTCCAGAGCACCGAGGTGGGCAGCTTCATGGCGACGCCCTCGGCCACCGCCGAAATGGTGGAGATGATGACCTTCGAGCAGGTGGACGGCGCCCTCCGCTTCTCATGGGAGAACACGCAGGTCGACATCTCCCTCGGCATGTAACGCCGCGCATGTAGCCGCTCGAGACACGCCCGCTTCCGGCGCCCCGGTCAGCGGTGGCGCCAGAGGCGGGTCTCCAGGTGCCGCTTGATGGCGGGCCATTCGTGGAGGAGGACGGAGTACATCACGTCGTCGCGCACGCTCCCGTCGCGGCGCAGCGAGTGGTTGCGCAGGACGCCATCCTTCTTCGCGCCGAGCGCCTCGATGGCCCGCTGCGAGCGCAGGTTCATGCCGTCCGTGCGGAGCCCCACGACGCCGCACCCCACCGTCTCGAAGGCGTGCGTCATGAGGAGAATCTTGCAGGCGGTGTTCACATGCGTGCGCTGGTGGCTCGCGCCGTACCAGGTGTAGCCGATCTCCACCCGGTCGACGTGCGGCAGGATGTCGTGGTAGCGGGTGGAACCGATGACGGCGCCGGTGTCCGCGAGCCGCACGACCCACGGCAGCATATGGCCGGCGGCCTGACCCTCGAGCGCCGCCTCGATGTAGTCCGTCACCTCGTCCGGCGCCGGGACGAAGGTGAAGAAGAGGTTCCACAACTCCCCGTCCGCGGCGGCCTCGGCGAGCCCGTCGGCGTGCGCGGGGCCCATGGGTTCGAGACGGACGCCGAGCCCCTCGAGCGTCACGGGCTGAAGCTCGATCACTCGGTCCCGGCCGCGAGCAGGCGGGCGCTGATCCCTTCCCGGTCGACCATGGTCCCACGCAGGTAGACGGCGTCGATCCGGCGCGTGTTCGTGATGTCGTCGAGCGGGTTCTCGTCCAGCACGATGAAGTCGGCGCTCTTGCCGGCCGCGATCTCCCCGAGTTCGTCCCAGCTCATCAGTTCGGCGGAGGTCTTCGTCGCCGCGACGATGACGTCGCCGGGGGTCATGCCGGAGCGGACCATGTCCTCCATCTCCTGGTGCACGGCCCACGCCGCGTTGCCGTCGGTGCCGAAGGAGATCCGGATGCCGGCCTCGGCGAAGCGGGCGAGGTTCCGCGCCTGGATGCCGAACGACTCCTGCGCGGCCGGATTGTCCACGGACGCCGCCTGCATCTCCGCGAGCCGGTCCGCCGGCACGGTGCCGCTCAGCCAACTCAGGTCGAGCGGCACTCCAGGGCCCGGAAGATTGGGGACGAGGACGACCTCCGGGCGCTCGGCCCAGAGTTCCATGAGTTCGTCGTCCGCGTCGAGGTCCCGCACGCCGTGCGCGAACACGTCTACGCCCGCGCGCAGGAGCTCCTTGGCGTCTTCCAGGTAGAAGACGTGCGCCGTCACCATGAGGCCGTGCCGGTGCGCCTCGTCGATGATCGGGCCGTAGAGTTCCGGGGGCAGCTGCTCGTACCGCCCTCCGCGGTCGTCGACCCAGATCTTGACGATGTCGGCCTGCCGCTCCGCCAGTTCCCGCACCGCGGCCAGCGCCTCTTCCTCCGTCTCGACCCAGTAGGGAGCCTCGGAGCGGCCGGGCTCCGGCATCGTGATCCCGCGGTCGGCCGTCTTCGCGCGGGCCGCGTCCGGGATGACTTCGTCGCGCATCTCGATCCCGATGCCGCCGGTCTCGGTGCCGAGGCTCACGACGGCCGCCGCCCCGTAGTAGGCCATGTGTTGCAGCTGCTCGATCCGTTCGTCGCGTTCGGAGGAGAGGTGGAGGTGCGCGTTCACGAGCGCGGGCATGACCGTCCTGCCGGAGAGGTCCACCCGCTCCGCGCCGTCCGGCACCTCGACCTCGCCGCTCGCCCCGACGGCGGCAAACCGCCCGGCTTCGACCACGAATACGCCGGACTCGATGACCGAACCGTCACCCGCGATCACGCGCGCCCCCTCGTAGGCGACGGCATCGGTCGCGTCTCCACCGCCATCGGTCGCGCAGCCGGCCGCGAGAACGGCCGCGATCGCGAGGGCGGCGGGAATGGCGGCCGGGGTCGATGTGACGCTGTCGGTCCGAAGCATGTCTACCTCCTGTCAGGCACCCGTGGGACGCCATAAGTATAGAGGCCGCATGACTCCTCTGACACGGACGAACGATCCCCACATGAGCCATCCCAGCTGCTCCCGTTTCCTCGTCGCATCGCTCCTGACCGTCGCCCTGACCGTGACCGCGTGCGCGCCCGATGGTGGAGATCCGCCAGGCGACGACGACGGCGTCGTTCGGACCGCGCTGCACGACTTCCGGGTCGAAGAGGTGGCGGACGGCCTCGTGCGTCCGTTCTCGATGGCCTTCACGCCCGAGGGCGACGTCCTCGTGACGGAACGTCCCGGCCGGCTCCGCATCATCCGCGACGGCGTCCTGCTCCCGGACTCCGTCGAGGGCCTGCCGCCGATCCGGGCGCTCGGGCGCGGCGCCCGTTCCATGGCCGGCTTCGAGCAGGCGGGCCTGCGCGACGCGATCCTGCACCCGGACTTCGCGACGAACCGGCTCCTCTATCTGAGCTATGTGAAGCCCGGTCCCGATTCGCTGGGCACGATCGCGATCGCCCGCGGCCGGTTCGAGAACGACCGGCTGAGCGACGTCGAGGAGCTGTTCCACGCGGACGCGCCCGGAAACGGGACGGAGCGCAGCTCGATGTGGGGCGGGCGCCTCGTCTTCGACCACGACGGTTACCTGTTCATGACGCTGGGCGACCGGCAGTGGCCCCCGGCGGGCGAACTGGAGGCGCACCCCGCCCAGAACCTGTCCAACCACAACGGCAGCACGATCCGCATCCACGACGACGGACGAGTACCCGACGACAACCCGTTCGTGAGCCGGGAGGAGATCCACCCCGAGATCTGGACGTGGGGGCACCGGAACGCGCAGGGGATGGCCGTCCACCCCGAGACCGGCGATCTGTGGCAGAACGAACACGGCCCGCAGGGCGGGGACGAGTTGAACCTGATCGAGCCGGGGCTCAACTACGGCTGGCCCGTCGTGGGGTACGGTGTGAACTACCGAACGGGCTCGCGGATCCATTCCGGGACCCTCATGGAGGAGATGGAGCCGCCGGAGCACATCTGGGTCCCCTCCATCGGCGTCTCCGGGATGCTCTTCTACACGGGCGACGCGTTCCCGGGGTGGTGCGGCGACATGCTCGTCGGCGGCCTGAGCGGCCGGCGCCTCGCCCGGCTGCGGATGGAGGGCCGGGAGGTGATGCACGAAGAGACGCTGCTGCAGGGGATCGGCCGCATCCGGGACGTGCGGCAGGGTCCGGACGGGTTCATCTACCTCGCCATCGACGGGGAGACGCGGGACGTGGACGGCCCCGCGACCGGCATCGTGCGACTGGTGCCGGCCGGCCGCCGGTAGCCCATGCGGAGCGTCCGCGGGTTTCGTGCGCTCCCGGCCCTCCTCCTGCCTCTCCTGGCCTGCGGGGACGACGGCCCCACGCAGCCTGCACCCGGTTCTCCGGAACAGCCCGGCGTGCCGGCGTCGATCAGCATCGCCCCCTCCACCGTGATTCTGTGGCGGGGCGCCAGCTTCCACCTTACCGCGACCGTCCGCGACGGGAACGCCCGCCCGTTGCCCGGGGTCGAGGTGACCTGGCGGTCGGGCGATCCCTCCACGGCGACGGTCGATGCGCAGGGGCTCATCACGGCCGTCGGGAGCGGGGAGACGACGGTGACGGCGACGGCGGGCGCCGCCACGGCGACGGCGGCCGTGCACGTCGACAACCCATCCACGGACCGGGTCGTCCTCACGGCCGTGTACGAGACGATGAACGGCACGGCGTGGGAGAACGCGAGCAATTGGCTCAGCGACGCGCCGCTCGCGGACTGGCACGGGGTCGAAGTCGACGCCGATGGCCGCGTCACGAAACTGCACCTCGGCGAGAACGATCTCGCGGGCTCGATCACGATCGTGATCGGCCACCTCTCGAAGCTGACCGAGTTGTACCTCAACGACAACGCGCTGACGGGTTCGATTCCTCCGGAACTCGGCAGGCTCTCGGAACTCCGGACCCTGGGGTTGGGGTCGAACGGCCTCTCGGGCCGGATCCCCTCCGAACTCGGGGACCTCTCCGCGCTCAGGCGATTGAGTCTCGAGCACAACCATCTGAGGAGTCGGATCCCGCCGGAACTGGGCCGCCTTTCGCAACTCGATACGCTGTCGCTGTGGAACAACGACCTGACGGGTTCGATCCCGCCCGAACTCGGCCAACTCTCCGAGCTTCGCATCCTGTACCTGGGCCACAACGACCTGACGGGCTCCATCCCGCCGGAGATCGGCGACCTCTCCAGGCTGCATGAATTCTACGCCAACCGTAACGACCTGACCGGTCCGATCCCGCCGGAGATCGGCCGGCTCCCGGAACTCCGGATCCTGGGACTCTGGGGCAACCGCCTCTCGGATTTGATCCCCCCGGCCTTCGGAGACCTCGCGGCGCTCAGGGAGCTGAGGCTGGAGAACAACGAACTGACCGGCCCGATCCCCGCCAGTCTGGGAAGACTGCCGTCGCTCAACGAGCTCATTCTCTCGCACAACGGGCTGTCGGGCCCGGTGCCGGCGGAACTGTCCGGTCTCGTTGCGCTGACGGAACTGTACCTGAACGCGAACCCGTACCTGTCGGGAGTTCTCCCGGCGGGCCTGAAGGACCTGGGGAGCCTCACCACGTTTCATGCCGGCGGCACGGGCCTGTGCGCACCCGCCGATCCCGCATTCCTGGCCTGGCTCGGTGCGCTGCAGAGCCAGCGTGTGGCTCTCTGCGAGAACGAGCTGTCGCCCGCCTACCTGACGCAGGCCGTGCAGTCGTTCCGGTTCCCGGTTCCCCTGGTGGCGGACCGTCCGGCCCTGCTGCGCGTGTTCCTCACGGCTCCAGCCGGGGAATCGGTCGCCTTTCCGCCTGTACGCGCGCGATTCTACCTGGAGGACGAGGAGGTGCACACCGTCGACATCGCGGTCCCGGCGGGGACGGTTCCGTACCGGGTGGAGGAGGGCAGGCTCGACACGTCGGCGAATGTGGCGATCCCGGCCGGAGTCGTTCAGCCCGGCCTGGAACTCGTGGTCGAGGTCGACCCGGACGAAACGCTCGGCCTCGGCCCCGGCATCGCAAGGCGGATCCCCGGGACCGGCCGCAAGGCCATCGACGCGCGAACGCTGCCTCCGCTGCACCTTACGTATCTGCCCGTCGTCCGCCCCGCGGAGCCGTCCGACGACTTTCTGAGTCGCGTCCGGGATCTGACGGAAGACGACACTCTGTTCGGGCCGGCGCGACAGTGGCTGCCCATCGCCGAGTTCACCGTGGACGTGCGCGAGGCGATCTACACCACGGCGCAGACGAGCACTGCGTTGATGACGGAGATCGGCGCGATTCGCGTGGTCGAGGGCGGAACCGGCTACTACATGGGCGGGCTGCCCCCCTACCTCACAGACGACTTGAACATCGGGGGTCGGGGAACCATCGGCGGCCGGATCAGCATCTCGCGTCTCGACTCCTCGACGGTGGCGCACGAACTCGGACACAACATGAGCCTCCGGCATGCCCCCTGCGGGGGCGCCGGCGGTCCGGATCCCGCCTACCCGAACAGCGGCGGAACCATCGGTGCGTGGGGCTTCAACAGTGCGGACAGTTCACTTGTGGGTCCCCATTACCCCGACCTGATGTCCTATTGCCGGCCGCGCTGGATCGGCGATTTCAGCTTCAGCAAGGCGTTCGACCACCGCCTTCGCGAGGAGGGCGAAGCGGAGGGCGAGGCGGCCGCGCGGGCCAATGCCGCGCGGACCCTCCTGCTGTGGGGCGGCGCCGACGCCGACGGCGTGCCGTTCCTGGAGCCGGCCTTCGTCGTCGACGCTCCGCCGGAGCTGCCCCGATCGGGGGGGCCGTACACGCTCACCGGGACGGCCGCCGACGGCGAGACGCTGTTCTCGCTGAACTTCGACATGCTGGAGATCGCGGACGGGGACAGCGACGGCGAGTCGGGGTTCGCCTTCGCACTGCCCGTGTCGGCGGCGTGGGGGGACAGGCTGGCGACGGTGGTGCTCTCCGCGCCCGGAGGGATGGCGACGCTGAGCGGTGCGAGCGGTCCGCCCGCGGCGATCCTCCGCGACCCGCGGACGGGCCGGATCCGCGGGATCCTGCGCGACCTCGCGAGCCTCGACGGCGGCCAGGGCGGTCGCGGTACGCTCGCCGGAGCCGGGGTGGATTTCGAGATCCTGGTCTCCCGCGGTCTCCCGGAGGCGGAACAGTGGAGACGCTGATCGAGGCCGGCCGCCGGCAGGCGATGCGCGTCCGCGGATTCCGCGCGGTCCCGGTCCTCCTCCTGCCCCTCCTGGCCTGCGGGGATTTCGGCCCGACCGAGCTTCCGCCCGGGATACCGGAGTCGACCGACCCATCGACCGATCGAGCGGCCCTCACCGCTCTCTACGAGGCGACGAACGGTGCGGGTTGGAAGAACAGCAGACACTGGCTCAACGACGTACCGCTTACTCTCTGGTATGGAGTGAATACCGACGCCGACGGCCGCGTCACGGAGCTCCGACTTCGAGACAACGACCTCGAGGGCCGGATCCCGCCCCAGATCGGCCACCTCGCCAGACTTACGGATCTGGACCTCGGCAAGAACGCGCTGACGGGTCCGATTCCACCGGAGATCGGCGGCCTCGCGGAACTCCGAACACTGTCGCTGTGGTCCAACGGCCTCGAGGGCAGCATCCCGCTTCAGATCGGCCGCCTCTCTCGCCTCACGGAGTTGCACGTCAGCAACAACGCGCTGACGGGTCCGATTCCGCCCGAGATCGGCAGGCTCTCGGCACTCCGAGGCCTGGGGGTGTGGTCCAACGACCTCGAGGGCTCGATCCCCCCCGAACTCGGGGACCTCGCAGCACTTGACCGATTGTGGCTGAGCAACAACGACCTGACGGGTCCGGTCCCGCCCGAGATCGGCCGCCTATCGAGGCTCAGAGAGTTGATCGCCGGCGGCAACGATCTGACGGGTCCGATCCCGCCCGAGATCGGCCGCCTCTCGCAACTCCGGACCTTGGAACTGTGGGCCAACGACCTTGAAGGTTCGATCCCCGCGGAGCTCGGCGACCTCGCGGCGCTCAGGGAGCTGCGGCTGGCCTACAACGATCTGACGGGTCCGATTCCGCCCGAGATCGGCCGCCTCCCCCAGCTCAGGGACCTGCACCTCGCCCGCAACGCGCTGACGGGTCCGATTCCGCCCCAGATGGGCGGGCTCTCGCAACTCCGGACCCTGGAGCTGTGGTCCAACGAACTCGGGGGCTCGATCCCTGCCGCACTCGGCGACCTCGCGCGGCTCACGGAACTGAGGCTGGAGCGCAACGTTCTGAGCGGCCCCATCCCGGCGAGCCTGGGCAACCTGGAGCGTCTCGAGCAACTCTCGCTCGCACAGAACGACCTGTCGGGCCCGGTCCCGGCGGAGCTGTCCGCCCTCGTCGCACTGAGGACGCTGGCCGTGAACGGCAACCCCCAGCTGTCGGGCCTGCTCCCGGTCGGCCTCAAGGATCTCGCGCAACTCACGACGCTCAGCGCCGGCGGCACGGCGCTGTGCGCGCCCGCGGATCCGGACTTTCAGGCCTGGCTCGGTACGCTGCGAGCCCCGCGCGTGCCCCGTTGCGAGAACGACGTAGCGCCCGTGTACCTTACGCAGGCCGTGCAGTCGTTCGAGTTCCCGGTTCCGCTGGTGGCGGGCCGGCCGGCCCTGCTTCGCGTGTTCCTCACCGCTCCGGACGGGGCCACGGTCGGTTTTCCGCCCGTGCGCGCGAGCTTCTACCTGGAGGACGCCGAGATCCACACCGTGGACATTCCCAGCTCGGCAGGCACGGTTCCGTCCCGAGTGGAAGAAGGTCGGCTCGACGCGTCGGCGAACGTCGCGATCCCGGCGGAAGTCGTTCAGCCCGGTCTGGAACTCGTGGTGGAGGTCGACCCGGAGAACACACACGGACCCGACCTCGGAACCGCGAAGCGGATCCCGGCCACCGGACGGCAGGCCATCGACGTGCGAGTGGCACCGGCGCTTCACCTCACGTATCTGCCCGTCGTCCGTGCCGCCCGGGAGTCCGGCGAGTTTCTGAGCCGCGTCGGGGGCCTGACGGAAGACGACTCGCTGTTCTCGGGTGCCCGACAGTGGTTGCCCGCCGCCGACTTCACCGTCGCCTTGCACGAAGTGGTGTACACCTCGGCTCGAACAAGCACCGAGTTGCTCGTCGAAATCCAGGCGATTCGCGTATTGGAGGGCGGAACAGGCTACTATATGGGCGGGATACCCCAGTATCTCGTAGAGGAGTTGAGAAGTGCGGGTCGAGGGATGCTTCCCGGCCGGGCCAGTTTCTCGCGCGTTCGCGCCAGTACGATCGCGCATGAACTCGGACACAACATGAGCCTCCGGCATGCCCCCTGCGGAGGGGCCGGAGGCCCCGATCCCGCCTTCCCGACCAGGGACGGAACGATTGGCGTGTGGGGCTTCAACAGTGCCGACAGTTCACTCGTCGGTCCCCATTCCCCCGACCTGATGTCCTATTGCCGGCCGCGCTGGATCGGCGATTTCAGCTTCAGCAAGGCGTTCGACCACCGCCTTCGCGAGGAGGGTGAGACCGCGGCCGCCAACGTCGCGCGGATCCTCCTGCTGTGGGGCGGCGCCGACTCCGACGGCGTGCCGTACCTGGAGCCGGCCTTCGTCGTCGACGCTCCGCCGACGCTCCCCCGGTCCGGCGGGCCGTACACGCTGACCGGGCTGAGCGTCGCGCGAGAAGAGTTGTTCTCGCTGCGCTTCGACCCTCAGGAGATTGCGGACGGAGACGGGGAGTCGGGATTCGCCTTCGCGTTGCCCGTGTCGCCGGCGTGGGCGGACCGGCTGGCAACAGTGGTGCTCCAGGCGCCCGGGGGGATCGCGACGCTGAGCCGTGCGAGCGGTCCGACGGCCGCGATCCTCCGCGACCCCCGGACAGGCCGGGTACGCGGGATCGTGCGCGACCTCGCGAGCTTCGACGGTACCGATGACGGCCGCGGCACGCTGGCCGGAGCCGCGGCGGATCCGGCCTCCATCGCAGCCATCCTTCCGGACGCGGTCGACCTCGAGGTGCTGGTCTCCCGAGGGCTTCCTTCGGCGGACCACTGGAGGGTGCCGGGCCGGTCTCGCCAGTCGACGACGCGTGACCGCCGCGATCCCGGTAATTGACGGCAGCGCCTGCGGATCGAATCTTGGCCCATCGTGCGCTGCGACCTGAGCTTTGGTCGCCTGTTCGCCGCCCTCAACATCGGAGTCTCTTCATGAAACGCGACAAGAACCCGCTTGTCGCGCTCGTCTTCGCGTCCTGCCTCGCAGCGACCTTCCTCTTCACGCCAGTCCCGAACGCCTACACGGCGGGGGTGGTCGGTGCAGAATCCCTGTGCGCGCTGGAGTCGGATCCTGACTGGGAGTGCTACCTAGAAGCCGGGTCCGACTGCCTCTGGCAGTACAATCACTGGATCGTGGACAATGACGGCTCGTCGTTCTGCGATGTGATCTTCGACATCTGCATGGATGTTGCAGGGATGATGTGCGGCGTCGAGTGAGCAACTCGGCCACGCGGGCGGGAAGGTCTTGCTTCATTCTCCTGCCCTTGATGGTGGTGGCAATGTCGTCTCCGGCAGAAGTTCGGGGACGGCAGCAGGGGCTACCGGATGTCACTGCGCCGACGAAGTTGGTCACCGTTCACTCGGTCGACGGTCAGGTTCGGCGAGCAGTGCTGGTGGCTCGCGTTCCGACGGCTTCGGACGAGCATGTACTGGACGAACGCGGGGTCATCGACGCGACTTGGGTGGCGGCCACGCCCGGCGGCTTCGCTGTGGTGGACCGAATGTCGAGCAGCGTTGGGTTTTTCAGTGACGGTGGTGAATGGCTGGGTCGCGTCGGGTCGGCCGGAGAGGGACCGGGCGAATTTTCCGGGGACATCCTCCATGCGGTGGCCGTGGCCGACAGGCTGTGGGTACCGGATGTTCGTCATCGCCGCGTGAACATCATCGACATTCCCAGCCGTACCTGGCTGGACTCGAGTCCGCTGGATGTCCTTCAGGGTGTCCCGTGGGCCTTGCTGTCTCCCGGTGACGAGGTGCTGGGTGCCGCGGTTATGAGTTGGGGCTTCGGCTCCGAGCCGCGTACGATGAGCCTCAATCTGTGGACCGGTGAGGCCATGGAGCCGGCCTTCTCGTGGATCGTGGACGAGGATCGACGGGGTTGGGCCTCGCGAACGCTCGTTGTGGAAGGTACTCGGCAGGGTACGGTAGCCATCCTCGACCGTCACGCGGGCGACATCCGAGTGCGGGACTTGGCGGGGAACATCCTCGAGCGATACGCCTTCGGGGAAGACGCCATCATGGAGTTGTCCGAAGACGATCGTATCTATTTGGAAGCTATGCGCGATCCGAGTTCCGCGAGGCAGATGCGAAATCTGGAGCGGAGATTGGGGGGGCTCGCAGCAGAGGTGCCGCCCGACGTGACAAGGCAGTTGGCGAGCGCGGCATTGGGCAGCCGCGCCGAGCAGCCGTCGCCATTCAACGACCGATATCCACTCCTTTTGGATGCAAGGTTCGACCCTGCATCGGAGACCCTTTGGGTGGCTCGCCCGCTCACTGCGGACGAGATGAGGGAGTTGCCCGTCCACTTGGGCTGGGATGTGCTCGCTGCCTCAGCCCGGTACTGGGATGCCTACTCGTATGATGGGTCGTTCCGATATCGACTGGAGGTCCCGGTCGGGTTCATCCTCACCGATGCCCGGGATGGACGATTCTACGGTTACGAGACCGACCCGCTCGGTACGAAGCATGCGGTGGTCCTCTCGGTACGTTGACAGTATCTGTGGCTTCGAGGTCTCCCGAGGTCTCGTTCCGGCGGACCAGTGGAGGGCGCCGGGCCGGTCTCGCCCCGGCCGGTCGTAGCTTTTGATGCTCCGTTGATCCCGGCCTCCACCCTGGGGGCGGCGTTGGTATCTTTGCCGCCCTCCGCACGTTTCCATAAGCTGGAACACGATGCGATCCGGGCGGAACTCGCCGACCGGGTTGCAGGTGAGAGGGTTGATTGATGGACGAACGGACTGCCGAAAGGCCCACCATCGGCATGCCGCCATGGCACGCGCGGCTCAGTCCCGTGCATCACCACGAGCCGGACTGCCCCCACGGCGCCGAGATCCCGGAAGACGACCGCATCCCCGGCCGAGGTCGCTGGCGTGCGACGTGCGAGTGGTGCTTCGACACGCACCTGCGCCGGCGTATCGACTACCAGCTGGCGCTGGAAGGGCGTACGCGACACCTCGGCTGACCCGTCCCGGAATCGCGGAACCTCTTCCCGGCGGGGCGCCTTCTTTCTTAAGTTGACGGGTTGAAGCGCGGTCACGCGCATCCCTGTCCTTCAAAGGGCGGCGCATGAAAACACTTGGCGCGGGCGCCATCCTGTGGTTCTGGTTCGCCGTGGTCGGCGGGCCGCCGGGGAGCGGTGCGCCCGGCGGCGCCCTCCTCCCTGAGCAGACGCCCGCTGCGTCGGCTGACGTGGCGGCCCTCGCGGATACGGCGGATCTGACGGCGGTCGTCCAGCGCTACTGCGTCCGCTGTCACAACGAGCGCCTCCTGCGCGGGAACCTCACGCTGGAGACGTTCGACGTGGAGGCGGCGCACGACCGGGCCCCCACGGCGGAGAAGATGATCCGGAAGCTTCGTGCGGGGATGATGCCGCCGCCCGGCCAGCGCCGGCCCTCGCCGGACACGCTCCTCACCCTCGTCGAGACGCTCGAGACCGTGGTGGACCGCGAGGCCGCCCGCGACCGGAACCCCGGCTCCCGGCGCTTCCAGCGGCTGAACCGTGCCGAATACGAGCGCGTGATCCGCGACCTCCTCGACCTCGAGATCGACGCCGGCCGCTGGCTTCCGGCGGACACCTACCTCGGCGCCTTCGACAACATGTCGGATGCGCAGGGCCTGTCGACCACGCTCCTCGAGGCCTACCTGAGGGCCGCCACGGAGGTGAGCCGGATCGCGGTCGGCAACCCGGCCGCCCTCTCGAAGACCGCCAAGTACACGAACCCGATCGACGTCTCGCAGCACGCCTGGGATCACATCGAGGGCACGCCGTACGGGACGCGCGGCGGGATGGTCGTGACCCACGACTTCCCGGTGGACGGAGAGTACGTGGTCTCGGTCGAGACGCTCTTCGGGCAGGGGACCGGCTTCCAGGACGTCGACATCTCGATCGACGGGGAAGGGGTCGCCCTCCTCGGTCTCGAGCACGGCGGACGCTCGACGGTGCCGATCCGCACGGAACCCATCCTCGTGAAGGCGGGCCAGCGCCAGGTCGCGGCCGCGTTCGTGCGCACGATCGAGGGACCGTACGAGGACCGCCTGAAGACGCCGGGCTGGTCCTTCGTCGGAGGCGAGGACTCCCAGGCGTGGGCGAACTACGGGATCACCGCGCTCCCCCACCTGAGCGACTTGATGATCACGGGTCCCCGCCGCAGTTCCGGACTCTCCGAGACGGCGAGTCGACGGAAGATCTTCCACTGCCATCCCGATCAGGATGGGCCGACGGAGGCCGCCGAGGCGGAGGCCCCGGTCGCGCCGGTGGAGGCCCGGGCCTGCGCGGAGGCGATCGTGACCCGGCTCGCGCGAGCGGCGTACCGGCGGCCGGTGACGGAGGACGATCTCGCGGGGCCCATGGCCTTCTACGATGACGCCGCGTCAGAGGACGGCTTCGAGATCGGGGTCCGGACCGCGCTCCAGGCGATCCTCGCCAACCCCTCCTTCATCTTCCGTCTCGAGCAGGCGCCCTCCGAGATCGCGCCCGGCGAGAGCTACCGGATCGCGGACGTGGACCTCGCCTCGCGCCTCTCCTTCTTCCTCTGGGCCGCGAGCCCGGACGACGAACTGCTGACGCTGGCCGCGGAGCGACGGCTCTCGGATCCGGCGGTCCTCGAAGCGCAGGTGCGCCGGATGCTGGCGGACCCGCGCGCGGAGGCGCTCTCCACGCGCTTCGCCTCGCAGTGGCTGCGGCTCCAGGACGCGGAGGACAACCAGCCCGAGCCCTACCTCTACCCGGACTTCACCGGCCAGCTTCGCGAGGACCTGGTCCGGGAGACGCAGCTCTTCTTCGATCACCTCGTCCGGGAGGACCGGAGCCTGCTCGAGTTGTTCACGGCGGACTACACCTTCCTGAACGAGCGCCTCGCCGGCCACTACGGGATCCCGGGGGTTTCGGGACCCGAATTCCGGCGGGTGACCTATCCGGACCACAGCCGGCGCGGGGTGCTGGGGCACGGGAGCGTGCTGCTCCTCACGTCGATGTCCGCGCGCACGTCGCCGGTGCTGCGCGGGAAGTGGGTGATGGAGGTGCTCATGGGCACGCCGCCTCCGCCCCCGCCGCCCGACATCCCCGCCTTCGACGAGACGGAATCCGCCCGGTCGGGGCGGCTGCTGACGACGCGGGAGCGGCTCGAGATGCACGCGGCCAGCCCGACGTGTCGCGCCTGCCACCGGTTCATGGACCCGATCGGGCTCGCGCTCGACAACTACGACGTGACGGGACGGGTGCGGGTTCGCGAGAACGGCGTCGCGCTCGACACGCGCGGGACCTTCTACGACGGGACCGACGTGAGCACGCCGGCGGAACTCGTCCACGTCCTCATGAAGCGGCCGATCCCGCTCGTCCGGAACTTCACCGCGCACCTGCTCGCGTACGCCACCGGGCGACGCGCGGAGTACTACGACCAGCCCGGGATCCGGGCCATCGCACGCGAGGCGGAAGCCAACAACTACCGCTTGTCCTCGTTCATCCTCGGCGTCGTGAACAGCGACCCCTTCCGGATGGCGCGTCCCGCGCCCGCCGTGGACGAAGAAGAGGCGGCGGAAGACCGCACGAGAAGTGGAGCAGGCTCATGAACTTCATCACCGGTACACACCTCTCGCGCCGCACCTTCCTCCGGGGGGCCGGCGCCAGCGTCGCGCTGCCCCTCCTCGACGCGATGGTCCCCGCCGGCCGACTCTGGGCCGACCCTATGAAGGCGGCGGAGTTCACGCGCCTCGTCTGCATCGAGGAGTCGATGGGGGTGGCGGGTTCGAGCGACTGGGGCGACGACCGTCACCTGTTCGCGCCCGCGGCGACGGGCCGCGACTTCGAACTCGTGGCGGACAGCCAACTCAAGCCGCTGGAGGCGTTCCGCAAGTACACGACGATCGTGAGCAACACGGACTGCCGCTCGGCGGAAGCGTTCCGGGCGGAGGAGATCGGCGGCGACCACGACCGGTCGACGGCCGTGTTCCTCACCCAGGCGCATCCGAAGCAGACGCAGGGCTCGGACATCTTCCTCGGCACCTCACTCGACCAGTTGCACGCGCAGCGCTTCGGGCGGGAGACGGTGCTCCCCTCGCTCGAACTCTGCATCGAGGGCATCGATCGCGGCGGCGGCTGCGCGTACAACTACCACTGCGCGTACACGACATCGCTCGCGTGGGCGTCGCCGAACCAGCCGCTGCCGGCGATCCGGGAGCCGCGCGTCGTGTTCGAACGCCTGTTCGGGGCCGGGGACTCGGCCGAGGACCGGGCGGCGCGGCGCCGCACGGACCGCAGCATGATCGACTGGATCGCGACCGAGGTCGCCCGCCTCAGGAGGACGCTGGGCGCGGCGGACCGGATCGCGCTGGATCAATACGTCGAGCACATCCGCGAGATCGAGCGCCGGATCCAGCTCGTCGAGGCGCGAAACTCGAGCGGGGAGGAACGGGAGATGCCGGAGGCGCCCTCCGGGGTCCCGGACTCCTTCGAGGAGCACATGCAGCTGATGTTCGACCTGCAACTGCTCGCGCTGCAGACCGACCTCACGCGCATCATCACCTTCAAGACCGGCTTCGACCAGTCCAACCGGACCTTCCCGGAGAGCGGGACGACGAAGTCCGTCCACGGGGCCTCGCACCACGGGAACGTCCCCGAGGACATCATGGACTTCAACAAGATCAACACGTACCGGCTCGGGCAGGTCGCGTACTTCCTGGAGAAGATGAGGGACACGGTGGAGGGCGACGCGTCGCTGCTGGACAAGACGGCGATCGTGTGGGGGTCGCCGATGGCGGACGGGAACCTCCACAACCACCGGCGGGCGCCGCTGCTGCTCATGGGAGGGGCGAACGGGGCGCTCGAGGGCGGGGTCCATCTGCGGGCCCCGGACGGGACCCCGATGGCGAACGCGTTCGTGAGCCTCATGCGAAAGATCGGACACCCGGAGATGGCCACCTTCGGCGACAGCGACGGGATCTTCCCGCTCGAATTCACGGGCGGGGCGGCCTCGGGGAGCGGCGCGAGATGAGGAACGGGATGAGGCGGCCCTTCGCGGTCGCGCTCCTGCTGTCGGCCCTCCTCCCGGCGGGCTCGGCCGCGCAGGAGGGAGCGTCCTCCTCGAACGACCGGCTGCTCGAAGCGGCGCGCGGCGGGGCGGCCGAGGTCGTGCGCGCGCTCGTGAAGGACGGCGCGGACGTGAATGCGGCGCGGGGCGACGGGATGACCGCGCTGCACTTCGCCGCCGAGCGCGGCCACGCGGACGTGGTCGGGGCGCTGATCGGTGCGGACGCGGCTGTGGACGCCGGGACGCGGATCGGCCGCTATGCGCCGCTGCACCTGGCGGCCCGCGGAGGGCATGGGCCCGTCGTCGCGCTCCTGCTCGAAGCCGGGGCCGACGCGGACGCCGCGACGACGAACAGCGGCGTGACCGCGCTGCACCTCGCCGCCGCCGCCGTGGACGGCCGCCCGGCCGTGGCCGCGCTGCTCGACCACGGCGCGGATCCGAACGCCCGGGAGGGGTCGGCGGGGCAGACCCCGCTGATGTTCGCCGCCGCCGCGAACCGGCCGGCCGCGGCGGCCGCGCTGCTCGACGCCGGCGCCGACCCCGGCATCGCGACCGCCGTGGTCGACGTCCTGCCCAGTCTGGCGCTGGACCGTGAGGCCAACCGCCGCATGCGGGACATGATCGGGGCGCCCCCGGAGACGCTCGGACCGTACGGGCCCGAGGTGGACCCCGAAGCCGAGTGGCCGGGCGAGCCCGGCCCGGCCCGCGTGCAGGCGGCCATCCGCGCCCAGCGCGAGTTCCTCCGCTCCGGCTTCGATGTCGGCGAGGTCAGCGCACACTCGCTCGGCCGCCTGGGACCCGACTATCCGGGCGGCCCCGACCTCATCCGTCCGCCGTACCGCGAGGTGCTCGTGGGCCGGACCGGCGGCATGACCGCGCTGCTGCACGCGGCCCGCGAGGGCCACATCGAAGCGGCCACGGCCCTCCTCGACGGCGGCGCGGACATCGACCAGGTGAGCGCGGACGCTACGAGCCCGCTCCTCATGGCGGCGCTCAACGGCCAGTTCGACCTGGCGCTCGCCCTCATCGCGCGCGGGGCCGATCCCGACCTCGCCGCCTCGACGGACGGGGCCACGCCCCTCTTCGCCGTCCTCCAGACCCAGTGGGCCCCGAAGTCCAACTACCCGCAGCCGCGCGCGCAGGACCTGCAGGACGCCGGGCACATGGAGGTGCTCCGCGCGCTGCTCGAGGCCGGGGCCGACCCCAACCCGCGTCTCAACACGCACCTGTGGTACTGGGAATACGGCCTCACGAAGATGGGGATCGACCTCACGGGGGCGACGCCGT
Source organism: Gemmatimonadota bacterium (assembly GCA_022826685.1). Classification (GTDB taxonomy): domain Bacteria; phylum Gemmatimonadota; class Gemmatimonadetes; order Palauibacterales; family Palauibacteraceae; genus Palauibacter. The sequence continues at coordinate 48,579 of JAJDUL010000009.1, read as the reverse complement.
TCTGGCGGGCGGCCTTCGCCCAGGATCTCGAGGCGATGAAGCTGCTCGTCGCGCACGGCGCGGATCCGCACATCCCCACGCGCTGGCCCGAGGTCGGAATGCGGGAGCGCCGTCAGCAGGACGGCCGTCAGCAGGAGGACTCCGCGCTGCCCTGGATCCCGGAGGGCGCGCCCAACGCCTGGCCGATCCACGCCGCCGCGGGCGGAGGTTATCTCGGCCTGGGCGCGTTCAGCGTCCGCAACCGGCCCGACCAGTTCATCCCCGCCGTGAAGTACCTGATCGAGGAACTCGGGGCGGACGTCGACCAGCGCGACTCGTGGCTCTACACGCCGATGCACTACGCCGCGTCGCGCGGCGACAACGAACTCATCGAATACCTCGTGTCGCAGGGCGGGGACGTCACCGCGATCACCCGCCTCGGGCAGTCCACGGCGGACATGGCGCGCGGCGGGCGGGCCGGGTTCTTCACCCGCGTCCCGTTCCCGGAGACGGTCGACCTGCTGACGAGTCTCGGCGCGACGCTCGAGTGCCTCCACACGCACTTCCTGGACACGGGCGATTCGTGCCCCGGCGCCGGCATCGACGACCCGTGGGCGCCCGCCGCGACGGATCAGGAGGAGAAGCGATCCGGCAGCGGCCGGCCGAACTCGCGCTGACGGCAACCCCTCGGACGATGGAGACCGAATGAAGACCCCCCCGTGTCGCTTGACGCTTGCCCTTGTCGCCGCGCTTGCCGTCTCGGGGTGCGAAGCCGGAGACCGCGCGGCCGCCGCGACGACGGACGGATCCGGCGCACTGAACGGCGCCGCGGTGAAGGGGGGAGACGACCGCACCGGGCCGTACGATCCCGTGGCCGGCTGGTGGAAGTCCGCGCCCGACCACGACGACGAATGGGGCTGGGGTCAGGTGGCCGGCGTCGCCGTGGACCATGCGGACCGCATCATCGTCGTCACGCGCGGCGACTGGCCCGCCGACCGGTCGGCCCCCCGCGAGGGGCGCCTCCGCCGCACGAACTACATCGTCGTCGCGAACGGGAACGGCGAGATCGTGGAACAGTGGGCCCAGTGGGATTCGATCTTCACCCTCCCGCACCAGGTGTACATCAGCCCCTACGACCCCGACCGGCACGTGTGGGTGATCGACAGTGGCGGCGGCGAAGGACACATGCAGGTCGTCAAGTTCACGAACGACGGCAGCGAGATCGTCATGCGCCTCGGCGAACGCGATCACCCGAAGACGCGCGAAGCCGCCCGCGCCCGGGACGACTGGGGACCCTACACCTACGGCTGGCCGTCCAAGCTCGCCTTCCTCCCGGACGGGAGCTTCCTCCTCGCAGACGGGTACTGGAACTCGCGGATCATCAAGTACTCGGAGGATGGGGAGTTCATCATGCAGTGGGGCGCGCTCGGCACCGGCCCCGGGGAGTTCGATCTCCTGCACGGCCTCGCGGTGGATGAGGATCGGGTCTACGTCGGGGACCGCCAGAACGAGCGCCTCCAGCTGTTCACGCACGACGGCGAGTTCATCGAGGAATGGCCGAACATCTTCGACCCCGTGAACATCTGGCTCGACGAGAACGGCGCCGTGTGGGTGCTGGATGCGTCGCTGAACCGCGTCCTGAAGTACAGTCGGGAGGGCGTCCTCCAGGACTACTGGGGCGCCTACGGCGCGGCGGGCGCCATCGGGCGCGGGATCTGGCCGGGCGGCCTCTCGCTCCCGCACCAGATGGACATGGACGGGGACGGCAACCTGTATATCGCGTCCTACAGCGGGGGCTGGATCAACAAGTTCACCCCCAAGCCGGACGCGGACCCGAACCGGCTCCTCGGCCCGCGTCTGCTCCTGACGAACTGAGCCGGCCGGTGGAAGTCGAAGGGCGCACTCCCGGGAACCTCCCCGCCGCCGCGCGGGGCGCCGCTCTCCTGCCCGCCCTTCTCTCGCTCGCATGCGGTGAGAATCCGACGGGCCCGCCCGAGCCGCCCGAACCGCCTTCGGCACCCGTCGCCACGGCGGTGACCGTCTGCGAGGGGGGCCGGGCGTTCAGATTCCCGTGCGAGGGCGTGGACCTCGTCGGGCGTGTGTCCCTGCCGAATCTGACACCGGGCCGTACCCCTGGCGGGGGCAGGGAACGCTGGTTCACGAACGACATCTGGGGGTGGACCGACCCGCAGACCGGGGTCGAGTATGCGCTGGTCGGGCGTCACGACGGCCTCGCCATCGTCGATCTCTCGATCCCCGTCGAGCCGCGGCCCGTCGCGTTCATGCCGTCCGCGACCTCGCACAGCGTTTGGCGGGACATGAAGGTATACGCGGATCACGTATTCGTGGTCTCCGAAAGCACCGGACACGGAGTACAGGTGCTCGACCTCACGCGCCTTCGCGGCTTGACGGACTTCACCGAACTGCAGGCGGATGCGCGCTACCGGGATGTGAGTGCCGTCCACAACATCGCGATCAACGAGGAGACCGGCTTCGCGTACGCCGTCGGCAGCAACTCCGGCGGCGAGACCTGCGGTGGGGGCCTGCACATGATCGATGTTTCCAGTCCGCAGAACCCGACGTTTGCGGGGTGTCACTCGGAGGAGGGGACCGGGCGCCGCGGCGCCGGCTACACGCACGATGTCCAGTGCGTCGTGTATCGGGGGCCCGATGCAGAGCACGCGGGCCGGGAGATCTGCGTGGGCTCGAACGAAAACGCGGTCGTCCTGTCGGATGTCACCGACAAGGCCAATCCGACGACGCTGTCGACGGCCCGCTACGCGGATTACGGATACGTCCACCAGGGGTGGCTCAGCGAGGACCACCGGTATTTCTACCAGAACGATGAGGCGGACGAATACACCAACCAGGTCTCACGGACCCGAATGCTGGTGTGGGATCTCACCGACCTCGACGACCCCGTCCTGGCCGCGGAACACCTCGGTCCCACCGGCGCGATCGACCACAACATCTATGTCCACGAGGGCTTCATCTACCACTCCAACTACACGTTCGGCGTTCGGATCCTCGACATCTCGGACCCCCTGAACCCCCGCGAGGTCGGATATTTCGACACCGTGCCCGAGCACGACGAAACGAACTTCGACGGTTCCTGGTCGACCTACCCCTACTTCGAGAGCGGCCTCTTCGTCGTCACCAGCAAGGATGAGGGCCTCTTCGTCCTGCGCCTGCGGCAGGGCTTGAAGCGATGATTCACAGGAGTATCCAGGCGTTCGCGCGAGGCGCGCTCCCTCTGCTGGTCCTGCTCGCTGCCGCATGTGAGGATTCCCCGACCGTCCCCCCCGATCCGGATCCGGTCGATCCGCCCGATCCCCCGCCTTCCGTCGTGGCGCAGATCGTCCCCTGCGAGGGCGGCTCGGCGGACGGGTTCCCCTGCCATCGGGTGGATCTCGCGGCGCACGTACCGCTGCCCGACCTGAGCCCGGGACAGGCGCCCGCGGGGACGGAGGGAGACTGGGCCGTGAACGACATCTGGGGGTGGACGGATCCTCAGTCGGGCATCGAGTACGCGCTGGTGGGACGCCACGACGGGCTCGCCATCGTCGACCTCTCGACCCCGACCGAGCCGCGCCCCATCGCCTTCATGGGCTCCGCGACCTCGCACAGCGGCTGGCGCGACATGAAGGTGTACGCGGACCACGCGTACGTCGTGGCGGACTACATCACCGGCCACGGCATGCAGGTGCTCGACCTCACACGGCTTCGCGGGCTGACGGAGTTCACGGAGCTGGGGGCGGATGCGCGCTACCGGGATGTGAGCGCGGTCCACAACCTCGCGATCAACGAGGAGACCGGCTTCGCCTACGCCGTCGGCAGCAACGCCGGCGGCGAAAGCTGCGGGGGCGGCCTGCACATGATCGACCTCTCGGACCCGAAGAACCCGAGCTTTGCGGGGTGCTACGCCGCGGAGGGGACGGGCTGGCACGGCACCGGGTACACGCACGATGTCCAGTGTGTCGTGTACCGGGGTCCCGACGGCGAACATGCCGGTCGCGAGATCTGCATCGGCTCGAACGAGACGGCGATCGTCGTGTCCGACGTGACGGACAAGGCGAACCCGGTGACGCTGTCGACGGCCACCTACGCGGACCGCGACTACATCCACCAGGGGTGGCTCAGCGAGGACCACCGGTACTTCTACCAGAACGACGAGAACGACGAGAGGAACAACCGGGTATCGCGGACGCGCCTGCTCGTGTGGGACCTCGACGACCTCGACGACCCGGTTCTCGTGAAGGAGCACCTGGGCCCCAGCGAGGCGGTCGATCACAACCTCTACGTGCACGGCAGCCTCATCTATCACTCCAACTACACGTTCGGCGTCCGCATCCTCGACATCACGGACCCGGCGAATCCCGTGGAACGGGGCTACTTCGACACGGTGCCGGACCGTGACGACCAGACGTTCGACGGCTCCTGGTCCACCTACCCCTGGTTCGAAAGCGGCATCTTCGTGGCTTCCAGCTGGGACGAGGGCCTCTTCGTCCTCCGCCTGCAGCCCTAGGAGGGAGCTATGACCCGGACCCTGGCCTCCCGGTCCCCGATGCTCGCTGCGCTTGCCGCCCTCGGCGGTCTTGCGCTCGTATTCCCGTCCTCCGCTTCCTCCCAGGACCGGCCCCTCGTCACGCCCGACGACTACGGCCGCTGGGAGCGGCTCGGCGGCGTCGAGTTCTCGCCCTTCGGCGAGTGGATCGCCTACACGGTCACCCGCGTGGACGAGACGTCGGAACTCCGCGTGCGCCGGCTCGTGGAGGACTCCGTCCGGGTGTTCCCCTGGGGCTCGGCGCCGCGCTTCTCCCCCGACGGTCGCTGGCTGGCCTGGACTGTCGGCCTGCCGCCGGAGGAACGGGAGCGGCTCGCCGAGAGCGACGAACCCATCCACGAAAAGGCTTCGGTGATGGACCTGCAGACGGGGGAGACGCGTGAATTCGACGCGGTCTCCGAGCAGGGGTTCGACGCCGCCGGCCGCTTCCTCGCGCTGCGCGGCTACCCGCCGGACGAGCCTGCGGGCAAGGGCGCCGACCTCCGCATCGTCACGCTCGCCACGGGGATGGAGACCAGCTTCGGCAACGTGAGCGAGATGGCCTGGAGCCCGGGCGGATCCCTGCTTGCGCTCGCCGTCGCCACCGGCACCGATGTGGGCAACGGTGTGCAGGTGTACGACGCCGACGCCGGTACCCTGCGCTCCGCGGACGCGTCCGCTTCGGCCTACAGGAGCTTCCGCTGGCGCGACGACTCGGCGGATCTGGCCGTCCTCCGCTCCCGGGACGCCGCTTCCGACGACGGCACGGCTTACGACGTTCTGGCGTGGCGCGCTCTTGACCGCCGCGTCGAGACGATGGTCCTCGGGATAAACACCGCCGGCATCCCCGACACCCTTGAAGTCGTCCATCACCGTGCCCCCGCCTGGTCGGACGATGGCCGCATGATCTCCCTCGGGCTCAGGCCCACCGAGCCGGAAGCGGGCGCCGATGCCGATGACGGCGCGGACGAGGAGCCGGAGAGCGGGGAACCGGAGAGCGAGGACGCGCCGCCCGCCGACTCCGAACCCGACCTCCCGGACCTGCAGATCTGGCATACGAGCGATGTCCGCCTCTTCCCGGAGCAGCGGGTCTCGGAGAACCGTGACGATGCGCGATCGCTGCTCGCCGTCTGGCACCTCGACGACGACCGCGTCGTCGTGCTCGGCTCCCACCTGATGGGGAGCGCGCAACTCCTGGAGGGCTGGGCGTACGCGCTGGAAGACATCAGCGAGCCCTACCCGTGGGGCGCGATGTTCGGCCGTCCGTACCACGACGTGTGGGCGGTCGACGCGGACACCGGCGAGCGCCGCCAACTGCACGCGCGCGTGCGGTACGAGTGGCCGAGCGCGGGCGGCGACTGGCTGCTCTCGTGGGACGGCTCCGCCTACCACAGCCTCCACATCGCCACGGGGGCGACGCATGATCTGACGTCGGGGCTGGCCGCCGAGTTCGCCAACACCGACTACGACACGCCCACCGACGTCACCCCTCCGCGCGACTTCGGTCCCGGCGGCTGGTTGAAGGACGACCGCGCCGTCCTGCTCTACGACGAGCACGACATCTGGCGCGTCGCCCCCGACGGCTCGGGCGGCGAGCGGCTCACGCGCGGCGCCGAGACGGGGGTCACCCACCGCTTGACCCGCGTCACCGATGACGACGAACCGGGCATCGACCCCGACTCGCGCCCCTACCTCTCCCTCTACGACGAGAAGACGGAGCAGCGCGGCTACGCCCGCTTCGCAACCGGCTGGGCCGCCGCGCCGGCCCGCGACCTGGCCGAGACGCTGATCCTGGAGGACGCGCGGGTGGGCGGCCTCACGCGCGCAGACAGCGCCGACGTCCTGATCTACCGCTCCGAGCGCTTCGACGACCCGCCGGACTACTTCGTCGCGGGAGCCGACCTCGCCGACCCCGCCCGGGTGACGCGGATCAACCCGTTCATCGACGAGGTGGCGTGGGGTCGCGCGGAACTCGTCGACTTCGTGAGCGAAGCGGGCCGCGACCTCCAGTTCGTCCTCCTTCTCCCCGCGAACCATGAGGAAGGCCGCGCCGTCCCCACGATCGTGTACACCTACGAGATCCTCTCGCCGCAGATGCACTTCTTTCGCGTCCCCAGCGAGCGGGACTACTACAACTACTCGGCCTGGACCCAGCACGGGTACGCGGTGCTGCTGCCGGACATCGTGTACCGGGCGCGGGATCCGGGGGTGAGCGCGCTGGAGTCCGTGCGCGCGGCCGTGGCGAAAGCCGTCGAGATGGGGGTGACGGACCCGGACGCCGTCGGCCTCATCGGGCACTCGTGGGGCGGCTACCAGGCGACCTTCCTGCCCACGCGGACCGACATCTTCGCGGCTTCCGTGGCGGGGGCGCCGCTCACCGACTTCGTGAGCTTCATGGGCCAGCTGCACTGGAACCCGGGCATCGCCGAAGTGAGCCACTGGGAGACCGGCCAGGCGCGCATGGAAGTGCCCTTCTGGGAGGATCCGGAGGCGCACCGCCGGAATTCGCCGATCCACGAGGTGCATCACATGGAGACGCCGCTGCTCATGGCCTTCGGCAACGAGGACGGCGTGGTGGACTGGGACCTGGGGACCGAGTTCTTCAACTTCGCCCGCCGCGCCGGGAAACAGATGGTGCTGCTGGTCTACGAAGGGGAGGATCACGGTTTCCGCGAGGAGGCGAACCAGAAGGACTACCACCGTCGCATCCTCGAGTGGTTCGGGCACTACCTGAAGGGGGAGCCCGCGCCCGCGTGGATCACGGAAGGGGTGCCGCTGCACGCGCTGGAGGAGGAGAAGAAGCGCGTGGCCGGGAAGCCGCCCCCCTGATGTCCGTGCGGGACGAGGCCCCCGGTCAGTAGCGTGCGAGGCGGTCGCGGTAGGAGTGCATCTCCCGCTTGAGGACCGGCGCCAGCAGGTACAGGCCGAGCAGGTTGGGAATCGCGACCACGTAGATCACGGCGTCCGAGAGATCGATCAGCGCTCCCAGCTGCACGCTCGCGCCCAGGACCACGAAACCGCAGAAGAACAGCTTGAAGCCCGCTTCCACGGCTCGATTCTCGCCCGTGAGGTACGTGAGCGACTTCAGGCCGTAGTAGCTCCATGAGAGCATCGTGGAAAAGGCGAACAGCACCGCCGCCACCGAGAGGGGCACGGGCGACCACGAGAGCGTGCTCTCGAACGCGGTCTTCGTCATCTCGATGCCGGTGATGCCGGCGTCCGCCAGCGACGGATCGTAGACCGTCGTGATGATGACGAGCGCCGTCATCGTGCAGATGACGACCGTGTCGATGAACGGCTCGAGCAGGCTGACGAAGCCCTCGGTGGACGGTTCGTCCGTCTGCACCGCCGAGTGCGCGATGGCGGCGGAACCCAGTCCGGCCTCGTTCGAGAACACGGCCCGGCGGAACCCGATGACCATCACCCCGATCATGCCGCCGCCGACGCTGTCCGCCGAGAACGCGCCCTCCCAGATCTGGGCGAACGCGCCGGGCAGCCGGTCGGCGTTCAGCGCGATGATCGCCAGCGCCGACAGCACGTAGAGCACGGCCATGAAGGGCACGAGTTTCGAGGTGACCCGGGCGATGCTCCGGATCCCCCCGACGATGACCAGCGCCACCGCGGCGGCCATGAGGACGCCCAGCAGCCAGGCCCTGTCGCTGAAGAAGCTGTCTTCCGCGCCCGTCACCTCGATCAGGATGGCGGCGGCCTGGTTGGACTGGAACATGTTGCCGATGCCGAGACAACCCAGCACCATGGCGGCGGCGTAGAAGATCCCCAGGCCGCGCCCGATCAACGGCAGACGCCTCAGCTCCAGGCCGTGCTGCAGATAGTACATCGGGCCGCCGCTGACGGAGCCGTCCGGGTGGGTGTGGCGATACTTCACCGCCAGCGTGCACTCGGCGAACTTGGTGCTCATTCCGAGCAGCCCCGCGATGATCAGCCAGAGCGTGGCTCCGGGCCCGCCGAGCGAGATCGCGACGGCCACCCCCGCGATGTTCCCGATCCCGACCGTCCCCGAGACCGCCGTCGCGAGCGCCTGAAAGGGCGTCACCTCGCCCGGCTGCGACGGATCCGTGTAGCGGCCCCGGACCAGGTCGAGCGCGTGCCTGAAGCCCCGCACGTTGATGAAGCCCAGGTACAGCGTGAAGAACACGCCCCCGGCGATAAGCCACGCCACGATGAGCGGAATCTCGGCCCCGCCGACCGGCACGGAGAAGAAGATGAACTCCGATACCGCGTCCGCGACCGGCCGCATGACCCTGTTGATGAGTTCGTCGACACCCATGGCGCGCCTATACTACGTTCCCCGGGTTGCATGCGCGCCCGGGCCGGAGCCACGGGCGCCCTCGATTCCCTTCCGGAACCGCGCCGCTCGCACCGCTGGAGGCTGGACGTGCCGAAAAAGACGATGACTCCCTCCGAAGCGCTCGTCGAGACGCTGGTCGCGGAGGGCGTGACGGAGGTATTCGGGTTGGTGGGATCCGCGTTCATGGACGCCCTCGACCTCTTCCCGGATGCGGGCATCCGCTTCATCTCGGTCGCGCACGAACAGGCGGCCGCGCACGCCGCCGACGGGCTCGCGAGGGTCACGGGAAGGCCCCAGGCCTGCATCGCCCAGAACGGCCCCGGCGCGGCCAACTTCGTCTCCGCGATCGCGGCCGCCTTCTGGGCGCACTCCCCCGTGGTCGCCATCACGCCGGAAACGGGATCGCTCGGCATCGGCACCGGCGGCTTCCAGGAACTCGACCAGATGCCGATGTTCGAGGCCCAGACCGTCTTCCAGGTGCGCGTCAACCGCCCCGAGCGCATGGGCGAACTCGCGCGGCGCTGCTTCTACCGCGCCAAGCTCGAACTCGGCCCCACGCACCTCAACATCCCCAGGGACTACTTCTACGGCGACATCGAAGAGGAGATCTTCGCGACGCCCGCCCTCGGTCCCGGCCGGCCTCGCGGGGGGGACATCGAAGAGGCGGTCCGGATCCTGAGAGGCGCCCGCTACCCGGTCATCGTCTCCGGAGGCGGCGTGAGCCAGGGAGACGCCCTGAAGGAGGTCCAGGCGCTTGCCGAGCACCTGAGCGCGCCGGTGGTCAACACCTACCTGCACAACGACACCTTCCCCTGGAGCCACGAACTGGGGTGCGGGCCGATCGGCTACTGCGGGTCGAAGGCGGCCATGCGCACCATCGCCAAGGCCGACGTGGTGCTCGCTCTCGGGACACGGCTCGGGGTCTTCGGCCTGCTGCCGCAGTACGACATGACCTACTGGCCCGAAGACGCCACCCTCATACAGGTCGACCGGGACGCCCGACAGTGGGGCATGAGCAAGATCCCGGCGCTCTTCTCCGTCGCGGACGTGAAGGAGTACGCGGTCGAGTTGCTCGACGAGTTGAGGCACGCGCTGCCCGACCCGGGACGAAACGAGGAACGCATCGCCGACGTTGCCCGGGAGAAGCGGGCCTGGGACGAGGAGCTCGAGAACTGGTCTTCATCCACCAACGCCCTCATGCATCCGCGGCGCTTCCTGTGGGAATTCACCCGCGCGCTGCCCGGGGACGCGCTCGTGACCACGGACATTGGCAACACCTGCTCGATCACGAACGGATACTTCCGCTTCGACGGCCCCCGGCAGCACCTCGCGGCGCTCACGTGGGGGAACTGCGGCTTCGCGTACGGAGCCGCGCTCGGCGCCGGGATCGGCAACCCGACGGCTCCCGTGTTCGCCATTCAGGGCGACGGCGCGTGGGGCATCAGCGGCATGAGCGAGGTGATGACGGCGGTGCGGGAGGAGATCCCGGTCATCGCCATCGTCATCAACAACCACGAATGGGGCGCCGAGAAGAAGAACCAAATCGACTTCTACGGCAACCGCTTCGTGGGCACGAACCTGCGCAGCAATCCGGACTTCGCGAAGGTGGCGGAGTCGATGGGGGCGAGGGGATATACGGTCGACGACTACCGAGACGTCCAGGACGTGGTGCGCGACGCCGTGGCGAGCGGCGAGCCGTGCGTCATCAACGCGGTCGTCGAGGGAGGCGCGAACGTGCTCGCGGAGCCTTTCCGCCGGGACGCGCTCGCCATGCCCACGCGTCACCTGGAGAAATACGCCCATCTCAGCCTGAGCTAGCGCGATGTCGCACGACTCCCACGGCCATTCGAGCGCCGACGCATCCGCCCCCGGGGCGTTGCTCGCGGACTACGACGTCCAGGATGTCATCGAGAAGGACCGGAAGCATCTCTGGCACCACCTGTTCCAGCACAGGATTCTCGAGACCCGGGATCCGCAGGTCTTCGTGGAGGGCCAGGGCGCGCGCGTCCGCGACATCCATGACAAGGAGTACCTGGACGGGGCCTCGGGCGGCGTCTGGTGCGTCAACGTCGGCCACGGGCGGGAGAGCATCGCGCGGGTCGTCTACGAGCAGTTGAAGCGGCTGCCGTACTACGCGGGCGTCGTCGGCACCGTCCCGGCCGCCCAGTACGCGAGCGCGCTGGCCGAACGGATGCCCGGGCTCGACCACCTCTTCTTCGCCAACAGCGGCTCCGAGGCCAACGAGAAGGCCTTCAAGATGGTGCGACAGATCGCCCACCTGAACGGGAACCGGAAGTCGAAGGTCCTGTACCGGGACCGCGACTACCACGGCACGACCATCGCCTGCCTCGCCGCCAGCGGGCAGGAGGAGCGCAAGGAGGCCTACGGGCCGTTCCCGGACGGGTTCTCGGGGTTCCCCCACGCGATGTGCTATCGCTGTCCCTTCGGAAAGACCTATCCGGACTGCGACATCGAATGTGCGCGCGCCCTCGGGGACGCGATCGAGGAGGAGGGGCCGGAGACGGTGGGGGCCGTGATCCTGGAGCCGATCACCGCCGGCGGGGGGGTCATTCCTCCGGTGGATGAATATTTTCCAATCATCCGCGAGATCTGCGACAACTATGGCGTCATACTGATCATGGACGAAGTCGTGTGCGGATTCGGGCGCACGGGGACGATGTTCGGGTTCGAGCACTACGACTTCGTCCCGGACATCGTCACGATGGCCAAGGGCATGGCCAGCTCCTACGCCCCGATCTCCGCGGCCGCCGTGCGCGGCGAGGTGTTCGACAGGTTCCTGGCGGATCCGGACGAGAAGTTCCACTACTTCAGGGACATCAGCACCTACGGCGGCTGCACCTCCGGGTTCGCGGCCGCGCTGGAGAACCTCCGCATCATCGAGGAAGAGGACCTGATCGGGAACAGTCGCGTGATGGGCGCCTACCTGCAGGATCGGCTGCGCGAGCTGCTCGACCACGACCACGTCGGCGACGTCCGCGGCAAGGGCTTGTTCGCCGGCGTGGAGCTGGTGGAGGAAAAGGCGACGAAGGCGCCCGTGAGCGAGGACGTCATGACAGCCGTCGTGGGAAGGGCCGCCGAGGAGGGCGTGCTCGTGGGCAGGACGACCCGGAGCATCCCCGGCTTGAACAACACCGTGACCATCGCGCCGCCCCTCATCGTGACCCGGGCGGACATCGACGAGCTCGTCGAGGCGGTGAAGACGGGCATCGAACACGGTTGCCGGGAGCTCTGAATGGACAGGGAAGCCGGCTTCGACGTCCGCGAGGACTTTCGGCGCTTCTCTCAGAGGGACGACATCTTCTGCCGCTCCTTCTGGGACCCGGAGGTGCGCACGCACCGCTCGGACATGTTCTATGAGACCTACCGCACGCCGAAGCTGACCTGGCGTTCGGTCGACGGCTTCACCCAGCGAGACTACGCGCTCCGCAACGCGTCCTGGCACGTGACGGACGTCTTCGCCGAACTGCGCGACGGCGAGGACCGCCGCGAGGGTTTTCTGGACCCGTACACGACCGTTCGCGAGGGCCCGGACAGCACGCTGCCGGTGTCGTCTCCGGAGGAGATGGCGCGCGAGATCAAGCACGCCTCGAAGACCCTGGGCGCCGACCTGGTGGGGATCACCGGGAACGACGAGCGGTGGCTCTACACGCACGCCTACAGCCGCGAGAACGAGCACGAGAAACCGCAGGAGATCTCCACCGATCTCGAAAACGTGATCGTGATCGCGCAATCCATGGACCGGGAACTCCTGAGCACGGCGCCCTCCGCGCTGAGCGGCACCGCGACGGGCGCCACCTACTCCCGGGATACGATCGTGCTGCTGGCCATCGCGCAGTACATCACCAACCTCGGCTACCGGGCCGTGGCGAGCATGAACGACTCGGCGCTGGCCATCCCACTCGCCATCAAGGCCGGGCTCGGCGAATACGGGCGCCACGGTCTCCTCATCACCCGCGAGTACGGTCCCCGGGTCCGGATCGGCAAGGTCTTCACCGACATGCCGCTCGCCCACGACAGGCCCGCAAGATTCGGCGTGAAGGAGACGTGCGACCTCTGCCGCGCGTGCACGAAGGGCTGCCCCGCGGGGGCGATCGCCGACGGCGAGCCGTCCACCCTGGTCCACAACCGGTCGAACATCCAGGGCATCCGGAAGTGGACGACGGACGCCGAAAAGTGCTTCCGCTTCTGGGCCAACCAGAACACCGACTGCTCGATCTGCGTGCGCGTCTGCCCCTACAACCGCGACTACCGCCGCCGATGGAGCCGCGTGTGGCGATGGATGGCCGGTACGCCGCTCAGGCGACTCGCCCTCTGGCTGGACCGCATCGGCGGACGCGGCGAGCGCCTGAAGCCATCCCTCTGGTGGAACGCCGCATGACAAAGTCGGAGGTCGGCCGCGACAGCAGGGCGACCGGCGGGGGGCGGGCCTGCGCGAACTGCGGGTACGCGCCGATGGAGAGCTTCTGCCCTCAGTGCGGGCAGAGCGACCGGCACTACGCCCGCTCGCTCGGTTCCGTGGTCCTGGAGTTTCTGCGCGAGATGTTCGAGCTGGATTCCCGGCTCTTTCGAACGCTGAGACTTCTCTTCTTCAAGCCCGGAAGCCTCACCCGGGAGTTCTCCCGCAACCGCCGGGTCAGCTTCGTCTCGCCGGTCAGGCTCTACATCTTCGCCAGCTTCGTCTTCTTCCTCCTGCTGTCGCTGGCGGGAGACTTCGGCAACGTGGGCGCGATGGGTATGACCGAGGAAGACGCGGAAGATGCCGTGGCCCAGCCCTCCGACTCCGTAGCCCAGCCCCCGACGGAAGAGCGCCTCGCGGCCTTCATGGCGGCACTGCCGCCGGAGCAGCAGAGGAAGGCCGACGACATTCTCCGTCGGCCGGAAGGCGATGTCGGGAGACGCATCATCCTTTCGGGGGCTGCGGAGGAGTTCGAGGAGTGGAACTGGATCGGGCAGCTCTTTGCGTTGGGGGTGATCGACATCCTTCACGATCCCTCGGTTGTGCGCCAGCGCCTCCTCGCGAACATGCCGATCGCGATGTTCTTCGTGCTGCCGGTCCTCGGTGTGGTGCTCGCGATCTTCCATCTTCGAAAGAAGAAGCGCTTCTACGTAGAGCACCTGGTCTTTGCCATCCACATTCAGACCTTCACGTTCCTCGTCTACGCGATCGTGCTTCTGCTCCCCGACGAGGGTCTGGGCGGATTGATCCGTGCCGGGTGCCTGCTGATTCCGTACCCCTACTTCGTCATCGCCCTTCGTCGCTACTACGAGAACGGGTGGGTACTGTCCGTGGCGAAGTCGGTCGGCGTGTACATGCTCTATTCGCTGGTATTGTTGCCCGCGTTCGTGATCTCGGTGTTCGTGACCGGCTAGCCATCGCGACAAGCACGTTGACGGGAATACGGGAATGCGGTAATGCAGCTATCATGTTGCCATGAAGGCGACCATCGATATCCCGGATGACCTGTACCGGCAGGTCAAGTCGGAGGCGGCTCTGCGGGGCCTCACGATCCGCGAAGTCACGACGCAACTCTATCGGCGCTGGCTGAGCGAGGACGAAGGTACGGAAGTCCGTGAGGCCCCCGAAGCCTGGCTGCGCTCCTGGCTCGATGCGGCCGACGAAGCGCTCAGCCGTGCGCCGGCGGGCCGTTCGGCGAGGGAAGAGCTGGCCTCCCACCGGAACCGGCTGGAGTCCGGGTGACGACGCTGGTCGTTGACGCCAGCGTGTGGATCCCGGCAGCGGACGCGACCGAAGCGTAGGCTACGCCGGGCCCACCAGTTCCAGCGCCGCCAGGGCGAGTACCTGCGTGCACGCCACGAGGTCTTCCACCGCGCAGGACTCGTCCGGCTGGTGCGCCTCCTCGAGGGGTCCGGGGCCGTAGGCCACGCAGTGCTCGATGCCTGCGATCCGGGCGAAGTGCTTCTGGTCGTAGGTGCCGGGGCTCGCCACGAGTTCCGCGGGGTGGCCGACGACCGTCTCGACCCCGCGGGACAGCGCGGCCACGAGCGGCGAGCCGGGCGGCGCGGAGGTCGGGTGCACGACCATGCGCTCCTCGATCGTGAACCGGCGTTCCGGGTCGTCGTCCTCCACCGACGCGACGAGGCGCGCGATTTCGGCGCGGACCTCGTCAAAGGACTCCTCGGGGATGAAGCGGCGGTCCAAGGTCGCCACGCAGCGGTCGGCCACGCACGGTGACTGGGTCGCCCCGCCGCCGGCCTGGCCGCCGGTGACCGTGTTGACGTTCAGCGAGGGGCGCCGGGAGGGTTCCGGCACGACGGGCAGCGCGGAAAGCCGCGTCGCGAGTTCGGGCGCGAGCCGCGTGCGGAAGGCCTCCAGGAGGGTGCCCATGTCGTCGATCGCGCTGCGGCCGAGGTGGCTCATGCTGCCGTGCGCCGCGTGGCCGTGCGCGATGACGTCGAACCAGTAGACGCCCCGGTGTCCCAGGCACACGCGGGCGGGTCCGAACGGCTCGGGGATGATGGCGTACCGGGTGTCGTCGCTCGAGATGATCCCGGCCTTGCACAGGTGGGCGACCCCCGCGAAGCCGCCGCTCTCCTCATCAACCGTCGCGCTGATGTCCAAGGCTCCGGCGAGTTCGACGCCGGCCCGCCGCAGCGCCTCGACCGCGAAGACCGCGGCGGCGATCCCGGACTTCATGTCCGACGCGCCCCTCCCGTAGATCCGCCCGTCGCGCACGGCGCCCGCGAACGGGTCGACCGTCCACCCTTCCCCCGGGGGAACCACATCGAAGTGGCCGTTCAGATGGAGCCGCGGGCCTCCCGGAAGGGCCGCTCCCCGTCCCACCACATTCACCCGCGGATGTTCGGCGGTATGCTCGGGACGCCCCTCCGCCTCCACGTATTCGACCGCCAGACCCGTCGTCTCCAGCCGCCGCGCGATCAGTTCGGCGCACTCCCGGTAGACTTCCCCGGGCGGATTCACCGTGGGGATCCGGATCATCTCCGCCGTGAAGGCCACGATCTCGTCGCGCGCGGCATCCACCTCGGCGAGGATGCGGTCCTCCCGGCGAGGGTCGGTCGGCGGGTCTGCGTCGTGCATCCGGATCTCCGGGCCGGGGGGACGCGCGGGCCGGTTGCCCGGCGGGTGCGGTCCCTACATTGTGTCGCGCCCCATACCACACGAAACCCTGCAGAGAATCCCCATGACCACGATGTTCAGCCTGGAGGGACGCACCGCTGCGATCGTCGGAGGCGGTTCCGGCATCGGCGAAGCCGTCGCGATCGGGTGCGCGGAGGCGGGAGCGTACGTGTCCTGCCTCGATATCGACGCGGACGCTGCGGCCGGCACGGCGGCGGCCATCCGAGAGGCGGGGGGCGAGGCCGACTCCGCCCGCCTGGACATCCTGGACGGCCCCGCCGTCACCCGCGCCTTCGAGGCCATCACGGCGGCCCGCGGGTCCATCGACGTCGTGGCCTGCACCCCGGGAGTGAACGTGCGCAAGCCGCTCCTCGATTACACCGACGAGGAGATCGACCGCGTCCTGGGCCTCAACCTCAAGGGCGGCGCGCACGTCATCCAGGCCGCGGGGCGGATCATGACCGGGCAGGGATCGGGTTCGATCATCCTTTTCAGTTCGATCCGGTCGGTCGTGGTCGAGCCCGGGCAGAGCATGTACGCCGCCACCAAGGCGGGGATCGTGCAGATGGTGCGCACCGCCGCAGCCGAACTCGGGCCCAGCGGGGTGCGGGTGAACGCGGTCGCGCCGGGCGTCATCGACACGCCGCTCACGGTCCCGATCAAGGACAACCCGGGCTGGTACGGCGCCTACGCCGCGCGCAACATCCTCAACCGCTGGGGCAGCGCCGCGGAGATGGCCGGCCCGACCGTCTTCCTCGCCTCGGACGCCGCCAGCTACGTCACCGGCACGGTCCTGTTCGCCGACGGCGGCTGGACCGCGATCGACGGGAGATACACGCCGCCCTCGGGCTGACCCCGACCATGGCGCCCGACTTCACGCACGCCCTCCCGTACCTGCTCCTCTGGGGGGCGTTCGGGGCCGCCATGTTGAGAGCGCCCCGTTTCGTCGGGCCCGCCCTCATCGCCCTATCTCTCGCGGCCGCGGCGGTCGCCGGCATCGTCGAGTGGGCGGGGGTCGCCGTGCTCGCGCTCTTCGCCGCCGCCTGTCTGGCCGCCGTTCGGGCTGAACTCCCCACGGTCCTCCGGACTCTGGCGTGGGGCGTCGTCGTGATCCTCACCCTGGCGCTGGGCATGAATCAGGTGCCGTGGATCCACAACGTGCTCGCGCTGGACCGCGTCTTCGTGTCGGCCTCCGCGGCCGACTTCACGCTCTACTGGAACTACGACGCGCTCTTCGCGGGCGTCTTGCTCTACCTGGTGTGCGTCCAGCCCCAGGCGAACACCCCCTGGCGACGCGCGCTCGTCGCCACCGCGTCGATCGCCGTTCTGGCGACGGTCGTGACGCTCGCGATGACGGTGGTCGTGGGGTACAACGCCTGGGACCCGAAATGGCCGGCGATCCTCGGCGTGTGGATCCCGTCCAACCTGCTCATCACCTGTGTGTTCGAGGAGACGGTCTTCCGAGGCGTCATACAGCGGCAAGCGGGAAGATTTTTGCGGGGGAGGGTGCCGGCTCCGGCGTTCGTGGCGCTACTCGTCGCTTCCGTCGCGTTCGGCGTCGCGCACATCGCCGGCGGGATCATGTATGTCTTTCTCTCCACGCTCGCCGGCATCGGCTACGGCGCCGCCTATCACGTCACGGGACGCGTGGAAGCCGGCATGCTCGTGCACTTCCTCCTCAACCTGACGCACCTGTTCCTCTTCACCTACCCCTTCGCCGCATAGCGCCGGGAGCCCCCGGGTCCTCGTGAGCTCCAACGACCGCTTCGATGTCGGGGACGGCGATCCGGATTCGGGAACTCGGGGGCTCCGGGGTACCCTCGCCGTGGATCGACAGCGACAGGTCGAGCGCCGCGAGCGTCTGAAATGTCTTGCCCAGTTCGGCTCGCGGTTTGCCGGCCTCGATGGCCACGATCCACTGCCGGCCCACGCCGGCCGCCCGTGCGAGGTCCGCCTGCGTCATGCTTCGCGCACGCCGGGCCCGGCGGATCAGGAGGCCGAGTTCGAGGGGAGTGCGAAACTTCATCGCCTACCGTCCGGTTCGAGTCACGGTCACCGAATGAAATGTATGCGATCGACGACATTCATGCGATGTCGCCGAACTACGACAAATCACGGGTGTCCGCGAACGGCGACAACCTACCTCATAGCTTGAGCGGACGCTTCTCGAGTCGGCGGAGACCGAGCCACGCGATGCCGGTCCACAGCGCGAAGTGATAGGCGGCCAGTCCCGTCGCTCCCCAGTCCCAGGCCGCGCCGGACGCGAAACCCGCCACGAGATCGTTGATGACTCCCGAGGGGAAGGCGACGAACGGTACGAAAGCCCGGGCCGACTCCGCCGCGGTCGAAGTCTCCAGGACGGGGTTTT
This sequence comes from Gemmatimonadota bacterium, assembly GCA_022826685.1. Taxonomy (GTDB): domain Bacteria; phylum Gemmatimonadota; class Gemmatimonadetes; order Palauibacterales; family Palauibacteraceae; genus Palauibacter. Next base: position 30,263 of record JAJDUL010000009.1, on the reverse strand, counting down.
CGAGCAGCGCCGCCACGGCGCCCGAGAGCAGATAGTACAGCAGCCCGATGAGCGCGCCGCGACGGATGCCGAGCGCGGTGATGGCGAAGCTGATCGCGCAGGCGAGCATGCCCGTGAGGCAGATACTCGCCACTCCTCCGAGTACCGTGGCCGACGCCATCGCGGGAGGCAGAGCAGCGACCGCGCCCGTGAGCCCGAAGATCGCGAGCGCGGCGAACGTCGCGACCTGTATGCCGGCGTATCGCAGCAGATAGAAGGAGCGAAGCGGCATCGGGTGTTGCGCCCACAGCATGATCGCACCACTGCGCCGCTCGTCCGCGACGACCCCTCCCGGCATCAGGAAGGCGAAGAGGATCGTGCAGAAGCCGAAGGCGAGGTTCACCAGGCTGAAGAGGGCGAACATCCCCGCGCCGCGCGCCATGGCCCGAACCTGCTCCTCGGACGGCTCGGTGCCTTCGCTTTCGATCTGCTCGCTCACGGCTTGTATGCGTTCGAAGGTTCCCGCCAGGTCGTAGGCGTGCGAGAGGACGACGACCGCGGCGCCCAACAAGAACACCACGAGCGCGAACTTCCACTTGCGCCGCACCGCGTTCCGGAGGGAAGCCGTGACGATGTCCCCGGGCCCGTTCATGACACCGCCCCTTCCAGCCCCACGAACTCCGTCTCCAGGAACTCTCGCGTGAACCCGCCTTCCGGTGGCTGCACGATGCGCCCGCGCCCCTGGTCGATCAGGAGCACGCGGTCGCTCATCATCGCCAGTTCGCCAAGGTCGTGGCTGGCGACGAGGATCGTGGTCCGGCCGCGAATCTCCTCGATCCGCCTGCGGAGGCGGATGCGCTGCCCGGGATCCAGCCCCGATTCGGGCTCGTCCAGGAAGAGCAGCCCGGTCGGTCGCATCAGGGCCATGGCGAGGGCCAGCCGGCGCCGCATCCCCTTGGACAGCGCGTCGGCCGGACCGTCCGTGTCGTAGTCCAGCCCGGCCAGGCGACACGCCCGCTCGACATCGGCGTCGGGACCGGCCGCGGCGGCCGCCATCGCGAGGAGGCCGTCGCATGTCCATCCCGGGGGGAGCGCCGTGTCTTCGGCCAGGTAGCCGATGCCGTGCCGGAGCCGGTAGTCCGCCGGGTCGGCGCCGGACACCGCAGCCTCGCCGTCGATCGGAGCCAGCACGCCAAGAAGGGTGCGGAAGAGGGTCGTTTTGCCCGAGCCGTTGGGCCCGACCACCGCGAGCACTTCGCCGGGCACGATATCGAGCGAGAGTCCGCCCACCACCGGCTGCCCCCGGCGATACCCGACACCCAGCGCGCGAAGCCTCAGGTCCGCCGGTCCGCTTTCGGTGGTCATGGTCTCCTCGTCCTTCGTCGCCCGGCCAGGTCTGTGGAGTCTACACTCCTACGAGTGCGTCCATTCCATCCGGGGAATCGGCGATGGCGTGCTGAAGCTCCGTCAGGTACGTCTGGCGCTCGCCACGAAGCGTCGCAGCCGGCGCACCGCAAGCGAAAGACCGGTCCACACCATCAGCACGGCCGCCAACGAGAAGAGTCCCGCCAGCAACTGGCCCGCAAGCCCCCAGTACTCTCCCGTGTGCGCGTACCGCAGGAACTGCTGCGCACGCCGTGCGGGCGTATCGTCCGCGAAGGATTCCCATGCGCGCGCAGTGCCGGAGGCGGCGTCCAAGGTGAGAACGCCGGTCCTCTGAGGCTGGCCGGCGCGGCCTCCCCGCACCTCGACGTGGACCTCACCGTCCGAGGGGCGCGGCATGTTCAGGATCAGCGTCCGCCACTCCGGCGCCCACGCCTCGGCGGTTGCGAGCACGGCCCCCAGATCCGGGCCCGGCGCGCTAGCGGAGGCCGGCACGCGGGCGGAGTCCTCCGCAATCGCCGCCTCCTCGATCGCCGCTCCCACGACACCCACCCCTTCGGACGATGATCCAGGCGGCCATGCCCCGGCAGGCACCACGTTCCCCACGATCGGATAGACCCGGTCTCCCACGGCCGGATACGACGTGGCGACCCCCGTCGCCGCGATCACAGCGAGCGGGAGGACGGACCAGATCCCGACCACCTGGTGCCAGTTGAGGTCGCGCCGCGCGCCTCTCTCCCCGCGACGGAAAAGGCTCGCATTGGCAAACGCCCGTCGGGTGAAGGGCCGCGGGAGCCACAGAATCGGTCCCGTAAGCAGCAGAAAGAGGAAGGCCAGATTGAACGCCCCCGTCACGGCCCGCGCGCGACGTACCGAGCCTCCGGAGACGTTGAACCAGCGGTGCCAGTTGTGGACGCTCTCGAAGAACCGCTCGAGGCCGCCCGGTCCCGTGGCCAGCACCCGCCCCGTGTACGGATCGACGCGGGCGTACCGGTTCTGCCCCTCGTGGACGCGCACCGGCGCCCGCGGATCCGACCGATAGCTCAGCGACGTCGCCGTGAACCCCGCCGCCCCCGCGATCTCCTCCGGAGACAGCCGTACCGCACCCTCCGGCGCGGCCACGGCGTACCGTCGCTCCGCGAGTCCCGTCACCGTCTCCTCCAGCGACAGGACCACGCCCGTCGCGGCGAGCATCAGGATCACGACTCCGGCGACCGCGGCCACCGTGAGGTGCAGCCAGAAGATGACTGCCCGGATCATCGCATCGACGCCACGGGGCCGACGTCAGCCCGCGCCCCGCCCGGACCCGCGGCTATCCCTCCGGGTTCAGCGTCACGTAGCGCTCGAACCGCGCGACCTCGTTCTCGTCCACGTACTTCCCGATCTCGCGGCGGAACTGGTCCAGGTCGGTGTACGGACGATACTCCTCGAACTCGTGGGCCATGCGATCGCTCATCCCCGGAACCGCCATGATCTCTTCGCGGGTGGCGGTGTTCAGGTCGATCGGGACATACACGTACTGCGCGAGCCGCTCGACCTCTTCCTCGTCCACGTACTTCCCGATCTCCATGCGGAACTCGCCCATATCGACGTACGGGCGGTACTCCTCGAACTCATGCGCCATCCGGTCTCCCACACCCGGAATCCGCAGGATCTCGTCGGTCGTCACGTCGTTGAGGTTGATCGGCAGCCAGAGCGCGCCGTACGCCGCGAGCGCCGCCTCGTCGCCGACCGCCTCCGCCAGCGCCGCGTGCAGATCCTCCGCGCGCAGGTAGGGCCGTCCGCCGACGACCGCCGCGGCGACCTCCGCCGTGATCCCGGGGACCGCGGTCAACTCGTCTTCCGTGGCGAGGTTGGGGTTCAGGAGAGCGGCCGCTGCATCGGCGGCATCCATGTCGCCCATGGCCTCGGTGGACTCTGCGGCGGCGTGTTCGGACTCCGCGGCATGTTCATCCCCGCCACAGCCGCCCGTCAGTACCGGGATCATGGCGATGGCAAGCGTTGCGATGTGATGACGGGACATGCTTCCTCGGCTCCTGGATTAGAATGAGACCCATTCTCAACTGTCTCCGAAGATTCACGGCGGATCCGGCCAGGTCAAGGGCCCGGCAGGTTGAATTCGATCACGGATGCCGCGACCTCAGGGATACATGCAGGTGATCGGCCGTGCCGACATGGCGGAGCGTGTGGAAGCCCATCGCCCGGAACGCGAGTTCGGCCGCGAAGTTCCGCCATGCGGGCCGGTTGAGGGTGCGAAGATCCAGCGCATGGACGAACCCGTCGTCCTGGCGGAAGTGCAGAGAAGACTCGTTGGCCGGAAGCCCCGCGCGGGCGTAGAAATCGGGCGTGCGCGCCGCATCGGTGATCACGGCGTCGGCGTCCGCCAGGACGAAGACCGATACGGCCATCCGCAGCAGGGGATGAAGGCCCAGGTACTCGGCCCGCACCTCTTCCGACTTCACGTTCCCGCCCGCGATGACGAGCAGCGAGTAGAGCACGAACGCGCCGGCGCCGAGCGCCGCGATCCGGGTCGCGAACCTCCGGAGCCGCTTCCCCGCCCCCAGCCGCCGGCTCGCCGCCCACGCGTAGAACGCCAGGAGCAGCGCGGTGGCGGCCGCCGACACCGCCAGCGAGGACCACGCCCCCAGCCCCCACTGCTGCCAGGCGAAGACACCGCCGCGGACGAGGAGGATGAAGGGAAGCACCGCCAGCAGAACCGCCGTCACCCCCCACCGCACGATCCTGCGAAACCAACGCCCCGGTCGCGTCCGGTCGCGCCGGGACGCCTCTCCCGGTCCGACGGCGCCCTCGACCCCCGGATACTCGACCGTCAGCCCGCTCACATCTCCTTCGGTGACCCTGCCCATTCTCGTGCCTACGCAGAAAGGCGTCCATAAGCTTCGGGAGAAACAGCTTGCAGCCCGGCCTCCAAACTCCGCCGGAGTCGGTTTGCGGGTGAGGCGCCTGCGGCCTAGCGTCGTGTGCGAAAGGCTTTCGATTCGGCTTGTGCAGCGCAGGAGATTTCATGTCCACGTTCGTGATGGTTCGCCGTGTCCCGGCAACGGACACCCAGGCGTGCGGACCTCTCGCAGCACTTCCTCCGGAGCAGGTCGCTTGCGGCTAGCCTGATCGCTCAGGCTCCCCTCACACGAAGCGATCTGGTCGTCGAGGTCGGGCCGGGCCGCGGCATCCTCACTCGAGAACTCGCGCGACGCTGCCGCGAGGTCGTCGCGGTGGAGTTCGACGGCGCGCTGGCCGAGGCGCTCCGCATGCGCTTCCGGGGTGACGACCGCGTCACGATCGTCTGCTCCGACTTCCTGCGATTTCGGCTGCCCGACGTCCCCTACAAGGTCCTGGGGAACATCCCGTTCAACCGGACCGCCGGCATCGTCCGGCGGCTCGTCGAGGCCGACCCTCCCCCGCGGGACGCCTGGCTCGTGGTCCAGCGCGAAGCGGCCGAACGGTTCGCCGGCGCTCCCTGTGCGCGCGAGACGCGGTCCTCGCTCCTGCTCAAGCCGTGGTGGCAGATCGAGATCGCGCGGCGCTTTCGCCGTACCGACTTCGATCCCCCACCCCGCGTCGACGCCGTCGCGCTCTGGCTCGCCCGTCGAACCCGGCCCCTCGTGGACCGATTCGAGGCCGCGGACTACCGACGCTTCATCCGGAGTGGCTTCGGTCGCGACGGCCGCTCAATCTGGCGGTGTCTGCGGTCGGAATTCACGCGCCCGCAGATCCGGCGGCTGGGGCGCGATCTCCGGTTCGATCCAACCGGACCACTCCGCAGCCTCACCTTCGACCAGTGGCTTGCGCTGTTCAGGTTTCGGAGGCTCACGCGGTCGTAGCCCCCGGTTGCCCGTTATTGAGAATGCATTATCATTAGCGCCGCAATGCTCTCGGCGAACTCCCCCGGTGCGACACCCCCACCAGCGAGCGAGAGCACACGGAAGGCTTCCAGGACGGGCATGATGAAACGACTCATCGCAGTTCCATTCATACTCAGCATGGGCCTGAGCGCCGCCGCGCCGCCTTCGGCCGCGCAGGCGCAACAGGACGAGGGCGTCCTCGAGGGGATCGTTCGGTCGGCGGAGGGCGGGATGCCGCTCGCGGGCGCGACGATCACGGTCGTCGGCACGGGCCGCGGCGCCGTCACGCACGGAGATGGCGCGTTCCGCATCGCCGTGCCGGATGCCGAACAGTACCAACTCCGGGTCGATCGCCTCGGCTATGCAACGACGACCCTCGATGTCGGCCACGGGGAGCCGGCCACGGTCGACCTCGAAGTCGCCGCCGTTCCCTCGCCCGATCTCGTCGTCACGGCAGTCCTGAGCCCCACGGTCGCGAACGAGGCGATCCGGCCCTCCGCGGTCTTCGCAGGGGAGGAACTGCAGCGGCAGCTGGCCGGAACCGTCGCGAAGACGGTGTCGACGGTTCCGGGCGTCGCCGTGAACAGCATGGGGCCGGGCACCGCCCAGCCGGTCATCCGCGGTCTGTCCGGGGACCGGATCCTCATACTTGAAGACGGCCGGCGCGTGGGCGACGTCATCAACAGCGGCCTGGATCACGCCTCGGCGCTTTCCCCCTCCACGGCTCGGCGTATCGACGTGATTCGCGGGCCGAGCGCGATTCTCTACGGCAGCAGCGTCCTTGGAGGCGTGATCAACGTGGTGCGGGACGAAGTACCCCGCGCGGTGCCGTACCGCCCGACCGGCTTCGCCTCGATGCAGGGGCAGTCCGCGACGCGCGCGCTCGGGGGCAGCGGCGAGATGACCGTCGGAATCACCGAAAACATCCCGCTCCGCGTCGAGGTCTCGAAGCGCGAGTCAGGGGATCTGCGGACGCCTATCGGGAGGCTCGCGGGAACCCAGACCGACGTATGGAGCGCGTCGGCCGGAACCTCGTGGGTGGACGACTGGGGCTACGCGGGCGCGTCATTTCGCGTCTTCAGGAACGACTACGGGATCCCCGGGGGCTTCCTCGGCGGCCACACGAACCCGGTGCGCACGGAGCAGGAGCGGGCCGCGGGCCGCTTCCGCAGCGTCATCCGGCCCGGGCAGGGCGTGGAGGCGATCGAAGTCGATGCGGGCTACACGACGTACCAGCATCACGAGCAGGAGTCCTCCGGCATCCTCGGTGCGATGTACGAGCGCGAGATCGTGAGCGGGGAGGCTCGGGTACGGCACGGGGGATGGGGCCCGTTCACATCGGGCGCCATCGGAACGAGAGTCTCGTTTGAGGACTTCGGATACGGGGGCGTGCTCTACAACCCGGATTCCCGGCGCAGGACGCAGGCCGCGTATCTCCTCGAGGAGATCCAGCTCGATCCGGTCTCGATCGAGGCCGGGCTCCGCTACGATCGGGTCGAGCTGGAACCGGACGAAGAGGACCCGTCCTCCGACATCGGACACATCCGCGCACGTTCCTTCGACGCGGTTTCCGGATCGCTGGGTGCGCTTCTGCGGCTGTCCGGCCCCCTCACCGTGGGTGGGAGCGTGGGCCGCGCCTTTCGCACCCCGGATGTACACGAACTCTATTCGGAGGGGCCGCACCTCGCGTCCAACTCATTCGACGTCGGCAATCCCTCGCTCGAAACGGAAACCGGACTCGGGATCGACCTGTTCGGGCGGCTCACGGGACAACGCCTGAACGCCGAGGCGACGTGGTTCCGAAACGCGATCTCGGGCTACATCTTTCCGCAGGCGACGGGGAAGCTCAGCCGCGTCCGGCTCCCCATCTACCAGTTCGTGGGCGAGGACGCCGTTCTGACCGGCTTCGAGGGCGTGCTCGAGTGGTCGATGCCGGCCGGATTCAAGGTGGAGGCCGTCGCGTCGTACGTGCGCGGCACGCTCAGCGCCACGGACGAGCCCCTCCCGTTCATGCCCCCGCTCCAGGGTCGCTTCGCGATCGGCTATTCGCCGGTGGACTGGTTCGTGGAGGCCGAGACGCGGATGGCGCAGAGCCAGGAGCGGACCGGCAGGTTCGAGGAACCGACCGACGGATACGCGATCTTCGGCGTCTCGGGCGGCATGCGCTTCACCTTCGCCGGCCGGCTGCACGTCGTCACGCTCCACCTCGAGAACCTCGGCGACACCGAGTATCGGCATCACCTGTCGAGGGTGAAGGAGATCATGCCCGAGGCCGGAAGAGCCCTCAACGTCTCCTACCGCGTCGTCTTCTGACCCCCGCCCTTCCGGCATAGGTCCGGCATACGCGCCTGACCAGGACACTTGCCCCCCGCCCGACACGCCGAAAGGCTTCGGGCGGGGTTATTTTTTGATTCGAGAAGCCGACGGTCTACGTTGATCGAACCTCCGACCAAGAACGCGAGGAGCGGCATGAGACCGGTGCACCCGGGTGAAATCCTGCGCGAAGAACTCGAAGAACTCGAGTTGTCCGCCAACGCGCTGTCAAAGGCGCTCGGCGTGCCGGTCAACCGGGTAACCATGATCCTCAACGGCCAGCGCGGCGTGAGCGCCGATACCGCATTGCGGTTGGCCAGGTACTTTGGGACGACGCCGCAACTCTGGTTGAACCTTCAGAAGACCTGGGAGCTTCGCCGAGCGGAGATCGAGGCGGGTCGCCAGATCGCCGAGCAAGTCAAGCCGCGGCACGCGGTTGGCTAGCATCACGATTCGCAACCTCGATGACGACCTAAAGGCGCGCCTTCGCGTCCGCGCCGCCGAGCATCATCGTTCGATGGAGGAGGAGGCGCGTATCATCCTGCGCGATGCCGTCACTGATCGTCGCACCGGTCCTCGAAACCTCGCCGCGTTCACCCGCGAGTGCTTCGCGTCTCTTGGTGGCGTCGAACTCGAACTTCCCGTGCGCGGCCCGAGGCGCCGGACATGTACCTGACGGCCCTGAGCGAGGCGGGACTGACTGCGGTCGGTCCCCGGTCGGTTGACTAGGCTGAGGGGCGTGAGCCAAACAAGCTGGCACTGCCTTCCTCCGTTCTAGCCCGGCGGGCCTACGAGGATGTCGCTCGTTCCGTCGATTTGCGACCGTTATTCCGATGCGAAGCGGCGACGGCGGGGACGTACGGCGGCTGAGCTTAAAGCTTAAGGCTTGGGATGAGGCCCGTGAGCGTGATCTCTTGTGGAAGACGCAGGGAGCCAGGCCGGACATGGGCTGTCCGTCGTAGCGGAGTTTGCTTGCGGTTGAGACGCCTGTTGCCTAGCGTCGTATTGCGAAGGCTCTCGGTCTCGTTCGTGAAACGGAGGAGAACGCGTGTCCACGTTCGTGATCCAAGCACTAGACACCCAGACGCGGACTCTTACAACACTTCCAATGGATGCAAACCCTAACGACACAAGGAAGAGGGCTGGCGGACTGTCTTGTTCATTATCAATGCAGGAGATATTGATCAACTAACAAGAACCGTGCCCACTCTTCATTCAACATAATCTCAGTGTGTAGCATGGTTCATAATTGTGAGCGGAAATGGCGCAACGAGCCATCGCATAGAATGCGAGCATCGTGTCCGTGACCGTTGGTCCTCTCCCCGGAACACCTGGGTTCGAGTCCCAGCATGCCCACACTCACGAACGCAAATGGTTCCAAGCGCCTCCCTTCGACCCAACTGACTTTCAACTCAAGCATATAATCCCCAAGAGTTGACATCCATTGATCTCCTGGATGGTATCACGATCCCGGCTAAGGTCAGCCTACGTCCAAGGAGTGCCGGCGTTGGGGGAGCAGCACGTGATCTGCGCGGTCCACGCCCGTCTCGACCGGGTGAACACAAGTCGCATACGGAGCAGCTCGGGATGCGTGAGAAAGCCGCGCTCTTCAAGAGCGACCTCTCAATACCGCTGTCCTTGGACAAGAGAACTTCGGTTCCGACCACTGTTCTGATCGTGGGCGGAAAAGACAAGGGATATTCTGAACCGTGGTGAAGGTGCTTCTTGTTGATGACCATCCGGTGGTGCGTGCCGGCATGAAGGCCTTGCTCAGGACGATCGAGCGGCTGGAGGTGGTGGGCGAAGCATCGTCGGGCGAAGAGGCCGTGGAGAAGGGAATTACATACCAAAGTAACCACCCCTAACTTCGGTCTGACTCCAAGTGACGCAGCAACTCTCTACCGCGAATGGTCAGATACCAATCCGGCCCATCGAATGTATGTGCTGATTGCAGATAACCGGCGTCCTCCAGCGCGTCCCGGTAGATGCTAATCTCCGCTGCCAAAGCACCAAGCTCCTTCGCTACTGGCTCTACCCTTCCATCATTCTTCAACAGATGGTAGAGAATCGCATTCTCTTGTTCCTTCTTCAACCACCCAAAAACGGCCTTCACCGCTTCCGCAACCGTACTCATTCCCCCTCCTACTCGTCCGTTTCCTCTAGGTACTTCCAATCCGACTCCGCGCGCGGCGGACTCTCCACCAGCGACCGCATCACGTTCTCCGGGCTGTCCGGTATCGGCTCCGGCCAATCGCGCGTCGGCGGTCGGCCACGAGGTGGCATGCCCACATCCTCCATGATATCCTCGTGCCGCTCTTGCTGCTTCTTACGCTTTCGTTTTTTCGTCATCCCTTGATCCCCTGAAGTACCGCGTCGTGAATCGTCGCTTCCGCGAGACCCGTGGACACGCATTGGCGGGGTTGCAATCCCGCTAGCGACCTCACCCCTCCACGCATCGTCGTATTGACGCGAAGCATCGTCTGCTCCGATGTCTCGGCTTCCCTTATCACGATGTTGAAAGAGGTGTAGTTGTAGCCGTACTGCACGGCGCGGCCATCGGAAACGCTGACCCCGCAATCCATGAAGCTGGACGGTACGCTGACCTCATCCGCAGCAATGAACCCGCTCGCCTTGTCCATTGTGGTAATCGGCCACGAGTTATCCGCGAACGCATCCACGACCGCGGTCCAGACGCGATCAACGTCAGCTTCCACGACGAACCGGTTCTCCACCGCGCGATCCTGCGGAACTGAATAGGACAACGTGGCGCATCCGGTCTGCACCAAGACGACCAACAGCACAACGGCTCGCGCGGGCACCTTACCCATGGTTTCTCCCTTGTTAGATGGCGTCGGGCCTTTGACGCCATCCACACGGAGTAATACCGGCGGGTTGACCCTGGCCTATTCACCCCCACACGCTCCGGGTAGCAAATCCGTTGCGGCGGTATTCCTACGGGCTGTTGTATTCGGCTAGGAGACCCGACATGCGGGCTCCATGCAGATAGCGTCGCCTTCACCGTACCACCGTCCCCTCATCGCACACAAGGCCGGGCTTGGCCGTCAGATCGCGGTAGCGGAGACGCTTGCCGACCATGCCCGCGATGATCGCCTCCATCTGCTCCAACGTGTCCCAATCCCGAGCGGTGAACCGTCCCGCAAACTCGTTCACGTACCTCTGGAGGTGCTTCACGCTCATGCGGTGGTACGTGCCGTGGTAACCACGCTTCAAGAGCGCCCAAAACGATTCCACGCCGTTCGTGTGCGCCATCCCGCGCACGTATTCCTTCACGCTGTGACGCACTGTCTCATGATCATACTTGCCGCCCAATCCGCCGTAACCGCCATGATCGTCGGTGTACACCTTCGATCCGACGCGGGTATGGTCCGCGACCATGCCAGTCAGCGTCTCACCCGAAACAGAGTCAACGACCTTCGCCACCACCGCACGCGAGCCCCGATCCTTCACGCCGACCACGGCAGCCTTACCGACCGGACCGCGACCGGCGTTCATCTTCTTGCTGGCATGCTTGTTCTTCTCCAGCCCGCCCACGTACGTCTCGTCAACCTCCACCGGACCATCGAACACCTTGCCCTCGGCATGATCCGCCCACGTCTCTCTCACGCGATGCGCGAGATGCCATGCCGTCTTCTGCGTCACGCTCAAATCGCGATGCAGCTTCATGCTCGACTGGCCCTTGATGCCCGTCGTCATCAGGTACGAAGCGATGGCCCAGACCTGGTAACCGAGCTTCGATGACTGCATCACCGTGCCCGTCTTGACCGAGAAGAACTTGCGGCAACCGCGGCAGCGGTAGGGCATCGTCGGGTGCTTCGTGCCCGACTGAATGTTCGTGTCGCTGCAATGCGGGCACACGGGCCCGTCGGGCCACCGGATGCGCGTGATCCACGCCTCTGCCGTGTCATCATCGGGGAACATCTTGAAAACCTCGATCAACGATATCCCTTCCCTGTAGTGCCGCCCCGGTCCCTTACGCTTCCCCGCCATCGCTTCCCTCGTTCCCGTAGAGTATCGTACCGCTTCGTGCAACTCCGATTTACGGAAACAAAGTAACCATACGCTAACGAAGAATCAAGGAGCTTCCCTATGTCTCGGGCGTGTCTTCGTCAATTTCAGCCGTCCCACATACGTTCGCAGATGCTGCTATCGCTTCCAGCCGCATTTCAACTTCCTTACGGGAAGATGCCCGGATGAAGAAGACCCATCGCGATCCGTCAAACTCGTACTCGACCGTGTACGTATCCATCACCACCTCTCAAACCAAAGGATAACCACCTTGGAAACGCTTCGTTTGTCCGCATTTCAGGTTTATCAAGCGAAAGACGACGAATGGCGCTGGCGCTTGATTGACACAAATCACAAGATAATCGCCGATTCCGGTGAAGGATACGCAACAAAGGATTCCTGCAAAGAGGCAATAGCTAACGTACGCCATGCCGCCAAGCACTCGGCAATCGTGTCATGATCCGCCAAGAAAGAGTGGTCACCCATAAATCCATCGTGCTGGTCAACTTAGGAAATGGTTACTTTGGTATGTAATTCCCGTGGAGAAGACCCGAACGTTGAAACCGGACATCGTCATCATGACCTCGTGATGCCGGGGATGGACGGCGTTCATGCGACCCGGCGCATCACCGAGCTTGGACTCGGAGCAAAAGTCCTGGTTGTCACGGTCCATGACGAGGATGAATACCTCGTGCTCGCACTCAACGCGGGCGCGGCGGGCTTTCTGAATAAATCAGCCTCCGGCACCGATCTCATCGGGGCCGTGGAAGCGGTCGCGCGCGGGCACTCCTACCTGCCTCAGAACGCGGCTGCCCTGCTCTCGCGGCGGAACGCACAACGCGCCTCGACCCGCAAAGCCGGACGCGACGTGCTATCGTCCCGCGAGCTCACTGCAGTCGAACTGTATGCGAGCGGCCTCTCGGCCGCTGAGATGGGCAAGGAGATGTTTCTCAGTCCCAGGACCGTCGAGGGCCATCTCGCCCGTGCAAAGGCTAAGCTGGGCCTGCACAATCGACGCGATGTCGTGCGCTTCGCCGTTGACGCCGGGCTCCTGAGGGTGAGGGCCGAGGACGACCGCTAAGCGGTCCGCCCGCGGCGAAGGTCGCCAACCCACCCCACGGCATGGGATTCCCGTATGTCCCAGCGGGATTCCCCTCACCAATTGCAGGGTTTTTTCCGCTATTCGCGGCCGAGATGAATCGCCAGACTTGGCATGCCTGCATGGTCCGCCAGAGCGTGCGAGCCGCGTGGCGGCTGGCAAGGCCGGGCCCATCCAGGCGCCATCAACGTTCACTTCAACTCGGGAGTAGAACGGTCAGCACTTCAGCCTGTGGAGGTCAAGAAATGACCCCGACGACACGCAGTACCGGTAAGCAGCATCGGTCTTTGCCGTCGTCTCCCGTTCGACTAACAGTACTTCTCTCCGCGTGCGCCGTCCTTCTCTCCGCCTGTACTGATGATTCGATGCCGGGTGCTACGGCTCCAACGATCGCAACTACAGGCTATGCTCCCTTGGACACATTTGACATCAGTACTGTCGAACCTGTCGCGATTGGCGAACCTGATATTACATTCCTTCGTATGTCCAAGGCGTACCCCGATTTCGGTGGATACTACATAAAGAACGGTCGCCTTACGGTCGCCTCTCGGTCAGGAGTGATCCCTTCAGGCCTCAATCTCCCCACGACCCTAAAGAACCAGTCACTTCCCCGTGACGTCTTTTCGGTCGAGTGGTCTTTCGACGAATTGGCTCGCTGGCGAGTGCCCTTCGTCGAAACTCTCCGCGGTTTTCGGTGGCAGATGATCGATATCGACGAAGTGAGAAATCGGCTGGTCGCAATGGTGTCCGACACCGCCGGCGTGCGGAAAGCGTTAACTGCCGCCGGTATCCCGTCGAATGTTTATATTCTTGAGTTGAGTTCTATTACGACTGTCACGCGCGGTACCGCTTCCACCAACGTGCGGTCTCCGGCGTCTTCAACGATGAACTGCACGACGATCCATGATGCATGTAGACCGGTGATCGGAGCCTTGCATGCCTGCTTTGACATCCCAGGCAGCACTAGCAGGGAAGCTGGGACCATAGGGTTCATCATCGATCATTGGCGGCATGGTGCCGGATTCATCACGAATTCTCATCTCACTCCCACGATAGGTGTCAACGATGGCGTCAGCGCCTATCAGGGTTGCTGGAACACGCCGGCGGTCGCGACGGAAGTGTACGATCACCCTCTCATTCACCATACGTCGCTCCCATCTGGTGTATGTCCAGATACGTATTGCCGGTACTCGGATGCGGCCGTGTTCGCCTTCAACGACGGCATTGGGTCGACGCTGGGAGAGTTCGCAAAACTAAGCTCTTCAGGTGGCACAATTACGGCGCGCTGGAGAGTCGACCAGGAAGAAGACTATCCCTATGTTGGGCAAAGTGTGTCATATATTGGCCAAGTGTCAGGCCAAGTAAGCACGACGATCGAGACAGCATGCGCGGATTACAACTGGTATGAAGTCAATAACGCGAGCCTGCTTTGTCAGTACAAAGTCGAAGAAGCACCTGAGAACGGTGATAGTGGAGGGCCAGTGTATGCCGTGTTGGGGCCGGAAGATGCAAACACCGCGATTCTCGTGGGTATAATGCACAGCAGGTCATGGTGGATTGATTGGGATGGTTGGTTTTCATCGATGACATTCATAAAGAACGAGGCCGATCCGAGTTCAAGCCTTGCGTGTGATGGGATCGAGACGGCTTACGATGGTGGATGCGGGAGCAGCGGTGGTAGCGGTGGTGGGACGGGAGGGGGTAATCTGAACAGTCGCGTGCCCGGTGAGCCGGGAGTGGTGAAACCGGTCGGGAGGGATGGCGAATGATGACGGCCGAGGATTAGCCGATTAACGTCTTGAGCCAACCCCGTCCGCTGTTACCGTTCAAGGTGCCGGGAATGCGCCGTCAGCGGAGATTACCGATTCCGATGTTCTCAGGGTGAACTGGAGGAGGAAGGTGGGCCCGACGCGTCTTCCGGTACGACACAGGATTCCACTCGGGAGCGTGGCGGCCGTCGTAGCGATCGGCGTTGCTGGTGAAGCCGTAATGCCTCTTGGATCTTTAGCCGCGCAAACGTGCTCCGTGTCCCCGCATGCGACCGTGGGAATCGCCGTGGCTGAGCCGGTCCGGCGACCCGGAGAGGGTCACTGGAGCAGGCTGGTTTCACTCGGTAATGGTCCCGGATTGGGTGTCGGAGTCGGCTGCGGTGGGGCGGGCGCGTTCCGAGGAAGGGTGGACGCAAGTGCAGTAAGCCTCGATAGACTCCTGGTGATGCAACTCGTCGCTGGCGCCGGAGTCGGCGTCGGAAGAAGCGGTTCCGCGTCGGACGTCCGCTTGGACCTTCTCTTTCGGATCGGCTACGCCAGAACCGCGCGTATCGGTGGGTGGCCGGCCGTGCAGCACGGCACGGATGTCGGGAACCGCGGTCCAATCGTCGGGGTCACGGGCCGCGGTGTCTTGGCGGTGTGGGGGGGGCGGTCAATCTACGTGGATGCGTCAGCATACCGTGCATTCTTGAGGCGGATCACGGACTTGAATGGCCCACGACCGCGGCCCGTTGGGTGGACGGGGATCACGATGCTTCTGATATCGGTGGGTTTAGAGTTTCCCCTGTGACAGGGTAGTCCAGGCCGCAAATCCTGACAGCCGTCAACGAGCATGGAAAATACCCCACCTTGAGGAACGACGGAGCCAAGTCATGAGGCGGTCGGGTTCGGGTGGTGAGGCGTCGCGGGCGGCACCGGGACAGATGGCCTTGGAGAGGTCGGCGCGGGGGGCCTGACCGGTTGAGCCAACCTTAGGCGCTCGCACTTGGGCTCCGGCGCGGACGCATCCCGCCTCCTGGCAGCGCGCCACCACTCACGGATCGCGGCGTTGACGGCGCGGCTGCGAGCACCCGGCGGCAGCTTCCGATCACACTCCACGAGTCCTCGTGCAACATGATGTTGATCCGTCGAGCCATTTCGTTTGCCTCCCAAAGCCGCCGGACTGGTGTTGGACACATCCCTTTGCGTACATCGTAACAGAGCATGGCCATACGAGGTCGAGATTATGGATTATCCTTGAGGGGCGAGTGAGATGAACGCGAGGAGCGGCATGAGACCGGCGCACCCGGGTGAAATCCTGCGCGAAGAACGGTGACCAGCTTCTCCGCCGTCCCGTTCACGCTGAAGCGCAGCTCCGACCTCTGGGATGCGGATGGTGGCTACGAGTCGACGACCGAGACCGCCCATGGCCTCGTGCGTCTGGAAACGGATCAGCTGGTCATTCAGTGGCGGCTCGCCGTGCAAACCGAGAAGATGGGCGACACCTGGGAGACGAACGAGACGATCGAGCCCGTACGCGAAATCGTGATTCCGCTGGCCAAGGTGGCGGGCGTGGCCGTGCCTCCGCGCCGCTGGTGGCACATCGGGGGCCCCAGGCTGGTGATCGCGGCTTCGGACTTGCTGGCGTTCGAGAAGATCGCCGGTGAGCAGGGGCTCAAGCTGAAACACCCCGCCAAGCTGGTTCTGCGTGTCAAGCGCGCGGATCGGCTCATTGCCGAGGAGTTCGCGGCGGAACTGTCGCTGGCCGTGGCGCGCCTGCCGACAGACTCTGCCGACAACGAACGATTGGCCCCCCCGGCGCGCCGTGCCGTCTCCCCTGGCGAGGCCGAACTTCAGGGAGGAACATGATGCTCAGGAACATTCTTGCCGCGATCGTCGGCTACATCGCCATCGTCGCCGTGCTCTTCGCGCTCTCCTCGCTTGTTTGGCTGGCGCTGGGCCCCTCGGGCGCCTTCCACCCGGGTACGTGGGAGGTATCCGGCGGCTGGGTACTCTTCTCGATCGTGCTCGGGTTCGTGGGGGCGTACATCGGCGGACAAGTCTGTGCCAGTGTCGCGCACGATGCCAAGGGCGCCACGATTCTGATCGGCATGATGATCGTACTCGGAGTGGTGTCGGCCCTGATTCCGGTGGAGGTGGCGACGGGACCGCGCCCCGATGACGTGTCGATGATGGAGGCGACCATGAGCGCCAGCCAGCCGGCATGGCTCCCCTGGCTGAACCCGCTGATCGGCGTCTTGGGCGTCTGGCTCGGATCGCGGAAGTTGCGCGCCTAGCCGGCCGCTCAACGCGCGGCCGCCACGTGGGGGGATCGGGCGTCGCTCGGGTTTGTCACCTGCAGCGCTGCCGAGTCGTTTCCTCTCTGTATGCCGGCTCCGCGCCGGACAGCCGTTCAAGACACGACCGAGGGCCGCAAATGACCAAGCGTAAACGTCCGGACCCGCCCGGTCGCGCACGCTGCGCCGCACGGCGCCACCGGTCCTCCGTTGCCGGAGCCCTGTTCCTGTTGACCCTCGTTGGGTGCGGGGAGTCGTTCACCGGTCCGTCCGACGGCGTGGACGAGATCACCGAACTGCCGCGCGCCCTGAGCGCGGCCGAGGTCGAGATCATCGCGGCGAACAACCGCTTCGCCTTCGGTCTCCTCATGCAGGCGAACCACCCCGGCGACAACCTCTTCCTTTCGCCGCTCTCCGCGTCGATGGCGCTCGGAATGACCATGAACGGGGCGGCGGGTGAGACCTGGAACCAGATGCGCGACGCGCTCGAGTTCGGGAGCCTCACCGAGGAGGAGATCAACGCCTCCTACAAGTCCCTGCTCGAACTCCTCATCGGGCTCGATCCCTCCGTCGAGACTGCGATCGGAAACTCCGTGTGGACCCGGCAGGGCTTCCCGGTGCATGCGGAGTTTTTGGACGCGGTGCGGGAGGCTTTCGGCGCCGAGGTGGCGGAACTCGATTTCGCGAACCCCTCGGCGTCGACACAGATCAACGAGTGGGTCAGAACCGCGACACGCGGCCGCATCGAGGACATCGTTCCCAAGGTGATTCCGAGCGCCGTCGTCATGTACCTGATCAATGCGATCTACTTCAAGGGTTCGTGGACGCTCCAGTTCGATCCGTCCGACACCCGGGCCGAGCCCTTCCACCTGGACGACGGTGCCACCCGCACGGTGCCGCTCATGAACCTCAGGAGCGACTTCCCCTACCAGGAGAACGACCGCTTCCAGGCCGTGGACCTGCCGTACGGGGGCCGCGCGTTCTCGATGACGGTGCTCCTTCCGCACCACGGCGTGAGCGTGGACGACCTCGCGGCGTCCCTGGACGCCGGGGAATGGGAGGACATCGCCGCGGGCTTCCGCGACAGGGATCTGCAGGTCTCTCTGCCCCGCTTCCGGATGGCCTACGAACGCACGCTCAACGACGACCTCCACGCCCTGGGCATGGTGGACGCGTTCAGTCCCGCGGCGGATTTCTCAAGGCTCTCGCCGGCCGGCGTGTGGATTTCCGAGGTGAAGCAAAAGTCCTGGGTGGACGTCAACGAGGAGGGGACGGAGGCGGCCGCCGCCACGGTGGTCACGGTCGTCGAAAGCGCCGGTATCGAGCTTCGCGCCGACCGGCCCTTCCTCTTCTTCATCCGGGAACGCCTCTCGGGCACCATCCTCTTCGCCGGCAAGCTCGCGACCCCCCCGGAGGGCTGACCAGCGCCGGTTCCAGCGTCCACGGTGGAACACGTCAAGACATCATCTCGGTCCGAGTTGTCCTCGTACGGTAGGCCTGCCGAGGGCTACTGCCTCCGGTCGAGCGCGGCGGGGATTCCGCGGCTCACATGGGCGACCAGGCCCGGCTCGGGCAGGAGGGCCTGAACCCTCTCGTCGTTCAGGCCCTGCTCGGCCAGCGTGATGTCCGGGCCGTGCCGCAGGAACCCTCGGATCTGCCCGGTTGCGGGGTCGGTCAACAGGACCGAGGCGGTCGTGCCGTCCCGCGTGACCCGGGTTCGGCCCTCGGGACCGACGAGCTCGATCTGGTCGAGATGGATCTCCCACTCGGGCTGCACGGGGATCATGAGGGCGAAGGCGGCGCCGCCGTGGGCCACCGAGCCCATGGCCAGCGAGTAGGAAAACAACTCGGTGCCCCGATCGTCGCGGCCCGTGAGCCTGTACGGCCCCGGCAGGATGTTACGGGTCGGCACCGCGTCGAGCACGAAGGCGGGTTCGAGCGTCAGCTCGCCATCGGGCTGGACGCCGCCCCAGACCATGAGCGAACGCGTCCGAGCCGCTGTCTGCGCCCGGGCCTCGCTCTCGCGTAGCCGCCAACCCAGGGCCTGCGAGCGATAGAAGCCGCTGATCCACTTGTCCCGCTCCCCGCAGTAGCTCATGACCTCCGGACTGTCCGGAGCGCGCAGTTCACCCACGCGCATGTCGTATCCCCACGAGCCGATGTTCCCGGCCGGGTAAGGGAACGCAGGGTCGGGATCGCCCACGTTGCACGGAGCGTGCGGGAGGGTCATCAGATGCCCCAGTTCGTGCGCCAGCACGTTGTTGTTCTGCCAGAAGTGGTCGGCCCCCGCGGGTTCGAGGCCCACCCCGGCCGTCTGGATCTGGTAGGACGCGCCTCCGCAGCATCCGCTCCACACGCCAAGCCAGTGACCTCGGCCGCCTTCGGCCTCCCGGGCGGCATGGGTGACCCCGATGATCGCACCCATGATGCGGGCAGATGGGTCTTCGTCCATCCAGATGGGGTCGTGGTGCACCACGTTCAGTTCATGCACCGGCAGGAACTCCCGCGTCGCCCAGAGCAGCGGGGAGTCGGGTGCCAGCCCGTCGACCTTCGCCAGCAGCACGGAGTCCGGTTGCTCGGTCCAGAGGAAGGTGATGAAGGTGACGTCGTACGTCGGCACGGCTTCGATCTCAAGTCGCGTCCTGCCCGAATCGGGGAGTCGCGCGGCGACCCCGAGACCCGCATCGAGCGTTCCCTCCGGATCGATCTCGACGACCATTTCCAGGCCGGGCTGGAGCACGGAACCCGGGATCACGGCGTTGAGCGAGAGACCCAGGTCGCTCTCATCCACCGCGGCGGGAACGGTTGCGCTCGTGCCCGGAAGATCCACCGCATATACCTCCGACTCTCCCCGGTAGAAGGTCGCTCGCGCGGGCGGTATGCCCACATTGGCCGCCGCGGCCTCTTCCGATGCCACGAACACCCGCAGCAGCGCCGAATCCCCGGCGATCAGCGACACCGGATACTCCCTCGACTGTACCGCCTGAGTAAGGTATGCGTCGCTGCCGACGTGGCTGACGCACCTCCTGACGAAGGTCGCCCTCACAGCCCGAAGCCACGCCAGAAACTGCGAGTCCGTGGGCGCGCAAAGCTCCGTGCCGCCGAGAGCCAGCTTTTGAAGGGCCTTGAGCTGCGTGAGCTCGACCGGCAACGGCCCCGTGAGGCCGGGGTTGTTGGAGGCCGACAACTCCCGGAGCTGCTCGAGGTTCCCGAACTCGGGCGGGATCGGTCCACTGAAGTCGTTGGCCTGGATTTCCATGATCTCGAGGTTGACCAGGTCCCCGAGGGTCGCCGGCAGGGGTCCGGACAAGCCGTTCCCGCCCAGCGCCAGCCGACGGAGTTCCCGAGCGCGGCCGAGCTCCTCGGGCAGCTCGCCTGCAAGGCGATTGTCGCTCAATCGCAGAGCCGAAAGGTTGGCCGCGCGGCCGAGCGCCTGAGGAACGGGACCCGTCAAGTCGTTCTCGTGAAGGTGGAGCTCTTCGAGACGGGTCATGTCGCCGATCTCCGGCGGGATCGGGCCGGAGAAATCGTTGCCGTTGAGCCACAACTGCCGGACCTTCTTCAGATTGCCGATCTCGGACGGCAGTGGACCCTGGAACCTGCTCAGATATCCGTTCAGGACGACCAGTTCAGTGAGGTCTCCGATCTCGGGCGGGAGGGCCGTGAGCTGCGTGAAGTGGACGTCCAGCTCCGTCAGATTCGACAGCCTGCCGATCTCGCTCGGGACCGGGCCGGTCAGGCTGGTCGAGCTGAGTTTGAGCCAGTCCATGGACTCCAGGTCGCCGATCTCCGGGGGGATGGGGCCGTTGATTCCGAAGTTGAGGTCCAGGTCGAGTCGCCGGAGCCTGTTGAAGGCCCCGATCTCGGCGGGAAGAGTACCGGCGAGATGGTTCTGGTCGAGTTGAAGCTCGGTCACAAAGCCGGCGGAATCGATTTTGACACCGGACCACGAGTCCAGAGCCCGGTGCGTCGCCCAATTCTCCTTGCGAGCCCAGCCCGGACCCCCAAGTCCGTCGAATAGTGCGCGAAGCGCCGCGTATTCCAGCCGTATCTGCGGCGGCCCCACGACGATCGGTACGGTTGCGGTTGCCGGCCCCGAACGGGCGGTCACGATCGCGTTGCCTTGCGCCAACGTCGTGACGATGCCGCCGGACGACACCGTCGCCACCAGCGGCGCGCTGGAAAGCCACTGGATCGAGGCCCTCGTCAGCTCCCGCCCGAGTTCGTCGAACGCGACTGCATCGAATCGAGCCTCCTCGTAGGGCCCGAAGATGCGTGGCCGGTCCGGGCTGATGACGAGCCTGGCCGCCGTTCCGGACAGGTACACTTCCAACCCCGTCTGCTGGGTCGCGGTCAGGTCCCCGTCGCTCGCGGTGACCGCGAGGGTGACCGTTCCCTCGTCGAGGGCGCGGATCGTGACCACCGAATCCGCGGCCGAGGCGCTCGCGACGGCCGAGTCGGAAACCGCGGCCGAGTAGGTCAGTGAATCGCCGTCTGGGTCGGCGAAGTACGAAGCGACGGTCAGCGCGACCGAATCTCCGACCGCGAGTTCCAGCGGGGCGATGCTGTCCACCGCCACCGGCGCCCGGTTCGCCGGTGCAGGGGGCGCGGGTGCAGGGGGCGCGGGCTCGGGGAGCGTGGGCTCGGGGGGCGTGGGCGAGGAGTCTCCGCACGCTACAAGCCAGACGGCGAGGATGATCGTGAAGGAAGCTTGCGCGCGCTGGGTGATCCGGCCCTCCATAAGAAAAAAATCGGATCTTCCGAAGGCGGACGCACCGAACGAACATGCAGGGTGGGAGGCCGAGAACCCCATTGATTTCTTCGGTGTACCGGAAAGGATGGCCCCCTACGTTTATCGGGTGCGCACGAGTGGTTCGCTGCATCGATGGAAGGTTCCGGAGAGGAGTTGCCCCGTGAGCGGGGAGGACTTGTTCGAGCGTGTCCTGTCGGCGCTGCACAGGGCGGCTCTGGACGATGCACACTGGTTGTCCGCTGCCGCCCTGATCAACGAGGCCTGCGCGATAAAGGGGCACGCCTTGTTTCTCGGGACAGGGTACTCGCCGAGCGAATTCGAGCCCCTTCTCTTCCGCGTCTGGTCCGGACGGCATCGTCGCGAAGACTGGGAGACCACCTACTTTCGTGACTACGCGTATCGCGACGAGCGCGTACGGCCAGGGACGCGACTGCCGGACGGGAAAGTCGTGCCTACTCATGCACTCTACGCCGAGGGAGAGAGGGAGGCCTCGCCGGTCTACAACGAACTGATGCGTGAGATGGAGGCGCAAAACGGTCTCAACGTTCGCCTCGATGGGCCCGGAGGATCGCACGTCATGTGGGCCACCGCTGATTCCACGGGAGATCGGAGCTGGTCATCCGATCAGGTCAGGATGGTCGAGCGCCTTCGGCCGCACCTACGCCAGCTCATCTGCGTGCGACACGCGCTCGTCGATGCCGGTGCGCTAGGTGCGTCGCTCTCGGGGCTCCTGGACAACACGAGAACCTGTGTCATTCAACTGGACCGGCGTGGACACATCGTGGAGGCGAACGACCCGGCCCGCGACCACCTGCGGTCTCGCGACGCGTTGTTCGCACCGGGAGGGTTCCTTCGCGCCACCGGAATCGAGGAGAACGCGGAGTTGCAGCGGCTTCTGGCGAGGGCCATGCCGCCTTCCGGTGGTCAGGGCACCGGAGGATCGATGGCCATCCGGGGTACGTCTCGCTCGAGCGCCTGCGTCGTACATGTCCATCCCATAGAAGCACGGTTGACGGACTACCGAACACGACGTGTCGCGGCGCTTGTGCTGGCGGTGTCCCCGGCCAGCCCGGTCTCCATCGATCCGGATCTCGTGGCCTTGGCCCTCGGCCTGACCCCTGCGGAAAGCCGGTTGGCGGCAGCGTTGGCCGCCGGTCACAGCGTGCGGGACATCGCCGCGGCGACGCAGCGCAAGGAAGGGACGATTCACTGGCACCTCAACCAGATCTTCCGCAAGCAGAACATTACCAGACAGGCTGAACTGGTCCGTCGCGTACTGTCACTGCAACCTCTGAGCGAGCGCCGCCTCCGGGAGCGGGATCCGCCGACAGCTCCGCAAGGCTGAGGTTCCACTCGGACGACGCGTCCGACGCGCGGCTACCGGCGGCCGTCTCCGCGCGTGAGGGGGCTCAGGTAGTCGCGGTTTCCGAGGCCGAGCTTCCTGAGGGCGATGCCCGTCATGCACTCGTCGACGATCTGCTTGGCGTTGAGCACGGTCGTGTAGCCCGGGTCGACGAGCGGGTTGAGTTCGACGAGGTCGAAGCCCACCACGTTGTTCTCCGAGCAGAGCCCGCGGACCATGTAGAACACTTCCCGGGGCGTCAGTCCTCCCGGCACCGGCGTCCCCGTGCCCGAGGTGTAGGCCGGGTCCATGACGTCGACGTCGAAGGAGATGTGCAGGTATTCGGGACCCTCGTTCGCCTGGTCGAGCACCTCCTGCATGACGTTCGTCCAGCCGTCTCGGTCGATCTCGGCCATCGTGTGGTATCGGAGGCCGTTCTCCCGCATCCACTCGAAGCCCTCCGGCCCCGGCCAGCTGCCCCGCAGCCCCACCTGGATGAAGTTCCGGCCGAGGATGTGACCTTCATCGATGAGGCGGCGCACCGGCTGCGCGTGCGAGATCAGGTGGCCGTGCCGGGCGTCCCCCGCATCGTAGTGCGCGTCGAAGTGGATGACGCCGACGTTCTCCTTGCCGTACACGTCCGCGAGTCCCGCCACGTTGGCGAACTCGATCGAGTGGTCTCCCCCGATGATCACGGGGATGGCGCCGGTCTCCGCGATCTCGCGCACCATCCGGCGGATCGGCGGCATGCTGCGCTCCACGCTCAGGTTGTCGATGGGCGCGTTGCCGTAATCGACCGCCGTGAGCTCGCTCCGCCACGAGATCATCGTCTCCATGCTGCCCACGCTGCGCCGCATGGCGCGAAGCGCGGTCGGTCCCTCGCCCGCCCCCCGGAACCCCACTCCCATGTCGACCGGGGCCCCCAGGAAGGCGATTTCGACCTCGCCCGCGACGAGATCCTCGGTCGTGCGCGCGATCGGCAGCCCGAAGAAGGTGAGGACGGAGCCGACCTCGATGGGTCCAGGCTCCCGAGGCGGATCCCCGGAGATGTCGCGGTCGCGCCACACCGCGAGGTTGGGGTCGCTCGCGTCGAGCCGGATGATGGCGGAGTCGGGCGGGAGCGGCTCCCGTTCGGGGGCGGCCTCGGCGTCGTCGTCGACGGCCTCGGCCACGGTGTCGGCCGGCGTCTCCGAGGGCGCGACCTCGGCCTCTTCCGGCGGGGGAACCTCGCAGGCGGCCAGCAGCAGGCCGCAGAGGACGAGGGCGGTGGCAGATGGGTCGAATTTCATGGCTATATTTTTGCGACGACCTTCAGGATCACGCCAGCCAGGTCCTCGATGTTGTCGACGATGCCGTTGATCTTCTCGTTGCGCGAGCCGGCGCCGTTCACGATCTCCATCAGCTCCGCCAGCCGCTGTTTGTCGCTGGGGCTCGGGAAGAGTTCGTTGATCTCGCGATCGGTCATCGTGGTCAGTGACGAGATGTCGCCGGCCAGGTCACGCGCGGTCTCCTGCGCAGCCTCTGCGGCGATCTCGCTCCAGTTCAGGCCCATGCTCGTTCTCCTATTCATTCGGTTCTGTGCCCGTGATGATCGCCTTGGCCGCTTCGATCCTGCGTAGATACTCGGCGGCGTCGTCGACATCCGCGCGGAGGCTCGACACCGCGCTGTCGACCCCGTCGATCACCCCGTAGACCCGGTCTTCCGTCACACCCGCGGCCTCGAGAAAGCGATCACGGTTCTCGGCGACCTCGGCCGCCGACCAGAGAAAGCTGGTGAGCGTGTTGTTGATCGCCGCCGCCTCGTCATACTCCCGTTCGATACTCCGGCGGATGAGACGCTCCAGCTCATCGAGCGGCACCACGAGCTCGACCCGCATCCGGTTGATCTCCTGCTGCAGCGCCGGGCCGGCGTCGACCAGAAACCGGAGGCGCTCGGCTTCGCTGTCGCTCTCGACGATGCGGCGCCACTCCGCGGCGACGTCCCGCCTGCTGAAGATCCTCCGGGCGAACTCCGGCACGAAGGTCTCGTCGATGAAGCGGTCGACCTCACGGCGCTTGAGGTCGAAGTACCGCTGCAGGAGCGTGATGTTGGCGTTCTCCAGCGCCCTGAGGCGCTGGCCGAGGGCCTGCGACAGCTCCGGCGCCTCGCTCGGAATGCTCGCGCACCCGGCCAGGACCGAGGTCAACAGGCCCAGCAGGGCAAGACGGACTCTCATGGTTGCACTCTCCTCATGAGTCGAGTTCAGGGTCACCCACCGAGTGCTCCCGAGCACGGGAATCGATGGGCGGTGTGCAGTGCGCGGGAGACGATTCTACGAGGTGGGGCACGAAGATATCGAGGTGGCGTCCGCGCCGCGTCAGGTGAGAAGGGAACACAACACACCGGTTGGGGGGTAAGGTGGATCACATGAGGGAGAAGCAGAGCGGTTGACATGTTGCTCGACGCTCGACCTGACGCTAGCTTCTTCCCCCCATACCGAGTTACAGGGGCCTCTGCGTTGGGCTGGATGTACAGCATCCGGCTACGCCAAACATCGCAGAGGCCAACTCATATCTAGACACTAAGGTTGATGAAGAATGAATCGCGTAGCGGTTTTAATCGATGGTGACTATATGCGATTCACTCTTGAGGAAAGGTTGAACCGTTTCCCCACGCTTGATGATTTCCGCACTTACCGTAACAACCTCATGACTGCGTACTACGCTGCCGCCAATAATCTGGAACTCGAAAACCTCGCATCCGTACCGGGCGGTGCATTTTATCTCTATCGCATCTTTTATTACACGGCAGATCCTTATGGCGGTCCACCCTTCAAGGGTAGCGCGCTTCAAAGTTACGAATTCATCAAGCAGCTGGAACGGGAGAAGGATATTGCGGTTCGACGTGGGACAGTGAAATTTCGCGGATGGAAGGTGAAATCCAGGATCGTCCAAAAGGTAAGCAAGGGCACTGTTGTGCAACTTGACAGATCCGGGATTAAGCGCAACTACGTGCAAAAGGGCGTTGATATGCGCATCGGCCTTGATATTGCTACGCTCGCGCTAAAACGTCTTGTCAGTGATGTTGTCGTCGTCACGGGTGACCTGGATATGGTTCCTGCTTTCAAGCTGGCGCGTACGGAGGGACTTCGAGTTTATGTGGATACGATGGGCGGCATGGATGCGGAAGCAAAGCTTCAGGTACATTCGGACAGAGTGATCGGGTGAGCTGAAGAAGTACGGTATCCGCCTGACACCCGGCCTCGCCGAGGTCAGCGCTTCAGGCTGCGGTCTTCACCCGTATCAGAACGTTCAGGAGCCGCGCGGCTTCAGCCTGCCGGGACGAGGCGCCAGACGAGCGGGAGGACGGTCATGACCACGGCCATGACCAGGACCAGCAGCGGGAATCCCGCCTTGATGAAATCGACGAATCGATATCCTCCGAAACCCATCACCAGCAGATTGACCGGGTGTCCCACCGGACTCATGAAGGCGCAGGAACTCGCCACCGCCACCGTCATCATCAGCGCCTGGGGCGAGAGTCCTTCACTCGTGGCCGTGCTGAGTGCAATGGGCGACATGAGGACCGCCACCGCCGCCGTCGGCATCATCTGAGCGGACAGCGCGGTGATCAGAAAGAGCCCCGCCACCACCGCCAGGGGACCGAAGTCCGCGAGAGATCCCAGCACCGCCTCGGCCACCAGCGCGGCGGTCCCCGATTCCTGCATCGCCAGTCCCAGGCTCAGCATCCCCGCGATCAGGACCACCGCCTTCAACTCGATACACCGGTAGGCCTCTTCGATGTTGAGACAACCCGTCAGCACCATCGCAACCGCTCCGATCGGCGCCGCGATGAAGATCGGCAGAAGGCCCGAGACCACCGAGGCCAGGACGCCCGCCATGATGACGGCGCTGACCGGAGCCTTCCCGCTTCGCACCACCTCCGCCGCTCCTTCGGTCATGACGAGGAAGTCCGGGTGTTCCACCAGGAGCGCGAGCTTGTTCCTGTCGCCGTAAAGCAGGAACGCATCGCCCGGGAGCAGTTCCATTCGCCGGAGCCCGCTCCGGTAGATCTCTCCGTTCCGCCAGATCGCGAGGATGGACACACCGTAGTTCTTGCGGAACTTGAGTTCCTCGATCGTCTTTCCCGCGAACGTCGTGCGCGGAGACAGCGAAGCCTCCGCCAGGCCGACGGTGTCGGACTCCAACCGGCTGAAGTCCAGGGGACGGTTATCGCCCACCGTCAATCCCTGGAGCCCCCCCAGGATCTCGAGATCGTCGAACCGTCCCCGGAGCAGCAGGACGTCCCCTCCCTCGAGTTTCGTGTCCGGATCCGGCATGAGAAGCTCTTCATCGGCCCGCAGGATCCCCACCACCGTCAAGCCGAAGGCATCCGCCAACCCGGTTTCCGCGAGCAGCTGACCGGCGAGCAGCGATTCTTCCGAGATTCTGACGCTCTGAATCCTGCGCTCCAGCCGGTAGCGGGGAAGCAGTTCTCCTGCCGGCACGGAATGGACGGCTCCGAAGGTCTGGTCCCCGCCCAGTGCGGCGAGGCGCCCGCTCTTCGTCGCAACCAGCAGGCGGTCCCCCGGAGCGAGCGTCATCAGCCGCAATCCCGTGCGATGCGCCCGATCGCCCCGCAGAATCGCGAGGACGTGCAGGCCACGGGTCCGGCGCAGGTTCGCCTCTCGAACGGTCTGCCCGATCAGCGGGGAATCTTCCGCCAACTCCAGTTCCGCCACCTCGATGGAGGCATCGGCGATCCGCTCCAGCGTTCGATCCCTCGACTCGATCTCCAGGTGCTTCCATGCGCGCAGGGCTTCGAACCGCTCGAGGGTTCCTTCGACAACCAGCTCATCTCCCCCGCTCAGAACGAAGTCGGTCCCGGGAGCGAGGATCATCTGCCCGCTTCGCTGCACAGCGACCACGTGGAGGCCCAGGGCCTGGCCCAGCCGGCTTTGCTGCAGCGTCTTGCCCGCCAGGGTCGAATTGTCGGGGGCTCTCAGCATGCCGATCAGGCCGCGCAGGTCGTAGAGTCCCCCCAGGTCCGCGGGAGTCGATTCCTTCTTCGGGTCACGGTCCGGAAACAGCCGCCGGCCCAGGAAAGTCATGTAGACGATGCCGACCGCGAGCGCGGTCAGCCCGACGGGCGTGAACGAGAACATCCCGAACGGCTCGAACCCGGCGTCCTGCAGCGCCCCGTTTACGAGGATGTTCGGCGCGGTTCCGATCAGGGTCGTCATCCCGCCGAGCAGGGATCCGAAGGCGAGGGGCATGAGCAGCTTGGACGGCGGCGTCCCCGTGCGGCGGGCCATGTCCAGCACGACCGGCAGCATGAGGGCCGTGATCCCGATGTCGTTCATGATGCCCGACAGGAGGCCCACCGTGGCCATCATCACCGCGACGAGGCGGCCGACGCCATCGCCCGATGCCGCCAGCACGCGCTGGCCGATGAAATGAGCCACCCCGGTCCGCGTGAGCGCTCCGCTCAGGACCAGGACCGAAGCGATGGTGATGACCGCTTCGTTGGCGAAGCCCATGACCGCCTGCTCGCCCTCGAGGATGCCGGTCACCACGAGTCCCAGCATCACCATCAACGCCACCAGATCCACCCGGATCCGCTCAGTGACGAAGAGGACGACCGCGACCGCGAGAATCCCCCCGACGACGAAAACCTCGAAATTCACCCCGTCCTCCGCCTCCCGTTCGGAAACCAGCCGGAACGCGTTGCAGGATCACGGACCCGGTCCGGGCGGTCAAGCTCGCATCGTGGCTTGCGCCGGCGTCGCCCGACCGCGCATTACTCTCGCCCGTGACATGCCCCACCAGAATTCGGAGTCGCAATGGCCGAGCCCCAGAACTTCGCGAACCATGCCAAGCGCCCTCCACTGCTGTTCCTCGCGGCGTGCCTTCTCTCCATGGCGGCTGCGTTAGGCGTCGGATACCGGGTTGTCGTGGATTACAGCGCAGAGACGCTGGCGCTGTTCGTGGTCGCCGCCTGTACGGCGATAGGCCTTCCCCTTGCGCGGAGCTTCTCGACGGGCGTTCAGGACCGGGTGATCCGTCTGGAGGAGCGCCTTCGCCTGGAAAGGACTCTGCCGCACGAGCTGAAGGGCGAAATCGGGCAGTTGACGACGGACCAGCTCATCGCTTTACGCTTCGCGTCGGACGCGGAACTGCCCGGGTTGGTACGCCGGGTCCTCGCGGGCAAACTGACGAGCCGGAAGGCCATCAAGCAGGCCGTCAAAGACTGGCGCGCCGACCACCAGCGCGTGTGAAGGTGGAACCTCGCAGGCTGTCAGCCGTATGGTGCGCGTCTCGTCCGGATCCCAGAGGTCTGAGGTGTTGGTCTCGGACCTAAACGGCCCGGGCAATCGCCTCTAGTTGCCGCTGCCGCTTTCTTGCGCGATCGTCGAGCACATCTTCCTTCGCCGCCACGATTGCACCTCGAACCATCGCACTTCTGGTGGCTCCTTCCGGGGCAACCGCGACATCGCGTAACCACGCAAGAAGCTCCGGCCGTATCCTCAGGCGCAGATCCTTCCGACACCTCCCCGTCGCCAAGCGGCTCCTGGAGAGCGTGTTCAGCCGGCGAGCCATGTCGGCATCCACGCGAGCCAGCGTGAGGTAGTAACGAATTACCGCGGGAGCGAACTGCCTGGGCGCCACGCGATAGCGGTCCGCCACGAGATGAAGCACGTCGTCGAGCTCCCGCGGCATCCGGACGCTCATCACGTCCTCCTTCTTCGCTTCCCTCGCTGTTTTCAGTTTCGGCGTCGATTGGGCCGGCACCGTCAGAACTTCTCCGGTTTCGGTATCCACGCCGACGAGGACGTTCCTGACCGTGGCGTTCGACTTCTCGAGTTCGACCGTTCGGTACTCGTAGACGATTTCGACTCGCCCGCGGTCCGGTGCCAGAGCGTATCCGCGATCTCCTTCCCGCAAGATCTTCATCTCACCGCCGCCTTCGCCTCCGAGAATCCCATGCGGAATGGTACTACATTCGCAGTACGCAGGCAAAGAGATCTTGTCCTCCGCCTCCCCGTTCGGAAGATGGCTGGAACCGGACATGCTTGTCAGATTATAATGCAATCATGTCCGGTATCGTAGAGGAGACACGGATGAGTGACGCACGACCGTTCAGCCACATCGCCTTCTTCGGGACGGTGAAGGACTGCTTGCCGGACGCGGGGTTCCGCGCCTTGGCGGAGGAGCTGTCTGCCGCCGCCCAGGCTGGACCGTCTCCGAGCCTAGTCGTGGCTCTGGCGAGCGAGCTGCTGGGCCGGGACCCGCTCAGGCTGCCGGATTGGGTGGATACGGACACACGCTACCTGGTTGTGTTGGACGTACCGGAGCAGGCCATCCTGCGCCTCGCCTCGAGGCTTCGGCTCCACAAGCCGGATCGGCGGCTGCACGTGTGCCGCGATCCTTCCGTCGTGAAGCGGCTGGTCATCGCGCTCAAGCGATCGGTCCCGTGGGAG
>JAJDUL010000036.1 GCA_022826685.1 Gemmatimonadota bacterium | reverse complement strand
CAGGGCCTGGGCCGTGATCGAGATGTGGGTCGACCTCTATCCCGAGGACACGGCGGCGCTCGACTACTACAGCCTCGTGCAGACCCTCCGAGGGGACTGGGAGGGCCTCCTGGAGACGCTCGGTACGCTGTACCGGCTGAATCCCGATGAGCACTCCCTCCTCATGGACATGGCCGATGCCCACAGGAGGCTCGGACAGTACGAACTCGCATTGAGCGCGCTCGGGCGATATGTGGAGCAGTTCCCCGACGACCACACGGGCCACGTGGCCATGGCCCGCATCGACCGGCGGCGCGGGGAGCACGACAGGGCGCGCGAACATCTCGGCCGCGCGATGATCATCGCGCCGACCCTGCCGGACCTGGCCCTCGAACTCGCGGCGCTCGACCTCGACACGGGCCGCTTCGACGAGGCGCGGAGGGGCTACGAACAGGCGCTGGGGCTGGCCGACACGCCGGAACAGAGGGCCGACGCGCTCGACGGGATGAAGGCGTACTACAGATTCCGCGGACAGATCGCCGAGGCCATCGAGACGACGGACGCATGGCTGGAGGAGGTTTCGCTGGTATTGGCGCCGGTCGAGATCGCCCAGGACAGGTTCTCCGACATCGATCTGTACCTCGAAGCGGGCCGCGACGGACACGCAACCCGCCTCCTCGACTCCCTGCAGTCGCAGTTGCCGCCCGCCCTGGCCGACTTCCAGGTACCGCGCTGGCGGATTCGGCTCGCGCTGGGGGCGGGGGATGGCGGCGCGGCGCGCCTCGCGTACGACGCGGCCATCGACGCGATGGAGGCGAACGACTTCGGCGTGCAGCGGCCCCTCCTGACGGCCGACCTCGGGCGGATCGACGAACTCGAAGGCGACTACGACTCGGCGGTCGAGCACTTCCGCGAGGCGATGGCGATGGACCCGGGGCGGAACCTCCACCGCGAGACGGGGGGCGCCCTCAGGAGAGCGGGCCGGCTGGACCTGGCCGAAGCCGAACTGCGCGAGGCCCTGCGGCGAACGCCGGCGGACCCCCAAGCGCACATGGAGATGGCCCTCGTCGCGGAGGCGCGCGGCGATGCCGACGGCGCTCGAGAGCACGTGCGGAGCGCGCTGACGGCGTGGGAACCCGCCGACGATTCGTTCGAACCCGCCCGCGACGCGCGCGCGAAGCTGGCCGAACTGGACGGCTCGAGCTGAAGGAGTCAACCGTGGAGGAGCGCACGTTGCGTGGGATCGGAGTGGGCGCGCTGGCGACGTACCTGGTGGGAATCAGTCTGGCGGCGGGGTGCGGCGGTCCGGTAGAACCAGAACCGGAGCCTCCCGACGTCATGGATCTCGACGTACCCGAATTCGCCCTGATCGATGGTCTGGAACTGCGGGCGCGGCTCAATGTGACGTCGGCGGGTCCCGCGGCGCACGTCCAGGTGAGCGTCGACGCCACGAATCAAACGAACCAGCCGATCGAGTTTACGGCCAGCTCGTGTTTTGTGCGGCCGCGCGTCTACGCGAGGGGAGCCGACGCGTGGATCCAATACGAGGCCAGCGCGGAAGTAACGATCGGCCTGTTCCTGTGCCCGCAGGTCGTGTTTGTTCTCACGTTGCCCCCCGGCGAAACGCTGACGCTTGAGCGCGTACCCCCGTTCCCGTTGGCGGTCTGGATCGGGACGGAGTTTCGGCCGGACATCTACGTCGTCACGGCGACTGTCGCCGGCCGCTGGGGTGGCGGATCGCACAACGTCGAACTCCTCGCGGGACAGGTCGATGCCAGGTAGGTCGAACTGCTGTTCCCCGAGCTTCCCAATCTCTCGCTCGCGGTGTTCCGCTACCGGGTACGAGCGCGGCCGTGGTGGACTTCGCCGCCGACCACGGTCGCGACGCAGGCGTTGGGCCGCAGGTGGTAGAGCCAGTGTTCCACGTCCGGGGCATCGATGATCGCAAAGTCCGCAGCGGCTCCCGGCTCCAGCGATCCCACTTCACCTTCGCGACCGAGGGCCCGGGCCGCGTAGCGCGTCGCGCCCTTGAGCACTTCGGCGGGCGTCATCCGCTGTCGTGCGCAGGCCAGCGTCATGGCGAAGGGAAGGTGGTAGGACGGGGCCGTGCCTGGGTTGAAATCGCTCGCCACCGCCACCGCGACGCCTCCGTCGATGAGCGCCCGGGCGGGGGGTGGATTCTGGTTCAGGTAGAGGGTGGCGAGGGGGAGGGTGACCCCGACGACGCCAGCCGCCGCGAGTGCTTCGATCCCGGCTTCCGACACGTACTCGAGGTGGTCCGCCGACACGGCACCGAGAGACGCCGCGAGTTCGGCCCCGCCACCGCCGGTGAGCTGGTCCACGTGGAGCTTCGGCCGTAACCCCAGCTCGCATCCCCGTTCGCAGATCCGCCGCGCCTCGTCGGCCGAGAAGGCCGAGTCCTCGACGAATACATCGCAGAACTCGGCCAACCCCTCCTCCGCCACGGCGGGCAGGATCCGCTCCGTGACGAGCCTCACGTAGCCCGCCCGGTCCGCGGCCCATTCGGAGGGGACGACGTGCGCGGCGAGGCACGTCGCGACAATCCGTGCCGGCCCCATCTCGTCGAGGCGCCGGTACACCCGCAGGAGCCGGAGTTCCGTCTCGAGGTCCAGCCCGTACCCGCTCTTCGCCTCGACCGTCGTGATCCCGAGGGAGATCATCCCGGACAGGAACTCGCTCGCCCGCGCGAGAAGCGCCTCCTCGTCCAGAGCGCGGGTGGCCCGCACCGTGGATTTGATGCCGCCTCCTGCCGCGGCGATCTCCAGGTAATCGCGGCCCCGGAGCCGGTCGGAGAACTCGCCCGCCCGCCAGCCGCCGAAGGCGAGATGGGTGTGCGCGTCCACGAGTCCGGGGATGACGAGCCCTCCGCCGGCGTTCCAGGCAGGCTCGGCCTCGTACTCGGCCGGCAGCGCCGTGGCGGGCCCGGCCCAGCGGACGATCCCATCCCGCCACACGAGCGCGGCGTCCCGGATCAGCCCGATGTCATCCTGGCCGGCAGGGTTCGCGCAGGTGGCGAGACAACCGATGTTCGCGAGGCGCGGCATGGCGGAGAGCGGGCGGCTACTCGAGCATCGGGAGGTCGACCCCGCGCTCGCGGGCGGTGCGGATCGCCTCCGGATACCCCGCGTCGGCGTGTCGCATGACTCCGGTCCCCGGATCCGCGGTGAGCACCCGTTCCAGCCGCCGGCTCCCGGACGCCGTTCCGTCGGCGACGCACACCATGCCCGCGTGCGTGGAATATCCGACGCCCACGCCGCCCCCGTTGTGGATCGAGACCCAGCTCGCCCCGCAGGCGGTGTTGAGCATTGCATTGAGCAGCGGCCAGTCGGCGATCGCATCGGAACCGTCCTGCATTCCCTCGGTTTCCCGATTGGGCGAAGCCACGGAGCCGGTGTCGAGGTGGTCGCGTCCTATGACGATGGGCGCCTGCACCCGTCCCGTCTTCACGAGCCAGTTGAAGCGCTCGCCCATCTCCGCCCGCTCGCCGTATTCGAGCCAGCAAATGCGCGAGGGGAGACCCTGGAAATGCACCCGCTCGCGCGCCTGGCGGATCCAGCGGCCCAACGCCTCCTTCCCGGGGAACGTCTCGAGGACGGCGGCGTCCGTCGCCGCGATGTCCCCGGGGTCGCCGGAGAGGGCGGCCCAGCGAAAGGGCCCGGCGCCGCGGCAGAAGAGGGGTCGAATGAAGGCCGGCACGAAGCCGGGAATGTCGAAGGCCTCGGCCATCCCGCGCAGGTCGGCGACTTGGCCGCGGAGGTTGTTTCCGTAGTCGAACGCGATCGCCCCTCTCGCCCTGAGCGCGAGCATGGCCGACACGTGCGCCACCATCGAATCGAGGACCCGCTCGACGTATGCGTCCGGGTCGGAGAGGCTCAGCGCTTCGGCCTCCTCCACGGACAGGCCCGCGGGGATGTAGCCGAGGCGGAGGTCGTGCGCCGAGGTCTGATCCGTGAGCACGTCGGGCACGACGCCGCGGTCCGCGAGCGCGGGCAGGACCTCGGCGATGTTCCCGAGCAGGGCGACGGAAAGCGCCTCCCGCCGGTCCACGGCGGCGGAGAGCAACTCCAGCGCCTCGTCGAGGTCCGTCGCCATGCGGTCGCAATAGCCCGTGTCGAGGCGGCGGCGAATCCGGTCCTCCCGCACTTCGACGCCCAGGAAGGCCCCCCCGTTCATCGTCGCGGCGAGCGGCTGGGCGCCCCCCATCCCCCCCAGTCCGGCGGTGACCACGAGCCGCCCCGCGAGGGAGCCCCCGAAGTGCTGCCGGGCGAGTTCCGCGAACGTCTCGTACGTCCCCTGGAGGATTCCCTGGGTGCCGATGTAGATCCACGAGCCCGCGGTCATCTGCCCGTACATGGTGAGCCCCAGCGCATCGAGACGCCGGAACTCGTCGATATCCCCCCAGCGGGGGACGAGATGGGCGTTCGCGATGAGGACGCGCGGCGCCTCGTCGTGGGTGCGGAACACGCCGACCGGCTTTCCGCTCTGGACGAGAAGGGTCTGGTCGTTCTCGAGCCGGCGCAGCGTCTCCACGATCTTCGCGTACGCGGCCCAGTTGCGCGCCGCCTTGCCCGCGCCCCCGTACACGACGAGGTCCCCCGGACGCTCGGCCACGTCCGGGTCGAGATTGTTCATCAGCATGCGGAGGGCCGCTTCCTGGTGCCATCCCCTGCAGGAGAGCGTCGTTCCCCTCGGCGCCCGGATCGGTCCGGCCGGTTTCATGCCTCTCCTCCTCCTTCTTCGCCGTCTCGGATCCCCGGCAGCTCCAATATCTGGTCCGACGCGATCTCAGCGTCCAGTCGCGCGGGGTCGAGGCCGCGGATGGCCTCGGCAGGCACGGGACCGATGAACTCGCAGCCCGCGAGCGCCACGCCTTCCGCTCGCGCGCCTTCGGCGACCCGCTCGTACACCGCATCGATCCCGGTCACCGCGTAGCGGGTCAGGTTCATGGACACCTGCGTCAACCCTCGCCGCCGAAGCGGGATTCCGAGCGCCCGCACATGCCGGAGCCCGCCGCCCGATTCCCGGATCGCCGCCGCGATGCGCCGAGCCGGCCCGGGATCCTCCGTATCGAAATTCACGTTGAAGCGTAAGAGCGGCCCTCGCACCCCGACAACGACGGCGCCCAGCGACGGATGGGGCGCCGGGGGACCGAGGTCCGGCCTCCACTCCGGGTTCGACAACTTCTCCGCGAGACCCTCGAACTGCCCGAATCGGATCGCGGGAAGGGAAGTCCGGTTCGGGTTCGTCGCCGCACGTTCGTAGAAGAACACCGGGACGCCCCGCCGCGCCGCCCACTCGCCGAAAGACCGGGCGGCCGCGAGCGCATCGGCCTCGGTGCAGCCCGGTCCGCGCACGAAAGGAACGACATCCAGCGCGCCGATCCGGGGGTGCCGGCCCCGGTGCCGTCGCAGATCCACCTCCGCGTACACGGCCGCCGCGAGCGCGGTCGTCGCCTGGACGACGGCCGGTGGGGGCCCCCGGTAGGCGAGCACCATGCGATGGTGGTCCGGGTCGGCCGATTCATGGAGGAGTTCGACGCCGGGAGTCTCCCCGACCGCGGCCGCGAAACGGGCCAGCCTGCGAGGATCACGCCCTTCGCTGACGTTCGGCTCGCAGAGGAGCCACCCGGGGCTCAGAGCGGTGCGGGAGGCCAGAGATCGCCCAGAGCCTCGGCGGCTGCCCGTTCCAGCGTCCCGGCGTCGATCTCCGCCTCCAGACGCGCGACATCCTCCGCCAGGGAGCGGTCTTCGATGACGGGAGGCACGCACTCCCGCACGGCCTCGTATACGGCCCGCGTGCCGGCGCCCAGTCGATCCGGGCCCTCGGGACGGAGGTAGACGGCCTGCGCGGCGCCGAGCAGCTCGATCGCGAGTACCGTGCGCGTGTTCTCGAGGATCTCGCCCGTGTGCCGCGCCGCGTTGGCGCCCATGCTCACGTGGTCCTCCTGGTTCGCGCTCGTCGGAATCGAGTCGACGGAGTCCGGATGCGCGAGCGTCTTGTTGTCGGACACGAGCGCCGCCCCCGTGTACTGGAGCGACATCAGGCCGCCGTGCAGCCCGGGCGACTCCACGAGCATGGCGGGAAGCCCCGCGGAAAGTTCCGGCGTCAGCATGCGGAACATCCGGCGGTCCGACAGGCTCGCCACGTCCGCGAGCGCGATCCCCAGCGTGTCGAGCCACAGCGCCGGCCCCGCGCCGTGGAAGTTGCCGCCCGACACGAACCCGCCCGGGTCCCGTCCCTCGGCGGGGAAGACCAGCGGATTGTCCGACACCGCATTGAGAGAGGCCTCCACCCGCCCCCACAGGAATCCGACCATGTCGTGAACCGGACCGATGACCTGAGGCGTGCAGCGCAGGCTGTAGGCGTCCTGCACCCGGTCGACGTCCGCGTCGACGAGCCCGCTCCCGGAGAGGAGCGACCGAAGCCTCGCCGCGGTTCCGATCTGCCCCGGCTGGTTGTTCGCCTCGTGCAGCCCCGGGTTCAGCGCCGCGGAACGGGCCAGCAACGCCTCGAAGCTCAGCGCCGCCGCCAGCTCCGCGTGAAGGAGCAGGCGGCGCGCGTCGTGGAGCTGCAGCGCGGCGCCCGCGACCATCATCGTCGTCCCGTTCGTCAGCGCCAGCCCCTCCTTGGCCTGCAGGCCCGGGCGGGAGATCCCCGCCGCGGCCATCGCGCTCGCCCCGTCCATGCGGCGGCCCTCGAACCACGCTTCGCCGCTGAACGCCGTCGGATCCTCGCTCGTGCCGCCGTCTGGATCCGACCCGGGGGAACGGGTTGCGACCGCCGCCATGTGCGCGAGGGGGGCGAGGTCGCCGCTCGCTCCGAGCGAACCCTTGCCGGGCACTACCGGCGTGACCCCCCGGTTCAGCATCCGGACCAGCGTGTCGATGATCACCGGGCGCACGCCCGAAGCGCCGAGCGCGAGCGAGTTCGCCCGCACGAGCAGCATCGCCCGCACCCAGTCCTCCGGCAGCGGCGGACCCGTCCCCGTCGCACATTTTAGGATCAGGTTCCACGACAGCCGGGCCCCGTCGCCCGCCTCGATGCGAGTGCCGGCGAGCGCCCCGTAGCCGGTGGTGATTCCGTAGATCCGGGCCCCGGGCCGGGCGAGCGCCTCCACGACCGTGTTCCGGCTCGCCTCCACCCGCTCGCGCGCGTCGCCGTCGAGTTCCGGGACCTGCGCACCCCCGCGCGCCACGGCGACGACGTCGGGAATCGAGAGGGCTCGGGAGAGCGGGACGGCTGCCGCGCTCATTGCACCGCCCCGGACGAGAGCAGGCCCTCGAACTCGGCCCCGGCCATCCGCTTGCCGACCAGGAAAGGGCCGAACTCCGCGTACTCCGCACTCGCCTCGTCGTAGCGCATCTCGCTGATGATGGCCTTGAACTCGAGCGGATCCGCCGCCCACAGCGTCACGGCCCATTCCCAGTCGTCCAGGCCCATCGATCCGCTGATCACCTGGAGAATCCGGCCCGCGAAGCGCCGTCCCACCTTGCCGTGCGCCGCCATCAACCCCGCCCGCTCCTCCAGCGAAAGCCTGTACCAGTTCTGATCCGGATTGCGCCGCTTGTCCATCGGGTAGTAGCAGATGTACGGCATGTGCTCCGGCTGCCTCGGCTCGAGCCGGCGCCGCACGTATCCCTTCCGGCGCTCCTCGTCGAGGCCGTCCGCGAGCGCCGCGTCCCACGCTTCCCGGTCCCCGGGATCGATCCGTTCGGCAAGTTCCCGGGTCAGGGCGTAGAGACCCAGCTCCACCACGGACAGGTACTCTTCGCGGACCAGGACGTGATCCCCCCAGGCCGAGAGCTTCAGGTCACGCACCGCTTCGATGAGGCGGTCGAACGTGTCGCGGAAATGAAGGATGAGGAAATCGGTCCCGCCGCCCGCGACGCGGTAGATGCCCGACCAGCCCGGCTCCGAGTCGGCGGACCACGTCTCCGCCAGCGCGGCGAGGCTCCTCAGCGCCTCCCGCGCTTGCGCCGGCTCCGCGCCCTTGAGTCCGGCCCAGTCGAGTTCGATCGATTGATGGAGGACGTACCACCCCTCGAGCGATGCAGGCGGGAGTTCGGAAGCATGCGGGAGCGGACGACCTGTCACTTGAAGGGGCCGGCCAAGCCCGGGAAGCGGTACACGATCACGCCGCTGTCGGCCGCGTTGTCCACGTCCACGTGCCCCTTCACGACCATCTCCCGCAGCGCTTCCTCCACCTCATCGAAGCTGAGGCCCGAGGCCAGGACGCCCTGCGTCACCGTCAACAGGCCGCCGTTCGCCTGCGCCGCCTTGAGCAGGATCTGCTGCTTGGTGTCCGTCGGAGCGAGCTGCCGCGCCGGCGTGGAGGGCTCCGCGGCGGCGGCGAGGCGCGGATGCGGCAGGTACCCGTCGCGGATGTTCGCCGTCCGCACGAGCCGTTTCATTCGGAAGAGGTCGAAGAACTGACCGATGCCGAAGAGACCCAGCGTGAGCAGCCAGAGGATGCCCGTGAAGTACATCCCCAGGTAGAAGCGGTGGATCCCGCAGGCACCGACGAGGGCGCAACACCAGAGAGCGAAGCCGACCCCGTTCGTGTACCGGTCGCCGCTGTCCGACGCCTGTTCCGCCGGCGGCTGGGGGGGAGCCGCGACGAGCGGCACCACGGCGTACGGAGGCGCCGGGCCCTCGGGGCCGCCGCGGCCGGGTTCGTTGGGCTGTTCGGTCATCGCTCGCTCGTACGCGCCGATTACTCCGGAGGTTTCCTCGTTACAGAGAGGCACGTTACCACCGAGACCGGATCGCCGCACCCTAGCAGGCCGGGGCAAAAGCCCCGCTGCGTTCGAGCGCGCCCGGCCCGGAGGCCCACGACTCGCAGGGGACACCCCTTTCCTCTAGATTATCGCGCTCGCGGCCCCGCGACGGGGCGCGAACGACGCGGTGGGCGTAGCTCAGGTGGTCAGAGCGCCAGGTTGTGGCCCTGGAGGTCGCGGGTTCGAATCCCGTCGCTCACCCCTCCGCATTTTTTTCGTTCCTCGGGGCGACCTCCGGGCCTCTCGCGGGACGTTGACAAGCTGCCCGCGGTTGGGTAGCCTTGGGGTCCTCGCGGGAGGGCGTGCGCCCTTCCGCGATGCTTTTTGACAAGAAGGTGTGAGTGACTTGTGGGCCCGATCGAGAGCCATGGGCATCACTTCTCGTGGCTCGATGGGAAACTAAAGTGATTTCCGAACGTGAAGCCCCGACGGTCTTGAGACCGGACGGGGTGCTCTGCGTTCAACCAGGTCTCGAGTGCGGTTCCGGCTTCGGCCGAGCGCACTCAAACCAAATTCTCATATGGAGAGTTTGATCCTGGCTCAGGACGAACGCTGGCGGCGTGCCTTACACATGCAAGTCGTGCGAGAACGGTTCCTTCGGGAACTCAGTAGAGCGGCGA
Organism: Gemmatimonadota bacterium; assembly: GCA_022826685.1. Lineage (GTDB taxonomy): Bacteria > Gemmatimonadota > Gemmatimonadetes > Palauibacterales > Palauibacteraceae > Palauibacter. The sequence goes on along the minus strand of JAJDUL010000036.1, from coordinate 1,167 downwards.
ACGGGTGAGTAATACGTGAGCGATCTGCCCGAAGGTGGGGGATACCCCAGGGAAACCTGGACCAATACCGCGTACAGCGTCGGGAGTGGATGCCCGACGTGAAAGCCGGCCTCTTCTATGCTGGCGCCTTCGGATGAGCTCGCGGCCTATCAGCTTGTTGGTGGGGTAACGGCCTACCAAGGCTATGACGGGTAGCTGACGTGAGAGCGTGATCAGCCACATTGGGACTGAGACACGGCCCAGACTCCTACGGGAGGCAGCAGTGGGGAATATTGCGCAATGGGCGAAAGCCTGACGCAGCGACGCCGCGTGGGGGAGGAAGGCCCTAGGGTTGTAAACCCCTGTCAGGTGGGACGAACACCTTGTCGGATAATACCCGGCAGGACTGACGGTACCACCAGAGGAAGCTCCGGCTAACTCCGTGCCAGCAGCCGCGGTAATACGGAGGGAGCGAGCGTTGTTCGGAATTACTGGGCGTAAAGGGCGCGTAGGCGGCCTCGTAAGTCGGGTGTGAAATGCCGGGGCTCAACCCCGTGCACTGCACCCGATACTGCATGGCTAGAGAAAGGTAGAGGCGAGCGGAATTCCCGGTGTAGCGGTGGAATGCGTAGATATCGGGAAGAACATCTGCGGCGAAGGCGGCTCGCTGGGCCTTTTCTGACGCTGAAGCGCGAAAGCGTGGGGAGCAAACAGGATTAGATACCCTGGTAGTCCACGCCGTAAACGCTGGGCACTAGGTGTCGGGAGGCTTGGCCCTTTCGGTGCCGCAGCTAACGCATTAAGTGCCCCGCCTGGGGATTACGGCCGCAAGGCTGAAACTCAAAGGAATTGACGGGGGCCCGCACAAGCGGTGGAGCATGTGGTTTAATTCGAAGCAACGCGAAGAACCTTACCTGGGCTTGACATGTCGGTGGTACTTCCCTGGAAACAGGGGGGGACCCTTCGGGGAGCCGTCACAGGTGCTGCATGGCTGTCGTCAGCTCGTGTCGTGAGATGTTGGGTTAAGTCCCGCAACGAGCGCAACCCTTGCCCGTAGTTGCCAGCGGATCATGCCGGGGACTCTACGGGGACTGCCGGTGATAAACCGGAGGAAGGTGGGGATGACGTCAAGTCATCATGGCCCTTATGTCCAGGGCGACACACGTGCTACAATGGCCGACACAAAGG
>JAJDUL010000064.1 GCA_022826685.1 Gemmatimonadota bacterium | reverse complement strand
ATTGGCGGACGCGGGGTGGGTCCGAGGTCGACTTCATCGTTTACGGAGACACGGGATTGCAGGCGTTCGAGGTGAAGAACACCAGTCGGGTGGACCCATCGGACCTGAGGGCGCTGAAGACCTTCCGAAAGGACTATCCGGAGGCTGAGGCGGCCCTGCTCTACCGGGGCGACGAACGCCTCCGCGTCGGCGAGGTCTGGTGCCTGCCGGTCCGTGATTTCCTTCGCAATCTCGTCCCGAACCAAGGACTGCTGGAGTGGTCATGAAGACAGAGGTCCGCTGGCGCCGCTGGCTGCGGGAGGCGCGCGACGTGTACGAGGGGCTGTACATCGCCCCCTACCGCGCGACGATCCACCGCGAGTACCTGCGGCAGCACGACGCGTTCATGCTCATGGGTTTCTCAGATCTCCTCGGCGTGCCCAACCCGGTCCAGTTCTACATGCTCGAACTCTATCCGTCGCTCATCGAGGAGTTTCACGAGTGGCACGTCCGGGTCGGGATGGAGCGCGGGCCCGAGGGCGGCTTCCGCTGTTGCTGAGCGCCGACAACTCGCGGCGGACCCCGCTGCCGTTCCCCGACCGGCCCGTCCTCTTCTTCGGCGGCAAGGGCGGGGTGGGGAAGACCACGATGGCGGCGGCCGCTGCGCTGGACATGGCGGCGCGCGGGCACCGGACGCTCCTCGTGTCCACGGACCCGGCGCACTCCACCGCGGACGTGCTTCAGGCGGAGCTGGGAGACCGGCCGCGGCGGGTTGCCGACGGCTGCTGGGCCATGGAGGTGGACCCGGAGCGCGAGGCCGACCGCTACATCGATGCCGTCAAGGATCGCGTGGCGTCCGCGGCCCCGCCCCGCCTCCTGGGCGAGGTCTACCGGCAGATCGACATCGCCCGCGTCTCCCCCGGCGCCGCCGAGTCCGCCCTCTTCGACCGTTTCACCCGCATCCTCGAGGACGAGGGCGGCGACTACGACCGGGTCGTGTTCGACACCGCCCCGACGGGACAGACGCTCCGGCTTCTCTCTCTCCCCGAGTTGATGGCGACGTGGATCAGCGGACTCATCCAGCGGCGCAAGAAGATCGGGGCCCTGGCGCAGATGTGGAAGAACGTCGCGGGCTCCGAGGAGGTCCCGACGCCGGAGAACGACCCTCTGCTCGGGGCGCTCGAGGCGCGGCGCGACCGCTTCCGCGCGGCGCGGCGCATCCTGACCGACCGCCGGCGGACCGCGTTCGTCTTCGTGGTGATTCCCGAGCGCCTGCCGATCTGGGAAACGGAGAAGGCGGTCGAAGCCCTCGCGAAACATGCCGTCCCGGTAGGGGCCATCGTCGTGAACCAGGTGCTCCCGGCGCCGGCCGCCGGCGCGGGCGACGATCCGTTCCTGGCGGCGAGGCGGGAACGTCAGGCCGCCTATCTTGCGAGGATCTCGCAGTCTCTCGGAGATTGGCCTGTCCTCCGCGTCGCCCTCCTCGACTCCGATCCGGTGGGGGTGGACGCTCTGAGGCGGATTCCCGTCGAACGCTAGTCGATACCTGAAACGGACTGCTGGGAGGTAACACGATGAGCGCGATCGTCCTGCTGGTGATTGGTCTCTCGGCGTTCCTGACCGGTGTCCTCATCTACTCGCGCTTCATCGCCGGCAGGGTCTTCAAGCTCGACCCCGACTTCGTCACGCCCGCGCACGAGTTCAAGGACGGCGTCGACTACGTGCCCACGAACAAGCACGTGCTCTTCGGGCACCACTTCACGTCGGTGGCCGGGGCCGCGCCCATCGTGGGACCCGCGATCGCCGTCATCTGGGGCTGGCTGCCCGCCTTCCTGTGGGTCGTGCTCGGGACGGTCTTCGCCGGGGCGGTGCACGACTTCAGCGCCCTGTGGATCTCGACCCGCCACAAGGGACGGTCGATCGGGACGCTGACGGAGTCCATCCTCGGCCAGCGTGCACGGGTCCTCTTCCTCCTCATCATCTTCTTCCTGCTCCTGATGGTGAACGCGGTCTTCGCCGTCATCATCGCGAACCTGTTCATGGCGAACCCCGGCGCCGTGGTTCCGGTGTGGGGCTCGCTCGTTATCGCGCTCATCGTCGGGTTCCTCATCTACCGCACGGGGACGGGGATCCTCATTCCATCGCTGGGAGCGCTGGCGACGCTGTACGTGCTCATCTGGTTCGGGCAGGACATGCCCTTCACGCTGCCGGACTTCATCGGCTTCAGCCCGACCGAGGCGCAACTCGCCGCGGCGGGAGGCGATGCGGCCGTGGCGGGAGAGGCGGCAGCGGCCGATGGGCGGCGCGTGGGATGGATCGCGATCCTCTTCTCCTACACCTTCGTCGCCTCGGTCCTCCCCGTGTGGCTCCTCCTGCAGCCGCGCGACTACGTGAACGGGCACCAGCTATTCGTCGCGCTCGGGATCATCAGCCTCGCCGTGCTCGTGGTGAACCCGGAGGTCGTGGCGCCCACGGTGAACACGGAACTGCCCGCCGACACGCCGGGCTGGCTGCCGCTCCTCTTCATCACGATCGCCTGCGGCGCGATCAGCGGCTTCCACGGCCTCGTCGCCTCGGGCACCTCATCCAAGCAGTTGGGGAAGGAGACGGACGCGCGCTACGTGGGCTACGGCGGGGCGATCGGTGAGGGAACGCTCGCCGTCACCTCGATCATCGCGTGTACGGCCGGCTTCGCGATCTACCTCAGCCGGGACGTGGGGGCGGCGCAGGGGCTCGTCCTCTGGCAGGAGCACTACAGCACTTTCGAGGCGGCAACGGCCGGCGCCACGACCGCGTTCGTCAACGGCGTGGGCGTGCTTGCGGCCGGTATCGGCATCCCCGAGAGCGTGGCGGTGATCTTCGCCTCCGTCGTCGTCATCAGCTTCGCCGCGACGACGCTGGATACCGCCATCCGACTGCAGCGCTACATCATCAGCGAACTCGGCGTCGAGTACAACGTGAAGGCGATCCAGAACCGCTGGGTGGCGACCGCGATCGCCGTCATCAGTTGCGCGGTCCTGGCGCTCTCCGCGGACCGCGGCGCCGGCGGCATGATGATCTGGCCGCTGTTCGGCACGACGAACCAGCTCCTCGCCGGGCTCACGCTCCTCATCGTGTCGCTCTTCCTGATGCGGCAGGGACGCCCCTTCTGGGTGACGATGATCCCGATGAGCTTCCTGCTGCTGATGACGACGTGGGCGATGGTCATCAACCTCGACCGCTTCTTCGGCACGAACCAGTGGCTGCTGCTCGTGATCGGGGCCGCGATCTTCATCCTCGAGATCTGGCTCCTGCTCGAGGGCGCCGCCGCCATCCGCAGAGTCCGCGCGGCAAGGGCTCAAGCGTAGCCGACAGGCGCTTCGGTCAGGCGGCCAGGATGTCGTGGATGATCGCTTCGTGATGGCGGTGGTGGAGGTGGAGGAAGCGTAGCCACTCGGCCGGTGTGAAGTGGCCCAGAACGTGATGCGGGAGCGTGTGCCGGCACGCCTCCAGTTCCGCCAGTTGCGGCTTGAGGCCCGCCGCCAGGGCACGCAACGCCTCGAAACCCTCCCGGACATCGGCTGATGGCAGTCCGTCCGGTAACGTGAAGTCCGGGGCGGGCCCGCGGCCGCGCGGGATCGAACCACGCGCCAGGAGAGCCACTCCAATCTCCCTCGGGAACTGCTCTCTCGTCCCGGGGTTCGATGCGGCCAGAGCCTCAACCACCCAGCTCAGGACCTTCCGGTCGGAGAAGAGCAGGTGCTCGAGGTGGTCCTGGACGCTCCATGCAGATACTTCGGGTGCGGAGACGGCCAGACGGTCAGTGTCAGCGGCTCGTTCAAGGCAGCCCTGGATGCCGACGCGGACTCCGGCGAGCGAGTCTCGTGCGGTGTAGGGATCCGGCCCCTCCAACCCGTCTCCTACCAGTTCATGGAGAGGTTGAGCATCAGGCTGTTCGCCGGATCCGGACCGGCGCCGTAGGCGTTCCGGCCTGCCTCGACGTTCAGCCAGAGGCCCGAACCGACGTTGAGACGTCCGCCCAGGTGGTAGCCATGGAGGCTCTGCCCCGATGTTTCGAGCGGCATCAGTGCTACCGGACCCTGGAAGTGGCCTCCACCGAACTGTCCCGGACCCGGCTGTTCGGACAGCACCAGTCTTGCGTACGGCGTGAAGACGCCTCGGCCCGCCAGCGCGTCGATCCCGTATCCGACTTCCGCATCGACCCTCCGGCTGCCGTACCCGTACCCGTACCCGTTCGGCGTCAACCCGGTCGCCCCCTGCGCCCACAGCCGCGCCAGGCCGCTCGCCGTCGATCCCCACGAGGGGCTCACACCGAGCGACAACCCCCGGCCCCCGCCCCGCGGGTTGAGGGTGAGAGATCCGCCGAGCCCCCACTCGTCGTAGTCGCTCTGTTCGTGGGCCACGAGCTTGCGGCCGTGCACGGAGATCGTGAGACCCCGCTCGAGATCGAGGAAGGTCACCGCACCGCCCAGCTCCATGCCGAACCCGGTCTCCACGTCGCCCCCGTCGCGGCGCATGCCGACGCGAAGCTGCGGCTGGACCACCTCTCCTCCGGTGAGCGTGTATCCCGTCGAGGTTTCGAGCATCAGCCGCACGCGACTCACATCGGCGGTGAGTTCGCTCCGTCCCTCGACTTCCTCCGAGTTCATCTGCGCGACGAAGCCGTCCGACCGCAGGGCGAGTGCGAAGTCGCGCGGATCGCCGGACCCCACAAGCTCCCCGCGCGCCCCAAGGCCGACCATGCGCATCGAAATGTCGCTCGAGGGATCCTCCTCGCCGCCGCCCGAGAGATTCAGCCGGCCGAACCCGTACCCGAGCACGCCCCAGAGCGAGAGCCGTTCGTTGAGCGCGAGTCGCGCGTACGGGAAGGCGCTGGTCAGCGACGTCGTCACGTCGCCGACGTCATCTTCTCCGGCCCGCCCCAGTTCGAAGCCGCCCGATCCGAGGCTGTGGGACAGGGCGAGCCCCGCGAGTACCGGTCCGAACCTGTAGTCGGCCCCCAGCGCGGCCGTGACGACTTCGCCGTCGTGGAATCCGCCGTCACCCCCGCTGGAGAACCGCATCATCTCGCCGGCGCCCCACAGCGAGTAGTTGCCTCCGCCCCCTGCGTCCTGCCCGGGGGAAAGCTGGAAGGACGTCTCGCCCACGAGGCCGCCGACGGATGCGGGCAGGAATGCGGTGGGCGCCACGCGGCCGGCGCCGGCGGAGCCTGAACTCCCCCGGCCCAGCCCTGCGAAGCCGCTGAACAGCCCGCCCTGAGCGTTCAGCGCTGCGAGATCGATCGTGCGCCCGCCGACCGTGACGTGGTCGGATCCCCGGTGCGAAGGCGAGACCCGATTGCCAATCATCTCCATCGCCTGACTCGCCACGGACCGGCCGAACCGGTCGAGCCAGTCCGCCGCCGCCATCTCCGCCTCGGCGGTCGAGAAGTTCCGGTAGAACCCGGCGCCGACGATGAACTCGACCCCCTGGAAGACGGGCAAGTCGCTCCGCAGCGAGACGGCGTAGCTCACCTTGGGGGTTCCGGTGTCCTCATCCCCCTGAACCGTCGGATCGTCCCAGAAGTACTCGACGAACCCCCCGCCCCCCTGGGCGACGGCGATGACTTCCCTGACGAAGGGTCTCCCCTGGAGGTCCGTGTTGTCGATCACCGTGCGACCTTCACGCCAGGGGTCGGCGCCGTGGAAGATGACATACCCTTCGGGAGTGAAGATGAAGAGATAGATGGGGCCGGACTTGAAGTGTCCGCCCTCTTCCCTCAGCACGCCCTTCCATTCGTTCGCGCGCTCGAACCCGACCTGCCCGATGAGGTCCCGCAGCCAGACGACCGACCCGTCCACGAACTGCTGGAGGGTCTCCCTGTCGACCACGTCGGCGGCGGAGACTTCGGGAAACGGAACGGGAGGCAGCGGCTGCCCGGCGCCGGACAGATCCTGGTAGTACCCCCCCACCACGACCAGATCCACTCCGGCCACCGGGGAGAAGTGCTGGAGCGCGTAGCTGTCCTTGCAGCGGGGGTCGTTCGGGTCGAAAGGATCATCCCAACACCACTCCACGAACCCGCCGCCCGCCGCCCCGGCGGCGAGGATTTGCTGGACGACAGGGTTCCCGTTGTCGTCCTGCACGCCGTGCACGTTGACTCCGTCCAGATTGGGGTCTTCGCCGTGGATGAACACCTGACCGTCGGTGGTCAGGAAAATCAGGTACATGTTCCCGACGTTGTAGTCCCCGCCCTCCGTCCTCACCGCCTGGATGAGTTGGGATCCCTGGTTGATGTCGGTGATGGCGGCGGCGACGGACGCCGCGTAGGTCACGAACCCTTTCAGGGTCTCGCGGTCCACCACCTCACCGGCGGTGACCTTGGGCACCTGTGCGTTGACGGCGGGCGCCTGGAGTGCGGCGGTGGTCAGACCGAGTAGCGCAAATAGCAGCGTGGGGGCGCTGGTGGCTCGCATGGCATCTTTCCTCGGCTCCGGAAAACGGACTCCGGCGGGCTGTCGGAGCGAGTCGCGCCTGGCGTCAGGGGTCGAGGTCGACCTCGATCTCCACGGCGTCCATGTCGTCAGTCGCGAGTTCGTCCTCGCCCGTAGGCATGCCGTTAATCTTGAACATGTACGTGACGACGTCCAGATACTGCTCCACGGGCATCCCGCCCGGGTTGTCCTCCGGCATCGTGGCCACGATCTCGTCCACGAGGTCCTTCACCGAGGCGCCGACCCACGACTGGATGAACGGTCCCCCGAAGTCCTCCTCGAAGTGGCATTCGGCGCAGATGGTCCAGAAGACGTCTTCGCCCCGCGTGGCCTGTTCCTCGCTGAACACGCCCTGGGTGGTGTTGAGCGCCGCCGCTGCCTCCTCGGCCTCACCGTCCTCGCCACCCTCCTCCTGGCCCGCCAGGCTCGAGGCGCCGAGGATGACCGCGACCGCCGCCATCCAGACGGACCCGCGGATCCCTCCCCACGGGACGGTGTTCCGAAGGCGGTTCGAGATGTCGTTCGATATGTGCATCGGGTTTCCTCTGCGTTGAACGGGTCCGGGAACGCCCCCAACCTGAATTCCGAAGCCGCGGCGGAGCAAGTATGCGACACTACACAGGTACGCGCCCCTACGAGCTTCCGCCGTCCGTGGTGACGGCCTCCTCCTCTTCCGATTCGTCGTCGTCCTCGGGCGGCCGGGGGCGGTTCATGCGCAGCGACACGCCGCCGAAGAAGGAGGAGCCGGAGCGTTTAACTTCGTGCTCTCCCTCGTGCAGGTAGTCGAGCAGCGCCTCGTTCCACGAGAGTCCCGCCTTCGCGACCAGCTCCATCCACGGGCCGTACGCCGTCTCATCGGGGGCTTCCGTCGTGCCGGACCAGATCGTGATGCGGGAGTCGAAGCCGAACCGGGACTCGCCGCTCGATCCCTTGAGCGGCATCTCGATGAGCACGCTGTCCGTCATCGGGAGGCGAAACACGTCCGGGTCGTATGCGGCGCCGTAGCGGCGGTAGCGTTCATAGGTGCGCTGGTTCAGCTCGAACACGTCGCGGTTGGAGTTGATCCCGCGCGTGATGTAGTCGCGGATCTCGAACGCCGCGTCCCGGTGCCGGGGATAGTCGGGGCTGTCGACGTACCCGAACCCCGGCATGAACCAGCCCTTGTTGAAGCCCCAGTTGCGCTCGGTCACGCGGCCGCGCCGCACGAGTCCGGAGAATTCGCTGAACAGCTGCACGACCTGGTGGGAGGGATACCCGTGCGGATTCAGGAAGATGTCGGGCAGCCAGCGTCCCCACAGCCGGTTTCGGATGGGCGCCTCGGGATAGATGGGGTGGTCATCGCGCGATCCCGTCATCACGTCGATCCCCAGCGACGCCAGGTAGCCGGCGTGCAGTATGAAGTCCGGCGTGATCCGGTACAGGTCGTACGCGAGCTGGGCGCCGTCGGGGTTCGTGAACGGGTGGATGATGACGTTCACGTCGTCGAGCTTCGCCCGCTGTGCGGGGTCCGTGAGGAGGAGTTCCGCGTGCCGGAGGACGTGACTCGTCGAGGAGACCTCGTTCGCGTGCTGCCGCGCGGAGTAGATGACCGTGGGCTTGAAGGTCGTCGCCTTCACGCGCGACCAGTGTGAGGCCGCGATCGGCGGCATGAGATCCGCCGCCCAGATGTCCCTGCCGAGGTAGGACTCGCCCGCCTTGTACATCGTCACTTCCTCGAAGGCCTCCGCCATCCTGGCCAGGATTCCGTGGCCTTCGGGCGGCGGCATCGGCGTCTCCCACTGGACGAGGCGTTCGCCCCCGTAGCTCCAGTCTTCGGGCAGGAGGCCGCGCCAGTCGGGTGCTGGCGGTGGCGTGCCGTTCGCCGCGAGGCGGGCGGTCCGGCGGGACTCCGGGTCCTGTTCGTGCGTCCATTCGGCCCAGACTTCGAGGGAACCGAGGCCGGCCCAGGCCAGCGAGGAGGCGTAGAGGCCGCCCGCGCGCAGCGCCTCGATCTCGCGTACCGTGGCCTCGACCTGCTCGGCGGAGACCATGCTCCGGTCGACCTGCCGCGGCGAGGCGTAGTTGAGCAGGCTGTCGCGCATGTCAGCGTCCGTGTCGACGCGGACGCGCAGCCCGAGGTGTGCGATCCCGGGCTCGCCCGCGCGCACCACGGCGAGCCGCGCGGAAGGCCGCTCGAGGCCGGTCTTGGGGATGTCGAGCCGCATCGTGTCCGCCGCGCCCGCCGCATCTTCGAAGGCGACGACGACCGCGGGCCGGGACACGGCGAACCCCGTGAAGCTCAGGCGGAGTTCCGCCGGTCGGCCGTCGCCGCGCGGCCGCATGATCGGGAGGATGCGCCCGGGGAAGGTCAGCCCCTGCCCGCGCGAGTTCCGGCCGAGGACGTCGAAGAACTCGATCGTCCCGAAGTAGATCTCCTCGTGGAGGGCGTCCATCGGCGCGTGAATCTCGTTGTCGATCTCGAGCCGGTAGTTGGGCTCGCTCATCTCGAGTTCGACCGTCAGTTCGCCGAAATAGGGCGCGTCCGCGTTCCCGCCGTCGGGGATCCCGTCGTGCCGGTCCATCACGTAGTCGTAGATCGCCGGGAGGACGACGCTCTGGTAATGGTCCCAGAAGGCCTCGGGGTCGGTGACGATGCGTTCGTCGGCGAGCGTGCGGTCTCCCGCCGCCGCGTGGATCCAGCCCGTCGTCACCCGGACGTGCTCATAATCCCGGAAGCGGTCGAAGTACGGACGCATCACGCGGCGGGGCTCGAAATCGCCGGACAGGATCTCGTCGCCGCTCGAGTCCGTGACCGTCACCTCGTAGGTCGGTCCGTCGGTCGTCTGCTCGAAGCGGATCTTCTCCAGTTCGAGCCCGAGGTCGCGGGCGAAGACCTCGTCGATGGGGAAGATCTCGTGCAGCCAGCGGACGGGGGTGTGAATCGCCTGCTGGGGCCAGTCCGCCGGCGGATCGTTGCGGCGGAAGCGGATGACGATCTCTCCGATCTCACCGGGGTCGCGGCCCGCGAGTTGCGGCAGGATCACCTCTTCGAGCCAGGAATAGCCCTGCTTGAAGGCGGAGAGGACGCGGACCTCGACGGCGTCGGCCGGCGCTCCCGCTTCGATGAGGGCGTTCCGGGCCTCCTCCTCCAGTTGCCGGCGGATTTCCGGCGGCTCGCTCAGGCGGGCCTCCACCCGGATCGGCGCGGCGGACCCGGCGGATGAAGCCGCCGGCAGCACCCGGTCGCGGAACAGCTCCCGGAAGCGGTCGACTTCCGACGGCAGGGCGAGCGTGTCGGCGAAGATCGTGGCCGCCCGCTGCACATCGCGGTCGTCGACCGTGACGTCGACGGCGGCGGCGTCGGAGATGCCGAGCGCTTCCGCCGCGCGGGCCCGCACGTACGATTCGAGGCCGGGGTCCGCCTTCTCCACGGACATCAGCACGTCCGCGCGGGCGATCTGCCGGTCCGCGAGCTTGTCGGCGATGCGGCCGAGCTTGTAGAGGCCGGTCGCCGCCTGGCCCACGGGCGAGTGGCCGGACAGCGCATCCCACAGGCCGCGCTCGACGTCGTCGACGGTCGGGCGGTCGTCGCCGCGCTCCGCGAGGTGCGGGAAGGTCCGGGCCAGCTGATCGAGCGCGCGCTCGGCCCCGGCGGCGTCCGCGCCGGAGACGACGAGGGCCGGTTTGGACCCGAAGGCCGCCGGCACCACCTGGATGAGCCCCTCGCCGGGGGCGAGCGAACCCGTATCGATCTTCGCGCTGTCGGCGAGCCGCCGGGTCAGGGCGTTGTCCACCCCGGCCAGGACCAGCGTGGGCCGGGCGGCGGCCCGTTCGATCGACGAAGCCGGGGCGACGAGCGGCACGGTGATCCCGGTCGATTCGAGTCCGAGCCGCCCGGCCAGATCGGGCAGGCCGTCGATGCCCCCCTCGCCGGGCGCGAGCATGGCGTCCACGCGGTTCGGGAGCACCCCGCCGCCGAGCAGCCCGTCGGAGGTATAGAGGTTGGAGAGGTCCATGTCGTCCTTGCCGCCGCTGCCCGGTCGGCCGGCGACGGGCCCCGGCGCATCGGGCGCCGCGCGCCCGGCGATCCGGATCGTCGGGCCGCCCGCCAGCCGCGCCTCCACCGATTCGAGCCCCGGGTAGGCCAGACGCGTCCGGGGCGTCTCCTCGTCCGTCGATTCGTCTCCGGCCTCGGTCTCCGTCCCTTCCGGCTCGCCGGGGTCGGCGTCCGCGTCGCCCGTCGCGAGTCCGCGGAGGAGTTCCGCGGCGGCGCTCAGGTTCGCCTCATCCACCTCGATCTCGGCGATCACGCGTCCCACGCCCGCCTGTCCGGCTCTCACTCTCGCCTGGGTCAGGCGCACGGTCGCGTCCGCCACGCCCCCGGCCTCCAGCGCCTCGGCGAGATCGTCCCGGACACGGCTCAGCTCCGCCGTCGAAAGCGTTCGCGTATGCGGCAGGACTCCGGCGAACAGGCGCGCCGCGGCCTGCAGCCCTTCGTCGTCCCCGCCGACCACGAGCACCCACGTGCGCCCGTCCTCCTCGCGCACCGCCACGGCTCCTTCCCCCGAATCGAGGGAGGCGGGGTCGATGCCCGGCGAACGCAGGCCGGCGCCCTCCAGTCCGCTCCGTCCCACGACGATCCCGACCTGGTCGCCATCAGGGTCGCGAGACAGCGGCAGGTCCATCGCCATCGTCTCGAACCCCAGCCGGGCGGCGACCTCGGCGCCCGCCGCCTGGACGACCGACGAGGGGTCGTCCCCGAGGACGAGCGCGGCGTTCACGAGATCGGGCACGCTGTCGCCGTTCGTATCGAGCACGAGCGTCCCCAACTCGAACAGCGTGGCGAGGTCCGCCGTCTGCTGGGCGGCGAGCCTGCGGGAGGCCGGAGACGCGGCGAACACGACCGCCAACGCAAGAGCGACCGATACGGCTCTCGCGGCCGGAGCAGGGGTTTGCCGCGGGCTGCCGAACGACTGCGTGCGGGGCTTCATCATCTCCCGTCCTTCCGTGATTCGACCTTCACGTCGTTCGCCAGGTTCCCGACGCCCTCCACCTCCACCTCCACCCGGTCGCCGGGAGAGAGCGTCGACGTCTTCCCGGGGGTCCCCGTATAGATCACGTCGCCGGGAAGCAGCGTGAAGTAGCGGCTCGCGTAGGCGATGATCTCGGGGATGGAGAAGATGAGATCGGAGGTGCGCGCGTCCTGTACGACCTCGCCGTTGAGGCGCGTGCGCAGGCGCAGGTCGTCCCACGCCGCGCCGGTCACGATCCGCGGCCCGAGCGGCCCGAACGAATCGCTGCCCTTCGCCCTGAGCCACTGCAGGTCGTCGCGCTGCCAGGTGCGCTCGCTCACGTCATTGCCCGCAGTCACCCCGAAGATGTGATCCTCGGCCTCTTCCGGACCGATGTGACGCGCCACCTGGCCGATCACGACGACGACTTCTCCTTCCGCGTGGACGACTTCCGCGTCCGGGGGGATCTCGATCGCGGCGCCCGGCCCGACGATCGAACTCGGCAGCTTGGCGAAAAGCGGAGGTTCCGCGGGCTCCGGGCGGGTCCCGATCGGGCTGTTGTCGAGGTGGCTCCGGTAGTTCAGGCCCACCGCGATGACCTTCGACGGCGTCGCCGGTGCAAGGAGATGAAGCTCGTCGAGCGGCATCCGCTTCCCGGTGCGGACCTCCCCGCCGAAAGGAGGCGCCGCCAGTTCTTCCACCATGCTGCCCTCGATGATTCCGTCCGCGAGGACCTCATCCTCCACGACCCCCCAGCGGGCGTCGCCGTCCCCGGCGGTCGCGGCGTACGTGTGGTCCGTGGCGTCCGGCGCGAGATAGCGGATGTACGCGGTCACGGCCCCGGCCCGATCGCCCGGATCACGATCAGCCTTCTCCGGTGGGAATGTGCTCCGCGAGTTCGACCTCGAACACGAGCGGCGAGTAGGCCGGAATTGCGGGTGGCCGTCCCTCGGTTCCGTAGGCGAGATCGTACGGCAGCACGAGCTTGCGGCGCTCGCCCAGGCGCATGCCGGTGACCCCCTCCACCCAGCCGTCGATGAGGGCGGTCGAGCCGAGGATCATTTCGAGCGGCTCCGGCGGGTTGTGATCGTGGCTCGAGTCCACCTTGCTCCCGTTCGGCAACCAGACCGTGTAGTGCACATGCATCTCGTCGCCGTAGCCGGCCGGCGGGCCGCTCCCCCCCTGCAACACCTGAATGAAGAGGCCGCTCTCCGTCTCCTCCATCGCATCGAGATCGACCGCGAGTTCGTCGACGAAGGCGATTTCCCGGAGATCCGTGATCACGCCCTCGGGCGAGCCGGCCATTTCGGGCGAGTCGGCTGTCTCGGCCATCGCCGCGGCCTCCTCTGCCGCCTCCGCGCCGTCCGACGCATCCTCTCCCGCGTCCCCCGCGCAAGCGATGGCGAGCGGCGCGAGCAGCAAGCTCGCCGTGGCCCGAAACCCGTTCGATATCCTGTCACGCTGCATGGAAAGCCTCCGAGTGTGGAAAGTGGCGAATCGCCCGAATGTAGCGGCGTTTCAACGCGAGTTGCTAGTATCAGGCATGAAGACTCCAAGGATGTTCCGACCGGCGTTGCGACCGGCGCGCCGACCCGCTTCCCGCGCGGGGTCCTGGCTCTGGCTCGTCCTGCTCGCCGCCGCCTGCGGCCCTCGTCCCCCGGCGGACGAGGACGCCTCCGGTTCGGTCGCGGAGGCCGATCTCACGCCCGCACAGGAACTCGTGGCGAGATCGGTGACCTTCCACGATCCGGACGGGATCTGGGGAAGCCGGTCCATCTCGATGTCGTGGGTCGGTACGGACGGAGAGGGCGGAGAACGCGTCGCCGTCGAGTTGGAGTTCGGCGCGGACGAGCGCGACTTCGCCTTTTCGGGCCGCTACCGCGGGTCCTCGATCGAGTACGAGACGACGGCCGATGGCTGGTCCGCGACCGTGGACGGGGTCGCGCAGGCGGACCTCCCCGACGCGGATCGCGAGCGCATGCGCCTCCATCGCGAGGACGGGATGTTCTGGCGCAGCTACTACGGGTTCCTGGCGGGTCTTCCGATGAAGATCTCCGACCCCGGCTCCCATCTCGACCCCGACATCGTCGAGACCACCTTCATGGACCGGGAGGTCCACGCCGTCCGGGTCACCTACGACCCCGATACCGGCGGCGACACGTGGTACTTCTACTTCGATCCCCGGACTGCGCAGCTCGTGGGTTGCCGCTTCTACCACGACGAGAGCGCGAACGACGGCGAGTACATCACGTTCGAGGGCCTGATCGGGGACGGCGGACTGCGTCTGCCCCGACAGCGGGGATGGTACGTGAACGCCGACGGCCGCCACCTGGGAACCGATCAGGTGGGGGCGCTCCGGGTCGGCCCGTGACCCGGTCCGGCCCATAACCCCGGTCCGGCCCGCAGCCCCGGGCAGGATCGCGGGGCCGCGCCGGGAGGGTCGCCGGTTCGGCATCGCGGCCGCGGTCGTCCTCGCCGCCCTCGCGGTGGCGCGGTGCTCGGAGTCGACGCCGCCCCCGCCCCCGCCGCCCCCCATGCCGAGCGGGGACTGCGTCCTGTCCTTCGTGATCGACGGAGACTCCGTCCGCTGCGCCGATGGCCGGGAAATCCGGGTTCTCTCCATCGACGCCCCGGAGATGGCGCAGGAGCCGTGGGGCGCCCGCGCCCGCGAGGAGCTGCTCCGGGTCGCCCCCGTGAACACGTCGCTCGGAGTCGAGTACGACGCCGTCCGGGTCGACACCTTCGACCGGGACCTCGCCTACCTCTTCCTCCCGGGCGGGGACATGCTGAACGAACACATGGTCGCGAGCGGGTACGCGCTCGCGTTCATCATCCCGCCCAACCGCCGCTATGCGGACCGGATCGAGGCCGCGGAAGCCGCCGCGTCGGCGGAGGGGCGGGGGCTGTGGGCGGAGTGGGGGTTCACCTGTCGTCCCGCCGACTTCAGGCAGGGCCGCTGCTGAAGCGGGAGACAGCCCTGGTACCCTAAGTCGGGGTCGAGACGCGGGTCACGCGGCGGAAGATGAGCGCGGCGAGGAGGCCGATGGCGCCGAAGCCGGCGACGGCGGCGAACACGTGCTGATGCCCGGGGAGGCCCGGTGAGTTGTCGAGCAGGACGCCCATCAGCGGTCCCATGAAGACGTCGGGCGTGAAGCCGAGGACGGAGACGACGCCGACCGCGCTCCCCGTGTAGGCGAGCGGTACGGCGCCCTCGGCCAGGAGGGCGAAGTAGACGCCGCGGAGCGCGTAGATGCCGACGCTGGCGGTGACGATGGTGGCGATGAGCATCCAGGCGGGTCCGGGCACGAGAACCCCGGACGCGATGAGCAGACAGCCGCCGATGAGGATCACGAAGCCCCACACGATGACGCGGGAGGCGTCGATCCGGTCTCCGAGGAAGCCCGCCGCGATGGCCGCCGCGGCGCGGATCCAGAAGGCGAGCGTGCCGATCCCCGAGGCCTGGACGTCGTCGAACCCGAGCGCGTCCCGCGACAGGAGCGAAAAGTCGTCCGTCGCCTTGTACCCGGTGTAGGCGCAGACGACGATGATGGCCTGAAGCCACACGGCCGGCATGCGGCAGGCGGCTTTCACTCCGCTCAGCGACAGTTTCTGCGAGTTTTCCGGGTCGCCCGCCTCTCCGCCGGGCGTGCTGTCGGGCACGAGGATCCACACCAGAACGGCGATGCCCAGCGTGATCCCGGTGAAGACCCAGATGACGCCGCGGAAGGCGGCGGCCCGCTCCTCCGGTGTGGCGGAAGAGGCTTCTCCCGGGAGGAGCGCGGCGAAGACGGCCACGGAGACCGACGCAACGAGTGCCGCGAGGAGACCGCGACCGCCATCGAGGAAGCCGTAGGCGCGTCCCTGCTTCGACTGCCCGCCCCATTCGCGGGTGGCCCGGATCATCGCCGCCCAGAAGAGGAGGACCGTCGTCATCCCCCAGAAGGCCCACAGGATGTTCATCGTCCGCGGTGGCGGGAAGCCGGCGAGCACGATGCCGCCGAGGCCGGTGGCGAGGAGCGCCAGCGCCATCAGCCGACGGGCCGAGAACCGGTCCGCGAGCGGGCCACCGGCGAAGTACGCGACCATCGCCACGACGCCGTACAGGGAGAAGGCGGTCCCCAACTCCAGGTTCGTGATCCCGAACACGTCGAGCAGCGTCGGGCGGAAGACGCGCGCGAGGACGAAGGGGAGGAAGAAGACGGCCTCCCCGGCCGCGATGAGCGCGAGGAGGATCAGCCCCCTGCGCATGGGACTCCCTCCGGAGCCGGCTCCGGCGGGGTGGGTCAGCGGTCGGGCCGGCGGGTCGGCCAGGGGCGGCGCTCGACGCGTCCGAGGGGCGCCAGGGTGCGGGCGGGACGGTACGCCTGACGCTCCGCCATGTCGTACTGGTCGCCCGGCGCGAGGAAATAGAACAGGCCGCCGCTGTCGAGCGTGCTCTGGTTGTCGTAGATGACGACGTAGGACTCTCCGATGACCTCGAAGCGGTCGCCCTGCACGACGATGGCGGTGTTCTCATCGATCCCGATGCCGAGGAGTTCGGGCCGGGCCTCGATGATCTCCAGCATGTCGAACTGGCGGTTCCGGTACAGGAGGTGCTGGTCGATCGCCGTGTTTCGGACGAACCCGAACCCCTCCTCGTGACTCCCCATCATGATCGTGTTCGTCGCCGTGTCCCCGCGCGCCAGGTACGACCCCTGGATCGTCGCGCCGGCCGATGAGCCGCCGATCACGCCGCCGCGCTCGAGGAGCGCCCACAACTCCTCCTCGGTCCGCGTCCCCGCATAGGAATCAACCAGGCGCCACTGGCGTCCCCCGGTGAACCAGACGCCGGTCGCCTCGCGGATGGCGGCCACGAAGGCATCGCTGTTCGCCTCATCGCGGTCGTTCGTGTGGCGAACGGTGAGGTTCTCGACCCCGGCCGCCTGGAAGGGTCTCACGCCGCCGAACGACGGCCCGTAGGACTCGGCCCCGCCCGCCGTGGGGATGACGACGATCCGCGCGTCCGTCCCGCCGGCCAGTTGCACGAACCGGTTCGCGATCTCCTGGCTTCGCATGGCGCCGCCCACGATCACGAGCGACCCGTTCGGCGGCCCGACCTCCTGGGCTTCGACCTCGGCCGGAGCCACGAGCACGGCCCCGTACGCCGCCACCGCCATGGTCACGAGTGCACAGACCACGCTCAACGCTCTCCGTTCTGTTCGCATCGTTCGACCTCTCGATTCGGTTGCGCCCTTCGTCCTCGGGCGGACGATCTGAGGGTACGCGGATCGCGAAGACCCGGCGACCCCGGCCGTCCGTGGCTTCCGGACCGCCGCTTGTCGCTCGCCGCGGGCCGCGTCACGTTGCGGGGCGAACGATCCCCGGCGACCCGGAGACGCAGCTTATGTCCACACCGTCCCTAACTCTCCTTGCCTCCGCGCTCTGCCTGGCCGCGCTGGCCGGGAGTCCCTCCGGCTTCCCGCCACCCGGCGCCGGGGAGCCGCTGACACCGCAAGCCGACGCCCTCGCCGGCGCCTGGGCCGCGAACGAATACGTCCTCTCGAGCGGCGCCCGGCATCCCGTGCGCGGGCGCATCTTCTTCACGGACGGCGAGTGGCAGGTCCTCTTCTTCGTCATGGATGGCGACGAGCCGAGGCGCGGGTCCGGCGAAGGCGGACGCTACACCTTCGACGGAGAGACGCTCACCTTCGAGCACCTTCATCACCTTTCCTACGGACGCACGATGGCGGGACTTCCGGCGAGCCCGCTTGCGATGACCGCGCGGGACGGGGAGGGGCCGTTCGAACCGACCGGGGTCGAGATCGACGGCGACGCGTTGACGCTGCGCTTCCCCAGCGGAAACTCGATGTCCTTCACGCGCAGTTCCGCGTGCTGTCCGTGACCGGTGCGCGTGTCGGAGACGACCGCTACGGCCTGATGGACCGGAGGGAGTGGCTCCGCCTCGGGGCGACCGGCGCCGCCGCCCTCGGCCTCCCCGCCTGCGCCGCCTGGGAGGGGGACGCGTCGTCGGCGGAACTCCCGCCGCTCCGGGCCCCGGCCGGGACGGGCGACGCGGACTGGGACGACGTGCGCGCGCACTTCCTCGTCGAACCCGGCACGGCCTACCTGAACAACGCGAGCATCGGCATGCCGCCGAGGCAGGTCGTGGATGCGGTCGCTGCGGGATATCGGGCCATGGCCGAACTGCCCGCGCGGGGCCGCTCGGATCTGAGCGCCCGGATCGCGGAACACGTCGTGCCCGGACTCGCGGAGCTGTTCTCGGTGCGGCCGGACGAACTCACGCTCACGCGAAACGCGTCGGAGGCGCTCCACCTCCAGAGCATCGGGGTCGCGCTGAGCCCCGGCGATGAGGTCCTGATCACGAGCCAGGAACATCCGGCGGGCCGTCGTCCGTGGGAGTTTCGGCAGGTGCGGGAGGGCCTTCGGGTGAACGAGGTCTTCATCCCCAGTCCCCTGCCCCCGGAGGAGGAGGTCCTCTCCCGGTTCGAGGACGCGATCACGCCCCGGACGCGGGCGGTGGCCTTCTGTCACGTGACCCGAGGAGGGCATCTCTATCCGGTGGAGGCGATCTGCCGTCTCGCGCGCGAGCGGGGACTCGTGAGCCTCGTGGACGGCGCGCAGGCGGTGGGCCAGTTCCCCATCGACCTGGCCTCTCTGGGCTGCGACGCGTACAGCGTGAGCCTGCACAAGTGGATGCTGGCCCCGGCGGGGACCGGTTTCCTCTTCGTGCGGCGTGATGCGCGAGACCGCATCCGGACGGCTTTCGCGCCCGACGCCACCCCGGAGCGGCCGCAGTTCGATCCTCCGGGCACCTCGGCGTTCCCGGTGCGCGCCGCGATCGGGACGGCGGTCGATTTCGTCGCAACGCTCGGACTCGAGGCGGTGGAGGCCCGCTGCCGTTTTCTCTCGGATCACCTCAAGTCTCGCCTCGCGGAGGTGAGCGGCGTCACGCTCCTCAGCGGCGCCCGCGCCCGGAGCGCACCCGGATCGACGATCTTCGAGAAGGAAGACCTCGACGCGGTGGCCGCCGTGGGTGCGATCGAGGCGAGCATCTCGTCCCACATCGACGAACACCAGCGCGACGGTCACAACGCGATCCGCATCTCGACGCACATCTACAACACGACGGAGCAGATCGACCGCGTCGTCGAAGCCCTGGCCCGCACGACGGGCTGACCGGAGGAGCCATGAAGCTTTGCACTCGAAGCACCGGACTCGCGACGGCCGCGCTCGCCCTCACAGCCCTCTCGGCCTGCTCCGGCGAGGGCACGCGGATCGAACTGGCCACGGGCGACGCGGAGGAGGCGGCGGCGGAGCCCGGGGGGATCTACGAGGTCCGGACCTATCACTTCGACCCGGCCCGTTTCGAGGAGTACGCGGACGTCGCGAAAGGCGAGTATATCCGCTATCTGCGCGAGCACCTGGACATCGCCGGGTTCTGGATCGACTCGGGGATTCCCGCCGAGGTGCGGGGTGCCGAGCAGGACGAACTCGGGCCCGGGAACGTCACGTGGGTCATCCGCTGGGCGTCGAAGGCGGAGCGCGACGAGAAGCTCCCCCAGGTGCTCGGCACCCCGGAATGGGGCGAGATCTTCGCCGACGTCCCGGGCGGGGGCGCGAGCTACCTGCGGATCGAGGTGCGCTTCATGGAGTCGCTCGACTGACGAGCGGCCCCATCGGGCGGGCCGGCCCGTCGCACGCAGTCCCGCTTCGCCGCCCGGGGAGACCATTCTCGGAAGGCTTGACACAATCTAACTGGTCATAAATACTAGTCACATGGAAACGATCAACGCATCCGACTTCAAGGCGCGCTGCCTCGCCATCCTCGATCGCGTCTGCGAGACCGGCGAACGCGTAGTCATCCTCAAGCGTGGGAAGGCAGTAGCCGAACTCTGGCCACCAAGCCGTGCGCAGGCCGAGTACCCGCAGGGGGAACTGAAGGGCACGGTGACCGTCGTCGGCGACATCGTGGGGCCTGCCGTCCCCGAGGATCACTGGGAGAGCCTCGGCGATGACGGCGCTGCTTGACACTCACATCCTGATCTGGTGGCTGAACGATGTCTCGCGGCTCTCGCCGGAGCAGCGGGAGGTCATCGAGTCTGCGGGTGCAGATTCGCCGTTGCTCGTATCGGACATCTCGCTCTGGGAGGTGGCCACCTTCTACGATCTGGGCCGGATCCGGTTGACCGTCCCGCTACGAGAGTGGCTGGACAAGGCGGTCGCCCCGCCGCTTGTCAGGCGGCAGGGGATCTCGCCGGCCATCGCGACGGAACTGGCCGCCCTCCCCGACTCCTTCCACCGGGATCCCGCGGATCGCATCCTCGTCGCCACGGCCCGCGTATTCGGCGCGACGCTGCTGACGCATGACCGCCGGATCGTCGAAGCCAATCTGGTGAAGACTCTGTCGTGAGCGGGGCTCTTGCCACGGTCTGCTACGGCACCAGGGCGGTCTCCCGCTTCCTGAGGACGAACAGCCCCTCGCGCATGCTCGACACGATGATGTTCCCGGAGGGGAAGAACGGGTAGTTGCTCCAGGATCCCGCGAACCCGGGCGCGTCCGGGCTCCCCGGCACCGTGTCGAAGAAGCCGGCGGGCACGGGGTTCTCCGGGTCGGAGATGTCGAAGATCCGGAGTCCGCTCACGTAGTTCGACTGGTACATGAGGTCGCCGCGGATATAGAGGTTGTGGTCCGACGCCGCGTTGTCCTGCACGAACTCCCGCACGAGCACCGGATCATCCAGGTCCTCCACGTCCCACACGAGCGTCCGCGTCCCCGTCGTCCCGCCCGACAGCTCGTCGAGTTCGTCGTTCAGATAGAAGTAGCGCTGGTCCTCGGACAGCCACCCCTGGTGGGAATAGGCCACGTTCGGATAGGCGGCGTTCGAGATCGGCGTCGGGTTGTCCTTGTCGGTCACATCCCCGATGCCGAGCTTCGTCGCGCTCGCGTTGAAGCACACTTCGCGGCCCGCGTAGTCGGCGTCGGGGCCCTCGTAGATGACGCACTGCGCGTCGTGCGTGTAGCCGCCCGATCCCGCGTTCCCCGTCTCGGGGTCCGCGAAACAGCCGGCGAAGGTCGGGTTCCGGGGATCGCGGAGGTCCACCATGTGGAGCGCGCCGCCACAGGTCTCGCCGCCGCCGCTGCCGCCCACCACATAGGCGAAGCCCGACTCTTCATTGATGACGATGTTGTGCGCGGAGGCGAACTCGGTGTAGTGCGCGTCCTCGTCGAAATCCACCGGCGGACTCGTCACGTCCCGCAGTCGCGTGAGGTCGAAGACCTGCATCCCGTGTTCGCCCGCGTTGTCCGCCACGATGAAGGTGTGGTCGGCGTAGACCTTCATGTCCCGCCACAGGTTGGGGATCGCCCCCTCGGTGAGGGGAAGATTGCCCAGATAGACCGGATTCCCCGCATCCGTCACGTCGATGAACGAGGTCCCGTCGAACCGTCCGAGGATCGCGTACTCGCGGCCCGTCTGCGGATCCACCCAGCCCCAGATGTCGCTGACCATGATCCCGCGTCCGCCGCCGACCTCGCGGGCCGGGAGGAAGGAGACGAGGTCCACGTCCGAGCAGTCGAAGCCGGCGACCGTGCCGTCGTCCGAGCATCGCATCTCGTCGCCTGTAACGGAGGCCAGGCCGAACTCGGTCTCGTGGATGGGGGCGGCGTCGCTCCATGCGCCGCCGGCGTCGCGCTCGAACACGAAGCCGATGCCCTCGAAGAACTCCGATCCGGGCGCCCCGACCACCGCGAAGCCGTCGCCGCCGGCCACCGAGTTGCCCATGAAGCCCATGAGCCCCCGGGTTTCGCTTTGCAGTACGGCCTCCTCGCTCCACTCGCCTTCGTCCCCCGCGCGGAGGACGTGCGCCGCGCCCGAGAAGTTGTTCGTTCCCGGCGCTCCGACGACGAGTCGCCCTCCCGCCCCGGCGAGGGCATAGCCGAAGAAGGCCGCCGGAGACGGTGACGCGGCCGCGATCATCCCGGTCTGGGACCACGTCCCGCCGTCGTCCGCCGCGAAGCGGAAGACAGCGCCCTGCGCCTGGTTGGCGAGGGGAGAGCCGAGGAACGCCTCTCCACCCTCGAGCACGGCGGACCGGCCGGCCACGAGGCCGCCGGCCGGCGTCAGCCGCGCGATCTCGGACCAGTCCGTCCCGCTGCGACGGAACACGTATCCCGTTCCCGCCTGGGGCTGGGCCGGCGCCGCGAACTGGCTGAGCGCGAACGGCCCGGGCGCGCCGACGAGGGCCAGATCTCCCTCGATGCTGACGGCTGCGCCGAATCGGGCGTCCGCCGGGGCGTCGGACCCGGTGAGTTCGACGGACGTCAGGCCCATGTCGGACTGGGCGTAGGCGAATACGGAACCGCCGGCCCCGCGTCCGGGCGCGCCGATGACCCCGAACTGCCCGCCGGTCCCTATGGCCACCGAGGAACCAAAGGCGTCTCCCGGCATCCCGTCCGGCGCCTCCAGCCTCTCCCAGAAGCTCCACATGCTGCCCTCGCGGACGAAGACGTAGGCGGCCCCCCGGCTCTCGTTCTCCTTCGGGGCGCCTACCACGAGGACGTCGCCCTCGACGGCGAGCGCCTCCCCGAAACCGTCTCCGTACACTCCGCTCGGCGCCGGTATCGCGGCGATCTCCACCCAGCCATCCTGGCCACTGCGCCGGAATACGTGCACGCTGCCGGGTTCGGAGCCCGGCATGGGGAACATCGCGAACTCGCCCGGCCGCGAGACGTAGATCTCGTCGCCGGAAACGGCCGCCGCCGCTCCGAAGCCGATGATCGGAGCCCCGCCGGTACGGTCAAGGCTGCCGGCATGCGTCTGCGCCGGCGCCGGCATCGCCGCCACGAAGGGAACGAGGGAAACGAGAAGAGCGAGATGATGTGGTCGCATGGTACTGACTCCAGGGGTTGCGGAGGGTCGAGCGCCGGAACCTATCCCCCTCGCCTGCGCTAGCGGAAGCGGATGGCGATGCCGAACTGGGCCTGCCACTGCGAGGCGCCGATCTGTGGCAGGTAGGGCACCGAGGCGCGCACGCCGCCCGTGTCGCTCGTCTGGAGCGGTCCGGCGTAGCGGGCGCGGAGCGGGTCGTCCGGTTCGGGCAGCATGTTCTGAAGATCGAAGTCGTCTTCGATCCGGTCCTCGACGGTCAGCAGCTGCACGACGGGGTTCACGGTCTGGACGTGCCCCCAATCGCGATTCACCAGGTTGAGGACGTTGAGCACGTCGAGCGTCACCGTGACTTCCGCGCCGCCCAGACGGATGGGCTGGCTGAACCGAAAGTCCAGTTGGTGCGACCACGGCGTCCGGCAGGCGTTCCGGTGCAGAATCCGCAGCCGGTTCGCCTGCAGACAGGGTTCCTGCGCGACGAGTTGTTCGAAGAGGATGCCGCTGACCGGGGTTCGTCCCCCTCCGGGGAAGTCGAACGCCGCGCCGGTCACGAAGATGAGGTCGTTCGCGAGGTCGAGCGCCCGGCCGTAGCCGGGATAGGCGTCCCCGTTGATGTCGTCCGCATACACGTACGAGTAGGGTCGCCCCGACTGTCCCACGTAGAGCACGGACAGGCGGCCACCCCCCATCAGTTCCGGCAGGGCGGCCGTCGCGCTCGCCACGACGCGGTGCGGCCGGTCGAAGAGAGAGGCCTGCCGCTGGGGATCGTTCGGATCGCCCTCGACCGCGGTGTAGCCGAAGTTCGCGATCGCATCGAGCGAAGAGAGGCTGCGTACGTCGGCGGAACGGTTGAAGGCGTAGCCCAAGTCGATGGAGAGCCGGTCGCCGAACTGCTTCCGAAGCCGCGCGCTCAGGGCGTACGAGAAGTTCAGAGGCCGGTCGCCGATCTTGATGACCTGCCCGAAGCGCGGGTCGACGCGGCGGGGGAGAAAGATCGGCTCGCGCGCGCCCGGCGGCTCGCCCGGCGGCGGATCGACGAACTGGCTCCCGGCGCCGGGATCGGCGAAAGTCTCGCGCGTCCCGAAGCCGAAGCCGTAGGTGAACCCGTTCGCCTCCGTGCGGTCATCCGCGGGGAAGGCGGGACCGATGTTCAGGTCCTGGAACGCGATCTGGTTCACGGAGCGGGTGTAGATGCCCTCGAGCGAGAGGACGAATCCCCCCGGCAGGCGTTGGTCGACGGCGAGCGAGGCCTTGAAGTCGCGCGGAAAGCGGAAGTCGGAGTCGAACAGCGTGACGATGGGGACCGCGGACTCGCCGCCCGTGCCGTCGACGCAGAGCGTCGGGGGAGGCGCGAGAGGATCGAAGGCGGGGACGATCTCCGGATCGGGGACACCGAAATTCCGCCGCCGGCAGGTCATGAAGACGGACGAGAGTCCTGTGTTCTGATAGGCGTTCGCGAGCCACGCGAAGGGTGGCCGGCCGGTGAACAGCCCCATCCCGCCGCGGATCTGCGTCGTGCGGTCCGCGCCCAGACCGAGGTTGAAGCCCGCCCGCGGGGAGAAGAGGACGGTACCGCCCGGAAGGTCGCTCGTGCTGAAGCCGAACGACCGCTCCACGTCCGGGTTGTGCGCCGGTGCGTCGGGCATCAGCGGCACGTCCATCCGCAGGCCGACCCGAACGTTCAGCCGCTCCCCGATCCGGGCTTCCTCCTGCACGAAAGCCGAGAGTTGGTGCACGTTGAAGTCCGAGGTGCCGGCGTCCTCCGAGAGCGGCACGTGGACGACGTATTCCTCGGGGGCGTTCGCCTCGAGGTCCCCCAGCGAACGGAAGTAGTAGCTGCCGAGGCTGCCCGGCAGATACTCGCGCCGGATGGAAAAGCGCTCGAACCCGGCCCCCAGCGTGAGATGATGATCTCCGAGCGAGAAGGTGAGCGCGTTCGTGATCTGCAGGATGTTCTGGTCGAGTTCGCCGTCCGGCCCGGAGTAGTTGGATCCGAGGCGCAACTCGCGCCGGAACCCCGCCCCCGGCACGCCCGCCTGGAGGCCGACCTCGACACGGGGATAGAGGGAGTTCGCGGTTTCCCGGTCGCGCAGAAACTGCGCGTTCACCATGAGGTCGTTCGAGAGCCGCGGACTGAGCGTCGCGAGCCACTGCGCCCCGAACGACTGGTTCCGCGACTCGATCTCCCGTCCCGTGGACGACATCTCGTACGCGTCGCCGGGAAGCCGGTTCGTGGCCGGATCGTCGGCGGCGTAGGCGAGGTTGTAGCGGAACATGAGGGAGTGATCCGCGTCGGGTCGGGCGTCGACGCGCGCGAACAGGTTGGCGAGGTTGTTCTCGAGCGTGTAGAGGCCGGCCTCGCCCGCTTCCGCGCCGTAGCTCCGGAGGATCCTGGACACGCGGCTGACCGAGTCGGGATCCAGCTTCGTCCGCACGATCTCGTCGATGCCGACCGTGAAGCCATCGGGCGGTCGCGTCCGGCTCTCGAGTTCGCCCGCCACGAAGAAGTGCAGGCGGTCGCGCAGGATCGGCCCTCCGAGATCGAAGCCCGCGAAGGCGTTCTCAAGCTCGCCCGGCGCCCGCGGGATCCCGCCGATGACCGCGTCGCCGACGAGCGCGTCGTTGCGGAAGAAGCCGAACGCGGAGCCGCGGAAATCGTTGCCCCCCGTGCGCGTGACCGCGTTGAGAACGCCCCCGGTGAACCCGGACTGGCGCACGTCGTAGGGCGCGGTGAGAACCTGCAGTTCCTCGATCGCCGCGAGCGGGATGACGCGCCCCCGCGCCTGTCCGCCGGCCACCCCCGTCGGCGAGAGGCCGAAGACGTCCTGGTTGAGGGCGCCGTCCACCTGGATGTTGTTGAAGCGGATGTTCGATCCGGCCACGGACGTCCCCATCTCGTCCACCGCCACGAGCGGAGAGAGTCGGGCGAATCCCGTGAAATCCCTGGAGATCGTGGGGAGGGTCTCGAGCGTCTCCCGGTCGACGACCGTCGTCGAGCCCATGCGGGTGGGGTCGAACTCGGGATCCGTCTCGACGCGAACGGAGAGTTCGGGCAGAGGAACCGCCGTCTCGGAGAGTTGAACTTCGAGCCGCAGCCGCTGTCCGGCGATGAGCGTCAGACCCTCCCGCGTCGCCGGATTGAGCCCGATGCGCGCGACCTCCAGCGTGTAAGGCCCGCCGGGACGCAGATTGGCGAGGCTGAAACGGCCCAGGTCGTCGCTCAGGACGGTGTGGGTGGCGCCGGTCTGGGTGTGGCGGAACTCGACCCGGGCTCCGGCCACGGGGGCTCCGTCGGCGTCGATCACGCGTCCGGCCACACCGGCCGTCGTCACCCCCTGGGCGGAGACGATGGACGGGTGGACCGCGAGGCCCGCGAGAAGGCCGATCAACACAACGCCGACACGGCGACTCAAGATGTTCTCCTTTCCGAGACTGCTGGCAGCCGTCGCTAAGAGATAACGCGCGGAGGGTGGATGGTGTATCGGTGGGCTACCCGCGCCGTCCGACCGCCGTGTATTGTCGGAGCCGTGAGTACCAAGAGCCGCACGCTGACGTTTCGCGCGATTCTGGGCCCCGGAGGCCTCGAGCGGGACCGGTCGATCGAGATCGCTCCGGACGGGACGATCCGTGCGATTCGAGCGGTGCGTGCCGGCGGCGCCCCCCGCGACGGAGGACTCGCGGTCCCCGGCATGCCGAACGCGCACTCGCACATCTTCCAGCACGCACTGACCGGCTTCGGCGAAGCGGCGCGAGGAGACGACTCCTTCTGGAGCTGGCGCGAGGCCATGTACCGGCTGGCCGGCTCGATCACCCCGGAACAACTGTTCGACGTCGCCCGGCACGGGTACGCCCGCATGTTGCGCGCGGGCTTCACTCACGTGGTGGAATTCCACTACCTGCATCACGGCCCTGGCGGCGCGCGTGGGCCCGAAACGACGCAGGCCGTGCTCGCGGCGGCCACGGACGTCGGCCTTCCCACAAGCCTGCTGCCCGTCTACTACCGGACCGCCGGCTTCGACGGGGCTGCGCCTCACGCCGGACAGCGACGCTTCGCGCACGGCTCGGTGGACGAATTCATGGCCACCGTCGAGGCGCTGGGCCCGGCGGTGGCCGGCGTGGCGCCGCACTCTCTGCGGGCGGTGCCCACGGCCGACCTCGCGGACCTCGTAGCGGGAGTCGATACGACGCTGAGCCGCGAGGCGCCGCTGCACATCCACATCAGCGAGCAGGAACTCGAGGTCGAGGAATGCCTCGCGGCGCGCGGCCGCACGCCGGTCGATCTCCTCGCGGACACAGTCGAACTGGGCCCGCGCTGGAGTCTCGTGCATGCGACGCACGCCACGAAGGCGGAGCGCGCCCGGCTACGGAGTGCGGGGGCCAGGGTCGTCCTGTGTCCGATCACGGAAGCCCACCTGGGGGATGGGATCTTTCCCGCCCGCGAGCACTTTCTCGCCGGGGGCGCGGCTGCGGCGGGCTCCGACGCGAACGTCCGCATCTCCGCCATCGAGGAGGCGCGGCAACTCGAGTACGGGCAGCGCCTGCGGGATCGGCGGCGGGCCCGGCTGGCCACCGAAGCGGGGGCGGGGTCGGTCGTCTGGTCGTGGCTCGCGGCGGGCGGAGGCGAGGCGGCGGCGACCTCGGCCGGCCCGGAGGCCGGTGCCGGCGCACCGCGGCGGATGGGGCGAATCGAACCCGGCTACCGAGCCGACTTCGTCGTCCTGGACCGGGAAGGCCCCCACACCCTGGGACACGACTGGGAGACCCTCATGGACGCGTGGCTCGTGGGGGGCGACGAGCGCGACATCGAGGCCGTGTACGTCGGAGGGGAACGACGCGTCGAACGCGGGTCGGTCGCGGGCGAGGCCGAGATCCGATCCGCCTTCGGGAGGGCGATGCGAGAGCTCCGCCGGGCCATCTGACACCCGCTGACCCCGGCGTCGCGCCAGGGCCGCCCGCGCGGCGTCAGGCGGCGGCCCGCTCCAGCTCCATCGACCACTTGCCGCGCGTCGCGAGCCCGTTCATGCGCGCGCGGTGCGCGAACGCCGCTTGTGCCGCCGGCCCGTTGTCCGCGGCGCCACCCCAGGCCTGCAGCGGGGCCGCCTGCAGCGCGCGCCCGTACGAGAAGCTCAGATTCCACGGCGTATCGAACCCCGCGTTCATCGCGTTCAGGTGGGCGGTGGCCTCGATGTCCGACTGCCCGCCCGACAGAAAGACGATGCTCGGAACCGACGAGGGAACCGCGCGCTTCAGGCAGCGCACCGTCTTCTCGGCCACCTCGTCGACGCCCGCCTGATCGGCGCACAGCTTGCCCGACAGCACCATGTTGGGCTTCAGGACCGAGCCCTCCAGGAGCACCCGCTGGTGGAAGAGGGCCATGTAGACCTGCTTGAGCGTGGCTTCGGTCGCCTCGAAGCAGCGGTCGATGTCGTGGTCGCCATCCATCAGCACCTCCGGCTCCACGATCGGCACGAGTCCCTGCTCCTGGCTGAGCGCCGCCATCCGGGCGAGCGCGTGGGCGTTCGCCCCGATGCAGTAGGCGCTCGGGATGGCGCGGTCGCCGCCCCGTCCGATGTCGATGACGGCGCGCCACTTCGTGAAGCGGGCCCCGAGTGCGTAGTACTCCGCCAGCCGCTCGCGCAGCCCGTCGAGTCCCTCGGTCACCTTCTCGCCCGGCGCCCCCGCGAGGTCATGCGCCCCCTTGTCGATCTTGATCCCCGGAATCGACCCCGCATCGGAGAGGAGCTGGACCAGTGGCGTGCCGTCGGCCGCCGACTGCCGCAGCGTCTCGTCGAAGAGGATGACGCCCGAGATGCACTCGCTCAGCGCATCGCTCGTCCGGAAGAGCAATTCCCGGTAGTCGCGCCGGTTCTCCTCCGTCGATTCGACGCCGATCCCGTCGAACCGCTTCTTGATGGTTCCCGAGCTTTCGTCGGCGGCCAGGATCCCCCTGCCCTTGGCCCCCATGTCTTCCGCCACCTGGACGAGCTGCTGCCTCATTATGGTTCCTCCGCCCTCATTCCGGGCCGGATTTCAGGGAGCCGGGCCGCGGCTCAGGTCGGGTCTACGGGGTCGTCTTCGAGCGTCCAGATCACCGGCGTGACCGGCGACGCCGCCTGGTTGAAGAGCATCTTCTCGAGCGCGGGACCCGGCTCGGTCGTCTCCAGGTGCACGGCCCGGAAGTCGTAGCAGCCGGCTTCGACCGTGAAGTCCCGCTGTCCGCCGGGCTGGATCGTCCCCTCGACGGGATGGTCCGTGCCGAAGAGGTCCTGGCCCCAGTCGGATGTCCCGCACGGTCGCGCGAAGAAGAAGATCACGGGGCCGAGCAGCCGGTTGACCACGCGCACGGTGGACGGGCTGTCGAACATGGGCTCCGGAACTACGGGGTCGTCCTCACCGCAGGCCGCGATTGAAAGACCGATCGCCACGATGGCGACGATT
Organism: Gemmatimonadota bacterium; assembly: GCA_022826685.1. Classification (GTDB taxonomy): domain Bacteria; phylum Gemmatimonadota; class Gemmatimonadetes; order Palauibacterales; family Palauibacteraceae; genus Palauibacter. The sequence continues at coordinate 30,644 of JAJDUL010000064.1, read as the reverse complement.
GCGTACCGCTTCTGTTTCACGCACCACATCTTGCATTCCTCCATGGCCGCTGTGCCGGGTCGCGCGGCGACGGTCGGGTCCGCGCACGATCCGCACCTGCCTCCGGCCGGATAAAATAACTCTGGGAAAGATACATCGGAGCGGGATGCAGTCCACCCGACAACATGGCGTCTCATTCGCGCTGCACCGATCTTATACTGGAGAACGTGCGAACCCCTCCGTGAGCGACACGACTCGGCGACGTGAGCGACGTGAGCGACAAGCCTTCCGTCTGGTTCCACACCTTCGGTTGCAAGGCGAACCAGTACGATACCGAGCGGATCCGTCAGGAGCTCGAACTCCGCGGGGCGGAGACGGCCCTCCACGCGGACGCGGCGGACATTGCCGTCATCAACACGTGCACCGTGACGAACCAAGCGGACGCGAACGCGAGGCGGCTCGTGCGCCGGCTGCGCCGCCAACGTCCCGATCTCCGCATCGTCGTCGCCGGCTGTTCCACCTCCTTTCGTGAAGCCGAGTATCACGCGCTGGAAGAAGTGGATGGCGTCGTGCCCGGACACGACCCGTCCGCGGTCGCGCGACTCGTACCGCAACTGGGAGACTTCGCCGCGGCCGGTCCGGTCACGGCAGGGGTCTCGGACGCTTCGTCCGCACCACTGCAGCGGAATGCGCGTGGCACCCGGGCCTGGCTCAAGATCCAGGACGGGTGCGACCGGAAATGCTCGTTCTGCGCGACGCGGATCGCGCGCGGCGCCTCGGTTTCGCGCCCGGTGGACGAAGTTGTGGCGGAGGCTGCGACGCTCGCCCGCGCGCACCCGGAACTCGTCATCACCGGGATTCACATCGGTCACTACGGAAAGGACCTCCCCGCCGACTCCCGGCGCGATGGCCCGCGCAATACCCCAAGTCTCGCGACTCTGTGCGAACGGCTGCTCGCGGAAGTCCCCGTCCGCCTCCGCCTCTCCTCCATCGAGGCGACGGAAATCGACGACCGGCTCGTGGATCTGCTCGCGGCATCGGATGGGCGTCTGGCCCCCCACCTGCACGTGCCGCTGCAGAGCGGGTCCGACCGCGTGCTCCGCCTCATGCGCCGCTGGCATACGCGGGAGGCGTATCGGGCCCGGGTGCTCGCGATCGCCGAGCGTCTGGGCGCCGTCGGCTGCGGCGCGTTCGGTCTCGGCGCGGACATCATCGTCGGGTTCCCCGGCGAGGGGGAGGAGGAGTTCGAGGAGACGCGGGCGCTCGTGGAGGAACTGCCCTACACCTACCTGCACGTGTTCCCCTGGTCGGTGCGGGACGGAACCGTGGCTGCGAGTCTCCCGGACCGGGTACCCGGCGACGTGGCGGCCACCCGCTCGCGAACGTTGCGGGAAATCGGCCTCCGCAAGGGCCAGGCCTATTCGGAAACGCGCGCAGGGACCATGGCCGACATCGTCGTGGAGGGCCGGGACGACCGCGTCGCGGGCGTGACGGGCGACTACCTGCGAGTCGAGCTCCTCGGCGACACGACCCCCGGCGATCGCTTCTCCGCGCGCCTGCGGGCGCGCGCCGGGCGTCTGACGGCCGAAGTGCCCGCCAACGCACCGGCGGCGGCCGCAGTCTAGCAGCCCGTGGCAAAACCCCGCGTCAGCTCTCGGAGCGTCCGGGGGGAACGGTGCGCGGGCTCACGAGCGACTCCCCGCCGTCGACGACGATCACCGCGCCCGTGATCCAGTCTCCGCCCGGTGAGCAGAGGAAGGTGATCATCCGCCCGATGTCGTGAGGGTGCCCCAGCCGCCCGGCGGGAATGAAACGCTCGGCGAACCCGGCACCGGAGCGCACGCCGAACATGTCGACCTCCTCGCTCGGAGGAGCCTCGAACGCCTTCTTCACGCCCTCCGTCGGGATCGGACCCGGCGCCACGGCGTTCACGTTGATGCCGTCCCGCGCCCACTCGATGGCGAGCGTACGCGTGAGCGCGTCCACCCCCGCCTTGGCCGCCATCGCGTGGGCCATGAGGGGCCAGCCCCGGTAATGCAGCGTCATCGAGATCGACACGATGCGCCCGTACCCCTGCTCGGCCATGACGGGATAGACCGCGCGACAGGCGTGGAAGGTGCCGAACAGGTCGATCTCCACCACGGCGCGCCAACCGTTCGGCGACAGTTCCGCCGTCGGCGCGTAGAAATTACCCGCCGCGTTGTTCACGAGGATGTCGATGGACCCGAGTGCGTCCCGCGTCTCCCGCACCGCGCGTTCGAGAGCCGCCGGTTCGCGCACGTCCCCGACGGTCGGGAGCGTCCGCACCCCGTGGGCCGAGGCGAGGCGCTCCGCCGCCTGCCCGACCCGCTCCTCGTTGCGGCTGAACACGCCCACGGAAGCGCCGGCCGCCGCGAGGCACTCCGCGATTCCGTACCCGATGCCGCTGCCGCCGCCCGTGATCAACGCGGTGCGGCCCGCGAGGACATCCGGTGCGAAGAGGCCGATACTTTCCGGTTTCTCGTCCATTCTCGCAGTCCTAACGGAACATGCTGCGGGCGACGAACCATATGTTCGCCGGCCGCTCGGCCAGGCGACGCATGTACCAGGGGAACCACGCCCCCCCGTAGCTGATCAGCACCCGCAGCGGGGTGCCGTTGCGCACGAGCCTCCTCTGCTCGCGCCGTCCGATCCCGTACAGCATCTCGATCTCGAACCGGCTGCCGTCGAGGCCCGCCGCCCGTGCGTCCGCGGAGAGCGGTCCGATCATCGCCGGGTCGTGGGTCCCGAGCCCGAGGAATCCGTCCCCTCCGTTCCCGATGTGGTCCACGAGGCGCCGCGCGAGGGCGAGGTAGCTCTCATCCACGTCGCGCTTGTCGGGGAAGGCGATCTCGGCCGGTTCCGCGTACGCTCCCTTCACGAGCCGGATGCGGGGGCCGAATTCCATGAGCGATTCGAGGTCGTCGGCCGTCCGTCTGAGGTAGGATTGGATGCAGAGGCCGACGTTCACATGCCGGTGCCGGACCGCGCGGTAGAGGGAGAGCGTCGCCTCCGTGTAGTACGACCCCTCCATGTCGATCCAGAGCGTGCCGTGACCCTCGGCGCGCGCCGCGAGTGCCCCGACGTTCTCGGCCGCGAGTTCCGGATCCTGGTCGAGTCCGAGGTGGGTGGGCTTGATCGAGACCTCCAGATCGAGCCCCATCTCCTCCGCCAGGTCCATCGCCCGCACGTACTCGGCGACGGACTCGCGGGTCTCCTCAGCGGTCTCGACGTTCTCGCCCAGCGTGGTGACGAGAGTGGGAATGCCTTCCTCCCGCAAACCGGCCGCCTCACCGAGCGCGTCCTCCAGCTTCTCGCCCGGCATGAACTTGCGAACCGCGCGCCGCACGAAAGGGCGCTCCGGAAGGCGCTGCGAGAGCCACCGGTTCGTGGAAGCCCACAGCAGCGCCTTCCTCATCGCCTCCATCCCCGGACCGACCCTCGCCCCGCTAGCTCCGCACCCCGGACTCGCCCGACTCGGAGACGTCGAACCCGATCCACATCCCCGTGACCGCGTGAGCCGGAACGGGGCACACGAGCGCGTACTCGCCGGCCGTGGAAGCCGTGAAGCTGATGCTCTCGGTGCCGCCGCCGGGGGCCGTGGCCTCCGTCATCGAGGTCGCGTTCGTCGTAATCGCGCCATCGAAGACCGGCGTGGCGTCATCGAAGATCGGGGGGTAGCTCGCCGCCCGCTCGAGGACGCCGACGCTGTGGTAGTTGACCGGGTCCCGGTTCTCGAAGTTGAGCGTGACGGCGTATCCGGCAGGCACGACGACCGTCGCTTCGCCGTTCGCGTAGCCGTTGAAGTTCCAGCGGTTGTTCGCGTCCGTCGAGCCGGCGACGAGATCGATCGTGACGGTGCGCGCGCCGTCGTCCACCGAGATCCAGTCCACGGCCATGGGCCCCGAAGCCGTCGCGGCGGCCTCCGCGGCGGGAGCCGGGGCGGGGGCCGGCGCCGGCGACGGCTGGTCACTCTCGCCGCCGCCGCATCCGAAGAGGACGAAGGCGCCCAGGGTGAGTCGTGTCGATCGCTTCATCATTCTATTCGCTCCAGAGTTCTTCTGATGAGATTCACAAGACATGCGAAGGAGGCGCGTCCCCCGGCCCGTCGCGTTCCTGCGGCGTTCGTGCCGGGCTGAGCGCCCGGAATATACAGGATCTCGATCCTCCGGCTACGGCCGTGCGCGTCGGTGAAAGCGCCCGGAAACTGGCGCGAGCCCCGGGTGCGCCCCATACTAGCCCATTCAGGCGATTCCGGGGGATCCCCGTTCGATGATCGCCACGACCTTTGCGCCGGCCAGAAGTTCCGCAGGCGCGAGATCCGTTCTCCGACCGACATGCATTGACGAACAACACATCACAGCCTCGTGGCGGCTCCCCGCGCGGGGGCGGAGGCCAACCCGGTGGCAAGGGGCAGCCCAAGGGCCGCGGGAAGGGGCCGGGTGGCCGCGGGGGCAAGGGCCGGAACCGGCGGCGCCGTTCACGCGGACGCCGCAACCGGGGAGGAAAGGGGCCCCGCCAGCCGCGGCCCGACCAGCAGGATGCGGCCGCCGAAGTTCCGGAGGGTCCGAAGGACGGCTACCTGGGACTCATCGAACGGCTCGGCAACGGCACGGGGTTCATCCGCCGCCAGCACGCCGGGTACACCCCGAGCGACGACGACATCTACGTGAGTCCAAAGATCGTTTCCCGCTACGATCTGCGGACGGGAGACGAGATCTGCGGCCAGGCCGGCCGTCCGCCCCGCCCGGGCAAGAGCCCCCCGCTCCGGTATCTTCACACCGTCAACGGCACCCCCCCGGACCAACTCGGACGACGCCGACAGTTCGACCGCCTGAGCGCGATGCATCCCGACCGGCGCTTGCAACTGGAGTGCGGGCTCGAGCGCCGCGGACAGCCCGACTACACCAATCGGATCATCGATCTCATCTGTCCCATGGGGATGGGTCAGCGATCTCTCATCGTCGCGCCCGCCAAGGCCGGGAAGACAATGGTCCTGCAGGCGATCGCCGAGGGCATCTCGAAGAACCACCCCGACTCCACGATCCTCATCCTCCTCGTCGACGAGCGTCCGGAGGAAGTGACGGAGATGGAAGCGACGGGACTCGGCGAGGTCACCGCCTCGAGCTTCGACCACCGGGCCGAGCGTCACGTACAGGTTGCCGAGATCACCCTGGAGCGCGCGCGGCGCCTCGCGGAGATGGGGCAGGACGTCGTCCTCATCCTCGATTCCATCACGCGGCTGGCGCGGGCGTACAACACGACGGAGGAGGGAAGCGGCCGCACGCTCACGGGCGGCATCGACGCGAACTCCCTCGAGAAGCCGAAACGCTTCTTCGGCAGCGCCCGCTGCGTCCCGGAGAGCAAAGGCGGCGGATCGCTCACGATCATCGCGACGGCGCTCGTCGACACCGGCTCCCGCATGGACCAGGTGATCTTCGAGGAGTTTAAGGGGACGGGGAACAGCGAACTCGTCCTTGACCGCGATATTTCCGACCGCCGGATCTTCCCGGCGATCGATCTCAACTCCAGCGCCACGCGACGGGAGGAACGTCTGATGAACGACGATGAACTCCTCGTCGCCCAGGCGATGCGGCGCGAACTCAGCACCTATCTGCCCGTCGAGGCCATGCAGGAAGTCCTCGGCCTCATGCGGCAGACGGATTCGAACGAAGAACTCGTTTCGAAGCTGCGCCAGCGGATCTAGCAGCTAGCGGCTAGCCTTCCGCCTCCGCCTCCGCCTCCGCCTCCGCGCGCTCGCGGGCGCGCTTCTTTTCCCTCCGGGCGAAGTTCAGCACCTCGTACGCCACCGCGAGGACAAGGCCGAGTTCGCGCCGGTCGAGGTCCGCGCGCTGAAAGACGTTTCGGAAGCTCCGCATCTTCGGCGCCGGGTCGATGCCGTGGAAGAGGCCGACCTCCTCCATCGCCCGCTCCCAGATATCGAAGAACTCTTCCAGTTCGCCGTGCAGGGCCGGCGGGGTCCGGCGGCGCCTCTTGCCCTCCAGATCGCGCCCCTCCCAGTCGGCCGGGCCCAGCGCCGCTTTCCGCAGTTCGTACAGAATGATGACGGCCGCGTGGGCGAGGTTCATCGACGTGTGGTCGGGGTTCGTCGGGATGCACACGAGGCCGTGGCAGAGATCGAGCGCCTCGTTGGAGAGCCCCCGATCCTCGCGACCGAAGACGACGGCGAGCCTCCCCTCGCGCCCACCGGCGGGGCTCGTGAATTCCGTCGCGGCGCCCTCGGGGCTCCACCACTCGTGGCGGGTGGAACGGCGGCGGGCGGTCGCCCCGAGCACGTAGCTCGCATCGGCGAGGGCGGAGGGGAGATCGTCGAAGATGCGGATGCGCTCCACGAGATCCTCCGTGTCGTGCGCGATGCCGGTGATGCGCCACGCATCGAACTCCGCGGGGTTCACGAGCCGAAGACGCGAAAGACCCATGTTCTTCATCGCGCGAATCACGAGCGCGACGTTCACGACATCCTGCGGCTCGTGGAGGACGATGCACGTCCGGTCGAGCCGTGCGCGGCCCTCGCTCACTTCCGGGTCAGACCCTCCGGGCGCGAGCCCTTCCACTTGCGGCCGCGGCGCGGACGGAGCGCCGGATAGCCCGTCTCGCCGCAGGCGGGGCAGGTCTCGGTGTAGGCGCCGATCGCGTCGCCGCAGACCGCGCAGTGCACGCCTGTCTCGTTCGGTGCGAACGACAGCGGCGCGCCGCACGTCTGGCACGTCTGGTCGGACCGCCCCACCGGATCGCCGCACTCCGGGCAGTCGACCCGGGTGTCGTTGCGCTGATCGCCGATCGGATCCTCCTCTTCGCGCGTCCTCTCCGGGCACCGCGGGTCGGGTGGCGGTAACTTGGTCGGAACCCGGCCGTGCCGCGGGACACAAAGCTACGGCGGAGAGCGGTTTGCGACAGGATCAGATCGACACACGCATCGGTCCGGCGGTCTGGATCTGCGGCGGACTGATGATCGCGATCGGCATCACGACGTCGATCCTCCTTCTGCGCGACTTCGAGTCCGACAGCTACCTGTATCTCGCCTTCTACTCCATCCCGGCGAACACGGCGATTTCCGTCTTCCCTCACGAGCCGGTCCTCATCTACTTCGGGAAGGTCGCGGACCTGTGGCTCGCCGCGGCGTGGGCCACGCTCGGTACCGCCATTGCGGGGGTCATGGACCACCTCGTCTTCGTCCCCCTCCTGAACCTGCGGAACATCCGGGCGTACAAGCGCAAGAGGTTCTACCGGAAGGCGATCTCCTGGTTCATGAAGTGGCCCTTCGCGACCATCGTGGCGACCGGCTTCGCGCCCATCCCCTTCTTCCCCTTCAAGTTCCTCGCATTCTCGATCCAGTACCCCATGTGGAAGTGGGTGGCGGCGCTGGTGGTCGCCCGTTTTCCCCGCTATTACCTTCTCGCGCTCCTCGGGGCGACGATTCCGATCCCGAACTGGGTGCTGATCGCATGCGTCGCCGTGGTCTTCGCGCTGTACCTCGTGAAGGCCATCCCCGCGGGGTACAAGCGTTGGAGGGGTTGATCGGATGCCGAACATCTCCGGAGCCATGGCCGCACGCATGCTCGCGCGGGGCATCCGCAACCGGATTCAGAACAAGCCGCTCTCCGTCTCGTTCGAGATCACGCACGCCTGCACGGCGAACTGCTGGCACTGCAACTGGGGCGGACCGATCAAGGAGGAGCGCCTCGGGGCCGCGGACTACGCGGCGATCTGCCGGGAGCTTCGCCCCGTCGTGTCGCACGCTTCAGGAGGGGAACCGCTCGCGCGCGGAGACGTGTACGACATCGTCGACGCGATGACCAACGAGGGCGGGCTGCCCTGGATGATCGTGGTCACGAACGCGTCGAACCTCACGCCGGAGCGCTTCTTCCGTCTCAAGGACAGCGGGATGCACCAGTTGTCCACCTCGCTCGACTTCCCGGACGAGAGGCACGACGAGTTCCGCCGCATTCCCGGACTGTTCGACCGCATGGCCCGCGTGGTTCCCGAGATCCGGCGCCAGAGCACGGACACGGACGATATCCTGCTCAACGTGTGCATCACCGCGTGGAACTACCGGGACATCGGACGCATGGTGCGCGTCGCGAAGGACTGGGGCGTGCCGATCAACTTCTCCGTCTATACGCACCTGAGGGTGCAGGACCGGGACGGCCTCATCGAGGGGGATGGGCTGGACGGACTGGCGGACAGCCTGCAGGAGGTCATCGACCTCCGCAACGCCGGCTATCCGGTCTACACGACGCCCCGCGTGCTGTGGAAATTCCACCGGTTTCTGACGGAGGGAGGGATCCCGGGATGCCAGGCGGGACGCCGCTTCCTCGTCATCAACCCGGACGGAAGGCTCACGCCGTGCGCGATGGTGATGGCGTACTTCGACCGGCAGGAGGACATGCTGGAGAGGTTCACGAAGCAGAACACCTGCGAGCAGTGCTACATCTCCACGCGCGCCAACACGGAGAAGAGCTTCAGGGAGTTGGTGCAGGACAACTCGGACGCCTTCTTCAAGCTGCTCACTCCATGGCGTGCCTGAGCACCGCGCCGCCACCGCGTGCCGTGGCGGCTGCGGCTTTGACACGCGACGGGGTCGCGGGGTAGAATCGCTGGCCCCGAGAGGGGACCATCCGGGGCGGTAGCTCAGCTGGCCAGAGCGCTGCGTTCACATCGCAGAAGTCGGGGGTTCAAGTCCCTCCCGCCCCATTACAAACATGGCAGCGCGCGGGCGTAGCTCAGTTGGTAGAGCGTCAGCTTCCCAAGCTGAAGGTCGCCGGTTCGAGACCGGTCGCCCGCTTCCTCGCCCGTCGCCGGGCTCCGCCTATCGGCCGGCGCCCTCTCCCTCGGCCCGTGCACCGGAGAAGGTCCCCGTCATCACGGCCGGCATGCCCTCCGGGCGAACCTCCCAGGTCCCGCTGACCTCGCCTTCCGCCATCGTCCCTTCCAAGACCAGGTCCCCCGCCTGTCCCTGCTCCTCGATGCGCACGGTGAAGCCGAACGCGTCTCCGTCCACCGAGATGTCGGACATGTCCCGGGTGTAGCTCTGTCCCTGCCCCTGGCCCGTCCAGCTTCCCGTGAAGGCACCATCTTCCGCCGCCTCGATCGTCCAGGTCATGGAGACGGTGGTGCCCGGCATTCCCGTCATCTCCGCCGTGGCCTCCCACGCCCCAACGAGCCAGGACTCCTGAGCCTGTACGGCGCCATGGGAAACGGCCATCGCCACGACGGCTGCGAACCCCGCCATTCCGATCCGGATGCGTCCGATCCTCGTCATCACGTCTCTCCCTTCGCGCGACCGCCCGCAGCGCCGCCGCCCATCTGATGCCTTTCGCCAATTTGAAGCTCGAAGGTGCCGGTCCCCGCAGCCCCGGACAACAGATCCCCCACGTACGATCCCCCGTCCGCATGCGGTTTCGGCCACCCTCGCGCGCGAAGATCGACCAGGCGCACTATCTTCCCTCCCGAGCCCGATTCCTATGACGGTCTCCCCGGAGGGGTGGCAGAGCGGCTGAATGCACCGGTCTTGAAAACCGGCGGGCTTACGCCCACGTGGGTTCAAATCCCACCCCCTCCGTTCGCCTCCCACTCTTTCCGCATCCCGCCATCTTCGGGGGCCATGTCAGGCCCGCCGAGTCGCCGTATTATCTCTCCCCGACGCGGTGAGGAGCGGAACGCGGTCTATCCCTGGAGAGAATCGGCTTGATCCACACCGGTGCAACGAGGCGTGTCGCCATCACGGGCGTCGGGATGGTCACGCCCATCGGTCTCGACGTGGACTCCACCTGGGACGCGCTCCTCCGCGGCGTGAGCGGAGCCGCTCCGATCACCCTCTTCGACGCCTCCGACCAGGCCGTCCGCTTCGCCTGCGAGGTGAAGGACTTCGACCCGCTGCGGTATCTGGACCGGAAGGGAGCGCGCCGCGCGGACCGGTTCCTGCAGCTCGCCATTGCCGCCGGCTCGCAGGCCATGGAACAGGCGGGGTTCGGCGACGGGCTCGCCCACCTGCCTCCGGATCGGACGGGGGTCGTCGTCGGTGTCGCGGTCGGCGGGCTCCCCCTGTTGGAGGCGCAGCACAGGAAACTCCTGTCGAAGGGACCGCGATTCGTCTCACCCCTTCTCATACCGATGTTCATCCCGGACATGACGGTCGGACTCCTGTCCATCGTGTACGGGGCGCGCGGCCCGAACTACGCGACGGTGTCGGCCTGCGCTTCGAGCGGCCACTCGCTCGGACTCGCCTTCCGCTCGATCCGGAGGGGAGAGACGGATGTGATGATCGCCGGGGGCACGGAGTCCGCCATCACTCCGCTCGCGGTCGCGGGCTTCGCGTCGATGGGGTCGATGTCGAGGCGCAACGACGACCCGGAGAAGGCCTGCCGCCCCTTCGACGCCCGTCGCGACGGCTTCGTGATCGGCGAGGGGTCGGGAATGCTGGTCCTCGAGGAAGTGGAACACGCGAAGGCGCGAGGGGCCGAGATCCTGGGTGAAATCGTGGGCTTCGGGCAGAGCGCGGATGCCTATCACATCACGGCCCCCGCCCCGGACGGCGTCGGCGCCCGCCTCGCGATGGAGCAGGCGCTCGAGGACGCGGGCCTCCTGCCCGGCGACATCGGCTACATCAACGCGAACGGGACCGCGACGCCGGCTGGTGACGTCTCCGAGACGAAGGCGATCAAGGAGGTGCTGGGCGAGCACGCGTACTCGCTGGTCGTGGGTTCGACAAAGTCGATGACCGGCCACACGCTCGGCGCGGCCGGCGCGATCGAGACGGTGATTTCAACGCTCGTCTGCCGGCGCGGCGTGATTCCGCCCACGATCAACTTCGAGGAGGCGGACCCCGAGTGCGATCTCGAGTATGCGCACGGAGGCGCGATCGAGCGCCCCGTGGCCGCGGCCCTGTCGAACTCGTTCGCCTTCGGAGGCCACAACGTCTCCCTCGCGATCCGCCGCTGGGACGACCATTAGCGCCGGTTTCTTGCCATACATATGGCATCTTTTTTATGGTTCTACCATACAACCGGTTTGCGGTCCCGATTTGAGAGTCCGATGAAGACCACGCTTAATCTGAACGGTGAGATCCTGAGGAGAGCGAAGATGAGGGCGGCACACGAGGGCATCTCCCTGACCCGATTCGTAGAGGATGCGTTGCGCACGAAGCTGATGGACGACGGCCGGAGGGATCCGGCCTTCAAGCTCGAACTCAAGACGGTGCGGGGGGATGGCCCGCCCAAGGTCGATATCTCCGATCGAGAGGCGCTCTACGACGTTCTGGATCGCGCGTGATCGCCGTCGACACCAATGTCCTGATCTATGCGCATCGGGCAGAGACCGAGCTTCACGCCACAGCCGCCCGGGAGTTGATCGCCCTGGCCGAGGGCGCGGCTCACTGGGGCCTTCCCATCTTCTGCGCGGTGGAATTCCTTCGGGTCGTCACCCACAGACGGGTCTTCAGCCCGCCGTCAACGCTGGAACAGGCTGCGGATTTCCTCGACGGCGTCGTCGCTTCGCCGAGCTGCCGCGTCGTCCTGCCCGGAGCCGGCTTCCTCGATCTGCTGACTGCCACGTCCCGTGGCGCCGATGCACGCGGCAACCTGATGTTTGACGCGCAGATCGCCGCGCTGTGCCGCGAGCACGGAATCTCCTCGATTCTCACCAACGACCGCGACTTCGCGCGTTTCAGCAGCCTCGAAGCGCGCTATCTCTAGGATCGCCGACGAGTCGTGGGTGCGGTTACTCGCCGAAGATGCGCTCGTGAAGCCGCACGTTGTGTTCCGCGATCAGCTTCGGGACCTGGATGGCGTTCACCACGAGCCAGGCGAAGATCCCGATGCCCCAGATCGTGGCGATCGCGTAGAAGGTCCACGCACGCCGCACGAATGCGTTGAAGTCGCCCGAGACATCTGCCATTTCGGCTGACGCGAAACCCACGAAGAGCCAGAGCATGGCGCCGGCCATGATGGCGGAGAACACAAGCTGGGCCAGCGCCTGCTGGCGTCGTCCGAGATAGAAGTTGTGGGCGCCGACCACGCCGAACACCACGAGGAGAATGTACGCCACGAGCGGGGTCTGCTTCTTCGCTTCGTATTCCACCATCCGGCGATCCATCTTCCGTCCTCCATTTGTTGGTAGGGATACCGCCAATGTCGCAGCGCCGCCCGGGTCCGGCGACATCGGTGCGCCGCCCGGACGGCAACGCCTTGCGGGTTGTGCGGCCCTCGGGCGACAATGCGCCCCGCGCCAGATCCGGCCGCCGCCGGTCCCTGCGCGGACCACACTTCCGTAACACGCGAAGAGGCCTGGATATGCGCCACTCGAAATCGACCGCGATCCTGGGCGCGGGGAATATCGGGCGCGCCATCGCCGAGGGGCTCGTGGCCGCGGGTTCGCACGCTCCGGCCGAGGTCCACGTCACGCGTCGCCACGCGGAGCGGGTAGCGGATCTCGCGGAACGGGGGTTCCCGGTGTCGTCCGACAATCCGGGCGCCGTGGCCGCCTGCGACACGGTGATCGTCGCGGTCCAGCCACAGGCCCTGGACGCGGTACTGATCGAGATCGCCCCGCACGTGGACGCCGGACGCCATCTCCTCGTGTCCGTCGTCTCCGGGGCGTCGATCGAGGCGATTCGCCGGCACGTGGGCCCCGACGTGGCGATCGTCCGCGCCATGCCCAATACGGCGGTCGCGTTGCGTGAGTCGATGACGTGCCTCGCGGCAGAGCCCGCCCACGCCGGGGCCCTCGACCGGGCGGCGGAGTTGTTCCGGACGGTCGGAGCCACGCTCGTCGTGGAGGAGGAGCACATGGTCCCCGCCACCGCGCTCTGCGCCTGCGGCGTGGCGTTCTTCCTGCGGGCGGTGCGCGCCGCCTGCCAGGGCGGCATCGAGATCGGTTTCCACCCCGAGGAGGCGCTCCGGATGGCGGCCCAGACCGCGCTCGGAGCCGCGGCCCTCGTGCGGGATCAGGGCCGGCATCCCGAACGCGAGATCGACAGCGTGACGACGCCGCGCGGCTGCACGATCGCGGGCCTCAACGAGATGGAGCACCGCGGCTTCTCCTCCGCGTTCATCAAGGGGATCACGACCTCCGCGGTGAAGGCGGAGTCGCTCTATGCCGGTGATTGATCGGGTCGCGCCGTGACCGCGCAGACGCTCTACATCGTCGCCGTCCTGTGCCTCGTCATCGCGGGGACGGAATGGCTCGTGCGCCGGAGCTTTCTGCGCCACGGCGGGACCGCGCTGATGGTCATCATCTTCACCGCGATCATCGCGAACTTCGGTCTGCTTCCGACCTCCTCAACCGACCTGGACCCGGTCCCGGCCTACGACGCGATCTTCGGCACCGTCGCCCCGCTCGCGATCGTGTGGCTGCTGCTGAAGGTCAACCTGCGCGACATCCTCCGCGCCGGGCTGCCGATCATCACGCTCTTCCTCATCGGGTCGCTGGGGACCGTGGCGGGCGTGATCGCGGGCATGGCCCTCGTGGACGGGCCGGAGCGGATCGGTCCCCTGTTCGGGCCGCTGGGGGGCATGTTCACGGGCACCTACACGGGCGGCAGCGTGAACTTCAACGCGGTCGCGCTCGAGTACGACGTCATGCGCGAGGGCGTGCTGTTCGGCGGGGCCTCGGCGGTGGATTCGATCATGACGACGGTGTGGATGGCCGCGACGATCGCGATTCCCCGCTGGTTGCGGTCGCACTGGCCGGAGTCCGGCTGGAGTTGGGGCGGGCTGGCCGATGCGGTACCGGGTTCCGCCGACCGGGCTCCGGACCTCGGAATCGACGAGGACACGGAGCGCGTGCATCCGGTCGATCTGGCCCTCGTCCTCGCGATCGGTTTCGGAACGCTGTGGGCTTCACAGCGGCTGGAGGCGTGGACCGCCGCAATGGGGTTCCCGATTCCGGACATCCTGATCCTCACCGTGATCGCCCTCGTCCTCGCCCAGTTCCGTGCCATCACGGACCTCGCGGGAAGCCGGACGCTCGGCCTGTTCTCCGTCTACCTCTTCCTGTGCGTCATCGGGGCCCACTGCGACGTGCGGGCGCTGGCCGACATCGGCCCGCTCGGTCTCGCGCTCCTCGTCTTCGCCTTCACGATCATCGTCGTGCACGGATTCGTCACCTTCGGCGCGGCTCGCCTCCTCCGGCTCGACGTGGACATCGCGGCCGTGGCGTCCCAGGCGAACGTCGGCGGCGGCACCTCCGCGCTCGCGCTGGCGCGCAGCCTCGGGCGCGGCGATCTCGTGCTTCCCGCCGTCCTGATCGGGTCGCTGGGCAATGCGGTGGGCACCTTCCTCGGACTCTGGGTCGCGCGCATGCTTCCGGGACTGCTCGGATGAGGCCCGGATGAGACGGCAGACGAAGGAGCGGAGGATTCCGCCCATGAGATTCGGCACCTTGATCGCTGCCGCGACGATGGTGGCCTCGGCCGCCTCCGTGGCGGCGGCCCAGAGCTACGACCTCGTCCTCTCGGGCGGGCGGGTGATGGACCCCGAGTCCGGTCTCGACGCGGTGCGCCACGTCGGGATCCGCGAGGGGATGATCGCCGCGATTTCCGAGTCACCGCTCGACGGCGCGACGGTGGTCGACGTGTCCGGCCTCGTCGTTGCGCCGGGGTTCATCGACCTCCATGCCCACGGCCAGAATCGCTACTCGAGCCGGCTGCAGGCACGGGACGGGGTCACGACCGCGCTCGAACTCGAGGGCGGCACGGACGATGTCGAGCAGTGGTACGCGAGGCGGGAAGGGCAGGCCGTCATCCACTACGGGGCGACGGCCTCGCATGGCGCGGCGCGCCGCCTCGCCCTCGGCGGGCAGGAGGAAGCGGTCCGGCTGGCGGCGGGTCTCGAGCAGGTCGCGGTGATGGAGAACCGGCTGCGCGAAGAGCTGGGACGCGGAGCGCTCGGGATCGGCTACGGCATCCAGTACACGCCCGGGGCCCGGCGCGAGGAGATCCACCGGATGTTCCAGCTCGCGGCGGAAGAAGGCGTGACGAACTTCGTCCACATCCGCTACGCCGGGATGGTCGAGCCCGGAAGCTCGATCGAGGCCGTACACGAGATGATCGCGAACGCGGCGTCGACCGGGGCCGGGGTCCACATCGTCCACATCGGGTCGAGCGGCCTGGGGCAGGTGCCGACGCTCCTGAGCCTGATCGAGGGAGCGCAGGAGCGCGGGCTGGACGTGACGACCGAGGTCTACCCCTACACGGCCGCCTCCACGGACATTCGGGCCGCGATCTTCGACCCGGGTTGGCGTGAGCGGTTCGGGTCCGATTACAGCGACATCGAATGGGATGCGACCGGCGAGCGGCTCACGGAGGAGACGTTCAACGAGCGGCGCGAGACGGGGGGCCGCATCATCGCCCACATCATCCCGCAGGAGATGTTCGAACTCGCGCTCGCCCATCCGCTCGTCATGGTGGCGAGCGACGGCGTCCCGTTCCTGGATGGCAACGGCCACCCGCGCGGGGCCGGCACCTTCGCCCGCGTTCTCGGCCGCTACGTGCGCGAGGAAGGCCTCCTTACGCTCATGGATGCGATCCGAAAGATGACCCTGATGCCGGCACAGCGGCTCGAGGCCTACGTGCCGCAGATGGCGAACAAGGGCCGGCTCCGGGTCGGGGCGGACGCGGACATCACCGTCTTCGACCCCGCCACGGTCATCGACAACGCGACCTTCGAGGCTCCCACGCAGCCGTCCGGCGGGATCGAGCACGTCATCGTCAGCGGCACGTTCGTCGTCCGCGACGCGGCACTCATCGAGGACGCCCTCCCCGGCCAGGCCATTCGCCGCGACTGAGTTTCCCGCTCACGCGGAAGCGCCGACCTCGACGCCGGCCTCGACTCCGACCCCGGCCAGCCGGCCCGATATCTCCCGCAGCCGCAGCCACTGCTGGTAGTAGAGTGGAATCCCCAGCATCGACTCGACGAACTGGAACACGTACATGACGATGGCGAACACCGCTCCGTACTCGAGTGTCTGTTCCGCCGCCGCGGCCACGGCGAAGACCAGGAGGCCGGTCATGAACACCCAGTTGATCCCGAAGTTGGCGGCCTCAAGGTCGGAGAGCCGGATGTTCCAGCGCATCATGGCGCGCAGGTGCTCGCGGAGCCGCCGGGGATTGCCGCTGTGCACGGCGTCGACCTGCCGCTCGTACTG
Source organism: Gemmatimonadota bacterium (assembly GCA_022826685.1). Classification (GTDB taxonomy): domain Bacteria; phylum Gemmatimonadota; class Gemmatimonadetes; order Palauibacterales; family Palauibacteraceae; genus Palauibacter. The sequence continues at coordinate 14,483 of JAJDUL010000064.1, read as the reverse complement.
GTCGTTGAAGCCCTCGTTGTAGCGGGTCGTCAGCCGTCCGGTGAGGGCGTAGAGCGTCACCGTGGCGACGGCGACCACGAGACACCCGAGGAAGACGGGGACGTTGAGCATCCACAGGATCAGCACGGTGCCGGCGAGCCCGATCAGGCTGTTGACGAGCGCGGGCAGGGAGTTCTCGAAGAACTCGACGATCTCCCGGAGCATGCCGAGACGCGCGGTTCGGGTCGACGTATCGCTCTCCTCATCGGCGCCGACCATCTCTTCGCCCAGGCCTACGTAGATCTTCGCGTACGCACGACTGTCGACGAGGCGCCGGACGATGGCGATGAGCATCGTCGCGAGCGCGAGTGCGCCGAATTCGTAGAGACCCCGCGTCGAGTCCGCGAGCACGCTGTCGATGGCCCGTCCGATGAAGAGCGGGAACAGGATCCAGCCGGCGGCCTCCAGCACGACCAGCGACATGGTGAGGGCGAAACGCCCGGCGAAACGCTTCAAAAGCATGCGCATGCGTCCTCCGCTTCAGGGGGCGGGCGGGGCCCACCCCCCGGCAGCCCGTGAGCCGCCGGGGGGGCGCTGACGCAGGGTTTGTAACGGGCTTTCTAGGGGTAGATGCCCGATCCGATCAGGACGCTTTCGCCTCCGACCGTCGCCAGCGTAGCGTAGCCGACCTTGAGGGAGCCGTTCTCCTCATCGCCGGTCACAGCCGGGTTGTCCCACAGGTACTCGACGAAGCCGCCGCCCTGGTTGGCCTCGGCGATCAGATCCTGAACGATCTTGACGCCGTTCAGGTCCTCGATCTCCCAGAGATTCGTCCCCTCGATGCTTGGCTGCACTGCGTTGAACAGGCTGATGCCGTCGAGGGACACCACGTAAATGTAGACGGAGCCGTGCCTCCACTCGCCCTCCGGCCGGAAGGTTGCGTCGGCGAACGGGTACGCCTCCGCGGGACTCGAGACGGCCTCCTCCACCGTCGTCGCCGCCCGCTCCACGAACGCCCTGAGCGTCTCCCGGTCCACGACGCGGTCGGCCGTGACCGGATCATCCGGCGAGACCGGATCGTCCGAGCAGCCGCCCACGGCCGCCAGCGCCAGCAGGCAGAGTGCGCGTGTCATGAGTTTGCCATGCATTATCTTCCACTCCTCTCAGTCAATTGACTGTAACTGCATAAAAAAGTTGCGCGGAACATCGTTGCGCCGAAACCTCCGGCTCGATCGGTTCCATACCGCCGAAACAATCCAAACGTTCCTGCGCCGGCGAGGTCCGGCCGTCCGCCGGGTTCAGTCGCCGCCGAGGAGGTCGCGTCATGGTGTCAATCATGTGGATCCCATCGATCCCAATGCCCCTGTTCCCGCGCCGCCCGCCGTGGCGGTGTCCGGCCTCACCGGCCCCGCTCCCGGCGCTGATCCTCGCGCTAGCGGCGGCAAGTGTCCCGGATGGGGCGCGCGCAGCCGTCCCGGGCGGTGCCGGAGCGACCCTCCTGCTTCCGGCAGTTCCCGCCCAGGCGCAGACGGCCGAGGGCGACCCCGAAACCGCGCTCTACGGGTCGATGCGGTGGCGCAACGTGGGGCCGTTCCGCGGCGGGCGGGCCGTGGCCGCGGCCGGGGTGCCCGACGACCGGCTCACCTACTACATGGGCACGGCCGGCGGCGGTGTGTGGAAGACGTCCGATGGCGGGATCAGCTGGGGCCCCATCACGGACGGCTTCGTCGCCTCCTCCTCCGTTGGAGCCGTGGCCGTCTCCGAGTCGGATCCCAACGTCGTCTACGTCGGGATGGGCGAGCACTCCATCCGCGGCGTGACGACTTCCCACGGCGACGGCGTCTACCGCTCGACGGATGCGGGCCGCACCTGGACGCACATGGGCCTCGCCCCCACCCGCACGATCTCTCGCATTCGGATCCACCCGGAGAACCCGGATCTCGTCTACGTCGCCGCCCAGGGATCGCCCTTCGCGCCCACGCCGGAGCGCGGCATCTATCGTTCGGCGGACGGAGGGGAGAACTGGGAACTCGTCCTCCACGTGGACGAGAACACGGGGGCCTCGGACCTCGCGATGGACCGCACCAACCCGCGCATCCTCTACGCCTCCATGTGGGACCACGACCGCGATCCGTGGTACATCCGCAGCGGCGGGCCCGGCTCCGGCTTCTGGAAGTCGACGGACGGCGGGGACACGTGGGAGGAGATCAATGCCGGCCTCCCCGATCTCATGGGGAAGACGGCGATCGACGTCTCCCCCGCGGACGCCGACCGTGTGTGGGCGCTGGTCGAGGCGGATGAGGACGTGGACGGGGTGTACCGCTCGGATGACGGGGGGAAGAGCTGGACGCTGGCGAGTTCCGAGCGCCAGCTCCGGGGACGGGCCTGGTACTACATCGAGATCTACGCCGACCCCCTGGACCGCGAGACCGTCTACGTGATGAACTCGCCCTTCCTCAAGTCGATCGACGGGGGCCGGACGTGGGCGACGATCCAGACGCCGCACGTCGACCACCACGACCTGTGGATCAACCCGTTCGACAGCCGGGTCATGCTCTCCGCCAACGACGGGGGAGGGACGGTCACCTTCAACGGGGGCGAGACCTGGTCCACGCAGGAGAACCAGCCCACGGCGCAGATCTACCGGCTCGCGGTGGACAACCGGTTCCCGTACCGCATGTATGGGGGGCAGCAGGACAACACGAGCGTGGGCATGCTGGGCTGGGCCACGCACGGGGGCGGACTCGGCTGGAAGGACTGGATCGACGCGGGGGGCGGGGAATCGGCCTGGGTCGCCTTCGATCCCGACAACCCGCGCTACCTGTACGCGACCTCGATCCAGGGGATCATCACGGAGCTGGACACCGAACTCGGCTCCACGCGCAGCGTGCAGGCGTACCCGCAGTTCCAGCTCGGGATGGACGCCGAGGACATGCGCTATCGCTGGAACTGGAACGGGCCGGTCGTCGTGTCTCCGCACGATCCGAGGGTGATCTACCACGGAGCGCAGCACCTGCTGAGGTCGAGCGATCGAGGCGTGACGTGGGAGGAGATCTCCCCCGATCTCACGCGGAACGAGCCGGAGAAGCACGTCGCCGCGGGCGGGCCGTTCACGAACGAGGCGGCGGGGGGCGAGGTCTACAACACGATCATGACGATGGCCGAATCCCCGCTGGAGGCCGGGACGATCTGGGTCGGTGCGGATGACGGCCTCGTCCACGTCACGCGCGACAACGGAGAGACGTGGACCGACGTCACGCCGGACGGGATGCCCGAGGGGATGGTGAACTCGCTCGATCCGTCGCCGCACGAACCGGGCGGAGCCTACATCACGCTCAGCCGCTACAAATTCAACGACTTCGCGCCGTACATCTACAGGACGACGGACTACGGAGAGAGCTGGGCGCGCATCGATGCCGGGATCGCGGCGGACAAGCCGGAGGCCTGGGCCCGCGTCGTGCGCGAGGATCCCGAGCGGCGGGGCCTGCTCTACGCCGGGACCGAACTCGGGATGTACGTGAGCTTCGATGACGGCGCCTCGTGGCGGAGTCTGGATCTGAACATGCCGCTCACGCAGATCACCGACCTGCAGGTGCAGGCGGGGGATCTCGCCGTGGCAACGCAGGGGCGCGGCTTCTGGGTGCTCGACGATCTTTCTCCGCTGCGCCAGCGGGCCGACGCGGAGACCGCCGAGGCCGCCGGCGGCCACCACCTCTACGCGCCCGCCACGGCGTACCGCGTGAGCCAGGGGCTCGGGGGCCCGGTCGGTCCGACGACCACGGGAGAGAACAAGCCGCCGGGCGTCGCGATCGACTACGTGATCGCCGCGGCGCCGGGAGCGGATGCTCCGGAGGACGGCTCGGAATCGTCCGCGGAGTCGGCCGCGTCGGAGGGCGCTTCACTCGTGCTGGAGATCCTCGACGCGGGTGGCGAGGTGATCCGCACCTTCACGACGGACACGGCGGCGACCGCCTCGGGGGTCCGCCACTCGCGCGCGCCCGCCGCCCCCGGGCACAACCGGGTGTTCTGGGACCTGCGCGTGGAGAGCGGCCCGCGGGTCGCGGAATCCTACGCCTTCTTCGGGGACGCGCCCGGGTATCGCGTGATGCCCGGGACGTACGATGCCCGGCTGACGGTGGGAGACGCGCCGCCGCAGACGCGGTCGTTCGAGGTGCGCGGGGACCCGCGCATCCCCGCCTCGGCGACGGACTTCGCAGCCAACGGACGCTTCCTGGAGTCGGTGTTCGGCGCGATCGTGGGGCTCCACAACGGCGTGAACGACATTCGGGACGTGCGCGCGCAGGTGAACGCGGTCGTCGGGCAGGCGACGGAGGCCGGACTCTCGGGGGCCGAGGCGCTCAAAGCGGCGGGGACGGCCCTCGCGGATTCGATCACGGTGCTGGAGGATCGCCTGTTCCAGAAGCGGCGGGCGGCGCAGCAGGACATGGTCGCCTACGAGGGGCTGCTGAACATGCAGTTGACCGCGCTCATGGGAGAGGTGGACGGCTCGGATCTTCCCCCTCGCGCCGGCGTGCTGGAGCGATGGGGCGATCTGGAGAGCGAGTGGTCGGTGGAGGAGGCCGCGCTCGTTCGGGTGCTCGGCGAGATGCTCGACGCGTTCAACCAGCTCGCGCGCGACTCGGGCGTCCCCGCCGTCATCACCCGAAGCCGCCCACGGGCCGTCTCCTAAGGATCTCGCGTCGAAACGCTAATGAAGCTGATCACCTGGAACGTCAACAAGGCGGGCAAGTCACGCCGCGTGCTGTGGGAGATGATTCAGCGCGAGGATGCGGACATCGTCCTGCTCCAGGAAGTCACCGGGATTCCTACCTGGATTCGGAAACGCTACCAGTGCCACGTGATATCGCCACGGTTCTTCGGGGGCCACAACGCTCCGTTTTCGTCGGCGATCCTTTCCAAGGGGTTGATCGATGCCACGCCGTTTCTGGAATCGGAGCTGCCCTGGATCAACAGGATTCACACGGACCGTTACGGCTGGATCATCGGATGCGAAACCACGCTTGGTTCCGGAGAGAGGTTCCGGGTCGTTACGGTTCACTCGCCGGCCTTTCCGATTCCGCGGGATGAGTGGATTGACGTGGATGTGTCTGGAATCAAGCTGACGAATAACCCCGACCTTTGGTTCACGGAACTCCTGTGGTCACTACTCCGTGGAGCGGACGTCTCGGACGACACGAACTGGATTGTCGGCGGCGACTTCAACAGTTCCGTGCTGTTCGATAAACCGAAGGACAGAGGGAACCGGCAGGTCATCGAACGCCTGAATGCACTCGGTCTGACGGATTGCCTGAGCCATCATCATGGCGGTCCCGTGCCCACGTTCCAGCACTCGACGAAGACCGTTAAACATCAGCTTGACTACTGCTACGTGAACGCACCGATGCTGAATCGTCTGGCGGAGGCCCGTGTGCCGAGTCGGGAAGAGGTCTTCGACCGAAAGCCGAGACTTAGCGACCACCTGCCGATTCTGTGCGAATTCGACTGAATCGCCGCGTCTGCCGGGCGATGCCAGCGCGCCTCCGCGGAATCGCATGACCGGCCGGCTGGCGATCGACGGCGGCACTCCGGTCCGCACGGCGCCGTGGCCCGCGTGGCCGCGCTCCGGGGCGGCGGAACGGCGCGCGCTGACCGAAGTGCTCGAGTCCGGCCGCTGGGGACTGGGCGGCGACGCCGTCCCGGAGCTGGAGGCCCGCTTCGCCGCGCTGCACGGCGCCCGGTACGCCGTGGCCTGCTGCAACGGCACGATGGCGCTGCAGGCCGCCCTCGTCGCTGCCGGGGTGCAGCCCGGCGACGAGGTCATCACGAGCCCGTACAGCTTCGCGGCGACGGCCCACGCCATCCGGTCGCTGGGCGCCGTCGCCGTCTTCGTCGACGTCGAGCCGGGCACGCACAACCTGGCCCCGGAGTTGATCGAGGCCGCGGTCACGGAGCGCACGACGGCGATCCTGCCGGTGCATATCGGCGGACGCCCGGCCGACATGGATGGCGTGAACGAGATCGCGGGTCGGCGCGGCCTCCCGGTCGTCGAGGACGCCGCGCAGGCGTGGCTCGCGGGCTGGCGCGGCCGCGCGGTCGGCACGCTCGGCGATGCGGGCGCCTTCAGCTTCCAGTCGAGCAAGAATCTCACCGCCGGAGAGGGCGGAATGGTGCTCACCGATGATGAGGCACTGTACCGCCGCGCGTGGTCCTGGCACGACTGCGGCCGCGACCCGACGGGCTCCCCGCACGCGCACGCACCGGATGGCCTCAACCTCCGCATGACCGAGTTCCAGGCGGCCTTGCTCCTGTCCGGTCTGGAGCGCCTGCCGGCCGAGCAGGCGATCCGCCGGCAGGCCATGGACGCGCTCTCGGTTGGCCTGGCGGAGGTCGAGGGCGTGAAGCCGCCGGATCCGGACGAGCGGATCACGGCCCACGGCTGCCACGTCTTCATGGCGCGGCTCGACGAGTCGCGGCTCGGAACGGATCCGCGTGACGGCCGGGACAAACGCCGGGTGATCGAGGCGCTGCGGGCCGAGGGGATCCCGGCGCACCCGGGCTACACCACGCCGCTCGAGCGGGGGTTTCCGGTCTGCGAGCGGCTCTGCCGCACGACGATCTGGATCAAGCACGAGGTCCTGCTCGCGGGAGCCGCTCAGATGCAGGATGTCGTGGCCGCATTCGCGAAGGTTCTGGACTCGTGACGTTCCCGCGGGAACGTGTACTGTCCACGGTGCCATGGGGGGAGCGATGAAGAGCTACCAGTTCAGCGCGTACGGCGCGCCGCTCGAGTTGGCCGAGGCGCCGACTCCCGAACCGACGGGCACGGAGGTGCTCGTCCGGATCCGCGCCTGCGGAGTCTGCCACAGCGACGTGCACCTGCGGGAGGGCTACTTCGAAATGGGCGGCGGCCGGAAGCTGGACGTGCGCGAGGTGCGCGACCTGCCGTTCACGCTCGGGCACGAGATCGTCGGCGAGGTCGCCGCAGCGGGACCGGAGGCTGAGAACGTCGACATCGGCGACCGGCGCGTCGTCTTCCCCTGGATCGGGTGCGGCGCCTGCGATTTCTGCGACAGCGCCCGCGAGCATCTCTGCGACCGCCCGCGCGCGCTCGGCACATACCTCGACGGAGGTTTCGCGGACTACGTCATCGTCCCGCACCCGCGCTACCTTTTCGACTTCGGGGATGTCCCCCTCGAGCTGGCCTGCACCTACGCGTGCTCGGGCCTCACCGCCTACAGCGCGCTCCGCAAGGCGGAACGGTGGCTGGAAGATCAACTCGTCATCATCGGGGCGGGTGGCGTGGGGTTCGCCGGAATCCAGCTCGCGAAGGCGCTCTTCGACGCCGAAATCATCGTCGTCGAGGTCGATGACGCGAAGCTCGAGGCGGCACGGCGGGCGGGGGTCGCGCACGTGGTTGACGCCCGTGGCGAAGATGCCTCCCGACAACTCAAGCGGCTGTCGAATGGCGGCTGTCCGGCGGTCGTCGACTTCGCGGGCTCCTCAGCGTCCGCCGCCCTCGGCTTCCGGACTGCCGCCAAGAGCGGTGGGCTCGTGGTCGTGGGCCTGCTGGGCGGTTCCCTCTCCGTACCCCTCCCTCTCCTCGTCCTCAAGGACCAGACCGTCGAAGGGTCCGACCTCGGAAGTCTCGCGGAGATGGGGGAGTTGATGAATTTGGTCCGGGCAGGACGCGTCGACCCGATCCCCTACGCGACGAGGCCGATGGCGGAAGCGGAGTCGAGCCTGCGCGACCTGGAGGCGGGGAACGTCGTCGGAAGGATCATCCTGACCGCATAGGTGGGAGCCGCGGGAGCAGCCCTCAGCCGTCGGCGGACCCGACTTCAGCAGTCGACGAGTTCGATCCTGTCGGGCTGGTTCGGCACCGCGCACAGGAATTCGAACGGTTCTTCCCCCACGGCATCGTAGGAGTGCGGCGTGCCCGCCGGAATGTAGACCACGTCCCCGGCCTTCACGTCGTGGGTTTCGTCCCCGATCGATACGCGAGCCCGACCCCGCAACACGTACTGCTCGTGCTCCACCGCGTTGGTGTGCCGCGGCATCCCGCCGCCCGGCTGCATGACGAACCTGCGCAACGCGAAGTTCGGCCCCTGGTCCGGACCAATCAGCACCTGCGTTTCGGTCCCCGACCCGGCGGCGACCGGGGTGAGTCCGAACTCCGATACATGTCGAACGCTCACTGGATCATCCTCCTGATTCCTCGTCCCGTGCGGCCCGAAAACTTGCCCGTCCACCCGCCACGTCGCCAGATTCGACCGCCTCGCGGGCGTAGCTCAGTTGGCAGAGCGTCAGCCTTCCAAGCTGAAGGTCGCCGGTTCGACCCCGGTCGCCCGCTTTCTCTCGGCCTCCAAACATCTCCTCCCCGGGAGGGCATGAGATGAGCGATCATTACACCTATCGCGTTACATGGTCCGCCGAGGACGGTGAGCATGTTGGCCTCTGTGCCGAGTTCCCTTCGTTGAGCTGGCTGGCGCCCACCCCGGCAAGAGCACTGGCCGGTATCCGGCGTGTCGTGCGCGACTCACTTTCGGACATGCGGTCCACCGGAGAGGCGCCGCCCGAACCGATGGCCGACCGCGCCTACAGCGGAAAGTTCCTCGTCCGCCTGCCGCCGGAAGTGCACCGAGCCCTCGCGATCCGCGCCGCGGAAGAAGGCGTGAGCCTGAACCGGCTCGTAAGCGCGCGATTGGCGAGCGAAGCCTGATTGATGGCGTCACAGTGCGCTCGCACTCTTCTCCAAGTTCCCGAGCGGGAATAATTCTGGTGATACACAGTGTTTGACCGCCTTAAATTCCCGTACGGGAATGCCGGATGAGAAAACGAACCGTCACACCCGCCGATATCGGCGAGATCGTTCGAGCAACGCGCAAGGACGCGGGGCTGCGCCAGTATGAGCTTGCGGGCGTGGCGGGGGTGGGTCTGCGCTTCATCGTAGACCTCGAAGCGGGAAAACCGACCGCGCAGGTGGGAAAGGTCCTTCATGTGCTGGCTATGCTCGGTTGTTCCGTCGAGATCGTTCCCCCGCTGGAGCCGACCGGGTCAGCGGAATTCCCACGGGTTCGTGAGTACGAGTTCGAGTCCGCCGAAATCCGTCGCGTTCCTCGTCGCGACCGACAAGTCACACGCCCTGGCCGTTCCGGCAATTAGCGCGTCTCCCAGGTCCAGTGAGCGTCCCCGCTCACGGGCCTCCGCGCGAAAGCGGGCGGCCCAGACGGCGGCCTTCTCGTCGACGGGGAGGATGCGGTCCTCGTAGTGTCGGATGAACTCCGACAGCACGCCGCGCAGCGCGTCTCGCCGGCGCCCGCGAGGCAGGAGGCGCAGGCCGAACTCCAGTTCGTGCAACACCGGCGCCGATAGCCAGAGGTCGTCCTGCACGGACAGAAACGCGATGACGGGCGGGGCGGGAACCGGTCTCGTCAGCTCCGAGATCACGTTCGTGTCCAGCAGGACGCCGCTCATTCGGCGTCATCCGAGACGTCGTCCACGGCGTCATCCGAAGCGAAGGGGATCCTGCGGTCGGAACCTCGCTCCCGGGGGATCTCAAGGTTCAGTCCTCGAGGCACGTGTTCGACAAGCCACCGGCCGAGAGGCGGCCGGATCGGAGCCTTCTCACGCCACAGGCGTTCGGACACGACAACGAAGGATCTGCGCACGCCGATTCGTTGCGGTCCTTCTTCCTCCGCGAGGCGCAGGATCTCGGAGAGGCGCGCCTTCGCCTCGGCGACCCTCCATGTGCGAGCGAACCTGGACGTGTCCACCGATATGCTCCCTCCATCCAGTAAACTGGACCAATATAGACCATATCCGCATTCCGGATCAAGATTCACGCACCCCGATCGAGGCGCCGGTCGCCGTCTTGCGGGTTGTCGCCATCGGCTTGAGCTTCGGGCGCGTGCGTTCGGCATTTCCGTTCCCCAACGATGGATGTGACCGATGGCGGCAGAACCTCGCGATTTCAACAACGCGATCCAGTACCAGCCCGACGAGACGCCCCCGTACCGGATCGCCATCGGACTCGCGCTCCAGTACGTCGTGCTTACGATCGCGGCCATCGTCATCACGGTGGCCATCGTGGTGCGGGCGGCCGGCGGCTCCGAGGCCTACCTGTCGTGGGCAAGCTTCGCGGTCCTGATCGTGAGCGGCGTGACCACGGCTGTGCAGGCTGCGCGCATCGGGCGTGTGGGGGCGGGGTACGTCCTCCTCATGGGGACATCGGGCGCATTCATCGCGGCCTCCGTGATGGCGCTCGTCCAAGGCGGCCCCGGTCTCCTCGCGGCGCTGGTCATCGCCTCCTCTCTCTTCCAGTTCGGGCTCTCGCGGCACCTCGCGCTCCTGAGGCGGATCATCACGCCGGTGGTCGCGGGGACGGTGATCATGCTGATCGCCGTTACGATCATGCCGCTCCTGTTCGATCTTCTGCGCCAGGTTCCCGAGGGCGCCTCGACGCTGGCGGCGCCGGTAACGGCGGGCGCGACCGTGGTCGCGACGCTGCTCATCGTGCTCCGCGCCGGCGGCGTCATGCGGCTGTGGGGTCCCGTGATCGGCATCTTCGTCGGGTGCGTGGCGGCGGTGTCGTTCGGGATCTACGACTTCGAGCGCGTGGCGGCCGCGCGGTGGATCGGCCTCCCCGCAGCCGGCTGGCCGGGCTTCGGCTTCAGCTTCGGCCCCGCCTTCTGGGCGCTGCTGCCGACCTTCGTGTTCGTGACCCTGATCGGAGCGATCGAGACCGTGGGCGACGCCGTGGCCATTCAGCGCGTGTCCTGGCGGCGCAGCCGAGCCACGGACTTCGGAGCGGTTCAGGGCGCGGTCGCCGCCGATGGACTCGGCAATCTGCTCTCGGGGCTGCTGAGCACCGTCCCCAACACGACCTATTCGTCGAGCATCTCGCTGGCCGAGATCACCGGCGTCGCGGCACGCCGCGTGGGCGTGATCATCGGCGTGACCTTCTGCGCGCTGGCGTTCCTGCCCAAGATCGCGGCGATCGTTCTCGCCATCCCGGACCCCGTGATCGCCGCCTACGGGTTCGTTCTGATCGGGATCCTGTTCGTCATCGGCGCGCGGGTCGTCGTCCAGGATGGCATCGACTATCGCAAGGCGGCGATCGTCGGCGTGTCGTTCTGGGCGGGCGTCGCTTTCCAGGAGGGCGCCCTCTTCAACGAGTATCTGAGCCCCGGGCTGGCGCCGCTGCTCGAGAACGGAATGACGGCGGGCGGCCTGACCGCGATCCTCCTCACGGCGCTGCTCGAGTTCACGGGCTCGCGGCCCCTCCGCGTGGAGACGACGCTGAACGTGGAGGCGCTCCCCACTATCCGGAACCTCCTCGACAAGTTCTCCATACGGCGCAAGTGGCGCATGGAAATGAGCGATCGGCTGCTGCAGGCGGCGGAGGAGACGCTGCTGCTCCTGCTGGAGGAGGCGAAGGAAGGGGAAGAGGCCGAGGACCGGCGTCTGCGCGTCGTCGCCCGCAAGTGGGGGAACGGGGCCGAACTGGAGTTCATATCGGCCGGCGGCGCGGGGAACATCGAGGACCAGATCGCCGTTCTGGCCAGCCACGGCACGGCCGAGCCGCAGGAGCACGAGATCTCGCTCCGGATTCTACAGCACCTGGCCACCTCGGTAAGGCACCAGAAATACCACGACGCGGACATCGTGACGGTGCACATCGAAGGCCCCGCGCGCGGCGGCGGCTAGCCTGTGAGCAGCCGGTCGGTCGGCGGCTCCGGCTAGCGGTGGTGGCTAGCGGCTCGAGATCTGGTGGGTCGCGATAAGCGGGAGGGGGTGCTCGATCGGGCCGGGCGTCTCGCAGACCGAGACCGACCCGCGGGCCCGCGAGATCAGGATTTCGCATGCCTCCATCACCGGCGCCCCGAGGATCAGCAGCGGGCGTCGTGAAAGGTCGAGCGCCTCGAACATGGCGAGTTCGGCAACGACCGCGTCGACATCGGCGAAGCGGGTCGTGCCGAGGTCGAGCGAGGCCAGCCGGATCGGCGCCGCGGCTATCGTCGCGGAACCCACGCCGCGCGGGAGCAGCGTAAAGGGCTCGCCCGTGAGTTCGACTCCGGCGAGCAGCGCCGCCGCCGTGTTGAGGACCGTGTAAGGGGCGCCGGTGTCGAGGATCGCTCCCACCTCCCGGCCGTTGACCCGGATCGTGAAGTGGACCAGCGCGCGTCCGAGGTCATCCATCGGGATCGGCGGCCCGAGATCGTCGCCGGCGGCCCGACCCGGTTCGTAGAGGCGAATCTCTCTATCGGGGCCGTCGATGCGGACGTCGTAGCGCTCGAAGAGGCGGGTGCCGATGACGCCGTCGTAGCGGATTCCGGCCGGATCGGTGACGAAGTCGTCGTCCACGATGACCCGGTGCCCGGGCCGGGCGTTCGCGCCACCGAAGAAGATGTCCGGTCCCCGAACGAGCCAGGTCGCCTCGCTTCCGCTTCCGCCCTGCACGCGTGTCCATCCCACCCGCGGCAGGTCGAGACGGCGCGCCACGCCTCGTGTGAGTCCGTGCGCGTTCGCCCCGGTGTCGAAGACGAAGCGAAGGGGTCCGCGCCGGGACCTGCCTTCGATGGTGAACCAGCCGTTGCGATAGCCGAGCGGGATGGCGGCGACGAGCGCTTCGTCGGCCGGGGTGCGGTTCGCGACCTCCTGCAGCTCCGGCCGCTCCTGGACGGGAGCCTGCCACTCCGCCGCCGAGGCAGGCGGGGAGGCGACGATCACGAGTCCGACTCCGACCAGGAATAGCTTCATGTAACCAATTTGTAACGATCACCGTTGCATAACTGTGACACACCACAATAGCCCACAAGGTTCCCGTTGTCATGTAACAGTCAGATCAGGGGACCAGGCCCTCCGCCGTCGCGAGCAGTCGATCGCGGTCGAGCACCTGGCCGCCGAGGATCACGGCGTGCACGCGGCGGGCATTGGCGATGTCGTCGAGCGGGCTGGCGTCGAACAGCACGATGTCGGCCAGCATGCCGTGCGCCAGCGTGCCCCTGTCGGGCAGACGCAACGCTTCGGCGCCCATCCGGGTCGCGGAGATCAGAGTTTCCGCCGGCGTCATGCCGGACTCCACGTGCGTCTCCATCTCGCGCTGGAAGGCGAGCCCCGGGGGCGCGTTCGCAACCAGACCGTGCGAGCCCATGGTCACGGGGCCGCCGGCCTTGAGGTAGCGCACCGTGAACGCGCCCATGTTACGCATCGCCGCCCACTGCACCTCGCGGCCCTCCTCGCTGAACTCCGGCTCGAAGACGGCCAGTGTGCCGTCGAGGTTGACGTTCCGTTCGAGCATGAGTTCAATGAGCGCGTCGGCGCGCGGCCCGGCGGGATCCAGCGCCGCCCACAGCGCCAGCCCGCCCGCCCCGCGGTAGATGCTCTCGCGGAACACCGACTGCCGGAACTCCTCCGCCTGTTTGGGAGAGACGAGGGCCCTGCCCACGGACCTCGTGTGCTCGATCCCATCCAGCCCCAGCCGGATCGCGGCCACGGGGTCGACGATCTCGAGGTGGCCGTGCACCGGCACGTTGCGGCGGTCGGCCTCCTCGATGACGGCCGCGATCTGGGCGAGGGAGAGCCGGAAATACACCTTCAGCGACGTCGCGCCCGCGTCCATCAGTTCGTTCGCCGCCATCCGGGCGTCCATCTCGTCCAGCAGGACGCGGGAGATGGTGGGGTAGGCCGTGTTCCACCCATCAAGGATGGGCCCGGAATAGAGGAGCCGCGGCGCCGGATACCCCTGGGCGCGCACGCCCGCCAGCCAGGTCTCGTTATCCGACATCCATTGTCCCATCTCCCTCAGCGTCGTGACGCCGTTGGCCAGGAAGAGGAGCGGAAGTTCGGGATTCGCGTCGGTCCCCGTCCCGTCGATCGACGCGTGCGGGCCGGGAGAGTAGTGGAAGTGGAGGTCGATGAACCCCGGCGTCAGGAACTTGCCGGACGCATCGATGCGTTGGGCCCCGTCGGGGATCTCGATCTGCCCCATCGGCCCGATTCGATCGACCCGGTCGCCGCGCACGAGCACCGTCGCATTCTCGTGGACGGCGCCGGTCCCATCGAAGACCGTGCCCCCCTCGATTGCCAGCCACCGGTCCTGCGCGTGAACTGAAGCGGCTCCCGCCAACATCCCGCAGAGAACGAACGAAGCTCTTACAGCGCGCACGGCGAAGCTCCTTGGTCAAGTCCGCTTCCTGTGCGACCGGGTCCAAACGACCCGGACGACCGCATCTACGCTGACGGAGATCGCCGTCCGACACAAGGAGGCATCGGGGTGGGGACGGGTGATGGGCGTGTTCGCCGCTTGCTTGCTGGTGAACGCCGCGGCGATGCCGGATGGGTCGGGGTGCGGATCGTCGCGGGGCGGGTACATCGCCGGTCCGCGGAGTCGAGGGCGTTCAAGGCGGGCGCAAGCGGCGACACGCCCATCACCCGCCCGTCGCCGATGAGAGGAGGGCAGGCGCAGGCCGGGCGTGCTTGCAGGGGGGCTGCGCTGCGCCGGG
>JAJDUL010000051.1 GCA_022826685.1 Gemmatimonadota bacterium | reverse complement strand
AGGCCATGGTGACGAGCGGGCCGCCGGTCGAGGGCATCATTGGACTCTCGATGCTCGTTTCCATGGAGTAGGCGTAGCGGGAAACCTGACCCTCGGGCGGTGCCATCCGCAGCCGGAGCGGCCCCTCGGTGGGGATGGTCCGGACGGCGGGGGACTGCCCGCACGAGGCGAGAACGGCGGCGAGGGTGAGCGTCGTGGCGGCGGCGATACCGCGACATCGTGCATTCATGTGGTCCTCCTGACGGTATTGAGACGGGGATTCGGGAATTCGCACCGTCGAGCGCGCGATTCCTGCCCCGGCTCGGCTGTTCGTCCTCGACCGCCAGGGTGCCCGCAACATGCGAGATCGGATCCGGGCGTGCCACCGGCGCCGAGGACGATATACCTCCCGCTACCCCGGAGTTGAGACGGAATTCATGGCCGCCGGGATACATGACGGCATGGCTCCGAAGATCCTCGAACTCCCGGCGAGCGAACGTCCGCGGGAGCGGCTGCGCCGCTTCAGCCCCGATGCGCTCTCGACGACGGAACTGCTCGCGGTCGTGCTCGGTGGGGGCGCGACGGGGCGCTCCGCCGTGGACGTCGCCGGCCGTCTGCTGGCAGACTTCGGCGGTTCGCTGAGGGAGATGGGGCAGGCGGAACCGGCCGAACTCGAGCGTACCGGGGGGGTCGGCCCCGCCCGTTCGGCCGCCGTGGCCGCGGCGCTCGCGCTTGGACGGCGGCAGGCGGCCGAGCCCGCCCGCGCCAGCGCGCGCATCCGCAGTCCGGCCGACGTGTTCGGACGCCTCGGCCCTCTGCTGCGGGACCGCCGGCAGGAGGAATTCTGGGTCATCTACCTGGATACACAGAGCCAGGTCCTGCTCGAGCGACGACTCACGGTGGGGCTCCTGAACAGCTCGCTCGTCCATCCGCGGGAAGTATTCGCGCCGGCGATCGCCACGGCCGCCGCCTCCGTCATCCTCGCCCACAACCATCCGAGCGGCGAACCCGAACCGTCGCCCGAAGACATAGCCGTGACCTGCCAGCTCGTCGAGAGCGGCCGGCTCCTCGGCATCCCCGTCCGCGACCACATCATCCTCGGCGACCGCGCCTACGTAAGCCTTCGCGAACGCGGCATCTGCTGACGTCGCGTCCCGGAGGCAACACACGCTGCCTGCCCGGCCCGCGCCGAACTCGCGCGCTACTGCTACCTTTACAGGTTGCCCGCGCCGATGGATCGTGGCGCTCGGGCGGTGACGTCTCTGGGACGGAGCGCGAAGCGTGGAGAGCAGCCTCAAGCGGGAAGTGGGCCGGGCCGCGCCGGGAGCGGGCCCGCGTTCGCTGCTGCCCGAGGACTTCATGAAGGCGATCGAGGGCTACGAGGCCCGCCTCGACCTCGATCTGCTCGCCCTTGCGTTCCAGTACAGCCTGGAGAAACACGAGGGCCAGAAGCGCCGCTCGGGCGAGGACTACATCCGCCACTGCGTGGAGGTTGCCAAGATCCTCATCGAGATCCGGCTCGACACCGTGAGCATCGCCGCTTCGCTCCTCCACGACGTGGTGGAGGACACGGATACGACGGTGGACGAGATCCGGACGGAGTTCGGCGAGGAGATCGCCATCATCGTGGACGGCCTCACGAAGATCTCGCTGTTCGCGTTTGGCTCCATGGCGGAACGCCAGGTCGAGACCTACCGGAAACTCCTCCTCTCCATGGCCCGCGACGCGCGCGTGATCATGGTCAAGCTCGCGGACCGTCTCCACAACATGCGGACGCTGGAGCACATGCCGGCGGGCGCCCGCGAGCGGATCGCGCTCGAAACCCGGGAAATCTACGCGCCGCTCGCCCACCGTCTCGGAGTCGCGCGCCTCAAGTGGGAGCTCGAAGATCTCGCCTTCAAGTTCCTGGAACCCGAGGGGTACAGGAAGCTCGTGAAGGAGGTCAACGCCACGCGGGGCGAGCGCGAAGGATTGATCCGACGCATGGAGGAACCGCTCCGGGCCGAACTGGACGCCGCCGGGGTCGGTTGCGAGGTCACGGGACGCCCCAAGCACCTCTGGTCCATCTACGGCAAGATGGTGAAGCGCGACAAGCCGTACGAAGAGGTCTACGATACGCTGGCGATGCGGCTCATCGTGGACTCCGTGCGCGACTGCTACCACGCCCTCGGCATCGTGCACAACAAGTGGACGCCGCTCACCGAGCGCTTCCACGACTTCATCGCCACGCCGAAGTCGAACATGTACCAGAGCCTGCACACGACGATCTTCGGCCCCGGCGGTGCGCTGTACGAGATCCAGATCCGCACGCACGAGATGCACCGCACCGCCGAGTACGGGATCGCGGCTCACTGGCGCTACAAGGAGGGGCGGTCCGGGGACGACGTGGACGACGAACTCGCGTGGTTCCGGCAGGTACTCGAATGGCAGCAGGAGACGCGCGAGCCGGAGGAGTTCATGGAGTTCCTCCGCATCGACCTGTTCCAGGATGAGATCTTCGTCTTCACGCCGGCGGGAGACGTCAAGCAGTTGCCGAAAGGGGCCACGCCCATCGACTTCGCCTTTGCCGTGCACACCGAGGTCGGGCTGCGCTGCAAGGGCGCGAAGGTGAACGAACGGATCGCCCCGCTCAGCCGTCCGCTCCGGAACGGGGACACCGTGCACATCCTCACCTCCGATTCGCAGACGCCGAGCCGGGATTGGCTGGGCTTCGTGCGGAGCAGCAAGGCCCGCCACGAGATCCGGCAGTGGATCCGGGATGAAGAGCAGGAGTCCGCGCTCCAGCTGGGGAAGGACATCGTTCAACGGGAGTGGCGGCGCCGCCGTCGGGGGAAGGTGGACGAAGCGGCCCTCAAGGCGGCGTGCGAGACGCTGGGATACGACGGATCGGATGCCCTCTATGCGGCGGCTGGCCGGGGCGACGTGGGGCTCACGCGCGTGATGCGGGCCATCCTCCCCGAGGTCATCCCGGAGGTGCCGCAGAAGAGTCCGAGTCCGCTCCACAAGCTCGTGGACAAGGTCTGGGGCGGGGGCGGGCAGGGGATCCGAATCCAGGGGATGGAAAACCTGATGGTCCGGTACTCCCAGTGCTGCCAGCCGGTCCCGGGAGACCGGGTCATCGGCTATATCACCCGGGGCCGCGGCGTCTCGATCCACAGGCAGGACTGTCCGAACGTCCTCAACCTTTCCAACGCGCCCGAGCGCCGGGTGGAAATCGAGTGGCAGGCGCACGGGGAGCGCCGGTTCCTGATCCGCATCGTCATGGAGGGGACGGACCGCCACGGTCTGTTCGCGGACATCGCGCGCGCGGTCAGCGACACCGGCACGAACATTCAGTCGGCCGACATCAAGGGGGTCGAGGGAGGGATGCGTGGGCAGTTCGTTGTCGAAGTCGAGAACCTGACGCATCTGCAGAAAGTCATGCGCAAGGTTCAGGGCGTGAAGGGCGTCATCTCCGTCGAACGGAAGGAGTCCTTCGGGGAGAGCGGCCTCACCATCGAGTGACCGGCTGACCCGAGACCATGCCCCGCTTCGACCTTCAGCTTCCATTCGACCCGATGGGCGACCAGCCCACCGCGATCCGTGAGTTGGCCGAGGGCGTGCGCCGCGGCGACAAGTGGCAGACGCTGCTGGGCGTGACCGGCAGCGGAAAGACCGTGACGCTGGCCGCGATGATTGCCGAGGTCAATCGCCCGACGCTGGTCATGAGCCACAACAAGACGCTCGCCGCTCAGCTGTATGGAGAACTGCGGCAGTTCTTTCCCCGCAATGCCGTCGAGTACTTTATCTCCTACTACGACTATTACCAGCCCGAGGCCTATGTTCCCGCGACGGATACTTTCATAGAGAAAGATGCATCGATCAATGAGGACATAGATCGACTGCGACTTCGCGCGACTTCCGCCCTCATGGAACGGCAAGATGTGATTGTCGTCGCCTCCGTATCGGCGATCTACGGGCTCGGGGATCCGGTGGGGTACCGCGAACTCATGCTCACGCTGCGCGAAGGGCAGGAGATCTCCCGCCGGGAGATCCTCTCCGGACTCGTGCAGATCCAGTATTCGAGGAACGATCTCGATTTCGTGCGCGGCACGTTCCGGGTGCGGGGCGATGTGATCGAGATCCTGCCCGCGTACGAGGAGCAGGGCGTCAGGGTCGAGATGTGGGGCGACGCGATCGAACGCATCTCGAAGATCGATCCGATGACCGGCGTCACGATCACGCGCCTTCCGGAAACCTCGATCTTTCCGGCCACGCACTACGCCACGCTCGGCCACCGACTGGAGGAGGCCCGGCACGCGATCTACGTGGAGCTGGAGGAGCGGCTGCTGCACCTGCGGCAGGATGGCCGGCTCCTCGAGGCGCAACGCCTGGAGCAGCGCACCCGATTCGATCTCGAGATGCTGACGGAAGTGGGGTTCTGTCCCGGGATCGAGAACTACAGCCGGCACCTGGACGGCCGGGCGCCGGGCAGCCGTCCCTACTGCCTCCTCGACTACTTCCCGGACGATTATGTCGTCGTCGTGGACGAGTCGCACGTGTCGATCCCGCAGATCGGCGGCATGTACGAGGGGGACCGCAGTCGAAAGACGACGCTCGTCGAGTTCGGTTTTAGGCTCCCGTCCGCGCTCGACAACCGGCCGCTGTCGTTCCGGGAATGGGAAGATCTCGTGCCGAGCGCGATCTTCGTCAGCGCGACGCCGGGCGAGTACGAGTTGCGGAAGAGCGGGGGCGTCGTCGTCGAACAGTTGATTCGGCCGACGGGATTGCTGGATCCGGAAGTGGAGGTGCGGCCGGTCCGCGGGCAGGTGGACGACCTGCTCGGCGAGATCCGCCGCCGGACGGAACGGCGCGAGCGCGTGCTCGTGACGACGCTCACGAAGCGGATGGCGGAAGATCTGTCGGAGTTCCTCGCGGTGCGGGGCGTGCGGGTGCGCTACATGCACTCGGACATTGCGGCGATCGACCGCGTGAAGATCCTCCGCGACCTGCGGCTGGGCACGTTCGATGTCCTCGTCGGGATCAATCTGTTGCGCGAGGGCCTCGACCTGCCGGAGGTCTCCCTCGTCGCGATCCTCGACGCGGACAAGGAGGGCTTCCTTCGTTCGGATCGGTCGCTCGTGCAGACGATCGGGCGCGCGGCCCGGAACCTCGCGGGGAAGGCGATTCTGTACGCGGACAAAGTGACGGACTCGATGCGGCGCGCGATGGATGAGACGGCGCGCCGCCGCGAAGTGCAGGCGGAATACAACCGGGAGCACGGGATCGAGCCGCGCTCCATCGTGAAGTCGGTGCGGGAGATCCGGTTCTCGACCGCGGTGGCCGACGCGCGCGAGGCGCAGCCTGCCGTGCACGAACGGGAAGGTTCTTACGAAGAACTGTCGCCGGAGGCGTTGGCCGAGGCGATCGAGAAGGACATGCGCGCCGCGGCGGCGGCGCTCGACTTCGAGACGGCGGCCCGGCTGCGGGACGAACTGTTCGAGATCCGCGCCCGGATCGGCGACGGGAAGGGGACGCGACCGCCGGGGTCGCCGGTCTCCGCAGGGGATCCGGCATGAGGAGTGCCGTGCTTGACGAGGCGGGGCTCGCGCGCTGGGCGCGGGAGGTCGGCGCGGTCGCGGATCGCGAGGAGGTCTTCGTCGCGCTCAGCGGACCGCTCGGCGCCGGGAAGACGCGGTTCGCGCAGGCGGCGTGCGCCGGAGCGGGCGTGGACGAAGCCGTGACGAGCCCGACCTACACGCTCGTCCACTGGTATGCGGGCGAGCGCGGTTCGGTCGGGCACGCGGATCTGTACCGTCTCCGCGATCCGTCCGAGCTCCTGGCCCTTGGGTGGGAGGAGCTCGAAGCCCACCCGGGAGCGGTCTTCGTCGAGTGGGCCGAGCGTGCCGGGGAGGAGCTTCCGGTCGACCGCTGGGAGGTTCGGCTCGAGTTCGCCCAGAGGGCGGACGCGGCAGATGGGGCCGTCGGGGGCGCCACGGGGCCGCTGCGGCAGGTGACCGCGCGCGGGCTGGGCCGCGTGCCGCCGGTTCCGGATCCGGGCCCGTACGCCGGCGGGGGGGAGGCGTCCGCGTGTTGAGCCTGGCGCTCGAGACGAGTACGAGCCTCGGCAGCATCGCCGTGGGCCGCGGCGACACCCTGATTTCCGAATGCGCGCTGGCCGTCCGCGCGACGCACTCGGAGACCGTGCTCGACGAGGTGGAGCGCATGCTCGCGCGGGCCCGGATCGGCGTCGACGGCATCGAACGCGTGATCATCGGGGCGGGGCCCGGCTCCTTCACCGGCGTGCGGATCGCGGCTTCGCTCGCGAAGGGCTGGTGTCACGCGAGGGGTGTGCCGCTCTTCGCGTATTCGAGCCTTCGCTCCGTCGCCGCCTCCTCAGGGCGTGAACGCGTTTGCGCGCTGTTCGACGCCCGGCGGGGCGAGGTGTACGGAGCCGCCTGGGCCGACGGCCCGCTGGAGGCCCCGATCCGCGGGCCGGAGGCGTGCGACATCGATCGCTGGCTCGAAGGGTTGGAGGATCATGGCTCATGGTTCTTCGCCGGGGAGGGTGCGATCCGGCACCGAGCCAGGATCGAGGCTCGCGGCGGAAGGGTGCTCCCCCCGTTTCTCGGCGTGCCGCGTGCGGGCGCGCTCCTGTGGTTGGCCGAGAGACTCCCGGCCGGCCGGGCCGTGGACATCGACGCGTGGGAACCCCGATATGTCCGGAGTTCCGGAGCCGAACGTCAGGTCGGGCGCCGTGGCGGATCCCGGTAGACAGGTTCTTCGCATCCGGCCGCTCATCGAGGCGGATCTGGGGCAGGTGACGGAGATCGAGGAGGCCTGCTTCGCCACACCATGGTCCGAACGGACGTTCAGGAACCTCCTGCGGCGCCGCGACGCGGTTCTCCTCTCCGCCGTATGCGAAGAGGAGCGCATCGCCGGATACGCCGCCGTGTGGTTCGTCGGGCGGGAGGCGGAACTGGGGGATCTCGCCGTGGCCCCGAACGACCGCCGGCGCGGTATCGGGGGCGAATTGGTGGACGCGGTGCTCAGCGAAGCGCGGACCCGGGGCGTCGTCCGCATCTTCCTCGAAGTGCGGGAAGGGAACCGAAGCGCGCAGGGTCTCTACCGAAGCCGGGGATTCGAGATCGTCGGACGGCGTCGCGGATACTATGCGGGTCCGAAGGAGGACGCTCTCGTCATGCGCCGGTTGCTGGTCCGTTGATCGTTTTCCGTTACCTTGATCCTTCCGGACATCACCACCACCATGGACCTTCAAGTCGATCAGCGGGGAGGCGGGAATGGCGCGCAGTCTGAACAAGGCGACACTCATCGGAAACCTGGGTGCGGACCCGGAAGTGCGGTCGACGAACACGGGTACGCGGGTGGCGACGCTCTCCGTCGCGACCAGCCGCCGTTGGACGACTCGCGCCGGCGACCAGCAGGAGAAGACAGAGTGGCATCGAGTGGTCTGCTGGGACCGTCTTGCCGAGATCTGCGAGCAATACCTGCGCAAGGGCGACCGGGTCTACGTGGAAGGCCGGATCGAGTACCGGCAGTGGGAGGGGCAGGACGGCCAGACGCGGTATACGACGGAGATCCGCGCGCTCGAAATGATCATGCTCGGAAGCAGCGGTGGCGGCGGAGAGAGCTATTCGGCGGCGGAGCCGCGGCAGGAGCGTTCCGATTTCTCCGAGTTCTCCAACCGGTCCGTCGCGGGTGAGGACGATCTCCCCTTCTGAGGCACGCGGAGCCGCGACCGCCGGGTCTGACGCGCTCGTCGCGATCGGACTCAGTCACCGCACGGCCCCGATCGACGTCCGGGAGCGTTTCGCACTCGGTGAACGGCGACGAGCCGAGTGGGTCGAGAATCTGACGGCCAGACCGGGCGTTTCAGAGTGCGTCGTGCTCTCCACCTGCAACCGGACGGAGTGCTACCTGGCGGGAAGCGATGCGGAAACGCTCGACCGCCTCGGGCGCGCGGCGCTGTGCGAGGTGTCGGGTCTTGGGGCCGAGGGAGATTCGTACCTGGCCACGCTCGAAGGGGCGAGCGCCGTCCGCCACCTGTTCCGCGTCACCGGCGGACTGGAATCGCTCATCGTCGGCGAGCCGCAGATTCAGGGCCAGGTCCGCGGAGCCTACAGGGATGGGCGTCCGATGGTGGGACCCGTGCTGCATCGCCTGTTCCAGTCGGCCCTCGAGGTCGGCGGGCGCGTACGGGCCGACACGTCGATCGCGAGCGGCGTGACTTCGATCCCCGGCGCGGCGGTCGGTCTCGCCCGGAAGGTGTTCGGCTCACTCGACGACCGCCGCGTACTCGTGCTCGGGACCGGCGAGATGGGAAGACTCACGGTGCAGTGCCTGAAGCGGGAGGGGGCAAGGCGTGTGCTTCTCGCGAGCCGCGACCCGGCCCGGGCCGAGCGCGTGAGCCGGCCCCTCGATGCGCTCCCGATGCGAAGGAGCGCGGCGCTCGAAGCCCTGGATCGCGTGGATCTCGTCGTCACCTGCACGGAGTCGGAGGCGGCCTTCCTCCGCGCGGGGCACGTCCGCGGCCCGCGAAACGGGCGCGCGCAGCTCGTGATCCTCGACATCGCCGTGCCCCGCAATGTCGATCCGCGTGTGGCCGGGATCTCCGATGTGTTCCTGTACAACATCGACGACCTGCGGCACGTCGTGGATCGGGCCCGGGCGGCGCGCGAGTACGAGCGCGAGCGCGCGGACGTGATCATCGAGCGGCACGTCGCGAAATACCGGGCCTGGCGTCGAAGTCGTCGCGCGGACCCGGCCGTGCGGGCGCTGAGGAACACCGCTCGCCGGCTGTTGGACGATGCCGTCGCCGCCCGCGCCCCGGCTCCCGACGACGCCGACGAAGCTCTGCGGCTGGCGAGTCAGGCGGCGCTCAACAAGGTTCTGCACGGGCCGACACGCGCCATCCGGTGGCTCGCCGAACGGTCTGACGGCGAGGAGTGTCTTCGTCGAGTGGAACCATGGCTCGGCGAGGGAATGAGGGAAGTGAGGGGAGAGCGGATGAGCCCGGACAGGGTGCAGGGGGGGCGCACGTGATGGCGGGTATCGGGATCGGGGTCGGAGGGGGCCTGGAGATCGTGCAGGATCTCTCTGCTCGCGTGATCGATTCCCCCCTCGACATGATTCTGGGTGCGACCCTGCCCACGAAGATCATCCTCACCGTGCTCGCCGCCTTCTCGCTCGTGTCCTGGGTCCTCATCATCTGGAAGTTCCGCGAGTTGCGCGCCGTGAACGCGCGGGCGGATGACTTCGTGTTCGCGATGGCCGGGGCCAACGGCCTCGTGGATCTCAACGACGCGCTGTCGGAGCTGGACGACTCCCCCTTCAGACGGGTATTCCGCGAGGGGATCGCCTTCTTCTCCGAACTGCGGCCGGGCGCGCTCGAGACCACGCACGTCGGGGACGGGTTGAGCCCGACGCAGCTCGAAGCGCTGTGGCTGGTGCTCGAGAAGAGCCTCTCGGAGGAGAAGGACGAGCTCGCGCACGGGCTGCCCTGGCTCGCGATCATAGGCTCCGTGAGTCCTCTCCTCGGCCTCATGGGGACCGTCGTGGGCGTGATGAACTCGTTCATAGGGATCACGTCGCAGGGGTCCGCCAACATCGCGGCGGTCGCGCCGGGCATCGCAGAGGCGCTCACGACCACGGTCGCGGGGCTGGCCGTCGCGATTCCCGCGGTCATCGCGTACAACCACTATGCCTCCCGCCTGCGTCTCTTCGTGGGAGAGCTGGAAGGATTCGCGAGCGAGTTCGTGGGGACGCTCGCGCGCGAGGGCCGCCTGTGAGCCGGGGCCCCGGTCGGAGGACGAGGAGCGCGGGATGAAGAGGCGCTTTACGCAGCAGGCCGACGGGATCGGCGTCGTGGCGGAGATCAACGTCACGAGCCTGGTCGACGTCGCGTTCACCCTCCTCATCATCTTCATGATCACGGCGCCCATTCTCCAGGGCGGCATCGAAATCGACCTGCCGGAGGGCCTCTCCGCGCCTCTCAGCGCTTCCGATGCGCTCGTGGTCTCGATCGACGCGGACGGGCAGATCTACCTCGATGACGTGCCGGTGACGCTGGAGGAGTTCGACGCTTCGCTCGCGTTGGCGCTCGATCGCTTCGAGTCGGACGCGGTGTACCTGAAGGCGGATGGCGACCTCGCCCTTCGGCAGGCGACCCGGGTGATGGGTCGGATTCAGGAGGCCGGAGGCGTGCTGAACATGGTCACGGACCCGGACCCGAGCCTTCGCCGCCCATGACTCCGTACGGAGGCGTCGAAACCGGGCGTTGGCGCGCATGGCGGCGCGGAGGGCCGCAGCGTCACGGGCGACCTCACAGGCGGGCCGTATACGGCTCGCTCCTGGTCCACGGGGGTCTCCTCGTTCTCGTCCTGTTCGGCGACGCGGCGATACGCCCGCCCGAAATGCCTGCGGCGGTGCGGGTGAACATGGTCGAGTTCGCTCCGGAGGATGCGCCGATCCGCGTCGATCCGTCGCCGCCCGAGGTCGCGGAAGAGGAGAACCGGCCGCCTCCCCCGGAACCGACGCCTGATCCGGTGCCGCAGGTGGAGACGCCCACCGTCGAGGCCGAGGTCGAGGTCGAACGCGAGCCGGAGCCGGAACCTGCGCGGACCGAAGAAGTCGGCGAGGAGGTGCGGACGATCCGGATCGCCGGCGAAGCCTCGGCCTGGCCCGAATACACCGAGAACATCATCCGCCAGATCCAGCGCCGCTGGCGCCCCCCCGTCGGGGCGCGCGAGCTTCGGGCCGAGGTCTACTTCATCATCCACCGGGACGGACGGGTGACGGGGTTCGAGTGGGTGGCGAGGTCCGGGAGCCTGGTCTTCGATACCCAGGCGATGGGGGCCGTGGAATCCGCCGGCCGCGACCGGGCCTTCGGCCCGCTTCCCGACGACTTTCCGGCCGACGCGCTCGCCGTCTCGTTCTTCTTCGATCCGAGCGATCGCTGAATGGACCGGCCGAGGGTCGTTCGTCGACGCCATGCCGCCGAGTGGGGACGCCGGGCCGTCGCTGCCGGGCTGGCGCTGGCCGCCGCCACCGCCGCAGCGCCGCTGGGGGGGCAGGAGGGCGGGGCGCTCCGCCTGGGCCTCACCTACGAAGCGCGCTATGTGCCGGGCATGGTCGTCGCGCCCGTCTCCGCGGGCGCCGGATTCGACGAGTTGGGCGCGGCGGTCGGCGAGATTCTTCGCACGGACCTCGATTATTCCGACCGGTTCGAGATCCTCGCGCCGCCCGACACGATCACCTTGAGCGGCACCCCGAACTACGCGCTCTGGAACCAGGTCGGGGCGGTGTGGCTCGTCACCTCGGAGATCTCCGTCGCGCCGGGGACGCAGACTCCGCTCCTCAGAGTCAGCCTGCACGACATCGTGTACGGGAACCTCGAGAACGTCCAGGCCTTCACGCTGCCCCCGATGGATGCGGCCGATTTCCGAATGTCGGTCCACCGGATCTCCGACCGGATCGTCTTCTGGGCGACGGGAGGCCAGCAAGGCATCGCCGCGACGCGGATCGCACTGCGCCGAAGGGATGGCGACGGGTCGTCCTACCTGGTGCTCATCGACAGCGACGGCCGGAACCCGCAGCGGATCGACACCGGAGGGCGCAACGTCTTCTCGCCCGCCTTCTCGCCGGACGCCACCCGGATCGCGTACACGATCCAGGATGAGACGGGGTACTTCTCGCTCGTGGAGATGAATCTCATCACCGGCAGCCGTCGCACGGTAGCCTCCGGGAGACTCATCCAGACGCCGACATGGACGCCGGACGGACGGTTGGCGTACGCGGAAGGCGTGGGCGGAACCGCGCGCATCATGGTCGAGGGCGGCGAACAGCTGACCGACGGCCGGGTCCAGTCGCTGAACCCCAGCTTTTCACCGGATGGGGAGTCATTCGCGTACGAGGCCGACCCCGCCAACGAGCAGCAGGTCTACGTCCGTCGCATCTCGGGAGGCCCGGCCCGCCGCATCAGCATCTACCACCCGCGGGAGGACACCAACGCGGCCGGTCCGGACTGGTCGCCCAACGGCGACCGGATCGCGTATTCGGCCCTGAGCGACCGCCGCTGGCAGATCTTCACGGTGAATCCGGATGGCACCGACCGGCGCATGCTGACCCGGCGCGGCGAGAGCGAGGATCCCAGCTGGGCGCCCGACGGCCGTCATCTTGTCTTTTCGTCGATCGACGCCCAGGGCTCGACCGTCTGGATCCTCGATGTCCGCACGGGGAGGTCCCGGCCGCTGACGGCGGGACGGCTCGACGGTCTCCCGGACTGGTCGCCTCCCATCCCGCCCGGCTCATGACCCCGGTCGTTCTGCGGGTTGCGACTTGACGGGTCTGCGATAGGTTACGAATCCGTGTTGAAACCGGGATCGGGTGAGCGTTTTCAGCGCCGACGTTTGCCCTGTCCTCGCCGAATTCTCGTCCCGCGACTGGTAAACAAGGAGACCTCGATGAAGCTGAGCCACCGATTCGCTCCCATCCTTCTCGTGGCACTTCTGGCGACTGCGTGTAGCGGCAACCCGGAACCGGAGCCGGTACCGCCGCCGCCGCCACCCCCCCCGCCCCCGGCCGTGGATGACAGTGCGCAGCGCGAGGCGGCCGCGGCCCGGCTCTGCGATCAGGCGATGGCGGCCATGGAAGAGGGCGACTACGCGACCGCGCGCCGATTGCTCGAGCAGGCCGTAAGCGATTATCCCGGCACGACGTGCGCGGAGTCCGCGCCCGCGGACATCGAGCGCGCCATGGACGGCGAGGCGATCGTCGCGCGGATTCACTTCGACTACAACGAATCCGCGATCACCGACGCCGCCGCCGCAATTCTGCAGAGCAAGGCGGACGCGCTGCGGGATCGGTCCGGCATCCGCCTCCGGGTCGAGGGCCATTGCGACGAGCGGGGCTCCCTGGAGTACAACCAGGCGCTCGGCCTCAGAAGGGCCCAGGCCGCGGTCGACTATCTCTCCAACCTGGGGCTGGACGCCAGCCGCTTCGACGTCGTGACGTTCGGAGAGGAGATGCCGCTGGCCCGGGGGAGCAACGAGTCGGCGTGGCGGCAGAACCGTCGCGGCGAGTTCGTCATCACGGACGGAGACATCTAGATGCGGAATGCGGCGGTCGCCGTGCTATTGGGCGTTGCGGCCGCCGCCTGCGCGTCCCGGGGCGATGTCGAGACGATGGGAGACGCCCTTCGGGACGACATCGCAGCTCTCGCCGAGAGTCAGCGCCAGCTGGCCGAGGCGGTTCAGGCGGACCTGGAATCGATCGAGAGTTCGAGCGAGCGCCGGGAGACGACGGGTCGGGGTGAACTTGACCGGCTGATCCAACGGATCGAGGGTCTCTTCGAGCAGCTCATCGAGATGTCCGCCCAGAACAACCAGCTGCTCAACGACATCTACGAGAATCAGCGTCGCCTGGGCGCCCCCTCGCCGATGGGCTTCCCGGGACCGGCGGGCGCGGGCCCGCCCGCCGCGGGTCCGGTCGGCGCCGAGTCGAACCCCGACGCCTCCGCCGCGTCCGGGTCGGACGAGGCGTCCCAGTACTACGCGTTGGCGCTCGACATGTACCAGCGCGGCAACATCGAGACCGCGCGCGACGCCTTCCGCGATTTCCTCGCCGTCTACGGCGGCCACGAGTTCGCGCCCGATGCCCAGTATTGGGTGGCGCGCACCTATGAGGACGCGGAGGATCCCGGCAGTGCGCTCGAGGAGTACCGTCGACTGACGGAACGCTATCCGGATTCGAGCCGGGCTCCCGCGGCGCTCTTCCGCCGAGGGATGATCGAAGCGGGACGGGGCAACACGGCGGTGGCGCGGCGGTTGTTCGCCCAGATCGAGACCGGCTATCCGAACAGCCCCGAGGCGCCGGAGGCCCGCCGGGAACGCGAGAGACTGGGCGGCTAGTCATCCGGTGACCGCAGGCTACCGTGCAGTGTCCCCGCTGTAACCATCCGGAAGCGCGGGTCGTCGACTCCCGCACGAGTCGCGGCGGCCGGGCCATCCGCCGCCGGCGCGAGTGCCTCTCCTGCGGCGAACGCTTCACGACCTACGAGCAGGCCGAGGAAGAGCCCCTGCTCGTCATGAAGAAGGACGGTGGCTCGGAGACGTACGATCGCGGGAAGCTTCTCGCCTCCATCCGCGTGGCCTGCGCGAAGCGGCCCGTGTCGAACCGCGATATCGAGTTTCTTGTGGATGAAGTCGAGGAACAGCTGGCGGCCGAGGACCTGCGGGACATCGCGAGCTTGCGGCTGGGAGAACTCGTCATGGAGCGGCTCCGCGCGCTGGACCAGGTTGCGTACGTGCGCTTCGCCAGCGTGTATCGGAACTTCCAGGACACCACGGAGTTCATGGAAGAAGTGCGACAACTGCTGCGACGAGCCGGGCACAGCGCGGCGGGGCAGGTCGATCTGTTCTCGGCAGGAGGTGACCAGGGCCGATGAGGCTGCGGCGACAGACCCAGGGTGCGACCGATCAGGCGGAGATGCCCTTCCTGGATCACCTGGATGAGCTTCGCACTCGCCTGATCCGAGCGCTCATCGCGCTTCTCGTCGGGCTCGTCATCGGGCTCGTGGCCGTCACGCAATGGGACGTGCTCGGCATCGTCGAGCGGCCGATCGCGGAACTCCTCCCCGGCGAGAACCTGAACTTCTCGAGTCCGACGACCCCGTTCGTCATCATCCTGAAGCTCGGATTCATCGTGGGCCTCCTCGCGGCCTTCCCCTACCTCGCCTGGCAGGCCTGGGGCTTCCTCTCGCCGGCTCTGTACGAGAGCGAGCGCAAGTTCGCCATCCCGGCGATCGCCTCCGGAACCATCCTCTTCATCGCCGGCATCTCCATGGCGTACTTCCTGGTCCTGCCGCTCGGACTCAGGATCCTGCTGAACTTCTTCAGCGAGCAGCTCAACCCCGTCATCATGATCAGCGAGTATCTGAACTTTGCGGTCAAGCTGATTCTGGCGTTCGGGATCATCTTCGAGCTTCCGGTTGTTCTCGTGTTCCTGTCGCTGCTCGGGATCGTGACGCCGGAGGGGCTCGCGAAGTACCGGCGTCACGCGATCGTCGTGATGGCCGTGGTCTCGGCCTTCCTCACGCCCGCCGACCCGTACACGATGCTCGCGATGATGCTGCCGATGATGTTCCTCTACGAAATTTCCGTGATCATGACCCGCGTGCTCCGGCGGCGCCGGCAGGAGCGGGCTGCGGAGGGGGCATCGGGGGAAGGAAGTTCGACCTGAGGCTGCGCACGCTCCTCGCGCTGGCGGCCCTGCTCGGCGGCCTCGGCGCAACCGAAACCGCGCGCGCCGCGCCCGCAGGTGCCCGCCCCCTCGAGTTCACGGCCCGGGCGGATACCGACACGGTCGTGGTCGTGGGGCGAGACTCCCTCCCGCAGGACTCCGTGCCCCGGGATTCCACCGCGCGGGATACGCTGGATGTGCCCGTGGCGGATTCGACGGCGGCCGGCGATTCCGCGGCGGCCGGCGACTCTGCTGCGGTCGACGACCCGGTAGCCGTCGGCGACTCGAGCGCCGTAGCGGCCGCGGCCGCGGATTCGGCCGTCGCCGACACCGTCGATACCGGTCCGGCGGACCCGCCGTTCCCTCAACAGGACGACATCTTCGGACAGCTCCTCGGGGAGCCGGGCTATCAGGTCATCCAATATCAGGGGCGCGGCGTCGAGCTGGATGTCGACCGGCAGCGTGTGCAGCTCAATCGAGAGGCACAGGTCATGTACGAGCAGTCCACGATCGATGCGGACACGATCACCTACGAGGCGGGCCTGCAGTTCGTGAGGGGGTGCGGGAACATCTCGCTCTCCGGGGAAGGGGAGAACGTGATCTCCGACGAGTGTCTGAACTACGATGTCTCCGCCACCAAGGGCACCGTCGCGGATGCGCGAACGTCGTTCGCCCAACAGGGCGCCGACTGGTTCATCAGGGGGCTCATGACCCTGCGGGGCTCCGGCACCGCCTTCGTCGAAACCGGAAACTTCACCTCGTGCGACCTCGAGGAGCCGCACTACTACTTCCGCGCCGGACAGATCAAGGTCGTATCGGACGACATCGTCGTGGCGTGGCCCGTGACCCTCTACATCCAGAACGTGCCCGTCGCCTGGCTTCCCTTCTTTGCGCAGGACATTCGGGAGGAACGCAGGAGCGGCTTTCTGCCCCCGCGTTTCGGGTTCAACGATGTCGTGGCGTCCTCAAGCAACGCCCGGCGGAGCATCACCGACTTCGGGTATTACTTCGCCGGGAACGATTTCATGGACGCGCAGGCGACGGCCGACTGGTTCAGCGGACGGTTCACGCGTCTCAACGGAGCCTTCCGATACCGCTCGATCAAGAAGTTCTTCCGCGGCAACGTCATCGCGAGCTACAGTTTCGGGAACGAGAAGACCCTGCAGTTTCAGATGCGCCACAATCACGAGTTGACCCCCGTCACGGACATACGGGTCAACGCGAACTTCGTCTCGAACACCAGCGTCTTCGAGCGTCAGACCTTCGACCCGACGGTCCAGACGCAACGAATCGCGTCGGACGTTGGAGTCCAGCACCGGTTCCCCTTCGCGTCGGTCAACCTGAGCGGAAGCCGGCGCCAGGATCTCGGGGCGCAGAAGGGGCGGACGGACCTCACGCTGCCCAAGCTTCAGATGACCTTCTCGCCCCTGACCCTCTTCCGCGCGCCCCGCAACCGCAGCGGGCCGTTCAACAATATCGTCGTCAACGGAGGCTTCTCCGCTTCGCGTCTCGACCGGACCCAGGAAGAGAACGACGGCAAGAGAACCGAGGTTGCGGCCGCGAACAGCGCCATCCGCATCGGCTCTTTCGGGGTCAGCGGACGGACGAACTTCAACCGGAACACCGTACTTCCGTTCCAGCCGATGGCGGGCGCCGACACCACGGCCTCCGCAACGCCCGGAAGCGTGTCGAAACTGGACTTCGGAGCGCAGGCGGAATACCAGATCGACCTCGTCGGGAGCACGACGCTTCGTCCCACGCTGAGCGTCGACGCGAGCCGGTTTCAGTCGGACGACACGAACGGAGAGTTCATCACCGCGCCGACACGCCTCCGCTTCGGAGCTGCAGTGTCCACCGATCTCTACGGGTTCCTGCCCGGCGTCGGCCCGTTCGAGCGGATCCGCCACAAGGTCTCGCCGCGCTTTCACTACGACTATTCGCCGGCCGTGGAAGCCTCCGATTCCCTGCTTGCGATCCCCGGGTTTCCGGTGTCGAATTCCAAGCAGGAGAACCGGCTTCGCCTCACCCTGAACCAGACTTTCGAAGCCAAGCTGCGCGAGGAAGTCGAACTCGATCCCGAAGCGGAAGCGCTGCTGGAGGGCCGTTCGCTCGAAGCGGATTCGACCGACCTGGAACTCGGCGCGGAGACGCCCGAGGCGGATTCGCTCGCGGCGGCCGGCGATTCGGCCGGAGTGCAGGCGCCGGAGATGGAATCGGCCGAAGAGGATCCCGCCGAAGCGGCCCGGGGGCTGGCAGCCGCTCCGCAGGAGGCGGCGTTCGGCACCGGACCGGATTCAGGGGATCCCAATGCGCCGCGTCGCGCGCAGCCACGCCGGAACGTCGTCCTCGTGGGAATCAATTCGAGTCCGCTCACCTTCGACTGGTCCCGCGAGAACGAGTCACCGTTGACGACGGACCGCTGGTCGCACCGCATCAACTCGGATCTGCTCAGGGGACTGTCGCTGAACATGTCTCTCGACCTGTTCGACGGCACCGGAGAGGAGCGGATGTTCGCCCCCATCCTTTCGAGCCTGACGGGCAGTTTCACGTTCAGTTCAGCCAGCGGTCTCGGCGGGTTGCTCGGACTGGGCGGCGGGGGCGGCGGGGGTGGAGCCGATCCGCAGAACCGCCTGCGGAATGCGGCCGACTCCCGATACCGGCTGCAGAGTTTCGACGAGAATCCGGATCCGGCGGATCCCGGCCTGCGGGCCGGCGGCCCGTGGACGCTGGCGCTGACCTATTCGCTGCAGCGCGGCCGGGCGGAGCAGAGTGCGCAGGACCGGCAGTCGCTCAACGCGGTTCTTTCACTCAATCCGTCGCCGAACTGGCGTCTCGCCTGGCGAACGACCTACAACCTCACCAACAAGGAATTCGGGGAGCACCTCATCACGCTCGACCGCGCCCTGCACCGCTGGGTCGCGACCTTCATGTTCGCCCGCTCGCCGAACGGCAACTTCATCTTCCAGATGAGCGTCAGCCTCATGGATGCGCCCGATCTCAAGTTCGACTACGACCAGCAGACGCAGGACGGCCAGGGCGGTTTCGGTGGCGGTGGGCTGGGCCCCCGTCGCTTTTGACATTCCTCGCGGGGCTCCCGACATTCCCGTGCACTTCACGCGCGGCTCGCGCGCCGAGGAGGGTATGCTCCCGACCACCGCCATCGATCTGGAACAAGTCCGCCTGCCCGTAGCGGACCGGCTCCTTGCCGTCGAGCGCGAGCTCCGCGGGATGGCGCCATCGGGGTTCGAAGCCCTCGACGAGGTGGGCGACTACCTGTTCGCGCGGTCCGGAAAGCTCCTGCGGCCCACCCTGCTCCTCCTCGCAAACGGCGTTGGAGGGCGTCCCTCCCCGGATGCCGTGAAACTGGGGGCCATCGTCGAACTGCTGCATGTCGCGACCCTCGTGCACGACGATGCGGTCGATCACTCCGCGAGGCGAAGAGGCCGGCCCACCGTCAACCATCGCTGGACGCACCAGGTCGCGATCATCGCGGGAGACTACCTGTATTCGCGCGCGGTCATCGAGGTCGTTGCGCTCGGAAAGCTCGAGCAGGTCGCCCTCCTCGCCGACACGGCGAACCGCATGACGATCGGGGAGATGCGGCAGCTCGTGCTCCACGATGGCCTCGACTTCACGCGCGAGGACTACGAGAGGCTGTGCGAGCACAAGACGGCGTCCCTGATGTCCGCGGCGTGCGAACTCGGGACACTGTCGGGGGCGCCGCAATACCGGGACGCCCTGCGCGAGTACGGGCATCATCTGGGGATGGCGTTCCAGATCGTCGACGATCTGCTCGACTATTCCTCGTCGACCCGGGTGATGGGAAAGCCGCGCGGACAGGACCTGCAGGAACACAAGGTAACGTTGCCCCTGATCGCCGCCCTGCCCAAGATGGAGTGGGGGGAGCGACGCGCTGTCGAAGGACTCTTCGCGGACCCGGAGCCCTCCCCCGAAGCCGTGCGGGAGATCCTGGATCTCGTCGAAGCGCATGGAGGCGTGGAGACGGCGCGCGAGGAAGCGCGGTCGCGGGCGGACCGGGCCCGGGACCGGCTCCGTCGCCTGCCGGTGAGTCCGTGCCTCGAGGCACTGAGCCTCGCGGTGGATTACGTAGTCGAGAGAGTGCGGTAGCGAGTGAACTTCGGAAGCCGACGCCATCGTTCCCCGATACGCCTGGTCCTCATCATCGCGGGGGGATTCGTGCTCGGGGGGCTGCTCACGGAACTCGCGACGGTTACGTTGCCCCCGTCGGCGGCGCGGCAGTTTTTTGTCACGACGGTCGCGGCTTCACTGCAGCCGCTTGCATTCGATCTCAAGGTGCTCGCATTCACGCTGGGGCCGATCGTCCTGCGCCTGAACGTGTTGAGCGTCGTCGGGGTCGTGCTCGTCGCCTGGTTCGCCCGGTCGCTTATCTGACCGGGGCACCGGAGATGAGCCACAACCAAGGAGTTTGAGATGTTCGGTCTGAGCCCATGGGAGTTGCTGCTCGTATTCCTCGCTATCCTGCTCCTCTTCGGCGCGAAGCGGCTTCCCGAGATCGGGAGTTCTCTCGGCCGGGGGATCCGTGAATTCAAGGGCTCGATCAAGGAGGTCGAAGGCGATGTGCGGGCCGAGATCACGGGGGACACCGCGCCTCCGTCGGCTGCCTCCGCCACGCAGGAGACCGCGCAGGCCCGCCCCGCCAACACGGAGAGCTAACGGGGATCCGGCGGAGCCGGGCGACCGCCGCCCCGCGGAGGGCAGTGACCCGGCGGGTCTTTAACGACTCGGGATCAGAAGCCCGGAATCATCGGCTGGACATCCTCCTGCAGGAGGAGCCTCGCGCGGTGATCCTCAACGACCGTGTCGTCGCGAAGCGCAGCCAGCCACTTCTGCACGTACTGCTGGGAACGCTCGAAGCTCAATTGCCCCAGCACGGCATCCCTGACCTCGTCGAACCCGTCCCGGGTGGACTCTTCGCGCTCCACGACCTCCACGACGACCACCGCATCGCCGGCGTCGAGGACGCCGCTGAGTTCGCCGACATCGGCCCCGAATCCGAATCCGACCGCCTCGGTGCCCTGACCGAGTCCCGGGACGAAATCGCCCCGGCGGAATAACTCGGTCTCCTCGACCGACCACCCGAGTTCCTCCGCCGCCTCGTCGAGAGAACTTCCCGCCGCGACCGCGGCGAGCAGACCGCCGGCCAGTTCCGCGGCGCCTTCCTTCTTCTTCTCCACGAGCAGTTCCGCGCGAATCCCGATCCCGGCTTCCTCGAACGGAATCGTGCTCTCGTCCCGCCGTCCGAGAAGCTCGAGCAGATGGAATCCCGACGGATTCTCGAACGAGTCGGACAGGTCTCCGATCTCGCTCTCGGGGCCGAGGGCCCACTCCCTCGCCACTCCCAGCTGGCCGGCGCCCGGAATGAAGTCCACGCCGTCCAGGAGTTGCACATCGGTGCGGATCGTCACTCCAAGGGAGTCGCCGGCGGTCAGGAGATCCGTGCGCAGCGCAAGATCCTCGAGGTCGTCGAGGAGCGTGAACACCGAGTCTTCGGTAGCGCCGGAAATCTCGAACGGAACGTAGATCTGGCGTAGCGCCAGGGAGTCCGCGGTGCGCTCGTCGACCTGCAGGACGTGCAGCCCGAACGGCGTCTCGACCGGATCCGTGGCCTCTCCCAGCGGAGCGTCCGCGGCGGCCTCGACGAGTCGCGGGTCGAAGGCGCTCGTCGGACGTTTGCCCATGAAACCGCCATCGACGCCGGAGATCGAATCCGCGGACTCCGCCATCGCCACCTCGGCGAAATCCTCGCCCCCCCGCACGCGCTCCGCGAGGGCGGCGGCCCGTTCGCGGGCGGCGAGCGAGTCGGCGACGGAGGGTCGGAGCGAGATGCTGACCATGTTCACGCGGGCGCTGGCGGGTCGGATGAGCTCATCCACGCGTTCGTCATAGACCTGCCGGACTTCGTCCTCCGAAACGGAAACCTCGGAGTCCTCCACGGTCAGGGCCGGGTCGACCCGCACGAAGCGGACGCGGGCCCGCTCGTTCGTGTCCCGATAGAATCGCCACGCTTCCTCTTCGGACACGTAGATGCCGCTCTGGACGAGCGTCTGCAGCTTCGCGCGCGGAAGGATGGAGCGGTAGTAACCCTCGATCTGCAACAGTTGCGTCTCATCCGTCGCGGGGTCCGTGAAGAACCGACGGTACTTGTCGATGTCGAACTGCCCGTCCGTCTGGAACCCGGGATAGCTCAACATCTCCTGCGGCGGCTGCGTAAAGAATGCCTGCCGCACCTCCGCGTCGGAGACGCTGACCCCGAGCCGGTCAAGTTCCGCCTGAATCAGCGTCGCGCTGATCAGGCTCTCCCAGGCCCGTTCGGTCACGACGCGTACGTCCTCATCCGTCATGCTGCGATCGGCCGCGCGGCTCACCGCGAGCTGGTTCTGGAGGAAGATGTTCCACTCGTTGTAGCGGATGTCCTGTCCTCCCACCTGCCCCACGACGGGGTTGATCTGCCCGCCGAGGTTCCCCCCCTGCATCGCGTTGATACCGTCGAACACCAGCCAGCCCACGAAGGCCGCGGCCATGATGCCCATCACGAGGCTCGCGCTGCCGCGCATCTTCCGCATGAACATGAGACGCCGAACCCACCTTGTCGTCTTGAATCGAGTCGCCCGAACGCGGCCGCGCCTGGGCCGGAAACGGGACCGAACGTGCCGGTCCCGTGATCGCTCGAAAACGTATGCCGGCCCGGCGTTCCGGGCAACGAAAGACGGGAGCCCCACCGCATTTCGGCGACGTTCGTTGACAATCAAAAAAATCGATCGGTATGTTGCCGGGGACTGGGTCGGAAGGCCCGAACCTGCCGCTTTTCTCCCTGCGAAGCCTGTGGCCGCCGACGACCAGACCGTGGAGATCGAACAACTCACGCGCCGCGGAGAATCGGAGCCGCGGACCCACACGTTCGCGCGCCTCGCCGATCTCTACCGGCAAGCGGGGGAGCGCGAACGCGCCCTGAGCGTGATCCGGGATGGCCTGAGGGAACACCCGTACTATCTGGACGCGCGCCTGCTCCACGCCCGCGTGCTGCTCGAACTCGGTGACGAGGAGGCCGCGCGGATCGAGTTCGAGCACATCCTCACGCTCGATCCGGCGAACCCGCTCGCCTGCATCGCGCTGGGCGTCGAGCGCGTCGAGACGAAGGCGGACGGTTCCTCGGGCGCCGCCTCGACCGACGACTGGCTGGAGGCACTCGAGGAGACGTGGCGGAACGATGAAGCCGATGCGCGTCCCGCGCCGAAAGGCGACGCGACGGGCCCCGCAGCCGTCCCGACGAAGGGCATCGAGACCTCGACGCTCGCCGGACTGTACGCGAGCCAGGGTCTCTTCGACCGCGCCATCGCGGTGTACGAGCAGATGCTCTCCCGCAACCCGGACGACGCCGGCCTCATGGCCGCGATCGCCGAGATGCGTCGCCGCGCGGAGGACGCAAGGGAGCCTCGGGAGGTTCAGCCCGCGCCGGAGGCACCGGACACGGAAGTCCCGGAGTCGATCGGCGAGCAGCTTCGCCGAATCCTCGACGGCGAAGCTCCCGCGGGATCGGACTGAGCGGGTGCGCGAACCCATCCGCATCGGCGTGTTGAACGGACCGAACCTCAATCTCCTGGGGCGCCGCGAGCCTCACCACTACGGAACGCGTACACTGGCGGAGATCGAGTCGCTCCTTCGCGAGCGCGCGGACGCGGGCGGCGCCTCGCTCGTGTTTCTCCAATCCAACGACGAAGGCGAGATCGTGGACTGGGTGCAGGCGAACACCGGCGCGGTGGATGCGTGGCTCGTCAACGCCGCCGCCCTGACCCACACGAGCGTGGCGCTTCGCGACGCCCTCGCCGGCTCCGGCCGTCCCTTCGTCGAGGTCCACCTGTCCAACGTGTTCGCTCGCGAGCCGTTCCGGCACACGTCGCTCCTCTCCGACCTCGCGATCGGCGTCATCACCGGATTCCGGGTCTCCAGCTACCTGTTCGGGCTCGAGGCGCTCATCCAGCATCTCCGCGGGAGCGCCGGAGCGGAAGCGGAGTGACGCCGCCGGGTGCCCGGCGTCTGCGGCTTGAAGCGACGACGAGGGCCGCCGATCGCCGATCGGTCCTCGTGACCGCCCGATCCAGCGTCCGTTACCTCAGCGGGTTCACGGGCTCCGCCGGGGCTCTGTGGATCCCCCTCGAGAGTCCGCCGGTGCTCGTCACGGACTTTCGCTACGAGGAGCAGGTCGACATCGAGGTGGCGGATTCGATCCGCACCCACATCAGCCGCGAGGGGTGGATCCGCGGCGTCGCCGAAGTGGCGGCGGACGCCGCGGGCCCCATCGCGTTCGAGGCCGAGGGGCTCACGGTCGCCGACTACGAGTCTCTCCGCGGCATGCTCCCCGATATCGCCTTCGTCCCGCTCCGCAACCTCATCCGGACGTTGCGGCAGGTGAAGACAGCCGACGAAGTCGATGCCATCGAACGGGCGATTGCGGTGGCGGAAGGTGCGTTCAACCGGTTGCTGTCGACCATGGATTGGTCCGCCTCTCCGACCGAACGCGAGATCGCGACCGCGCTCGAGATGGAGCTCCGCCGCGGAGGCTCGGATCCGCTCCCGTTCGACCCGATCGTCGCTGCGGGAGAACGCTCCGCGCTTCCCCACGCGACACCCACGGACCGACGCGTCGAGCCCGGGGATCTCCTCCTCATCGACTTCGGCGCCCGCGTGGACGGCTACTGCAGCGATCTCACGCGCACTTTCGTGCGGGGGACGCCCGAGCCCTGGCAGGCGACGCTTCACGAGCAGGTGCTCGAAGCTCAGACGAAAGCGCGCGAGCTGATCGGCGGCGGGGTCGCGTGCCGGGAGGTGGACGAGGCCGTGCGGGAGTCGTTCGCACGCCACGACATGGACGGCTTCTTCGGTCACAGCACGGGACACGGGATCGGACTCGACGTGCACGAGGGCCCAAGCCTCTCGTCCCGCTCCGATGAAGTCCTCGAGCGGGGGAACGTGGTGACAGTGGAACCGGGCTTGTATCTTCCCGGACGCGGCGGCGTGCGCATCGAGGACGATGTGCGGATCGGGGAGGCCGGTGCCCGCACGCTGACCCGCCTTCCACGCACCCTCGTCCGGCTCTAGCAGGATACCTGGCAGATACCATGGCAGATACTTCGGATTTTCGTCGGGGGATGGTGATCGAACTCAACGGCACCCTCTACTCGATCACCTACTTCCAGCACGTCAAGCCGGGAAAGGGCGGAGCCTTCGTCCGCACGAAACTCAAGGACGTGATGGAGGGAGGAGTGATCGACAAGACCTTCCGCGCCGGCGAGAAGGTCAGGGAAGTGCGTCTGGAACGGCGACCCGTACAGTACACGTACACGGACGGTCACCTCTACTACTTCATGAACATGGAAACCTTCGAACAGATTCCGATGTCGGGAGACCAGATCGGAGAGGACCAGCTCCAGTATCTGGAGGAGAACATGGAGTGTCAGA
The DNA here is from genome assembly GCA_022826685.1 of Gemmatimonadota bacterium. Taxonomy (GTDB): domain Bacteria; phylum Gemmatimonadota; class Gemmatimonadetes; order Palauibacterales; family Palauibacteraceae; genus Palauibacter. The sequence continues at coordinate 45,470 of JAJDUL010000051.1, read as the reverse complement.
GCCTCAACCGTGACGGCGTCGTGCTCGCGATCGAACTGCCGCAGTTCGTCGAGTTGGAGATCGTCGAGACGGACCCCGGGGTGCGGGGGGACACGGCCCAGGGCGGAACGAAGCCGGCCCGGCTGGCGGCCGGCGCCATGATCCAGGTGCCGCTTTTCCTCGAGACCGGCGACGTGGTGCGCGTCGACAGGACGGAAAACAAGTACATCACGCGGGTGACCTGACCATGGACCTGGATTGGCTGAAGGGACTCATCGAGTTGGTCGAGGACTCGGGTGTGGACGGCCTCGACATCGAGCTTGTGGGTTCGGACACGGGAGACCCGACCCGTGTCAGGATCAGGAAATCTCCGCGCGTGGCGCCTGCGGCGGCCGTGCCCGCTGCGGCCGTGCCCGCGGCGGCGGTCGGTAGCGTGGAGGTCGCGCAGACGCCGGCCGCGGCGCCCGACTCGCCACCGGCCGAGGCGGCGCCCGCGTCCGGGCTGTTCGAGGTGCTCTCTCCCATGGTCGGCACCTTCTATCGGGCGCCGGCGGCCGACGCCGATCCCTTCGTATCCGTGGGGGACCGGGTGGAGGCCGGCCAGACGCTCTGCATCCTCGAAGCGATGAAGCTCATGAACGAGCTGCAGTCGGACGTCGCGGGCGTCGTGCGGGAGATCGCGGTCGAGAACGCGGAGCCGGTGGAGTACGGCGCGCTCCTCTTCCGCATCGAGCCCGACTGAGCCGCGGCCGGGCCCATGTTCCGCAAGATCCTGATCGCCAACCGCGGCGAGATCGCGCTCCGCATCCTGCGCGCGTGCCGTGAACTCGATATCCGGACGGTCGCCGTATATTCGGAGGCCGACCACGACTCGCTCCATGTCCGCTTTTCCGACGAGGACATCTGCATCGGTCCGCCGGTGGGGCGCGAGAGCTATCTGAACGTCCCGCAGATCCTCGCCGCGGCCGAGATCACGGGCGCCGACGCCATCCACCCCGGCTACGGCTTCCTGGCGGAGAACGCCGAGTTCGCGGAGATCTGCGGACGGAGCGGTCTCGTGTTCATCGGGCCCACGCCCGAACAGATCCGTCGCATGGGGGACAAGGCGGAGGCGCGAAAGACGATGATCGCCGCTGGCGTTCCCGTCGTCCCGGGATCGCCGGAGCCTCTCGACGATGAGAACGAGGCCCTGGAGGAAGCCCGCCGCATCGGGTTCCCCGTCATGATCAAGGCGGCCGCCGGCGGTGGAGGGAAGGGCATGCGAGCCGCCTTCGAGGAAGCGGAGTTCCAGAACCTCTTCGCCATGGCGCGAAACGAGGCCGAGGCCAACTTCGGCGATCCGACCGTGTATCTGGAGAAACTCATCGAGCGGCCCCGTCACGTGGAGATCCAGGTCGTCGGCGACCGTCACGGGCGCGTGATGCACCTCGGGGAACGCGACTGCTCGAGCCAGCGGCGGCACCAGAAGCTTGTCGAGGAAGCGCCGAGTCCGGCCGTCACGCCGGAGCTTCGCGAGGCAATGGGAGAGGCGGCGATCCTGGGGGCGAAAGCCATCGGATACCAGAGCACCGGGACGGTGGAGTTTCTGCTCGCGCCGGACGACCAGTTCTATTTCATGGAGATGAACACGCGGATCCAGGTCGAGCACCCTGTAACCGAACTCGTGACTTCGGTCGACCTCATCAAGGAACAGATCCGGATCGCGGCGGGGGAGAAGCTGACCATCCCCCGGTCCATCGAGTTCCACGGGCACGCGATCGAGTGCCGAATCAATGCGGAGGATCCCGAACAGGGGTTCCGTCCCTCGCCCGGCACGGTCACGGCGTTTCACGCGCCGGGGGGGCCCGGCGTGCGCGTGGACACGCACATCTACGGCGGCTATGTCGTTCCTCCCTTCTACGACTCGCTGCTCGCGAAACTCATCGTTTGGGGCCGGACGCGCGAAGAGGCCCGGACCCGCGCCTACCATGCGCTCGAGGAGTTCATCCTCGAAGGCGTTCACACGACGGTTCCCTTCCTCCGCAAGGTGCTCGCCCATCCCGACTTCGTCTCGGGGAGCATCGACACGGGGTTCGTCGAGCGGTTCCTGACCCGCTCGTGAGCGGCGGTCGCCCGTGAGCGCGATCGTGTGCGCCGGGCGGTGGGGGCGCATGAGCATGGACGACGCGTGGTGCACGGGTCATCTTGTAGAGCGGCTGGATGATCTCGAGATCGTGCCGGTCTGGCGAGACGGCGCCCTCGTTGGCAGTCGGGGCGGGGAGGATGCGTGATGGTGGATGAACGGCAACGGCGCGAGGTGCTCGGCGTCGCGCTGATCTTGCTCGGCCTCCTGGTGGCGTTCGCGCTGCTGTCTCCCCTGATCGCCGGGGGGGGCAACTGGATCGGGCCGGCCGGGGAACTGCTTCACGACAACCTCGAGAGGGCCGTCGGAGTCCTTTCGCCGCTCGTCGCGGTCCCGGCGTTCATGTGGGGCCTGCATTTCCTCGGATGGGGCGATCCGACCCTGGCCCTCCGCTGGTCCATCCTCTCGGTCGTGCTGCTTGCGGTCCTCCCGTCGCTGTACTGGCTCATCGCGGGGCCGGGACCCGGGAGCGAGGGCGATATCGGCTGGCTGGGTGCGACCGCCGGGGACGGCCTCGCGCAGGTGTTCGGTCGCCTCGGAGGGGTGCTCCTCGCCGCGGGCGTCCTCGTGCTCACGCTCTTCGTCACCATGAGGTGGTCGCTGACGGGCGCCGTGACGGCGGGAGGGCGCTCGCTCGGCCGCGGAGTCGTGGCCGCCGGCGGCGCGGTCCTCGGGCTCGGCCGCTCCTTCGCCGGCCGCGCGCGGCCCTCTCGTGCTCCCCGGTCGCCCGCAAAGCCCGATCCGCCGAGCGAAACGAAGGTGAAGGCGGCGACCGGACGGGGCCGTGCCGCGAAGAAACGGAAGCCCGCGAAACCGGCGAGCGCGCCGCCCGAGCCGGACCCGGCACCGGAGGAGGAGACGCCTCCCGTCCCGGAACTGAAGGAAGCCGGCGATCCCGGCTCCTCGGATGTCCCGCCGATTCAACTGTTCGACGCGCCGGTGGGGCAGGGCAGCGGCCTCGGCGTGCGCGATCTCGACCGCCTCGGCGAGATCCTCATCGAGAAGCTCGCCACCTTCCGCGTGGCCGGCGAAATCGGCGGCTGGACCACGGGCCCGGTCGTGACGCAGTTCGAGGTCGTCCCGGCGCCGGGCGTGAAGGTGGGGCAGATCTCCGCCCGCGCGGATGACATCGCGCTCGCCCTCAAGGCGCCGTCCGTTCGGATCGTGGCGCCGATTCCGGGCAAGGGCGCCGTCGGCGTCGAGGTGCCGAACCCCGCGTCGGAGATCGTGCTCGTGCGCGAGATCCTCGAAAGCCCGTCCTATCGCCGGGGACGCCAGGCGCTTCCGCTCGCGCTCGGCCGCGACCTTTCCGGCAAGCCGACGTGCGCGGACCTGACCCGGATGCCGCACCTCCTCATCGCGGGCCAGACCGGGTCCGGGAAGTCGGTGTGCATCAACGCGCTCATCACGAGTCTGGTGTGCCGGTACACGCCTGCCGAACTCCGCCTCCTGATGGTGGATCCGAAGATGGTGGAGTTGTCCGTCTACGGAGACCTCCCGCACCTCCGTCACCCCGTCATCACGGACAACGAAGAGGCCGCGTCCGTCCTGAAATGGTCGGTCTACGAGATGAAGCGCCGTTTCGGACTGCTCTCGGCGAACGGATGCCGGAATGTCGCGGAGTTCAACGGCCGGATCGCGCGCGGGCGCGAGGTCTTCCTTCCGAAGCGCGGCGTCATGGATGAGCCGGCGCTCTACGACGAGGGTCCGCTCCCCTACATCGTCCTCATCATCGACGAACTGGCGGACCTCATGATGACGGTACAGTCCGAGGTCGAGACGCCGCTCGCCATGCTGGCCCAGAAGGCCCGGGCGGTCGGAATCCACCTCGTGCTCGCGACGCAGCGCCCCTCGGTCAACGTCCTCACCGGCCTCATCAAGGCGAACATCCCGAGCCGGATCGCGTTCCGGGTTGCGTCGAAGATCGACAGCCGGACGATCCTCGACCAGAACGGCGCCGAGTCCCTGCTCGGGAACGGGGACATGCTTTTCCTGCCGCCGGGCGAATCCGATCCCGTCCGCATCCAGGGCGCCTACATCTCCTCCGAGGAGACGGAACGCCTCCTCGACTGGTATCGGGAGCAGGCGAAGGCGCGTGCGGAGGCCGAGAGGGCCGAGGAAGAGGCCGCTTCGGAGCGCGACATCCTCGACCTGCTGAAGGAACTGGAGGAGGAAGAAGGTGGGTCGGGCGTCTCCGACGAGGGTGCGGAGGACCGCGACCCGTTGTTCCGCCAGGCCGCCGAGATCGTGATCTCGCACGCCGCGGGTTCGACAAGCCTGCTTCAGCGCCGACTCAAGATCGGGTACGGGCGCGCGGCGCGCATCATCGACCAGCTGCACGCGGCGGGGATCGTGGGACCCGCGGAGGGATCCAGGCCGCGCGAGGTGCTCGCGACGCTTGCCGATCTGGACGCCGGGAACGTCGACGAACCATGAGGCCCTTCCTTCCGCAGCCGCGCCGTCCGGGGGTCGTCGGCCTCCTCGCGGCCGGATTCCTCGTGAGTGCGTTCACGCCGGCGTGCTCCGATGCGGATTCCGCGGAGGTCGCGGAGGCTCGTGCCCGCATCGAGGCGGAGTTCGGCCCTCGCGACGCCCCGGCACCATCGGTGACCACGGGGGATGCCGCGGCCGGGCAGAGCGAGTCCCGGGTCGAGGAGTTGGACGAGGCCGACGGCGCGGCGCCGAGTGACGACGCTCCCGTTCAGGCCCCGCAGGTTCCCGATCCGGAGGGAACAGGGCCGGTGGACGTGGATGACGAACCCGGGCCGGCGGACGACGACGCTGGATCGGTGGACGACGAGTCTGGCCAGGTGGGCGTGGACTCGCTCCTCGCCCTTGCGAATGCGGCCTACGCTTCGCTCGACCGGCTCAAGGCCGCCTTCGCCCAGCGCATCGAGAACCCGCTTCTCGGCCGCACCCGCGAGGGCCGCGGCACCTGGTATCAGGCGGGACGCAACCGGTTCCGGATGGATTTCGACGAACCGGCCGGCGACATCTACGTGGCTGACGGGTCCTGTCTCTGGCTCTACGAACCCTCGCTCCACGATCAGGTCATGGTCTCCCCCCTCGAGGAGGGTGTGGAAATCGGCACCGTCGATATCCTCGGGCGTCTGCTTTCCCAGGCGCGGACGGCCTACGACGCGGTCGATGAAGGAACCGGGGAGATCGCCGGCGTCGAGACGCGGATCGTGTCGCTCACGCCGCGGGAACTCCCGGCGAGATACGTGGAGATCCGCCTGTGGATCGGCGTGTCCGACCGCTACGTGCGCCGCTTTCGCATTCGCGAGGAGAACCAGACCCTCCGCACGGTGACGCTGACCCCCCTCGAACCGCAGGCCCGGATCGACCCCGGCGTCTTCGAGTACGCGCCCCCGCAGGGGGTGCCGGTCTTTCCCGACGACGTTCGATGCGACTAGGGCTCATCAGCCTCGGTTGCGACAAGAACACCGTCGACTCCGAGCGCATGCTCGCCGAACTCGTCGGCCACGGAGCCGAGCTCACCGATATGGACGAAGCGGAGGTCATCCTCGTCAACACGTGCGGGTTCATCGACGCCGCGAAGGAAGAGTCGATCGAGACGATCCTCGAGGCGGAACGGCTGAAGCGCGAAGGGGCGTGCCACAGCGTCGTGGCGGTCGGGTGCATGGTGGAGCGGTATCGGGAGGAAATGGCGGAGGCGCTGCCGGAGGTCGACCTCCTTCTCGGGCTGCGAGACCTCGACCGCCTCGTGCCGGAGCTGCGCGAGCGCGGACTCCTTCAGGGACCGGCGCCGGCCGGCGGGGCGCACCCCGGAGAGCGGATTCCCGTCGGGGCGCGCCATGTACGCTACCTGAAGGTGAGCGAGGGATGCAGCCACACGTGCGCCTTCTGCGCGATCCCTCTCTGGCGGGGGAAGCACCGCTCCTTCGAACTGGAGCGTCTCGTCGCAGAGGCGCAGCGCCTCGAGGCGCAGGGCGCCGTGGAGGTGAACCTGGTCGCGCAGGACCTTGCGCACTGGGGCCGGGAGCAACGGGACGGGACGGACATCGCGACGCTCGTGGAGGCGCTGCTGCGCGAGACATCGATCCCCTGGTTCCGTCTCCTGTACATCTACTCCGCGGGCCTGCGCGAACCGCTCGTCGAATTGATGGCGTCCGAGCCGCGGCTCCTCTCGTACATCGACATGCCGATCCAGCACGCGAGCGACACCGTGCTCCATCGCATGCGCCGGCCGGAGCGGGCTGCGACGCTGCGATCGAAGGTCGCCTGGCTGCGGGAGACGATCCCCGAACTCACGCTGAGGACGACGGTGCTCGTCGGGTTCCCGGGCGAGACGGACGCGGAGTTCCGCGAGCTCGTGGATTTTCTCGATGAGGTGCCGTTCGACCGGCTCGGAGCCTTCGCGTTCTCGCCGCAGGTAGGGACACGCGCGGCTGCCATGGAGGAGAGCTTCGTACCGGCGGACCTGGCGCGGGACCGCCTCGAGGAGGTGCTCGAGGTTCAGCGCGCCGTGAGCCGCGAGCGGCTCGCGGCGGAGATCGGCCGCGAACGCGTCGCCGTCGTGGATGCGGCCGCGGCCCCGGACGAGCCGACGCTGGAACTCCTCTACGAGAACCCTCCGGGCGCGGCGCACCTCGGCCGGATCGAGAGCCAGGCGGACGACGTGGACGGAGTGACCGTGCTCGTGGGTGGAAACGGCCTCGCCCCCGGCTCGCTGGTGCGGGTCGAGATCCGGCGGGCCGCCGACTTCGATCTCGCGGGGCGCGTACGGGAAGTCGTGCTGGAGGCGTCCGAGCCCGGAAGGGTGGCGCCATCTCCGACCCCGCAGCCGGGGCGGGGGCTCCCCGTCCTGGGCCTCGACAGCGCCTGGGGCCGGTGAGCGGCGGGCCTCGGCAGCCGTCCGTCGGGTCCGATTGGATTCGGCGGGCGCGAAACGTGATGCCGGGCGGCGTGAGTTCGCCCGTGCGGGCGTTCCGTGCCGTCGGGATGGAGCCGCTGTTCGCCGCCCGCGGCGAGCGCGCGAGGATCTTCGACGAGGCTGGGCGCGGCTATCTCGACTACGTCCTCTCCTGGGGTCCGCTCATCCTCGGCCACGCCGCGCCGCCCGTCGTGGAGGCCGTGGCGCGCGCGGCCCGCGACGGCATGAGCTTCGGGGCCTGCCAGGCACGCGAGGTCGAGCTCGCGGAACGCGTCGCCGCCTGGGTGCCCGGCGTGGAGATGGTGCGCTTCGTGAACAGCGGGACCGAGGCCACGATGTCCGCCGTGCGGCTCGCCCGCGCCGCGACCGGCCGTGACCTGATCCTGAAGTTCGAGGGCTGCTATCACGGCCATGCCGACGCCTTTCTCGTCGTCGCCGGATCGGGCGTCGCCACGCTGTCGCTCCCCGATTCGCCGGGCGTGCCGGCGGCGACCTCCGGCCTGACGCTGACGGTGCCCTACAACGACCTCGGGGCGGTGGCGGCGGTGTTCGCGGAACACGGGGCGCGGCTGGCGGCCGTCATCGTCGAGCCGGTGGCGGGCAACGCAGGCCTCATCCCGCCGGGCGAGGGCTTTCTGGAGGGTCTCCGCGAGAGCTGCGACCGCACCGGAACGCTCCTCATCTTCGACGAGGTGATGACCGGGTTCCGGGTCGCGCGGGGTGGCGCCCAGGAGCGCTACGGAGTCGCGGCCGATCTTGTCACGCTCGGAAAGGTCCTCGGCGCGGGGCTGCCGGTCGCGGCATACGCGGGCCCGCGCGAGCTGATGCGGCGGATGGCTCCGGAAGGGGAGGTGTACCAGGCGGGGACGCTGTCGGGGAACCCGCTCGGCATGGCCGCGGGCATCGCCCAACTCGACGAACTCGAGCGGACCGACCCCTTCGCCGGTCTGGAGCGCCGCGCCGCGACGCTCGTGGACGGCATCCTGGCGGCGGCGAGCGCCCGTGGCATCCCGGCCTGCGGGACCGCGCTGGGCTCGATGTGGGGCGTCTTCTTCACGCGGGGTCCCGTGTTCGATTTCGATGGCGCGCGGCGCGCGGACACGGGCTTCTTCGCCCGCTACTACCGGGCCTGCTTCGAGCGGGGCGTCTTCTTCGCCCCTTCCGCCTTCGAGGCGGGTTTCCTCTCCACCGCGCACACGGACGCGGACGTGGCGGAAACGCTCAGGGTCGTGGGCGAGGCGCTGGACGCGGCACTGGACGCGGCGCCGGAGGGCACGGATTGAACTGGCGCGCGCGGATTGTCCCCGAGCGGGCCGGTCCCCTCCTCCTCGGCGGGGTGTTGATGGGGCTGGCCCACCCGCCCTTCCATCTTCTCGTGACGTCCTTTGTCGCGCTCGTCCCCTTCATCGTCTGGCTCGATGGACTCCCGGCGACGGCGGAGGGCCGAAAGCAGGCCCGGAAGGGAGGATTCCTCTTCGGGCTCGTCTACTACACGCTCGTCCTGTACTGGCTCCTCGTGGCGCTCATCTTCTACACGTGGTGGGCGCTGTTTGCGTTCGTCGCGCCGATTCTGATCCTGTCGTTTTTTATGTCGTGGGTGGCGGGAGGGATACACCTCGTGCGGAGCCGGCTGAGGTGGCCTGTCCAACTCGTCTTTCCCGTTTTCTGGACGGCCGGAGAAGTGCTGCGCGCCCATCTGCTCGACGTCTCGTTCCCCTGGATGCAGTTTGGAGACACACTCTCGGCCTATCCCATCCTGGTGGGCGCGGCCGATCTCGTGGGCTCCCGCGGTCTCTCCTTCTGGCTCGCGCTCGCGAACGCGCTCGTCGCGTCGGGGTTCCTCGCGTATCGGACCGGTGGCTGGCGCGCGCTGCGGCGGCCGGCGGTCGGATTCCTGCTCGTGTTCGCGGTCCCCATTGCGTACTCGGTGGCTCGCTGGCAGACGATCGAGGTCCGCACCGCGGCCCGGGTGGGCGTCGTCCAGCCCAACGTCCCGCAGCACCTGAGGGATCTCGATCCCGTCGCTTCCACCGATAGCGCCCTGCGCTCGACCGAGACGCTGACTTCACCGTGGGTGGGCCGGGAGAGCATGGACCTCGTGGTTTTTCCCGAGACGATGCTGACGTCCACCGTGCTGGACCCGCTGCCGTCCTATCCCCATCGCGGCTGGCCGGAAGCCCACCGGTGGGCGGAGCGGCTCGGCGCCGCGCTGGAGGCGGAGGTGCTCGTAGGTGCTCGCGGGGGCGACGACGTCGGCCCCGAGGAATACCAGCCGTTCAACTCGGCTTACCACTTCCGTCCCGGGGACGGTCTCGTCAACCGATACGACAAGCGGTTCGTCGTGCCGATGGTCGAGCGGGTACCCTTCATCCCGCCGCAATGGCTGAGTGGCATCCCCTACACGGGTAGACTGGGCGTCGGGGACTGGCAGCCGCCGGTCGAGATCTCGACCGGACAGGGAACGGCGGCCTACGGGGCGATGATCTGTTACGAATCGATCTTCTCCCCGCTCGCGCGGCACTTCCGCCGGAGCGGCGCGGACTTCCTCGTCAACATCACGAACGACTCCTGGTACGGGCGCGACGCGTGGTGGAGCCGTTCGAGCGCGCTCTGGCAGCACCCGGCGCACCTCGTCATGCGTTCCATCGAGACGCGGATGGGGGCGGCGCGCTCCGGGAACACGGGGATCTCCAAGGTCGTGGATCCGCTGGGGCGGGTGTCGCACCGCACCGCGCTCTTTGAACCGGCATCCTTCGTGGCGGACGTGTCGACGACGGACGGCTTGACCGTGTACGTGCGCTTCGGCGACGTCGTGGGCACGCTGGCCGCGCTGGCAGCGCTTCTCGCTCTCTGCGCGTCTTTCCTGAAGGATCGCAACCTGCGCGGCCAGGCGCGGCGTAGTGTTTCGGGAGAGACGGTGGATTCGGCAAGCGGGAGCGCATGACGCGGAGGATGGAACGGAAGGTCGGCAGGCGCATCGCCGCGCGTGGCGCGTGGCCGCTTCTCGCCGCGCTCGCTTTTTTCCCGGGGGCGGAGAGCGTGGCCGGGCAGGTGCCGGACACCGTGTCCCGGGATACCGTCTCCTTCCGGCTCCGCGAACTCCGAATCGAGGCGCTGCGGCCCGTCGCCAGCGTCTCGGGCGCGAGCGCCGTGCGCCTCAGCCTTCAGTCGCCGCGCGTGGCCGCCGTCCCCCTGCTCGAGGAGGCGCTGCGCGAGATTCCCTTCCTTCAGGTGCGCGAGAACTCGCGCGGCGAAGCCCAGCCGACGCTGCGAGGAACCGAGTCGCGCCAGTTCGCCGTGCTCGTCGACGGCGTGCCGCTGACCCTCGGCTGGGACGCGCGCACCGACCTCTCGCTCATTCCGGTCGATGCGGCGCGCGAGATCCAGCTCTTCCGGGGCATCTCCTCGGTCCTCCATGGTCCCAACGTTCTCGGCGGCGTGGTCTCGATCGAGATCGGACACGGGAGCGTGGAAGCGGATCGGCGGCTCAACGGGATGCAGGGCGGGATGGACGCGACCGGCGCGGCGTTCGGCGGCGTGCGCCTCGGACGCACGTGGAGCTCGGGGGAGGGCGGCGTCTCCGTGCAGGCGGGCGGCGCCTACCGGACGCGCGACGGCGTGCCCCTTCCCGGCGGTGTCGTGCAGCCGGCCGCGGCCGACCCGAACCGGCGCCTGAACAGCGATCTCGATCACGCGAGCGCCTTCTTCACGGGCCGGGCCGAATCCGAAGGGGGCGCGTGGGTGTCCACCTCCGCCTTCGGGTATCGCGCGGAGAGGGGGATTCCGCCGGAACTCCACACGATGAATCCGCGGCGCTGGAGGATGCCCGAAACGAAGCGGGTCGTGAGCACGGTCTCGGCGGGTACCGGGTGGGGTCGCACTCCCTTCGGCACGGGAGATTTCGAGGTCAGCATCGGGATCGACGCGGGAGACGCGCAGATCGACGCGTTCGAGACGCTGGCCTATGAGGACATCACGGGGCAGGAGTTCGCGGACGACCGCACCCTCACCTTCCGCGGTCTGTCCGACCATGAACTCGGCGACGGGGTCGTGCGGACGGCGCTCACGGTGGCCGAGACCCGCCACGTGGAGCGCATCACGCCCGGTGGCGAGTCCACCTTTCGTCAGCGGCTGTTCAGTCTCGGCGGTGAGGTCGAGTTGCCGCTCGCGAGTCCCGGCGCGGGGTTCTGGTCCGGCGCCCGCGTCAGCCTGGGGGCGAGCTGGGATCGCGGCAGCACACCGGAGACCGGTGGTCGCGAAGCGCGCGAGACGATCGACGACTGGGGGGCGCGCGTCGGAGGATCCGCGCAGATCGGACGGCGCGTTCGCTTCCACATGGGGGCGAGCCGCCGTGTGCGCTTTCCGTCGCTGCGGGAACTGTATTCGGGTGCGCTCGGCCGCTTCGAACCCAACCACGAACTCGCGCCGGAGATCCTCCGTGCGGCGGAAGGGGGCGTCACCGGGACGGTCGAGGCGTTCGGGGCGGAGGTCGAGGCGCAGGCCGTGCTTTTTATCCAGAGTTTCTCGAACGCGATCGTGCGTACGGGGCTCGGCGACGGGAGGTTCCGGCGAGAGAACCGGCGTCGCGTGGACGCGGCGGGGGTCGAGCTTCTCGGCGACGCCCGGTGGGGCGGGGTCTCCGTTGGCGGCGACCTGACGTGGCAGAATGTGGAAGTCACGGACCGGCGGTTCGAGGGCCGCACGCTTCGTGCGGAGTACCAGCCGGCGATCGCCGTGGGGGCGCACGTGGAGGGTCCGCTCCCCGCGGGTCTCCGGGCGCGGGCCGCAGTAGAGGCGATCGGACGCCAGTACTGCGTCGATCCGGATTTCGACGCCGACGTCGCCCTCGACCCGACGGCCCGCGTCGACCTCGTCGTGAGCCGGGAGTTTGCGGTCGGCGGGCCCTTCCGGACGCTTCAGACCTCTCTGTCGCTGGACAACCTCGCGGACGCGACGGTCTTCGATCAGTGCGGACTGCCGCAGCCCGGCCGTCTGCTGCGACTCCAGTTCCGGTTTTTCTAGTGTCGAGGCTCCGCGTCGCCTACAGCGCCGGGTACACGGTGCCGCTGCCCGCGGGCCACCGCTTCCCGATGGGAAAGTTCCTCGCGCTGAGGCAGATCCTCGAACGCGACGGGATCGTCGGGCTGAAGGACATCGTCGAGCCGGAGCAGGCCGCGTGGGAGGACTTGGCGCTCGTGCACACGCCGGAGTACCTCTACAAGCTCCGGCACGGCGCTCTCGGGCGCGCGGAGGAGCGACGCCTCGGGCTCCCGTGGTCGCCCGCGCTCGTGCGCCGGTCGCGACTCGCCGTCCGGGGCACCGTCAATGCGGCGTGGATGGCGCTGGAAGATGGAGTGGCGGCGAATCTGGCCGGAGGGACGCACCATGCGTTTCCGGATCACGGAGAGGGGTTCTGCGTCCTGAACGACGTGGGTGTCGCCGTCAGGGTGCTGCGGCGCGGCGGGTGGATTCGCCGTGCGCTCGTCGTGGATCTCGATGTCCACCAGGGGAACGGCACCGCAGCCGTGTTCGCCGATGACCCCGAGACCTTCACCTTCTCCATGCACGGGGCGGGGAACTACCCCTTCAGGCCCACCCCATCGGATCTCGATGTGGCTCTGCCCGATGGCGCGGGAGACGAGGAATACGAGGAGGCGCTGCGACGATTCCTTCCCGAGGCCGTGACCCGGTCGCGTCCCGACCTCGTGTTCTACCTTGCCGGCGTGGATGTCGTCGCCGGCGATCGTTTCGGGCGTCTCGCGCTCACACGCGCCGGTCTGGAGCGAAGGGATCGGTGGGTCATCGGCACGTTGCGCGGGGAGGGGCTCCCGCTCACGCTCCTCCTGTCGGGCGGGTACGCGGCCACGCCCCGACAGACGGCGGAACTGCACGCGATCGCGCACAGGACGGCGCGCGAGATCGAAGGGCGACGGCATGAAGGCGACGGCATGAGGGCGACGGCGTGAAGGCGGCACGGCCCTCCCGCGAGAAGCGGGCGGAGGAGGCGGTCGAGGCCGCGCGCGGGGCGGGCTATTTCGCCAGCGTGACGCTGCGTTTGCCGAGCATCGAGCCCGAGGCCGTGCTCGCCTCGCCGACGGTCGGTGTGCGCGGCTTCTGGCAGAGCGGCCCGCACTGGATCGCGCACGCAGGCTCCGCCGCGGAGATCGACAGCCGGGAGGGCGTCCCGGGACCCCCGCCCGGAGATCTCATCGCCTGGACGCGGGAGCGCGCGGCGACGCTGTTCTCTGAGCCGTGGGTCCTCGACCTGGACGGGGAGGCGCGGCGGCCGCGAATGCACGGCGGCTTCGCCTTCGACCCCGCGCGCCGTGCGGATCGGGAGCCGGGCTTCTGGGAGGCGTTCCCGGGTGCCCGATTCGTGCTGCCGGCCTACGAGGTCGAGGCGGACGAACGTGGCGCGTGGCTGACGGTGACGCGCCGCTTCGACGCCAGCACCTCCGGCGACCGGGCCATCGATCGACTCCGCCGCCGCGCGACGCGCACACGCGAGCAACTGGCCAGGCTCGAGCGCCACGGGGCGACGCCGGGGCCCGTCCCGTCCGCGACCGCGATCCAGGAACTCGTGGATCGGCGGCAATGGCAGCGCGCCGTGAACGAGATCCTTGACGAGATCCGGTCCGGCCGGGTACGAAAGGTTGTGCTCGCGCGCTCCATCGACATCACGCTCGGGAGACCGCCGGACTCCGCCGCGGTTCTCACCGCTCTGCGCACGGCGAACCCGCTAGCGCACCTCTACCTGATGCAGTTCGCGCGCGACCGCTTCCTCGTCGGTGCCGCCCCCGAGTTGATCGGTTCGCTGCGCGGCCGGCGTTTTCGCACGATGGCGGTCGGGGGGTCGACGCCGCGCGGCTCGGATCCGGCATCGGACGCCTGGCTCGGCCGCCAGTTGATCGATAGCCGCAAGAACCGGGAGGAACACCTCGTCGTTGTCGAGGACATCGTCGAACGGCTGCGCCAGGGCGGTGTCCGGATCGGAGCGATCCCGGAGCCCGCCCTCCTGCGCTTGCCGCGGATCCAGCACCTGCGCACGGACCTGGAGGCGGAGACGCGACCCGGGACGCATATCCTGTCGCTTGTGGAGAAGCTCCATCCCACCGCAGCCGTGTGCGGTGACCCGCGCGCCAACGCCCTCGAAATGATCCGGGCGCGCGAGACGGAAAGTCGCGGCTGGTACGCGGGTCCGGTCGGCTGGTTCGACGAAGAGGGTGACGGGGAGTTCGCTCCGGCGTTGCGCGGCGGCGTCGCCAGGGGACCGCTCTTTCGGCTCTACGCTGCCGCGGGCCTCGTGAGCAACTCCCGGGCTCGGGCGGAATGGGACGAGACCCGGGTGAAGCTGCAGACGATGCTCGCGGCGCTCGGTGTCGCGCGGATGCGGTGAGCCGGACGCCGGCCGCGCCCAATCGGAACGCACTGTGGGCGCGGGCGCTCGTCGACGGGCTCGGGCGGCGCGGAGTGTCGCACGCCTGCATCGGTTCCGGATCCCGCTCGGCCCCCCTCGTAGAGGCGCTGGCCGCGGACGACCGGTTCACCCTTCACCCCCATGTGGATGAACGGAGCGCTGGCTTCTTCGCTCTGGGCGTGGGCGCGGCGAGCGGACGGCCGGCTGCGGTCGTCACTACGTCCGGCACCGCTGCGGCCAACCTCTTTCCGGCGGTTGTGGAAGCGAGCCGGAGCGAGATCCCGTTCCTCGCGCTGACGGCGGACCGGCCGGCGGCGCTGAGGGGAACGGATGCGAACCAGACGATCGACCAGCGGGATCTCTTCGGCCAGTACCCCCGGCGATCCATTGACCTTGCGCTTCCGGAACCGACGGCCGCGGGGCTCGCGCGCCTTGGAGCCGCGGTCGAGGCGGCGTGGCGTGCGGCGCTCGGGTCTCCCGCGGGACCGGTGCATCTGAACGTTCAGTTCGCGAAGCCGCTCGAGCCGGTCCACGTCGCGGGCGACGTGCCCCCCGGTCTGGAGCCGCGCCTCCCCGGCTCCGCGACGCCCGACGACGCTCCCGGAACGCTGCCGCCGGACGCCGGTGGCGAACTCGCCGCCCTGCTGCAAGGCGCGCGGCGACCGCTGATCGTCTGCGGTCCCAACCGGCGGTGCGGGATCGGCCGCGCCGCCCTGGCGCTGGCGCGCCGGGTTCGCGTTCCGCTCATCGCCGATCCGCTCTCCGGCGCCCGTTTCGGCTCCGGCGCGGAGCGCTGGACGATGAGCAGCGCCGATCTCTCGCTCCGGGCCGATGACGTCGCCGCGGCGCTCCGCCCCGATCTGATCGTTCGCGTCGGCCGCGCGCCGACCTCCGCGGCGGTCTGTCGCTACCTGGAGCGGCACGCGGACGCGCCCCAGTTCGTGCTCGACGCGACGCACCGCTGGCGGGATCATCTCGCAACGAGCGCGCGCCCGCTAACGGGCGATCCCGTCGCGACTCTCCAGCGTGCGGCCGCGACCGACTCCGGGGAAGCGGAAGAGGCTTGGGTCGAGCGGTGGCGGGCAGTGGACCGCGCGGCGCGGCTGGCGGTCGAGCCGTCGCTGGCGGGGACGTGGTTCGAGGGCGCTGTCGCCGACACCATGGCGCGAAGCCTCCCCGACGGGACGCCCTGGTTCATCGGCAACTCGATGCCGATTCGCGACGTGGACGCCTTCACGCGTGCGACGGATCGACCGCTGCGCCCGCTCGGTCTGCGGGGCGCGAGCGGGATCGATGGCAACGTGAGCGCGGCACTCGGCGCCGCGGCCGCCGCGGGACGGCCCGCGGCGGCGCTCATCGGCGACCTCACGCTGCTACACGATGTGGGGGCGCTGCTCGTGGATCGCCCGCCCGGCATCTCGCTCCACCTCGTCGTCATCCAGAACCGCGGCGGCGGCATCTTCCACATGCTGCCGATCCGCGAGCACGATCCGCCCTTCACCCCGTACGTCGTCATGCCCCAGTCCGTCGATCTCGGCGCGGTTGCCGCCGCCGCCGGAATCCCGCACCGTCTCGTCTCGTCGGCCGCCGAATTGCGGGAGGCGGTGAAGGCGCCGGGCCCGGAGGCGGAGGGCCGCGGCCTTCGCCTCACGGAGGCGTGCATCGAGCGTGAACACAACTGGCAGCAGCGCGCCGCCGCGATCGAAAGCGCGAAGGAGGCGGCGCGCCGCGAGATCTGAGGGAGAACCCGAGATGGCAGAGACCTTTTCCCCCCCGGAGAGCGGTGTCGATTGGAAGCCGGCCGGCGACTACCGGGACATCACCTACCACAAGAGCGACGGGATCGCCCGCATCGCCTTCAACCGACCCGAGGTTCGCAACGCGTTCCGTCCCGACACGCTGTTCGAGATGTACGAGGCGTTTCAGGACGCGAGAGATGACGAGGAGATCGGCGTCGTCCTCCTCACCGGCAACGGACCTTCGAGGGACGGGAAGTGGGCCTTCTGCTCCGGTGGCGACCAGCGCGTGCGCGGGACCGCCGGATATGTGGGGAAGGACGGCGTCGCGCGCCTCAACGTCCTCGAGCTCCAGCGCCTCATCCGCTCGATGCCGAAGCCGGTCATCGCGCTCGTCGCCGGGTACGCGATCGGCGGCGGGCATGTACTGCATGTCGTGTGCGATCTCACGATCGCGGCGGACAACGCCGTGTTCGGACAGACGGGGCCAAAGGTGGGGAGCTTCGACGGGGGGTTCGGTTCCTCGTACCTGGCGCGGTCGGTGGGACAGAAGAAGGCGCGCGAGATCTGGTACCTGTGCCGGCAGTACGGAGCGGAGGAAGCGGAGCGGATGGGGCTCGTGAACAAGGTCGTGCCGCTCGCGCGGATGGAAGCGGAGGGGGTCGACTGGGCCCGCGAGATTCTGGGGAAGAGCCCGCTCGCGATCCGGTGCCTGAAGGCGGCAATGAACGCGGACTGCGATGGGCAGGCCGGGCTCCAGGAACTCGCGGGTCACGCGACGATGCTCTTCTACATGACGGAGGAGGGCCAGGAAGGGAAGAACGCGTTCCTCGAGAAGCGCGCGCCGAACTTCCGACAGTACCCTTGGCGCCCGTAACGCCCGGCAGCGCGGGCGCGTGGATCGCCGGCGCGCGCCTGCGCACGCTGCCGGCCGCTGCGGGGCCCGTGATCGCGGGCGGCGGGTTGGCGTGGAAGGACGGCGGCTTCTCCGTCGCGCCCTTTCTGGCGGCGCTCGGCGCCGCACTGCTCATTCAGATCGGCACGAACTTCGCGAACGACTACTCCGACTTTGCGCGCGGCGCGGACACGGCCGACCGGCTCGGCACTCCGCGGGTCACGCAGACAGGCCTCCTGACCGCGGCCGCCGTCCGGCTCGGGGCGGCGGTATCGTTCGCTCTCGCCTTTGCGGTGGGCGTCTATCTCGTGAACGTGGGCGGATGGCCGGTCGTGTGGATCGGCGTGGGCTCGATCCTGCTGGCGGTCTGCTACACGGGTGGGCCGTGGCCGTACGGCTACCACGGGCTGGGCGATTTGGCCGTGCTGATCCTGTTCGGTCCCGTCGCCGTGGCCGGCACGTATTACGTGCAGCTCCTCCGCTGGGCGCCCGAGGCGCTGCTCGCGGGACTCGGCGCGGGGGCGCTCGCCACGGCGATCCTGGTCGTGAACAATCTGCGCGACATCACGACGGATGCCGCGGCGGGAAAGCGCACGCTGGCGGTACGGATCGGCCCCTCCGCGACGCGGATCCAATATTCGCTGCTCGTCGCGGTCGCGACCGCGGTGCCGCCGGTCGGCGTCATGGCGGGATGGTGGCCTCCGGGGACGCTGCTCGCGTCGGGCGCGGCTCTGTTCGCGATCGCTCCGCTGAGGGTCGTGTGGACGTACGAGGACCCGCGGACGCTCAACCCCGCCCTCGCCGCCACGGCGCGGACGACCGGGGCCTGGGGTCTCCTGTTCGCGGTCGGCTGCCTGTGGTGAACGAACCCGCGACTCCCGCCTCGGCCGTGTCCTTCGCGCTCGTGTCGCGAGAGCGGGCGTGGTCCGCCGCCGAGATCCGCGCCGCGAGCGACACGGTGGCCGGCGCCCTGAACGACGAGGGGGTGGAGGCCGGGGCCGTCGTCGCTCACCAGTTCCCGCTGGATCCGGCCGGCGCGGCCGCCCTGGCCGCGGTCGCGCAGGAAGCCGCGCCGGGGGGTGCCTGGGTGCTCGCGCCCGCACACGCGGAGTGGACGTCGCATGAGCGGGACGCTTTCGTCGCGGCGCTCCAGCCGGCCGCCGCCCTCACGGGGAGGGCTGCGGCGTGGCCGACGCCCGGGTGGAGGTCGCGGGCACTCGCGGTCTCCGGGATCGGAGAGATCGCCCTGCATGTGCGGGACCCTGCTCCGGCGCATCTCCCCGCTGCAGTGGCACCTCCCGTACAGGGGGATCTCCCCGGGGCCGGCGTCATCCTCCCCACCTCCGGAACCGACGGCCTGCCCCGCTTCGTCGCCCACGAATGGGGGTCGCTGCGCGCGAACGCGATCGCCTCGAACGAGCGCCTCGGATTCGGCGCGGGCGACCGGTGGCTCGCGACGCTTGCCTGGGCGCACGTCGGAGGGCTCGCCGTGCCGCTGAGGGCCGCGGCCGCGGGCGCCACGGTCGCGCTGGCGGGGCCGCGGTTCGACGCCGCCTCCGTTGCCCGGGCGCTCGGCGAGCTCGCCGTGACGCACCTCTCGCTCGTGCCGGCCATGCTGCACGGGCTGCTGGCCGCCGGCGCCCGGCCGACGGGCTCTCTGCGCGCCGTCCTGCTCGGCGGCGCGGCGACCCCGCCGGACCTGGCCGAGCGGGCGCTTTCCGCCGGGTGGCCGATCGCGCTGACGTACGGATTGACCGAGGCGGGGTCGCAAGTCACCACGGCGACTCCGGCGGAGGTGCGCGCCGGCGACCGGTCGGCCGGCGTCCCGCTGACCGGCGTCGAAGTGCGGATCCGCCCCCCCGGCGACGCCGGCGAAGGGTCGGCCGGCGCGCCCGCCCGAGGGCACATCGAGGTGCGCGGCGACACGCTGTTCCGGGGATACGTCGGAGAGTCCGCGCGGCCCACCGACGCCTGGTTCGCGACGGGCGACCTCGGTCGTCTCGACGAGCAAGGTCGCCTGGAGGTGACGGGGCGGCTGCGCGACCGGATCGTGAGCGGAGGAGCGAACGTCGACCCGGCACACGTCGAAGCCGTGCTCGCCGCCCACCCGGACGTGCGGGAAACCGCCGTCATCGGCGTGCCGGATCACCGGTGGGGGCAGGTCGTGGTCGCCGTCGTTGCCGGCGAAGAGCCCGACCTCCCCGCCCGGCTCGATCCGTGGTGCCGCGAACGGCTGTCGGGTCCGCGCGTGCCCCGGCGCTGGGAGGTGCTCGATCGTCTCCCCCGGACGGCGACGGGCAAGGTGGACCGCGCCCGACTGAGAGCGCTCCTCGTCGAATCGGCGCCTTCTTTGACATCGGAGGGCGCTGGCGAAGATCTTGAAGTCGAACCCCCAGCGGGAGCTGCTCCCTCATGACGAAGCTTGAACGGCCGCGACGCCGAACGGGAGGCCAATGAGCCGCACAGCCGGGTGAGCATCGCGGTCGAGTCCACGCTTGCGTGCCAGAGGCGTCTCTTTCAACTCGAAGAGGGCGCACACTTCCTCAACTGCGCCTATCTCGGACCCCTCCCGCGCTCGGTCGCGGAGGCCGGGATGGAGGGAATCCGCCGCAAGTGCTCGCCCACGCCCTTCCCCAGCGAGGAGTTCTTCACGGACTGCGGTCGTGCCCGGGAGCGATTCGGGCGCCTCGTCAACGCTCCGCCCGAGCGGATCGCGCTCGCACCCTCCGCGTCCTACGGCATCGAGGTCGCGGCCCGGAATCTCCCGCTCGAACCGGGGCAGAACGTCGTCGTCCTCGGCGAGCAGTTCCCGAGCAACGTCTACGCCTGGCGGCGCCAGGCGGCGGCGCACGGATGCGACGTTCGAACCGTCGACCGCCCCGGCCCGCCCCCGTCCGCCGCGCTCTGGAACGAACGGCTGCTGGAAGCGATCGGGCCGGACACCGCCGTCGTGGCGCTGCCTCACTGCCACTGGACGGACGGCACCCGGATCGATCTCGAGGCGGTGGGGGTGCGGGCGCGCGAAGTCGGCGCCGCGCTCGTCATAGACGGCTCACAGTCCATCGGCGCCGTACCGTTCGACGTCGAACACATTCGTCCGGACGCGTTGATCACTGTCGGGTACAAGTGGCTCCTCGGGCCCTATTCGACCGCGTTCGGTTACTACGGTGCCCGCTTCGACGACGGCGCGCCGCTTGAGGAAACGTGGATCTCCCGCCGCGGTTCCGAGGACTTTCAGGGGCTCGTCGACTACACCGACGAATACAGGGAAGGGGCCGCCCGATACGACGTTGGCCAGACATCCAACTTCATCCTCATCCCCATGTTGATCGAAGCGCTGGACCTCATCCTCGCATGGAGCCCGGCGAACATCCTCGAGTACTGCCGTGGCCTCCTCGCCGGGCTGGCGGACGAACTGCGCGTCCGCGGCTGGGCGATCGAGGACGACGAATGGCGCACCGGAAACATCCTCGGCGTCCGCCTCCCCGCGGGCTGCGACCTCGCCGAAATGGATGCCCGCCTCGCGGAGGCCCGCGTCTACGCCTCGCTGCGTGGAGATGCCCTGCGCGTCTCGCCCAACGTCTACAACGACGCATCCGACGTGGAGGCTCTCCGACGCGTCCTCGCGACGGTCAGCTAACCGAGCCGCAGCCAGCCGGGGGTCCAGCCGTCGTCGGGGCCATCGGGGATCAGTCGGATGGGGCGGGTGTACGCGGTTGCGTTCGCAGGTGCAACGTCCGACACGTGTGCGGTAGAGGTGCGTGCTGAAGATGAACGAGATTCCATTCCATGTTGATGTCCGGCGAGCCGGCGCCCGGCGCGGCCGAAGCCGGCTGTCGGTGGTTTTTGCCTTGGCGTTCGCCATGGCTGCGTGCGGCGATGGCGACGGTTCGGGCATCGCGAACCCAAACGAACCGGGATCGGACCCCGCGTCGGTGACCGTGGAGCCGGCGTCCGTCAACCTCGTCGTGGGTGGCGCGGCTCGTCTCGCTGTGACCGTGCGGGACCCCGACGGGGGAGTGTTGTCACCCGAGGTGACATGGCACTCGGCGTCCGAGAGCGTCGCGTTCGCGTCGTCATGGGCGCACCCCGAAGGCCTCGCGCACGAGGTGCAGGCCGTTGGGGTCGGGACGACGACCCTGACGGCGACGGCGGGGGCAGCCGTGGACTCGATCCGGGTCACCGTGACGCGCTGACGCCACCGTCGCGCCTTCGACAGCTCGAGTCGGCGTCGATACGCTCAGTTCAGCGAGAGGTCCCGAGGCGAGGCAGTCCGTGGCCAACGTCCAGTACCGCGCGATCCGGCGCCAGGGCCGGTGGAAGCCGGCCGGGCCAGTGGCGGATGATGCCGCGGATGCGGCCCGCGTTGCGGTCGATGATCAGCCTCGCGTGTCCACCGCGGGAGCGATCCACGGTCGTGGCGCCTTCGGGGCCTAGCAGCGTCATGTGGTCCAGCGTCTCGGTCCAGGCGGGGTCGAACGGGATTGCGAAGGCGAACGCGCGGTTCTCGTCGCCGATCCCGTGAGCGACCGACGTCGGTGCGAAGCTTAGCGAGAACAGGATGCGTCCCGCCGCGTCGTGGCCGGACAGGCGGTACGGACCCGCCGACGAGGGAAGACGTGTGGTCGTCGGGTACACGAAGGCGGGTTCCAGACGCAGTTCGCCGGCGTTCACGCCACCCCAGAGCAGGAGCATCTCGCCCCGCGAGCTTCCCCGATCCGCCGCGCGATCCGCTGCCGATATCCCGCCACGGCCGGCGTCCTCGAGGCGGAACTCCAGCATCCTCGTGAAGCTGTAGTCGCTGATCCACTGCGGATAACAGTAGGACATCAGGTCGTGGTAGCCCTCCGGACTGAACAGGTGCCCGAAGCTCGACCCGTCACCGCCACTTTCGTCGTCCCCGAAATCGTGTCCCCACACCCCGATATGACCGTCGGGCCACGGATAGTCGGGATCCACCGTCCCGGGGTCGGTGACGGGCGCGTCACAGGGGGTGTGCGGGCGCCCCAGGTTGTGCCCCAGCTCGTGCGCGAACACGAGGCGGAGGCGACCCGTCCTCTGCAGCAGGCCGTCCGCACCGTGCGAACCCGTGAGAGAGCTTCGCCCGCCCAGCATCCCGAGCCCGTCGGTCCAGTACGCGTCGGGGTGCCGCGAGAGCGGTTTCGGGACTCCGAAGATCCCGTTGTAGTGCTCCCGGGGATCCTCCGCCTCCATCATCCGGAGCAGTTCGATCTCGCCGATGAGGCCGGCGATCCCCGCCTCCGAGGTGTCCGCCCACGTATGGTAGGGTTCGCGGAGCGCCACCTGCAGGTCGCCGACCGGCAGCACCGTGCGGGCGTATCGCAGCACGCTCCGGGCGACGGCCGAGCCCCCCTCCATGGCCGCCGCCGCGAGTTCGCTCGCGAACGCAGCGACGCGCGGATTCACGTCCCGGTTCTCCTCCGAATGGTACTGCACGGGAACGAGCGTCACGCGCAGCGGGGGCATCTGCTGAACGTCGAGATCGTGCCGGCCCTGGGCCGGGAACCGGGAACGGCTCGAGGAGGTCAGGGGAAGCGCGCCGTCCGGATCGAGTTCCACGACCATGCTCACGCCCGGCTGTAGCACGCGGCCCGGTATGACGGCGTTGAAGGACCTCTCGAGCCGGCTCTCGTCGACTGCGAGCGGGATCCCTCCCCCGGGAGGGTCGAGTTCGGTCCGATACGTCTCCACTCCGTCGCGGAAGAACGTCGCCGTGGCTCCCGGCAGGAAGCCGTTGACTTCATCGGCCGTTGCGAAGACGCGAAGGAGGGCGCGACGGTTCGCGACCAGCGGCACGCCGCCCTCCCGGTCCTGGGCGGCCTGCGTGAGATACGCGTGGGGCACGGACATCGTGACCGACGCGGGGTTGGACACGACGAGCGGATCCCCCGCGACGAGATCGAAACCGTCGCAACGATCGGCGCAGGCTTCGGTAAGCGCCTCTTCCGTTCCGATGGTGACGGAGACCGGGGAATCGGCGGCGTTGCCGGGAGTGAGCGTCACGGCGGCGCTCGCCGTGGTGCCGGCGCGCACCAGGACCGAGTCGGCCGAGAGCGTCCCCCCATGGGCGAGGAGCGGGAGCCGGACATCGAAGGGTGCGCCCTCCAGTATCCGGGCCTCGATCGTGGCGGGGCCCGGAGCCGTCGGGTCCTCATGGTCCGTTCGGGCGAGTCGCACGGGGAAGGCGAAGGCGGTCTCGTTCCCGCCCAGGGTCAGCCGTTCCAGGCTCCGCAGGCCTGTGAGCGCGCCTGGGGGTAGCGCGCGCAGTTCGTTGTCCTGCAGAAAGAGTTCCCACAGGCCGGCGAGATCGCCGAATATGCCCGCCGGAAGCGCCTGCAGGCGATTGTCGACCAGGGAGAGCCATTCGAGCCTGCGGAGGCCCGCGAACACGCCCGGCGGCAGGTCGGCGATGAGGTTTCCCGCGAGATTGAGCACTTCCAGACTGGAGAGATCGGAGAACGCCCCGGAGGGAAGGGCTCCCAGCCGGTAGTCCTGGAGCGAGAGCCATTCCAGGCCGGAGAGAGCGCTCAGGTCCGCCGGGCGCAGTGCGCCGAGGACCGTTCCGGTTCCGGCCTCGAGGCCCGGCTCGCGCGGCCTGATCCTCAGAGTGCGGAGTTCGGCCAGCGCCTGGCCGTCGGGCGCGGTGCAGTCGTCGGCCCGGAGCGCGCGCACGATGGCGTCGCGCACGGCGGCCGTCCGGTCGCACACTCCCTCCCGGATGACCACCGCGGCGCTCGAAGGAGGGGCGAGCACGAAGCCGCTCCCGGTCGCGGGTCGGTCGAGTGCAAGGGTGAGGACTTCCCGGGCCGGCTCGATCTCATCGTCGTCGGTGATCCGGATCTCGATGACGGCCCCGGTCGCTCCCGCGGGGATTTGGACCTCGCCCTCGCCCGCATCCAGCACGTCCGCCGAATCCGCGTCATCCGTCAGCCGAGCATCATCGACGCCCAGCGAATAGCGCACGGTCAGCGGCGCTCTTGCAGCCTCGTCGAGCACGACTTCGACCCGCGCGGTGCCGCCCTCCCGCGCCTGCGCGACGCCGAAGGAGAGCGCGACGCCCGCTCCGACCGTCGCCTCGAATCGCTGCGCCGCCGAGAGGCCGCCGCCATCGCGAGCCGTCACCTCCACCGTCGCGGACCCCGGTCCGACCCCTTCCACCGTCACTCGACTCCCGGCGGCCGTCGCGCGGGCCACGCCGGCGTCGAGGGACCGCGCGGCGAACGTCAGCGCATCGCCGTCCGGATCGCGGAACCACGCGGCGGCGTCGATGGCGGCCGGATGCCCGAGCCGCACGTCGAGGTCGGGAAGGGCGTCCACTACCGCCGGACTGCGGTTTTCTCGGGGCTCCGGCGGCGTGACCTCTGTTCCGCACGCGCCCACCCACGCGGCGGCGCCCGCGAGCCCGACCGCGGCGGCGCGGGTTCCGAACCGGGGCCGGCGACGAGCCACGGGTCGCTAACCGCCCGCGGACGCAGACTCCGGCTGGCGGGCAGGCCCTTCCGGGCGTCGCACCATCACCGCCCCGCCGCTCTCGCCCCGGGCGGTGAACCCGAGGAGATGGAGGAGCCCGGTCACCCATCGGGTGCGGGCCCACCGCGCCAGGACGACGGCGTCGCTCCGTGCGGGATGCGGCCGTACTCCCGGAAGCCAGGTGGCGACGCGATCCGCGCCGACCGTCCGCAGAATCCAGGACACCGTCAGCCAAACGCGAGCGCGCTGCCGGACGATGAAGAACCCGTCGTCTCCCTGTCGCTGGTAAAGCGGGAGGAAAACGCGGCCCGCGAGCGCCGTTCGCACCGGTCCGCTCCGATCCGCGCCGAGTTCCCGCCCCGCCTCGACGACATCGAAGTTTCTGAACCCCGGGTGCATCCGGAATTCGTCCTCTTCCGACACCACGTGGCGATAGTGGACATCCAGCACGCGCGGCAGACCCTCCGCGCGGCGGGCGAGACGAGCCCTCCGGTCTCCTCTCCCCGGGGTGTCTTCCTCGTCGATCAGTCCGAGGGCCTCGAGCAGGATCCACACGGCCTCCTCGTGCGCGTCGATGGACGACGCGGCTTCGTGCTGCCCCGCCTCGATGCCGATGTTCACCCAGCCCATGCGGTCGAAGTAGTGAAGCATGGCCCCGTCGAACTGCTCTTCCAGTCCCAGGACCACCGGGACCGGAAGGCGGAGCGCGAGCGCCCGGTTCTGGAGCGTGTCCCCGAGCGTCGTGAAGGGCGCGCTTTCCGATGACGTGGTATGCAGGTCGAGTACGTGGATGGGCCCGCGCGCGCGCCGGTGCTCCGACTGGAAAGCCGCCAGCAGATCCCGTTGTTCCGCCAACTCGGCGCTCCCCACCATCGGCGCACCGTCTCCGTCCCGCGTCGATCCTCCGGAGCCGAGCGACTCCAGCAACGCGTCCACGCGGTCGTGCTGCCACACGCGGTTGAGATCCTCATCGATGAACCGCGTGCCCGCCCTGTGCGCCTGCAGATTGCCGAGGAGACCCACCAGGTCCCCGCGCATCCGAAGCCGGTTCGCCGAGAGAACGCCCAGTACCCGTTCCAGCGCCCCGATACCCGCCGGCTCGTTCCCGTGCAGGGCGGCGATACAGATGACGAGCGGCCCGGGCTCGTCGCCCCTGTAGGCGCCGATCCGTCGTCCGCGGCCGCCGGGATCCTCGATGGCCGTCGGCGTCGGGGATGTCGTGTGCTTCACGCCCGCGGTCGGTGCAGCGTTTCCGCCTTCGCCGCGAACACGAAATCACTCTCCGTCAGCCCGTCGATCTTGTGCGTCCAGATCCGGACGACGACCCGTCCCCACGCGAGGAACAGGTCCGGGTGATGGTTCTGCTCCTCCGCCATCCCGCCCACGCGATTCACGAAGTCGAGCGCCGTCACGAAGTTCGGGAAGCGGTACTCCTTCTCGAGATGGTGGCCATCCACGACCCGCCAGTCGGCCCCGAGTTCGTCCGCAAGCGCGTCGAGGGCCTCCCCCTCCAGGGGTGGGACTCCGCCTCGACAGGGAATGCACTGCTGCTGCGCGAGCGGTATCGACATCGGATCGTCTCCGTGGCTGCTGTTCGTCTCAGTCCTCAGGGTGCGTCGGCAACCGCTTGAAGGAGTTCCTCATAGTCCGGTTCGACGCCCGCGTCCTCCGACACCCAGGCGTACGCCACCTTGCCGTCCGTCCCGATCACGAAGGCCGACCGCTTGGAGACGCCCCGAAACCCGTGAAACTCCTCGTACAGCACGCCCCAGTCACGCGAAACCGTGCGGTTGAAGTCGGAGAGGATGGGAAAGGGGATGTTCTCCTCGGCCCTGAATCGGGAGGTGACGAACGGGCTGTCGACGGAGATTGCGAACACGGCGGCGTCGAGCGACGCGTAGGCGCTCCACTCATCCCGGAGCCGGCACATCTCCGCCGTGCAGACCGAGGTAAAGGCGAGCGGGAAGAAGAGGAGCACGATCCGGTCGCGGCCGAGGTGGTCCCCCAAATCGATCGTTCCTCCGGCTTCGTAGGGCAGCGTGAACGGTTCCGCGCGGTCGCCGACCGAGATCTTCATGCTGGTAGCCACGTCAGAATGCGCCTCCTCCACCTCCGCCGAAGCCGCCGCCCGAGAAGCCGCCGCCCCCCGGGATCCCGCCGCCCGAGAAGCTCGAGCCCTGGGCGCTGCGCGGCGCGGACTGCATCACGCTGTGCGTCTCCGCGGACATGTTGTTCAGGTTCGAAACCAGGATGTGAGCGTTGAACGTCGAAAGAGCGTGCCCATGATACCAGTCCGGGGGTTCGCGATACAGGTCCCGGAACGCCCGCGACCACTGTGCCGCGACGCCCAGCGCCATGGCGTACGGAAGACACCTCTCGAACATCTCCGGACCCGTGATCTTCCGCTTGTAGCGGTCCGATTCGACGCGCGTGAGGAACTCCTCGAACCCCTTCACCTGCCGCAGCAGTTCCGTGCCCTTCTTCGTACGCGCCGGCATGAAGAGTCCGAAAATCACGATGACGAACGCGGAGGCGATGGCCGCCCCGAGCACGGCTCCCATCGCGAGGGGGAGCACGGCCTGGGCGAGCAGCCCGCCGAAGAAGATCACGATTCCGACGAGGAACCCCAGCCCGACATATTTTCCGGCGACGATGGTCGGCGATTCCGTGTACACGCCGTGCTCGATGAGCGTCGCCAGCAACGTCGACTTCAGTTCCGGCAGATCCTTGTAGAAGCGGTCCTTGAGGTCGGAGAGCCGGCGGGTCCTGCGCCCGCCGAAGACCGCCCGCACCAGTGCGCTTTCGTGCGGAGCCAAGTGGTCGCCCGGGATGTCGCGTCGCTCGAAGACGTAGTCCTTTCCCGACGCGAGCCCCGGGATGTGCGGCTCCTCGCGTTCCTCGATCGTGAGGTGCCCCCGGACGGCGAGGTCGATCAGCGTCGCCGTGATGTCGCGCAGGTCCGCCCGGTTGTCGACGATGACGCCGACCTCGGCGGGTGTGAGGTCGCCGGGCGGCTCGTAGCGTGGCTCGATCGACCCGATCTCCGGGTCACGACCCCGCTCGTTCCAGCGCCGGTACATGAAGGCGAAGGCGAAGAAGGGCAGGAAGAGCGGCCAGTTCGCGAACAGGTACATGGCGGCGAGGTCGATCGCCGTGGGCCGCTGGACGACTCCGGCATTCCATCCGACCCCGATGGTCAGGCCCTCGCGGAAGCCGAGCGGCCGATCGGTTCGCACGTCGACACGCGTTCCCGCGACATCGACCACCGCGTCCCGGCCCGTCGCGCCGTAGCCCCCGGTGAAGGCGTGGGCGCGCACGCCCCCGACCGCCTGCGGGAGCCGCACGGTCGCGCTCGCCGTCTCGATCGGGACGGGCCATTCGGTCCCCGTCACATTCCAGTAGAGTTCGTCGTACGCCTCGACGATGCCGTCTTCTCCTTCATCCGCCTCGAAAAAGCGGAGCCCGTGCGTCACGCCGTAGGAGAGTCGGATCGTGCGGACCGCATCGACCGCGCCGGGCACCCAGATCCTCGTGTTCAGGTCGTCTCCATCGCGCTTCGATTCGTAGCGCAGGGGGTTCCCGTCCGCGTCCGTGACGGCCTCCACGGAAAGGCGCAGCCTGTAGCGGAATCCGCTGATCCGGTACTCGACCGGAATCGTCCGGTAGATTCCGTTGTAGCTTCCATCGAAGCGGGGCCGGATCGTTTCGGTCACCTCGATGGACCCGTCCTCCAGCACCCGGATGTCGGCGTGGAAGCTCTCGATGTGCCAGGAGCGCTCCTGCGCGGCCGCCGGGGAAGGAGAAAGACAGAGGGCGCCCGCCGTGGCGCCCGCCAGCATGGCGGCTCGGACCGCCGCTCCGGTTCGTCGCGGACGCCGGCGCCTCACGAGAACGCCACCCCCGGTCCCTCGCGCTGCCGCTCGTCGTCGAGCGAGAAGAACTCCCGGCGCGTGTGACCGAACATCCCGGCGAGCAGATTCGTCGGGAAGACCTGCGTCTTCGTGTTGTAGTCCCGGACGACGGCGTTGTAGTAGCGTCGCGCGTTCTGCACCGCCTCCTCGATCTCGTCGAGGGAGCGCTGGAGGTCGGTGAACGCCTCGACCGCCCGCAGCTGGGGATAAGCCTCCGAAAGCGCGAAGAGTCTCCCGAGCGCCCCCGCGAGCGCCCCCTCCGCCGCACCCGCCTCGGCGGGCCCCCGCGCACCCATGGCCCGGTTCCTCGCCTCGACCACGGCCTCGAGCGTCTCACGTTCGTGGCCCGCGGACGCCTCCACCGTCTTCGTGAGGTTGGGGATGAGGTCCCAGCGGCGCTTGAGCTGGACGTCGATGTCGGCCCAGGCGCCGTTCACGCGCACGCGCAGCCGCACGAGACCGTTGTACATCCCGATGATGATGAAAGCGACTGCCGCGAGTACGATCAGGAACCACAACATGGCGTGCCTCTGTTTCCCCTATTCTCCACGCCCCAGACGGAGGATGATCTCGAACTCCTCCTCCGTCACCGGCATGACCGAGAGTCGCATGCCGCGTTTCATCACATTAATAGTCTCGAGGCCGACCGTTTCCTTCATCATCTGCCGGGTCACCGGGGTCCCGAAGGTCTCCAGGTAGCGGAAATCGGGGCACCACCAACGAGGATTCTCGCGGCTCGACTTCGGGTCGAAGTAATGGCTGTCGGGGTCGAACTGGGTGGAGTCAGGATGCGCCGGACCCGCGACTTCCGCCACGCCGTAAACGCCGAGCACCCGGGTGTTGGAATGATAGATGAGGATCTTCTCTCCCGGATTCATCCGATCGCGCATGAAGTTCCGGACCTGGTAGTTCCGCACGCCGTCCCATTCCGTCTCGCCGTCCCGGGCGAAGTCGTCGATCGAGTACACATGAGGCTCGGTCTTGGCGAGCCAGTATCCGGTGATTTCAACCGGCATATGACGCCTTCCTTGTTCGTTTCCTCCGGCATCCCTCGGCGCGCGGCCGATCCGCGCGGACGGGTCGAATCTACCGGGACGGCTCCGCAGGGTGAACCCCGGCGGGGTGCGTCGCGGCTCGAACGCAGCGGGGCTTTCGCCGTGGGCCGCCCGTTCGCGGATTTCTGCCGCACGACGCTATTTTGCCGCGGGCTGTCAACCGGAACGGGCGCGCAGCCGCCTCGAGACGTCACGCCGCACGGAGAACGCATGAAGATCCCGCTGTATCAGCTCGACGCCTTCTCGGACCGTCCCTTCGCGGGCAATCCGGCCGCCGTCTGTCCGCTCGAGGCGTGGCTCGACGACGACGTGTTGCAGAAGATCGCGGCGGAGAACAACCTCTCGGAGACCGCCTTCTTCGTTCGGGACGACGGGAGCGAGGAGGGCGGGTTCGGACTCCGCTGGTTCACGCCCGTGTCCGAGGTCGACCTGTGCGGGCACGCGACGCTGGCCTCCGCCTGGGTCATTCTCGAGAGGCTGGCGCCCGGCCGCGAGAGCGTGAGTTTCGAGACGAGAAGCGGCGAACTCATCGTGGAAAGGGGCGAGGGAGATCTCCTCGTGATGGATTTTCCGGCGCGCCCGGCGGTGTCGCGCGAGGCCCCCCGCGCCCTTGTGGAGGGACTGGGAGCGGCGCCCGCCGATGTGCTGGCCTCGGACCGGGATTATCTGGTCCTCCTGGATGCCGAGGACGATGTCCGGAAGCTGAAGCCGGACTTCAGCCGACTGCGCGGACTGGATCGCCTCGGGATCATCGTGAGCGCGCCGGGAGTGAGTGCGGACTTCGTGTCCCGCTTCTTCGCGCCCAGCGTCGGCGTGCCGGAAGATCCGGTCACGGGTTCCGCGCACTGCACGCTGGCGCCCTACTGGGCCGAGCGTCTGGATCGCGGCGAGGCGCCGCTCGAGGCGCGGCAGATCAGCGCTCGCGGCGGCACTCTCGTCTGTCGCCACCTCGGGGACCGCGTGACGATCGCCGGCCGCGCGGCGCTCTACCTTACAGGCGAGATTACGCTGTGACGGATTCCGGCGTGCGGCCGTCTACGGGATGGCGGAGGAGAGCGGGCGCCGGGCCGGGTGACCGGTCGGACGCCGCGCCGACGCGAGAGGGAGTGGGACAGATGATGCGTACACGGATGCGGAATCGGAGCAGGCTCCGGGCCGGACTCGTCGCGCTGACGGCGCTCGGGGTGATGGCGGCGCTCGGGGCGATAGGGCCCGCTGGCGCGGCGGCGCAGGTCCCCGGCGGACCCTTCAACGGCCAACCGTCCGGGGATCCGTCTTCAGGCGGAAACGGGACGCAGTGGGATCTGGGCGGCACCTTCTCCGTCATGGCGCCGCAGGGGCAATTCAGTTCGTTCGTCAACGACGGTTTCGGGGCGGCGCTCACCGCTTTGCTCGGCTTCGAGGATTCCCCCGCCTTCCGGGTCCGGTTCGATGCCGGCTACGTGAACTACGGGTCGGAGACGCTTGGCGTCCCCGTATTCTCGGTGACGGACCGGATCCTGACCGATATCGTCACGCGCAACAACGTGGGTTACGTGGGCCTCGGCCCCGAGATCCGCCTGCCGTACGGCCCCGTCCAGCCCTACGTGAACGGCTTCGCCGGGCTCGGCTACTTCTTCACGGTCAGCTCCGTCGAGCGCGGCTGGGAGCTCTACGAATCGCCCGATTACGGGACGACGGTGAACTTCGATGACGTGCGCGCCGCGTACGGCTTCGGCGGCGGGCTCGCGATCCCGATCAGCCGGTCCGCCAAACCGGGAGTGCTGAGGCTGGAAGCCCAATACCGGAGGCACGGCCGCACGGAGTACCTCGTGCCCGGGAGCATCGTAGAGGACGGCTTCGGCGGGAGTTCGTTCTCGCCCGTCTCCTCCGACGTCGACTTCGTGCTCTTCCAGTTGGGGCTGACGTTCAGAGTCTAGAACTCGACGCCGGCCGCCGGATGCCGCGGCCCGACCCGGGCCGCTAGGGCTGGCGGCGCTCCAGGCGGGACACGGAGCCGGTGAGATTCACGACGTAGAGTTCTCCGGAGCCGTCGACGCCGAAGGAGGACACCGCCCCGAGACTTCCCACGTTCCAGCGTCTCTCGTCCGTCGCCCGACCGTCATCGAGGCGGAAGCTCCGCAGAAAGCCGGTGCAGAAATCCGAGTAGAAGTAGTGCCCCGCGATCTCGGGGAGTTGTGACCCGCGATACACGTATCCTCCGGTCACCGAGCAGACGTTGCCGTCGTGGACGTACTCGACGACGGGCAGCGTGAGACCCGACATGTCGCACGCGGAACTCTGGTAACAGGCGGATCCCTCCATCGTGTTCCAGCCGTAATTCACGCCCGCCTCCCCCGCCGGCACCGCGTTGATTTCCTCGCGTTCGTTCTGGCCCACGTCCGCCACGTAGAGGACGTTGCCCGCGAAGTCGAAGGTCGAGCGCCACGGATTCCGGACGCCGATGGCCCAGATCTCGCCTCGTGCGCCCTCTTCTCCGACGAAGGGGTTGTCGTCCGGGATCGCGTACGGGTCGCCCCCGTCCACGTCGATGCGGAGGATCGAACCGTGCAGCGTCTCCGGATTCTGTCCGTTGCCGAACGGATCGCCCGCCCCGCCCTCGTCGCCGAGAAAGATGTACAGCATTCCGTCAGGCCCGAACTGCAGCATCCCGCCGTTGTGGTTCCGGCGCCGCTGGGTGAGCGCGAGGATCCGCTTCGCAGAGCCCGGGTCGAGGCGGTCGGGGTCCCCCGAGACGGTGTAGCGCTCGACCACCGTGTCGTCTCCCGTGTCGGTATAGTAGACGAAGACCTGGCCGTTTTCCGCGTACCGCGGGTGGAAGGCCATCGTGAGGAGGCCGCCTTCGGGGGCCGTGCCCACGCGGCCCGAGAGGTCGAGGAAGGGGGCGTCGAGGAGTTGCCCGTCCGCGTTCGAGATGCGGATGCGGCCCGTCTGCTCGACGACGAACAGTCTGTGGTCGTCCGGCGGGGCGGTGAGGAAGACCGGCTGGGAGAGTCCGGTCAGGACCTCGTTCGCCGTAATTTCGAAGGCGACGGGTTCCGGGGGCGCGGGCGGCGGCGGCGGAGCCGGGGAGGGGCCCGTGCCATCCGAGCATCCCCAGCTCGCCACTCCCGCCATGACCGCAAGCGCCCGCGCCGTCAGCGACCGGGTGGCCGCCGCGGACGGGCGTCTCGAGCGCCTCAGGGCACCAGTTCCGGACGGCGATACTTGAGGAAGAACACACCCTCCTTGCCGCTCGACACGACGATCGTCCCGCTCGCGAAGAACGGGTAGTTCGACCACGAGCCGTCGAACACGACCGACTCGTCCCACGGCACGGTGTCGAAGAAGCCGACCTCGCGCGGGTTCTCGCGGTCGCTGATGTCGAGTACGCGCAGCCCGCTCACGTAGTTCGACTGGTACATGAGATCGCCGACGATGTAGAGGTTGTGGTCGATCGTGAACGTCTCCCCGAAGTGCTCGTTGACCAACACCGGATCGTCGAGATCCGACACGTCCCAGACGAGCGTGCGCGTGCCCCGCATGTCCGGCTCGGTCCCGGCCTGTGTCGCCGCACCGACCGACGCCATCTCGTCGCCCTCGTCGTTCTGATAGAAGTACCGGTGGTCTTCGGTGAGCCAGCCCTGGTGGGCATATGCGACGGCCGGGTAGTT
Organism: Gemmatimonadota bacterium; assembly: GCA_022826685.1. GTDB lineage: Bacteria > Gemmatimonadota > Gemmatimonadetes > Palauibacterales > Palauibacteraceae > Palauibacter. Next base: position 12,314 of record JAJDUL010000051.1, on the reverse strand, counting down.
CTGGGTCGCGAGCGAGACCGGATTCTCCGGGTCGGTGACGTCGGCGATCGAAAGATAGCTCTCGTTGGCCCCGAAGCAGATCTCCTTGCCGAGGTGTTCCGCGTCGGGTCCCCGGTAGTTCACGCACTGCGCGTCGTGCGTATACCCCCGGCCCTGGTATCGCGTCCCGTCATCGGCGAAGCAGCCGATGAAGCGGGGATCCTTGGGCTCGCGGACGTCGATCATGTGGAGACCGCCGCCGCACGTCTCGCCGCCCCCGTTCGACCCCACGCTGTACGCGGTGCCGGTCTCCTCGTTGATCACGATGTTGTGGGAACTCGCGATCCCGTCGTACAGGGCATCGGCGTCGAACTCGACCGGCGCGTCGCGCACGTCGCGGAGCCGCGTGAGATCGAACACCTGCATCCCGTGCCGGCCCGCGCCGTCGGCGACGACGAACGCGTGGTCCGCGTAAACTTTGACGTCACGCCACGAGTTCGTGATCGACCCGGCCGTCTTCGGCAGGCTGCCCAGATACGCGGGCGCTTCCGGGTTGGAGATGTCGATGAACGCCGTGCCGTCGGTGCGGCCGACGATCGCGTATTCGCGGCCCGTCTGCGGGTCCGTCCATCCCCACACGTCGTTCGTCTCGATGCCGCGGTCCGTTCCCCCGATCGCGTCGAGCGGCAAAAACGAGAGCACGTCGACCTGGTCGCAGGTGAACTGGTCGGCCATGCCGTCCTCGCCACACTCCACTTCGGCGAGCGTCGCCAGCGGACGGCGTTCCTCGGCGATGAAAATCTTCGCCGTCTCGGCCCACCGCCCGTCCCGGCGCTCGAATACGACCGTCGACCCCATCGACCCGTCGTCCCACGGCTGTCCGACGACCGCGAGATCGCCCGCCGCGGCGACGGAGATGCCGAACCCGTCACCCGCATCGGTGCCCGCGCCCGCATTGATTTTAGCCGCGGAACCGAAGCGCCCCGCCTCGGCGTCCCACGCGAAGGCGTAGATGGCGCCGAACAGGTCCGCGCCGGGGGCGGCGACCCAGAGCCCCCCCTCGTGCGCGGTGAAGGATGCGCCGAACCCGGCGCCGGACTGGCGGTCGAACGCCGCCAGCGATCCACTCCGCACCCAGTCGCCCGACGAGCGCCGCTCGTAGAGGAGGACCGCGCCCGCCCCTTCGTCCAGGCCGGGGAGGCCCAGCATTGCGTGATCTCCCTCGACGCCGACCGAGATGATGGGGGCGCGATCGACCGCGACCGCGGCTCCGGGCTGGGCCTCGTCGCCCGTGAGCCCGAGCCGCGCCTCCTGCACCCACGTCCCGCTCTCGTCGCGTCCGAACACGTACGCGGCGCCGGGAAGCTGCGGGCCGGCGAAGGCGCCGACGATGACGCGCTCACCGTCCGTGTGCACGCCCCAGCCGAAGAACTCCTGCTGCGGATCGGGATCCGACGGCGTCAGGATCCCCTGCTCGACCCACTCCCCGCCGGCGCCGCGTTCGAACACCCAGGCGCCGCCGGTCCCCTCGTAGCCGAGGGCCGTCACCACGAGAAGGTCGCCCGCCAGCGCCGCAAAGCGACCGAAGGAAGACCCGAGCGGCACGCTCTCGGGGCGCAGGTAGCGCTCGAATTCCCAACCGTCGCCGGCCTCGCGGAAGACGAGGACGCTGCCGTCGCTCTCGCCGTCGCCGTCCTCGTCGAGGGCCGTCGCTCCCACGAGCAGCCGGTCGCCATCGGCGACGACGAAGCGCCCGAAGTAGTCGGGACCGTCGTGCTCGGGGGCGCGAAGCGTCCCGGTCTGCATCCAGCCACCGTCGCCGCGTTCATAGACGTACAGCGAGCGCGGCGCCGACTCGGCGGGTGGGGCACCCGGATCGATGGGCTCGCTGACGATGATCCGGCTCTCGCTGAGCACGACGGTCTCGCCGAACTGCTGCGCGCCGGCCGCGGGCACGAACAGCAGTCCGCAGACGGCCGCGGCGAAGAAGCTCCGTGTTCTATTCATCAGGTACATCCTCTTCTGCAGGATTCGACATTTCTATTGCGGGATTCAACGTCGTTCGAAGTAGTAGATGCCGCCTCCGGCGGCGCCGACGACGAGGTCGAGGTCGCCGTCCCCGTCCAGATCCCCGAACTCCGGCGTCGCGAACAGCGGCAGATCGTCCGCGGCGGGGAACCCGCCGTCGGCCTCGACGAAGTTCGGGGCCGCGGGACTCCCATCGTTCCGGAAGTAGCGGATCCCGTCGGATTCCGTACCGACGATGAGGTCCAGGTCGCCGTCCCCGTCGTGGTCCAGGAGCTTCGGGAAACTCCGCCGGCCGATGTCGATCTCCGCGTACTCGTCGCTTACGAATTCGAAGCTCGGCTCCGCGGGGGAGCCGACGTTCTCGTAGTAGTTCAGCGCCCCCGAGGACTCCCCGATCATGAGGTCGAGATCGCCATCGCCATCGAGGTCGCCGAGCGCGGGCGTCGCGTTGCTCCCGCGCGTGATCTCGATGAACGCCGAGTCGACGAGAGTGAGGCGGGGCTCCATGGCCGACCCCTCGTTCCGCACGTAGCGGATCTCGTCGCGCCAGGTGCCGAGCAGCAGGTCGAGGTCGCCGTCCGCGTCCAGGTCGCCGAAGGCCGGCGCGTTGTGGTAGGCGCCCGGCAACTCGAACTCGCCCGTCCGGCGGAAGACCGGCTGCGTCCCGCTGCCCTCGTTCTCGAACAGGAAGACGCGCGAGTCCGACAGGTCCCCGGGGTCGATCTTGTTTCCGAGGAGCATGTCGAGATCGCCGTCGCCGTCGAGATCCACCAGCGAAGCCACGCTCTCGCTGCCCACATCGATCTGCGAGATGAAGCGGCGCGTCCGAAGCTCGAAGCCGCCATCGGACTCCTGTGAGAAGAGCATGAGGTTGTCGGCGGTCGTCGTATTCGCGTTGTAGGCGCCGCCGAGCACGCCCATGAGCAGGTCCAGGTCGCCGTCACCGTCGTAGTCGCCGAAGGTCGGAGCGTTGTAGCCGCTCGTCCGGATCGGATCGTCGAGGGGGAAGGGACGCGGCTCCACGCGCAGGTTCGGAGCCTCGCAAGAACCTGCGTTCTCGATCAGGAGGAGCCCGGCCTCGAAGAAGTCGCCCCAGAACATGTCCGTGTCGCCGTCCGCGTCGTAGTCGGCGAGCGCCATCGTGTTCGCCCCGTGCAAGGTGGGGAAGGGCCCGCCCGCGTCCGCCCCGTCGAAGGGCGGCACGCCCCCGGCCGCCGCCGGGTCGGCGACGATCTCGATGTCCTCGAAGCGGTCCGTGATGTGCCGGAAGGGCGACGCGTTCGCGCCGATCGCGCCCGTGGCCTCGTAGCGTGTGACCGTCCCCACGAGCCGGCCGATGAAGAGGTCGAGGCGGCCGTCGCAGTCGATGTCCGCCGCATTGGGGATGTTCTGGCGATCCGAGAAGATCGCCTCCCCGCGCGTGTCGCGAAGGGTGTCCGCGATGAGCTCGAACACGGCCCCGCCCGCCGTCCCCGTGTTCCGATACAGTTTCATGTAGCTGAAGGGGGACTCCGCGAGAAGGTCCCGGTCTCCGTCCGCGTCGACATCCACGAAGCGGAACCACTCTCCGACCTCGAGGTCCGAATACGCGGCCGGCCGCCAGGTGTGGCGACGCCCGTCCGGCGTGTCTTCGCGCTCGAAGAACAGCAGGCGGTCCGTCGTCTCCTGCACGAAGAGGTCGAGGTCGCCATCTCCGTCGATATCCACCCACTGCGGCCGCGGGACGTTGAAGCCGCCGAGGAAGGGGATTTCGTACGCGTTCCCCGACTCGTCGAACACCGGAAAGGGGGTGACGGTGCGGACGAATCCGGTTTCATCGTCGGCCGCGCGCTCCGGGGCCAGCTCCCCCGGACCGATGCCGCCCGAGGCGCATCCGGTCACGAGGAGCGCCGCGGTCAGCGCAGCCGGCGCGGCCCGCCGGTTCCGGGGTGCGGCCATGCGGCTCACGTCGCCGGGGCTCTCAGCGCGGGCTGGAGGCGAGACCGATGCCCGACGCGTAGGGCGGTGTCTCGATGACGTCGACGATCTCCCGGGTCGCGGTGTCGATGACGACAACCGTGCCGCCGGGGGCGTCGTATCCCATCCGGTCCGACGACTCGTAGGAACCGGTCTCGTTCCGGTTCGCCACGTACAGTCGGGATCCGTCCGGCGAGAGCACGCTGCCGTGCGGCTCGGCGAGGCCCTCGCCCCGGATCACGGCGGCGACGGACCAGTCGGACGTGTCGACGAGCGTAACCTCGTTCGCGCCGAGGTTGCCGAACCAGATCCAGCGCCCGTCCGCCGACCAACTCGGGTGCCACGGCCGCGCGCCGACATCCAGCTCCCCCACGAGCTTCGGCGCTACCGGCTCCGCGACGTCGAAGACAAGGAGCTTGGCGGTCATCTCGGCGGTCGCGACGAGCGTCTCGCCGTCCGGGGAGATCGCGTACTGCACGAGGACGTGGGGCATCGCCCCGGAACCGGGAAGCCGAAGCAACTCGGCCTGGCCGCTCTCCGCTTCTACCGTGACGACGGAGTTCTCCCCCAGGCTGCCCGCGTAGACCCACCCGCCGTCGGGGCTCGCCAGCAGCGCGTGCGGGCGCGGGATGAAGACGTCGTATTCCTCGACCTCCATCGACATCCGGTCGATGCGGCCGATGCGCTGCGGCGGGTTCACCGCGGCCATCGACCGCCCCACGAAGAGCCACGGCTCCGAGGGGTGGAGCGCGAGGAGGCCCGGCCGCTCGAACTCGACGGAGGCGACGAGTTCGTTGTCGCGGTCGAACTTGAGCACCCGGTTGGCCGCGATGAGCGACACGTACCAGAACGATCCGTCCGGCTCGACCGCGACGTGGTGCGGCTTCGCGTTCGCCCCGTACCCCATGGCCTCCAGGTCGATGACCTCGACGACCTCGTGCGTCTCGAGGTCGATGACGGTCACGGCGGCCGCCTCCTGGTTCGCCACGTAGAGGAACGGGCCTTCGGCGGAGGCGGCGGTCACGTCCGCCGCCTCCGCGGCCCGCACCGCGACGAGTCCGGCCAGCCCCAGGGCGAGGAGGCCGGACCGTGCGGCGCTGGCAGTCCGTCGCAAGAACGCTGCGACTTCCATTACGGAACGAGCTCCGGCTTCTGGTACTTGACCATGAACAGGCCCTCGCTCCCGCTCGTCACGATGATCGTCCCGCTCGCGAAGTACGGATAGTTGCTCCAGGAGCCGCCCATCGCCGGTCCCTCCGCGTGAGGCACGGTGTCGAGGAAGCCGACCTCGACCGGATTCTCCGGGTCGCTCACGTTCAGGATCCGGAGTCCGCTGTTGTAGTTCGACTGATAGAGCAGGTCGCCGAGCACGTACATGTTGTGGTCGCTCGCCGTCGACTCGCCGAAGTGCTCTTTCACGAGGACGGGGTCGTCAAGGTCGGTGATGTCGAAGATCATCGTCCGCGTACCCGAGAACTGCGTCCTCAGTTCATCGAGTTCGTCGCCCAGGTAGAAGAAACGGTGATCTTCCGTCACCCAGCCCTGGTGGGCGTAGGCGACGTTCGCGTACGTGGCCGTCGACAGGGGGATCGGATTGTCCTTGTCGGTGACGTCGGCGATCGAGACGTCCGTCTCGTTCGATCCGAAGCAGATCTCCTTGCCGGCGTGCTCGCGGTCCGGGCCGTCATAGATGAGGCAGAGCGCGTCGTGCGAGTATCCGGTGCCGCGACGCCCCGTGCCCTCGTGACCGAAGCAGCCGGCAAAGGCCGGCTCCGTCGGCTCGCTGATATCGATCATGTGGAGGCCGCCGCCGCACGTCTCGCCCCCGCCGCTCGATCCCACGCTGTAGGCGAAGCCCGTCTCCTCGTTGATCACGATGTTGTGCGCGGACGCGATCCCGTCGTAGTGGGCGTCCGCCTCGAAGGTGACCGGCTCGCTTCCCACGTCGCGGAGGCGCGAGAGGTCGAACACCTGCATCCCGTGGTCGCCCGCCCCGTCGGAAACGATGAACGCATGATCCCTGAAGACCTTGATGTCGCGCCACACGCTGCCGCGCGCGCCCTCCGTCATCGGAAGACGTCCGATGTAGCGCGGGTTCTGCGAGTCGGTGATGTCGACGAACGAAGCCTGGTCGGTGAGCCCGACGAGGGCGTACTCCCGACCGGTCTGCGGATCGGTCCAGCCCCACACGTCGTTGACGCGGACGCCGCGGTTCGCCCCGAGCGACTGCACCGGCATGAAGGAGAGGATGTTCACCTCGCTGCAGTCGAAGTCGGCCGACACTCCTTCCTCGCAGCCCACCTCGTGGCCGTTGATTGCCGCGTAGTTCGTCGCGTCGCTCCACACCTCGGCGGTTTCGACCCACTCGTCGCCCTGCCGCTCGAAGATGTAGGCGGTCCCCATCCCGTAGTCCTTGCGGCTCGCCGCGACGACCGCGACGTCACCCTGCGCGGCGAGGCTGCCGCCGAAGCCGTCGCCGCCGGCCCGGTTCGAGGCGGAGACCGCACCCGCGAGCTCGACGCCGCCGTCGGGGTCGGTCGAGTAGTGAAGCACCCGCCCCTCGCGGCCCGCGCCGGAGCCGGACCCGCCGATCCAGATCTCTCCGCCCACGGCCGCAAAGGCGTTGGCGAAGTTCCCGCCGAAGGACCGGCCGCCGCCGGCTACGACCGGCGGATAGAACCGGCCTTCGGGCCTCCAGGCATCGCCATCGGGAGTGAACGTGTAGGCGATGCCCACGCCCCCGGCGCCGGGGGCTCCGACGACGAGCCGGAAGCCGTCCTCGGTGTCCTCGCCGTACAGGACGCCTCCGAAACCCGCGTTCGCGCCCGCTTCCGGGGCCGTGAGCGGTTCCGGCGCCGCCGTCCAGGTGCCGTCATCGGCCCGGGTGAAGAAGAAGACCGCCCCGGCGCCGTTCGTATTGCCCACGGCGGTCCCGGGAGCCCCGATCGCCGCCACCCGGCCGTCCGTGATCATCGCGGCGCCGAAGCCGTCTCCGACGGCGGACTCGGGGGATTCGACGACCCCGGCTTCATTCCAGGCGGAGCCGTCCCACTCGAAGAAATGGACGCGGCCGGCCGCACCGGGTCTCCCGCGGCCCCCCTGACCGGTCGCCGCCACCATCGCCAGGTCGCCCGCGATCGCCCCGCCGCCACCGAAGACGTTGCCTTCCGGCAGTTCGGCCGGCGTCAGCGTCGCGACTTCCTCCCAGTCTCCGTCGCTCCGCTCGAACACGTGGGCCGCGCCGGGTGAGCCGACGAGCATGCGGTCGCCGTCGACCGCGAGCGAAATCCCGAACCGGCCGCCCTCTTCCGCCGCGTAGGGCGCAAGTTCAGCGGAGACGGCCCATCCATCCGGACCCCGCTCGTATACGTAGACGGATCCCGTCGAAGTCGGGCCGCCGCTCTCGGCGACGAGGACCTGGCCGGATGAGACCGCGACGGGGAGGGCGCGTCCGAAACCCTGTCCCGTGACTGGCGTGGCCAGACAGGCGAAGGCGGCCGCAAGGGCTGCGACTCGTGAAAATGCGCGCATGAAATGACTCCCATCCTGAAGGCTGCGGGCAATAGTCGTACAAACTATCTAAAACACTCCGGAATCCGGATGCGTTGTCCGGTGCGTGGCCCGCGAGATGTAGCGGGAAACCGTCTCTTCCAGCCATCCTGCTCGAGCGCCGGCCCGCCCCGTTCCGCGCCCCCGGCTGACGAACCCGAGATGCCCGCCTCGCTCCGTGAGTTCCAGGGAGAGGTTCGGGCGTCGCCGGATCGTTTCGAGGGGCACCGAACTCGCGGGCGCGAGCGGGTCATCCCGCGCGTGGACGAGGAGCATGGGAAGGTCCACGGGATCCACGAAACGCTTCGCGCTGCAACGCGCGTAATAGTCGGCGGCGTCGCGAAAGCCGTGAATCGGCGCGGTGAGCCGGTCGTCGAACTCGCGGATCGTGCGCGCCCTTGCCGCCCCGGGCGCCACCACATCCGGGAACCTCAGCGCCTTCTCGCGGGCCTTCTCCCGCAGGCTGCGGAGGAAGCGCCGACCGTACACGCGTCCCATCCCGCGCTGCAGGGCGTCCGCGCTGGACTCGAGGTCCCAGGGGACCGATACGGCGGCCGCGGCGACGAGGCCGCGCCCGCCGCCCTCGCGCCCGAGCAGGTTGAGGAGGGCGTTCCCGCCCAGCGAGAACCCGACCGCGGTCCGCGGGAGACCCGGGAAACGCGCCGCCATCCAGGCGAGTGCACGCTCGATGTCGTCCGTCCGACCCGAGTGGTAGGCGCCCGGCAGGCGGTTCGGCTCCCCGCTGCACGAACGGAAGTTGAGCGCCACGGCCTGGATGCCGGCGGCCGCCAGCGCCTCGCTCGTCGTCACCATGTAGCCGGAGCGCGCGCTGCCCTCGAGCCCGTGCAGGAGGAGGCACAGACCCGACGGGGTTTCCGGTCCTCGCCACAGGTCGAGATCGATGAAATCTCCATCGTCCGTGTCCAGCCGGACCCGTTCGTACCGCGGCTCGAAGCGCCGGCGCACCATCCGCCCCACCACCGTCTGCAGGTGGGGATTCCGGAGTCCCGGTGCCGGCTCGAACGCCGACAGACCCTTCAACGATCCGTTACCTTTCGTTCCGTGTCTCGACCATTCCTGCATCAGTACACCGTCTCGGGGGCGGGTTCCCGGCGCTGGCTCTACGTGCTGCATGGCATCTACGGCACCGGCCGCAACTGGGCTTCATTCGCCCGCCGGCTCGTCGCCCGGCGCCCCGAGTGGGGAGCTGTGCTCGTGGACCTGCGGCTGCACGGGCACTCCCCGAGCTTCGAGCCGCCGCACACACTTTCCGCGTGCGTGCACGACGTGCTCGAACTCTCCGAGTCGCTGGGACGGCCCGTGGACACGGTCCTCGGGCACTCCTTCGGCGGCAAGGCGGCGCTGATGGTGGCGGCGGCGGCGACGCCGGGCCAGGCATGGGTGATCGACGCGACGCCCTCCCGCCGCTCGCCGGGCGGCGGGGCGGCCCGGCTGCTGGACGTGATTCGCAGACACCCGGGGCCTTTCACGACGAGACGCGGCGCCGTATCGGCCGTGGAAGCCGAGGGCTTCGCCTCGCCCGTCGCGCACTGGCTGGCGACGAACCTCGTCCTCGTCGAAGCCGGCTACCGGTGGCGCCTCGATCCCGACGCGGTCGAAGAGTTGCTCGCCGACTACTTCAGGCGCGACCTCTGGGACGTCATCGAGACGCCGGCCCCCCCGGCGGAAATCCACATCGTGCGGGCCGCCCGGTCGGACGTTCTCTCGGCGGATGACCTCGCGAGACTCCGGGCGGCCGCTCTGAACGGCCGCGTACACCTCCACGAACTCGCCGGCGGCCATTGGCTGCACGTGGACAACCCCGACGGCCTGTTCGGCCTCGTCCACGACCACGTTTAGCGTCCCACGGCTACCAGACTTCGTACCACGTGCCCGGGATCGCCGCTGCCGGCGCCGTCAGCCCCTCCGCGGCCGCCGCGACGGCGCACGCGCTGAAGCGCAGATCGATGCGGTGGCCGCCGAAGTCCGCCGCGACTCCCGCGCCACCCGCGAGCCCGCTTGCCACGCTCCCCTGGACCGAGATGTCCCCATTCAGGATCAGCGCCCCTCCCACGAGAACGAGCCCCGTCCAGGCGAAGCCGTCATCGAGCGTCAAGTCGCCCTCCACGACCAGGGCGCCCCGTCCGCTCGAACCGGGGCCGAGCCACCCCGACCCGGGAATCCGGATGTAGGTCGAGCCCGTGCCGGCATGGGGCCAGGCGTCGGGCGGCACCGTCGCGTCGGGAATGGGCCCGAACGAGGCGAGCAACTCCGCCCAGCGGATGCCGGTCTCTGCCGCAACCGACACACTGGCCGGCATCGATCGTTCGGATGGCGCCCCCGCGATCGTCAACGCCGTGTCCGGCGCCGGCGCCGGCCCGCCCCAGTACGCGACGCCCGCCACCGGCGAGGGCTGCTGCGGACAGGCGCTCCCGAACGCATCGAGCCCCGAGATCCTCCCCTTCGGGGGCGTGGCGCCCGCGCTCCCGACGAGGACGAGCGCACCGGGCACCCGCGGTGGTCCGGCCACCCAGAGGAGCTGTCCCACGGACCGTTCGAAGGTCGCGCCGCCGGAGACGACCTGTCCCCGGGACTCGACGCGGTACACGGTCTCTCCGCGCCGCAGTTGGAGGAGCGGTTCGAAGGAGACCGTCGCGGTCCCCACGCCCAGCGTGAGGGGCGGCACGGACGGGTTCGGCATCTCGGCGAGCGCGAGCGCCGTCGCGAGTCCGCTCTCGGCCACGTAGAAAGCCTCTGTGGAACGCGCGAAGGCGCGGGCGGACTGTCCGTCGATCCAGGTCAGGAGAAAGCCTCCCGCCGCCATGAGCGATACGAGCAGCAGCATGAGCATGGCCGACGGCAGCGCGAAGCCGCGAGGCTCCGCTCCGGGGCGCAGGAAGGCCCGGGGCCGCGGGATCTTGCCGAAAGAGAACATGACCCGAACGTGCCGCGCCGGATCAACACCCCCTCAACCCGGCGGCCGCACTCGGGATGCTAGCTGGCGGTCTCCGCGAGCCAGCTCTCGATCGCGTCGCCGAGTGCGGGGAGGCTCAGCGCGCCGTTCTCCAGCACCCGGTCGTGGAACTCGGCGATGGAGAACGCCTCCCCGAGCCTGGCCTCGGCCTCCCGGCGCAGCCGCGAGATCTCGAGCTGCCCCAGCTTGTAGGTGAGCGCCTGGGCGGGTGAGGTGATGTAGCGGTCCACCTCGTTTTCGATGTTCACTTCCGCGAGCAGCGTGTTCTCGCGGACGAAGTCGACCGCTTCCTCCCGCGTCCAGCCGAAGGCGTGGATGCCGGTGTCGACGACGAGCCGGCTGGCCCGCCAGGCATCGTACGAGGCGAGGCCGATGCGGCTCAGGTCATCCACGTAGAGACCCATTTCATCGGCGAGTCGCTCCGCGTACAGCCCCCACCCCTCGACGAAGGCGACCGAGCCGAGGTGCTTTCGGAACTCGGGCAGACCCTCGACCTCCTGGGCGATCGCCGTCTGGAGGTGGTGCCCCGGAATCGCCTCGTGGAAGCTCAGGACGTCGGCCTGGTATCGCGGCCGGATCTCGGGCCGGTATGTGTTCACGTAGTACGTGCCGGGACGTGATCCATCCGGCGCGGGCTCGCGGTAGTAGGCGAGCTGGCTCTGCGGCGCTTCGTACAGCGGGATCGGACGGATCACCATCTCCGTTTGCGGCGGCGTGCCGAACCAGTCGGGCATGACGAGGGCCGCCCGCGCGTAGGCCTCCTCCGCCTGCTGCACGATCTCACCCGGCCAGCGGAAGTACATCTCCGGGTCCGATCGCAGCCGCTGCTGAAGCTCTTTCAGATCGGCCGCGCCGAGGGCTTTCCGTCCAAGGGTCCGCAGCTCCTCATGGACCCTCTCCAGCTCCGCCAGGCCGCGCGCGTGGATCTCCGCCGGCGTCAGTTCGAGCGTCGTGAAGGTGCGGATCATCGCCTCGTAGCAGTTGCTGCCGCCCGGCAGGCTGGAGAGTCCCACCTCCGCGCCCGTGCGCGAGTGCGGATAGAGTTCGTCGCGCAGGAAGTCACGGAGTCTCGCATACGCCGGCTGAATGCGCTCGGAGGCGGCCTCGCGGATCCCGGCCCGGAAGTCGTGGCGCGTTCCCTCGGGCCATGCATCGAGCCGCGTCCCCGCCGGGGCGTAGATGGGCCATTCCTCCACCGGTCGTTCGAGGAGGGCCTCGAGCTGCACGATCGTGCGGTTCACCGACGGGCGCGCCGCGACCCGACCCGTCTCGAGACCGGTGCGAAGGTTGGAGATGTAGTCGTCGATGTAGTCCGCGAACGCGTTCCAGCGCCGGATCATGCGCTCGCCGTCGACCGGCGTTTCGAGCGGCTGGGCGCCCACGATGTTGAGGAAGTCGAGCTGGAACCCCTCGCGGTGGTCCACCACCCACACCTCGAGATCGCACGTCTGCTCGGCGACTTCCGCCGAAAGCTGATGGTCGAGCGCGAGATAGGTCAGCCGGTTCCCGGGCGGCAGCGAGGCGAGGTCGATGGCGGCGAGGGCATCGGCGAGGGCACGAACCTCCCGGCGGCGATTGTTGCGCCCCGACGGCGAGATGTCACGAACGCGGTCGCTGAGGCGGTGTTCCCCCAGATAGGTCGCCTGCAGCGGGTTCCAGGAGAGGTAGGCGTCCCAGAAGCGGTCGCTGAGCGCCGAAAGGTCGCTGGACGGGGCCGTGTCCGCCGGTTCGGCGGTCCCCCCCACGCAGGCCGCGATCCCGACCCCCAAGAGGATCAGCGCCCCACCCCGGCCCCCCGCACGACGCCCCCCCCCCCCAAAGCCCCCCC
>JAJDUL010000015.1 GCA_022826685.1 Gemmatimonadota bacterium | reverse complement strand
CGTCAGGCGGCTGCCCGATATCGAGACCGACACCACGCCCGCGGCCGACGTCGCCGCCGTGTACGTGAGGGCGTCCCCATCGGGATCCCGGAAGTACCCGGAAACCTCCAGCGTCACCGTCTCGCCGGCGTCGAGGCTCTGAGCGGGAATCGAGCCGACCGTCTCGGGTGCCTGGTTGGGCGTGAACACGGTCACGCCCACGTTCTGCGCCGCCGACAGGCCGCCCGGGTCGGTCGCCGTCACCGTCACCGTCGCCGTCCCCTCCGCCACCCCGACCATCGTGAGCACGGCCCCGAGCTGCGACACGGACACGACCCCCGGAGCCAACGATGCGGCGGTGTACGTCAGCGCCCCGCCGTCCGGATCGCGGAAGTACGAGGTCACATCGAGCCTCAGCGTCTCGCCCACCTCGAGAGTCTGGGCGGGAATCGCGCCGACAGGCACGGGGGCAACCGGGGGTGGGGGGGGTGGCGGCGGAGGCGGCTCCGGAGGCGTCGACCCCCCTCCGCAGGACAGTCCGAAGGACAGAACGCCGGCCAAAGCCGCGATCAAAAAGCCGTTGGACCTGTTCGCCGCCAGAATCAAAGGCCAGCCGACGTCAGAGGGTCAATGGGCCGTCGAGAAACTCATCGTTGACATGAGCCGCAGGCCATACTGTACCACATCAGACACTCTGACAAGGCCGCATGCGACGTTAGCGCAATAGAGGGCCATGCTGTAGCGACAATTTTACGATATTCGAGGTGTCAGCTAGACAGTGAGACGCAGCCTACCTCCGAAACGAGCGCGGTGTCGGCTACCGTATGCCCGAGACCAGGCGAGATGTGCGCGCGGGGGCCTGACTCGCGCTCAGGGCGCGGGGCGGAGGGGCCGGGGGTTCCCGTCGACGGGTAACGCGAACCGATCCCACCCACCTTCGGGCCGTCGGGCAAGGAGGAGCATCTCAAGGGCCGGATCCAGAAGATCAGCAGCGATGAGCTTTCCCCCGTAGCTCTCCCGGATCGTGCGCACGGGCGTGTGTCCGACGATGTGAGTCCGCGCGCCGAAGCGCTCCAGGACGGCGTCGAGGTGGCCTCCGAGCGTGTCGGAGAGCACGAGGTCCCGATACCAGAGCACGCTTTCCGATCCGAAGAAAAAGTCGTACCGGCGGTAGATCTGGGCGCTGTCGAGCCGGGTTTCGCGCGCGAACTCGAGGAGGAACGCTTCGTCCCGCCATCTCGTGAACAGCGGTTCGGCGATGAAGGTCGCCAAGGTGTCCTGGTACTCCTCGAGCGTGTAGTCGAGGTATGCCGGACTCACGCCCCCGTGCGCGAGCAGCAGATCGTCCAGCCGGACCAGTCCCGGCTTGGCGGCGATCCAGCGCCCGAGGATGGACCGCTCCGGATCGAACATCGTCTCGTACGACATGCCGTGCCGGTCGGCGATCATCGCTTCCTTCGGCGCCAGGTAGCGGAGGTCGCCGGTCAGGACCATCGCCTCATGGTTGCCGAGGAGCGTGATGACCCGGCCGCCTGCCGCCTGGGCTTCCCGTTCCAGGCCATGGATGAACCAGAGGAGGCGGGTCACGTCCTCTCCCCGATCGAACAGGTCCCCGAGAAATGCGACCGCGGCGCCGCCGCCCGTCCAGCGCAGTTCCGTATCGATCAGATCGGCCAGGCGGAGCAGCCAGAGGACGCGGTCGAACTCGCCGTGCACATCTCCGAACACGAACACCGAGTCGTGGCCCGTGAGGTCGACTTCCGCGGGCAGGGGCTCCATCCAGATCCGGGTCCGGTGAAGCGCGGCGGCCCCGCCGGCTCCGTCCGGTATCGCCTCACCGTATTCGAGCGTGATTTCCGGCGCTCGTACCCGTAGGCGAGCCGCATGCTCGGTTCCCGGCTCCGTCTTCTGCTCGGCGACCACTCGCCCATCCACGATCGCCCGAACCAGGCCGGGCCGCTCTTCGTCCGTCAGCCAGCGCACTTCGAGGCCGGGGTCGGCGAAGGCGACGTAGAGTCCGTATTCCCCCTCGACGTGCCAACCTTCCTGCCCCGCCGGCGGAGGAGACCCCGTCGGGGGCCTCACGTCGCCGGAATCGGGCGCGGAGGCGCCGGTCCACGCCACCGCCGCCGCGACGAAGGCACAGCCCGGGACACCGGACCTCCGGCGCCGAACCCTCAGGGGATCAACTCGTAGCGGCCTTCGTCCACCCGCTCGATGAGGCGGACGATGCGGCGGTGCATAGCCCGGATCTCACTCTCCGTGAGGCCGAGCTGGATCCGCTCCGCATCGCGCCGCACCCCGCGGCCGGGGTCGAGATTCTCCGTCGGCTCCACCTCCACGAAGTTCCCGTCGCGTATCTCGAACTGAACGAGGACCCCGAATCGAGCCTGCAGCCCTTCCAGCGAGACGGCGCGCAGCCGGTCGATGGCGGCGGCGGGGTAGCGGTCGAGCTGCAGGTCGCGCCACTCGGTGCCTCGGTTGCTCTCCTCGCTCGCGAACGACACCCCGTTGTCGACGCTGAACACACGCGGCCACGCGGGATCCATCGACTGCATGAAGTTCCCCCGGTTCGAGTCGCTGTGGCCGATGATGTAGGTGAGGAGGTTGAAGTTCCCGAGAAGACGCTCATAGACCTCGTCCTCCTCGATCCGATCGTCGTCGGGCAGCTCCTCGGGAACGTCCACGTTGAACATCCAGTACTGGAGCGCAACGAGGGTCATCGGCCACTCGTCGAACGTCGGCTCTGGAGGCATGGCGGCGCCGGCGTCTCCCGCCTGGGCAACGGTGGCGCGGACGACATCGAGGGGAAACGCCCGGATCGCGGTCGGAGGGACGACCATCTCCCGCTCGTCGAGGAAGAGGGCCTGGGTGTCGTAGGCCGCCAGCTCGTAGCGGGGCCGGTTGTTGAACTCGTCTGCGCCCTCGCCGGCCGGGGCGTACTTGACCCCGAGCACGTGGTCGCCGGATTGCAGCGTCACGCGATACGTGCGCTCGCCGGGAAGACCGCGGGACGGCTGTACGGCGAGGACCTGGATTTCCCCTTCGCGGAGGACCCTCTCGATCTCGGCGATGGGGAGCAGGAAGTTCGCATCCTGGGCCGTCGCCGGGGCCGGCACCGCAACGGCGGCCGCGACCGCGGCGATGACCAGGACACGAAACAGCTCCGCGCGTCGCATCATGGCACCTCGCATCATTCCGAAGCCTCCTTCCGTGCGGGACCCGTGGGCGGCCGAAGCGGGAGATCCACGTCGAACGTCGTGCCGCGCCCCGGTTCGCTCTCGACCGAGATTTCCCCTCCGTGCTGGTGTACGATCTGGAGTGTGATCGCGAGACCCAGCCCCATCCCGATCCGCTCGCCCTTGGTGGTGAAGCCGGGCTCGAAGATCTCCTTGATGACGTCGCGCGGGATGCCCCGGCCCGTGTCGGCGACGCGGACGTGCGCGTGGTCCCCTTCCGCGCGCGTCCGGATCGTGAGCACGCCGCCAGCCTGCATGGCCTGGGCCGCGTTGTGCACGAGGTTCATGAACACCTGGTTGATCCGGTTCGGGTGACACACCACGAGCGGCAGCTCCCCGAAGTCCCGGACGATCTCGATCTCCTTCAGTTCGTGCCCCAGGAGGGCCAGCGTGCCCTCGATGCCTTCGTGAAGGTCCACGGGGCGAGGCTCCGAGGTCGTGGGCCGCCCGAAATTCCGCAGGTTCCGTACGAGGTTCACCATGCGCTCCACGGCGATGCCGTTCGTTCGCAGCACCGATTCCGTGGCTCGCACGACCCTCCGGACTTCGTCGAGTTCGTCCGGCGTGACGACTTCGTCCTCGAGGATCTCTCCCAGCTTGAGGAGCGCGCGCTCGATGACGTGGTGGTTGCTGTTCAGCGCGCCCAGCGGCGTGTTGAGTTCGTGCGCGATCCCCGCGACCAGCATGCCGAGCGTCGCGAGTCGGGCCTGCGTGATCTCCCGGGCCGTCGGCCCAAGTCCCCCCTCGCTCAAAGGAAGGCCTGGATCCAGCGCTGCCGGAGCCCGGCGAGTTCGTCGTTCGCCGCCTCGAGTTCGGCCATGCGCTCGGTCAGTTCGCGGAAGAGGAGGCTGCGCTCGACGCCGTTGCGGATGGCGAAGGCAAGTACATCGTTGTCCCACGGCTTCTCGAGGTACTGGTAGAGCCCGGCCTCGTTGATCGCGAGGATCGCGTTTTCCTTGTCGGCGTAGCCGGTGAGCAGGATGCGGGTCGCCTCCGGCCTCATCCGGCGGGCTCGCGAAAGGAACTGCACGCCGTCGAGGTCGGGCATCATCAGGTCGGCGACGATCGCGTGGACCGGCTCCTCCTCCAGGTGTTCGAGCGCGGCGCGCGCGGAGGTGAAGGGGAGCACAAGGTGGTCCGTTTCGAGCTCCAGAAACCCCTGAATGGCGTCCACGACCATGTCTTCGTCGTCCACGACCATCACGGTGCCGGCGTCCGGGCGGATCTCATCCATGACGGATCATGTCATCGCCAGGCCGCGAACGCGACTCGCGAGCCCGCGCAGGAGGTCGAGACCGAGTTCGGGGTGGTCGATGAGGAGGTCGCGAAAGTCCTCCCGGGTGATGCGCAGCACGCGGGTGGACTCCACGGCGTGCGCTTCCACGAGGCTCGGGTGTTCGTCGATCAGCGCCCACGTGCCGAACGCCTCTCCATCCGTGAGGGAAATCGATCCCTCCCCCTCGCCCTCGAGCGAAACCTCGCCGTGGATCACGAGGTAGAGGGCGTCCGTCGGCTCCCCTCTGCGGATGAAGACGGCGTCCGGCCGCACCTCGACCTCTCTCGCGATGGAGGCGAGGAGCGCGAGTTGCCGGCTCTTCACGCCGGAGAGGAGATCCACGCTCTGCAGGCGGAACACTTTCTCGATCAGTTCCATCTCTTCCTCGTCTCGTTCTTCCCCCGGATCCCGTGCGGGGATCTCTGTCCGTCGCGCAAGCCGGCGGGCCAGCCGCGCCAGCGCCGGTTCCGCCGTCCCGAAACCGCGGAGGGCCTCGCCCGTCGCGTCGCGGTCGGCTTCAAAGGACGTCCAGAGCGCGCACCTCGCGATCCAGGCGTCCTCATCGTCCCACAGTTCCCGGAGGACCTCTCCCGCTTCGCGCGAGGACTCCTGCGGGACTTCCTCCGCGAGCACCGGCCCGAGGTCGGAGAACGTGCGGTGTCCGACCGTCGTCTCGATCCATTCCAGCGCGTTCGCCCGCCGGCGCGGCGTTCCGCTCTCCAGGGCCAGATAGCTGCGCCGCATCGGCTGCTCGGGATATACGAGCCCGAGCCATCGGAAAACACTCGCCCGCCGATCTCTCCTCGCCTCGTCGAGCGCCCGGACGAGCAGCGTGCGGGGCATCGACGCCGACACACCATCGAGTGCGGCGGCGGCTTGGGCGTAGCGCCCGGACGCCTGGACCTCGCGCTCCACGGCCTCGAGCACCCTCTCCGGCGGAAAAGTGAGGTCATCGTGCTGCGTGCGCAGCCGGTGGAGCGACACGAGGGCCTGGTCGTCGAGCGCCTGTTCGGTTTCGGGCAGCAGGTAGGAGGTGATGAGGGCGTCGATCGTCGCGGGCGTCGCGATCTCGCCGAGCACGCTCGCCACACCCCGGCGCACCCAGGGGTCGGCGGCCGGGTCGGAGAGCGCCGCCAGCAGCGGCGTCACGATCTCCTCGCCCCGCCCCGCGAGGCCGGCGCGGGCCGCGCTCCGGGTCCGGGGGCTCGCCAGCGACGCAATGGCCGCCTGCACGAGGGCGGGCTGCGGAAGCCGGGCTGCGCTCCGCGCGGCCGCCGCCGCGACATCTTCGCGGGGATGGGAGATGAGTTCGACGAGGACGCGCTCCACCGAGGGGTGGCCCGGGACGAGCCCCGCCGCCATCGCCAACTCGCGGGCGCCGGCCCCTTCGAGCATCCCCTCCTCGTATTGCCGCAGCAACTTCTCGAAGCGCGGGGTCGCGATGCGTTCGGCCCGCGTGGCGTCGAAGTCGCTGAAGAGGCAGTCGAAGGCGGCGGAGCGGGCGTTCCTCGACTCCGAGTCGAGGAGGGGGATGAGGACATCGCGGGCGCGGGGCGCCGCCTTCAGGGCGAGGAGCCGCGCGGCCTCCCGTCGCACGGCGGCATCCGGATCCTCGAGCCGGGCCCGCACCACGTCCTCGTCCAGGAGGCCGGGTGCGCGCGACAGCGAGCGGAGCGCCCGCGCCCGAAGGCGGGGGTTCTCATGCTCCAGGAGACCGTACAGCTCCGGGGAGAGAGCCTCGACGTCCTCGGGCGTGGCGCCTCGCAGGACGTCGAAGGCGAACGCGACTTTCAGCGGCCGCTCGTCCCGTAGCGCGTCCCGCGCGAGCGCCAGCGCGCCCACATCCGCCATCGACACGAAGGTTCCGCGCAGGCTCGCGAAGCGTCCCTCGAAGGACTGGGCCAGACTCGTGACGTACGACTTTCGCACCTTGAGGAAGGCGAGCAGCAGGACGCCCGCCAGGGCGACGGCGACGATCCCGAGGATGATGAGCCGGCCCATGATCGAAACGCTGGCGAGAGCGAGCGAGGGGATCGCGATGAGCACACCGGAAAGCACCTTCCCCAGCCCCTTCTCCACCGCCACATCGATGTACGACTTCGCCTTGAGCTTGATGTCCTCCGGGACGGGCACGTAGAGGATCTCGCGGCCCGTGCGCTCGGCGGAATAGCGGAACGTCTTCTCCGTCGTCCGGGCGCCGACGGCGACGAAGAGCGCGGCGGTCGACAGCCACACGGCGGCCGCGAGCGCCCCGGTCGCGAGGATCACGGCCACCGGAAAGATGATGACGGCGACCGCGGCGCCCCAGTGGCGCAGGACCGGGCGCAGCGCGAGGAGGACAATGATCGGGAGCCATTGTGTGAGGACGTCCACGAGGGCCAGAAAGCTGGCGATCGCGCTCAGATCCGTGAAGACCTCGCGGGTGAGCGTGTTGTACTGGTAGTCGATGAACTGTTTGACGACGATCGTCAGGAGCACGGTGGCCGCGATGAGCCGCACCTGCGGGTGCGCCGCCATGCGCCGCAGGTCGCTGCGCTCGAGGTCCGGATCTTCGGCGTGCGCGTATTCGGACGGCGCCTCCGGCGGCTCCCGGGACCAGACGAGCGCGAGCCCGCCCGCCAGCACGAGGAGCGCGGCGCCCGCCACGAGGAGCAGGTTCTCGGACGGCCCGCCGCCCGAGGTGAAGACGGTCGTGAGGAGCGCGCCGAGCGTGGCCCCCGCCGATCCCGACGCGATGACGATCGGATAGGCGCGCTTCGCATCGCGGGCGTTGTAGAAGACCTGGGTCGCGATGTAGAAGTGCGTGATGAGCGAGGCCGCCAGCACGTCGTACCACCCGTAGAAGACAAGCCCGAACCACGCCTCCCCCGGTTGGTAGAGGAGGCGGAAGGCGACCATGCTGAGGGCGAAGAAGGCCGCCGTCAGCGGGATGAGGCGGCGCCAGGAGATGCGGTCCGAGAGGAAGTTGTAGAACGGCGCGACGACGACGACCGCCGCGCTGATGAAGTACACCTGGTAGAAATCGCCCGCGGCGAGTCCCGAGAGGGCGAAGGCGCTGCGCAGCGGACGCAGGATCCCGATGACGAAGAGGACGAGCGCCGCCAGCCCCATCATGGCGAACAGCTTCCCCGCCCCGGGGCGCCGCGCGAAGGGGAGTCGGAGCCTCACTCGGAGTCCATCACCGCTCCGCGGCGACTTCGGCCACCGCAAGGGTTTTTGCCACGGCCTCCCGCATGGTCCATCTTTCTGCCCTTCGGGGCGTGGCGCAGTCCGGTAGCGCACCTGCTTTGGGAGCAGGGGGTCGCCGGTTCAAATCCGGCCGCCCCGATTGAACTCACGGGTTCTCAAGGTCACCAGAACCTCCCTTTCGATCCACCCCGTCGCCCGCCGGATCGCCTTCGCGCGATGGCTCGTCGCCGTCTTCACCGCCGCGGGCAGTTCCGCGTAGGTGCGGTCGTGGCCTTCCGGCACGAAGAGCGGGTCGTAGCCGAAGCCTCCCGAGCCGCGCGGCCGGCGCGCGATTCGGCCGCGCACGATCCCCTCCACCACCTCGTGGCGCAGATCGTCCGTGACCGCGACCGCGCAGCGATAGTGCGCCCCGCGCGCCCCGTCGGCCACGTCCGACATGCGATCGAGCAGCCACCGGTTGTTCGCTTCGTTCCGGCCCCAGCGCTCGACCCACTCGGCTGGGGCGAAGCGCCGGGTCCGCACTCCCGGCCCTCCGCCGAGCGCATCCACGCAGAGGCCGGAATCGTCCGCGAGCGCGGGGAGGCCGGAGCGGCGGTGAAAGTACTTTGCCTTGGACAGGGCGTTGCGCGCGAAGGTATCGAAGGGTTCGAGGTCGTCCTCCTCCTCGGTCTCGGGAAGGCCGAGATCCGCCGGGCCGAGCAGCCGGACGGGCAGGTCGGCGAGGAGATCGCGAATTTCGCGGAGTTTGTGGACGCTGCGCGTGGCAACGAGGACCGGGGGCGGGTTCAGTCCGCCCAAAGACTCTCCGCCTGGAGACTCTCCGCGAACTCCGGGTAGACCTTCCACAGGTATCCCCCCATGACGAGCGCCGCGAGGATGTTCCCGACCAGAATCGACCACCAGGCGAGTTCCTCGAGGATCCAGCCGCCGAGCATCGCGACCATGGCGATGAAGAAGACCTCGAAGACGACGAACAGCACGATGATGCCGAGGGCCAGCGGCGGGAACCTGGACACCTGCCTCGCGAGGCCGGAGACCGCGACGCCGAACAGCACGAAGAACGCGAAGTGGGCGAGCGTGTACCCGACGACCGGCGCAAGGGAGATCTGGACCGCGGCCGGCGTGGGGGCGCCGCGGAAGAGGACCGTCGCCAGCGCCGCCGGCGTATAGAGGGGCTGCCGGAGCACGGAGTCGATGATGAGGAACCAGCACGCGACGACGAGGGCGCCGAGGATCCCCGCGTAGATGCCGTGCCGCGTCACCCGGTGCGTCTGCAGGAAGTTCATCATCCCCACGATGCCGGGTTCGGAACTCACCCAGTGCATGTGGGTGAACATCACGACCCCCGCGAGCGCGTTCCCGAAGAAGACGGCCGGCCATCCCGGCGCGGACATCACGAGTCCGGAGGGGGCCCTGATGAGTCCGAGGTAGAAGGCGAGCGAACACACGAAGAGCCCGTACAGCGCACCGATGAACACGTTGCGGGGGAGGCCCGCCCACTGAACGAGCGCCGCGGCGAGCATCCCGAGCCCGCCCCAGGCGGTGAAGTGAATGAGGGTGAAGCCCGCGACGATCCAGGCCGTGGGCTCGACCTCGGCGCGGCTGATGATCGCCCCCCAGAGGAAGGCGGGCGTCTGCAGCGGCGTCCCCTGCCCGAGGTCGTAGAAATAGAAGAGGACCGCGAGGACGAAGCCGCCCAGCAGTCCGCCGACGAGCCCGGCCCGGATCCTGCGTCTGAGCGTCAGCACGCGGAGTCCGGGTCGGCCGCGCGAGCCGCCTCCCATTCGCGCTGCTCTTCCAGGGCTCTCTCGACCTCCTGCTGGCGTTGCCGGCGGCGCGCCCGGAAGATCCCGCCTCCGATCACGACGAGAAGCAGGTAGGGCATCGCCGCCATGAAGACGAACATCAGGACGTACCCCGCCTGGTCATCCGGCGTATGCTGCATCTGCGAAGCCGCCGCGAGGGCGGCGAAGGTGTTCAGCACGGCTGCTACAGCTTGTCGAGGACGAGTACCGCCATCAGCAGTGGAAGATACAGGATCGAGGCCCGGAACAAACCCCGGGCGTTCGCCGGCGTCGCGGCGCGGGCGAACCGGAACGCGGTCCACACGAAGCCCGCCCCGAGCACGAGCGCGACCGCGAAGTAGACGATGCCCGTCAGGCCGAGGACGCTCGGGAGCAGGCTCACGGGGACCAGGGTGAGCGCGTAGAGCAGCGCCTGGCGACGCGTCTGCCGGCCTTCGAAGTCACCGACGGAAAGCATCCGAAGCCCGGCCGCCTCGTAGTCGTCGCGGAGCAGCCAGGCCAGGGCGAGGAAGTGCGGCAGCTGCCAGACGAAGAGGATCGCGAACAGAGCCCAGCCTCCGGGGCCGAACTGTCCGGTGGCCGCGGTCCAGCCGCCGAGGATCGGCAGCGCGCCGGGCACCGCGCCCACCACGGTGGAGAGCGAGTGCACACGCTTGAGCGGCGTGTAGACGAAGTCGTAGGAGATGAAGGTGGCGAGCGCGAGGCCCGCCGTGACCGGATTGACCGCGAGCCACAGCCAGACGATCCCCGCCGCCGCGAGAACCCCGGAGACGACCGCGGCGGGCGGCGTCGCGAGGCGGCCGGCCGGCAGGGGCCGCGCGCGGGTTCGCACCATGAGCGCGTCCACATCCCGTTCCAGCACCTGGTTCATCGCGCTCGTCCCGGAGGCGACGAGCGCCACGCCGGCCATGGCCTGCACGAACAGGGCGAAGTCGAAGCTCGCCGCGCCGAGGAGGAAACCGGCGGCCGCGCTCGCGACGACGAGCGCCGTGATGCGCGGCTTCGTGAGCTCCAGGTACGAGGAAAACGTCCCGCGAATCGAGTGGACCCGTCCCGGGATCCCGCCAAAGGGGATCCCGCGGGCCTTCAGTAGGCTCCCGACCTCCATGACGAGGTCGGCCCCTACACGTACTCCATCATGATCGCGATGATCATGATGGCCACGGCCGGAAGCGGCGCCAGCGCCACCAACCGCAGGCGGTTGGGCTCGAATTTCAGGTGCATGTAGTAGAGCGCGACCAGCAGCGCCTTCCAGACGGCCATGATGAGCAGCGACACCACGATCATCCACTTCGGGATCGCCAGGAACGCCACCAGCACCTCGAGAATCGTAAGGATGGCGAGGTACAGCCAGATGAGCATGTACCTGGGATGCTCGTGCGCATGGTCGTCCGCGGCGCTCGCCGCGTGTCCTCCGGCTTCACTCATTCGTTCGCTCCGTAGCTCTCGGCGCCGACCGCCCCGGCGCGGCTAGATCAGGTATACGATCGTGAACAGGATGATCCACACGAGGTCGACGAAGTGCCAATAGAGGCCGAGCACTTCGATCCCGTGCGTGTTGTCCGCCCCCCAGTGGCCCCGCCAGGCGCGGATCGTGGCCCATGCCAGACAGATCACGCCCAGCAGGACGTGGAAGCCGTGGAAGCCCGTCATCGTGAAGAACGTGGCCCCGTACAGTCCCGCGGCCGGCGTGAACCCGTGGCTCCCTTCCCACGATCGGTGCAGCACGAGTTCGGTGTACTCGTAGACCTGCACGCCGAGGAAGGTGGCCCCGAGCACGGTCGTCGACAGCAGCCAGAGCTTGATCCCCTTCTGGTCCCCCTCCTGCGCGGCGGCGAACGCCTTCACCATCGTCACCGAACTGCAGATGAGGAGGAAGGTATTGAACGCGGTCACCGGAACGTTCAATACGTCGCCGGGCTCCGCCCACGTGTCGGCGGCCCCGAACCGGAGCACGACGTACGAGCCGATGAGGCCCGCGAAGAACATCACCTCCGAGCACAGAAACACCCACATTCCCACCTTCTGGGTGTAGACGTCGAGTCCTCGCTCGGGGACCCGGCCTGCGGTCGCGGCGTGTGCCATCTCGTCAGTTCCCTTCTATGCGATTAGTGGCTGCCGGCGGCCGGGCTCACGACATCCGGCCGTTCGTTCTGCGCCAGCCAGTCCTTGTCCTCCACATCCGGGTGGCTGTACTCGTGCGGTCCGTGGTAGACGACGGGGATCTCTTCCCAGTTGCCGTGCTTGGGCGGCGAGGGCGTCTGCCATTCCAGCGTCGTCGCGTTCCACGGGTTCGCCCCGGCCTTCTTCCCCTTCTTCAGGCTCCAGAAGAAGTTGAACGCGAACAGGAAGCCCGACGCGAAGAGCCCGAACGCCGCCCACGTGATGAGGGCGTTCGTGTCCTCGATGCCCTGCAGGTGCGCGTAGCCGGTGGAGTCGTAGATGCGCCGCATCATCCCCACCATCCCCACGCCGTGCATCGGGAAGAAGACCACGTTGAAGAGGATGAAGGTGAGCCAGAAGTGGATCTTCCCCATCGTCTCGTTCATCAGCCGGCCGAACATCTTCGGATACCAGAAGTAGATCGCCCCGAAGAGCGCGAACAGGCTTCCTCCGAAGAGCACGTAGTGGATGTGCGCGACGATGAAGTACGTGTCGTGGATGTAGATGTCGACCGGCGTCGAGGCCATGAAGACCCCCGACAGGCCTCCGATCGCGAACATCGCCACGAACCCGATCGCGAACAGCATCGCGCTGTGCAGCTGGAGGTTCCCCCGCCACATCGTGCCCATCCAGTTGAACGTCTTGATCGCCGAAGGCACGGCGATGAAGAGCGTCGAGACGGTGAACGCGAGTCCCAGCGTCGGGTTCATCCCGCTCTGGAACATGTGGTGGCCCCACACGATGAAGCCGAGGAAGGCGATCGAAACGAGCGCCAGGACCATCGCCGTGTACCCGAACACCGGCTTCCGCGAGCCCACGGAGAGGATCTCGGACGTGAAGCCCATGGCCGGGAGGATGAGGATGTAGACCTCCGGGTGGCCGAAGAACCAGAACAGGTGCTGCCACAGGAGCGGCTGTCCGCCCCCCTCGGGGAGGAAGAAGCTCGTTCCGATCGTCTGGTCGAAGATGAGCATGATCCCCGCCGCCGAGAGCACCGGCATGGCGAGCAGCGCGAGGATGGCCGTGATGAACAGCGACCAGATCGTCAGCGGCATGCGCATCCAGGTCATGCCCGGCGCGCGCATGTTGATCGTCGTCGTGATGTAGTTCACCGACCCCAGGATCGAGGAGAGCCCGATGAAGACGAGCGCCACCAGCCACAGGACCTGTCCCAGGCCGACGCCGGTCAGGTCGGGACGGGCGCTGAGCGGCGCGTAGAGCGTCCACCCGGCTCCGGCCGCACCTCCCAGCACGAAGAAGCTCGCCAGGGTGAGGATTCCGGCCGGCACCATGGCCCAGAAGGAGAGCATGTTCAGCCGCGGGAATGCCATGTCGTGCGTCCCCAGCTGCAGCGGGATGAGGTAGTTCGCCCACACGCCCACGAGCATCGGCATGATGGCGAGGAACACCATCACCGAACCGTGCATCGTGACAAGGGCATTGTAGAACTCCGGCAGGATGTACCCGCTCGCCACCATCGTCTCCGGGAAGATCCCGCCCAGCGGCAGTTCGCCCCGGGCCGGCCATGCGATCTGGTATCGCATGAGCATCGCGAGCAGTCCCCCGATCATGAGGAAGAAGAGCGTGTAGATCAGGAACTGGATCGCGATGACCTTGTGGTCGGTCGAGAAGATGTACTTGCGCAAGAACGACTGCTCGTGCTCCTCGTGCAGGATCGCCTGCCCGGTCGCCTCCGCTACGATCGTCGCCATATCAGCCTTTCTCGATCACTGGGCGGTCGCCGTCGCCCGGCTGGCCTGCCAGGCGTCGAAGTCCGCCGCGCTGTGCACGGTTACGCTCGCCATCATGTAGTAGTGGCCCAGGCCACACAGCTCGGCGCACGCGATCTCGAAGTTCCCGGTCTGGGTCGCGTCGAACCACACCGGGATCGTCATGCCCGGAACCGCGTCCTGCTTCACGCGGAGCTCCGGGATGAAGAAGGAGTGAATCACGTCCTCGGATTCGAGGAGGATCGTGATGTCCTCGTTCACCGGGAAGTGGAACTGGTTGAGGACCGTGAAATCATCCCCCGTCCCCAGCGTCCGGTCCATGCCGGGATAGGTGATGTTCCACTCGAACTGCTTGCCGACGACGAGGAACTCGAGCGCGTCCGCCGGACGGTTGGAGGCGCCCTTGATGTCCTGCCACACGGCGGCCGAGTAGACGCCGAGGATCGCGATGATGATCGCCGGGATGACCGTCCAGATGATCTCCACCTTGTTCGATCCGTGCGTGTAGTGCGCCCTGGCTCCTTCGCGTCCCCGGTACTTGATGCAGAACCAGAGGATCCCGCCCTCCACCAGGAGGAACGCGATTCCCGTGATGACGAGGATGATCCAGAACAACTGGTCGATCACGACGCCGAATGTCGAATAGTTCGGGGGCAGCGCCCAA
This sequence comes from Gemmatimonadota bacterium, assembly GCA_022826685.1. Lineage (GTDB taxonomy): Bacteria > Gemmatimonadota > Gemmatimonadetes > Palauibacterales > Palauibacteraceae > Palauibacter. The sequence goes on along the minus strand of JAJDUL010000015.1, from coordinate 105,621 downwards.
TCCACGAGCTATCTCCTTCCAGGTGAGCCCTTCGGGGGAACGGGAACGCGAGCGGGACCCGGCGGCCGCTCGAGCCGCCGGCTCCCGCGCCTGGAGTTACTGGGTGCGCTCCACCCGGATGCGGTTCGTACCGTGCTCGATGACGAGCGCTTCGCCCATGGGGACGTCGGCGCCCATCATCTCGCCGCTGTAGTCGAACGAGGCCTCGGCCGTCCCGCCCGCCGTGACGGTCACGTTCGTCGTCATCGTGCCGAACTCCTCGTGCCACGCCGTCATCGTGTAGTCGCCGGCGGGGACGTTGGCGATCGAGTAGCTCCCGTCGGCGCCCGTCACCGCGAAGTACGGGTGATCGACGACGCCGATGTACGCCTGCATCCAGCCATGCACGTCACAGCGCACCGGAACCATCACCTCGGCCACCGCGAAGCGCTGCGTGCTCGTGATCCCCGCCCGGGGCTGGCTGATGTTGAAGCCGCGGTTCTCGGTCGGGGTGGCGTTGATGTTGTGGAGCAGGTTGTCGCTGTTCGAGATCTCGATGTCCTGCCCGCTCTGCACGCCGAGCACGTGCGGCGTGTAGCGGCAGTTCACCTGGTCGAGCGCCGCGGCGCCCGACGCAGCCGGCGCGCCGGAGACCCCCTCGCTCAGGTAGACGAACACGTTGGCGAGGCCGCCACCGGACACGAGGACGTTCTGGGCCATGGGCCCGTCCGCGCCATAGCCGGCGGCGCAATCCGCCTCGGTCGACATGTCGATGGCCTCCATCGTCGGGACCATGCCGCCGGTAAAGTTGGCCATGCCCGAGATCGTGCCCACCGTGGACGGATCCACCGCGGCGGCGGCCGGCGCCGCCTCGCCCGCGTCGTCCGCCGCCCCTTCGGACGATCCGCCGCCACCGCCGCCACAGGCGGCCATCGCCGCGACGGCCAGCAGGGCGGCCGAGCGGTTCCAGAAATGCGATCGCATTGACTTACCTCCGTACGAGAAGCTGTTGCGCAATTGGCTGTTGAGAGCCCTTCCCCGTTGCTTCATCGATCCCTCCGACGGTCCTGGGCCCGGCGCACGAGAACGAGACCGAAGGCCCCCGTCAAGAGCATGGCCAGCAGGGGCGTCACGACGACCGTGCTGGATGCCGGAGGTTCGAGGAGAATGTAGTACCACGTGCTCACGGAACTCCGCTTTCCGACCTCGGCGCTGGACCCATCCCAAGCCTGGAACGCGATGGGCGTCGGAGTGCCTTCCACGAAGTCGAGACCTTCGCTTTCGACCTCGATCGGGCGGCGAACATAGAGCGTCCAGCGTCCTTCTTCCCACGTCGCCTCTCCGGCTACCGGGTCTTCGGCGAGCGGTTCGACGGAGTCCAGGCCCCGGCCGCGTCCCGCGCCGACGCCGGTCTCCGAATCCCACGTCCAGAGATAGACCGGCTCCCGGGCGTCCCCCATCAGGAAGTACGGCCGGTCGGTGCCCTCGGGCATTTCGAAGGGGAACTGGAGGAACACGGCGTCCGGGGGCCGCACGGACGGCGCGCCGGCGCTGTCGAGGGCGATCGCTTCCGCTCCGTCGAGATCGAGCGCGGCCGTGATCTTGTTCTGCCACTCGTCCCAGTTCGGGTCCGGGCTGTTCGACGGGTCGTTCCACTGCACGCGCAGCGCGACGTCGTTTCCGTCATGAAGCCCCTGAACCCAGAGTCCGTCGACCGTCGGCGAGAAGTTCCGCGGCAGCTGCACGACCTGGCCCGACAGCGGGAAATGGAAGGCCTCGACGCCCACCCAGGCCTCTTCCCCGCCATCGGCGGGAAGCCCGCCCTCGGCACGCCCGACGCGGATCACCTCCCGCAGCGGCGGCATCTCGCGCGGCCCGAACGAGGCGAGGTAGTGCGCCAGCTGCCAGACTTCGTCAGGCGAGACGACGCCGGAGTTCATGGCGTCGATTGCCGACGGCATCGGCGTGCCGTCCAGCCCCGTCAACATCCTCGTGTGCATGTCCTCGACGCTGCTGCCGCCGTTGAAGACCCACGCCTCCGTGAGGTCGGCCGCACGAATCGGGAGACCCCGCCAGTCCTCCAGCGTCGGCGCCGAGGTCCCATCGCCCCGCCCGGAGAGGCCGTGGCACTCTTCGCACAGCATCGTAAGATACGCCGCCGCCCCCGCCTCGATCGCGGCGGGTCCGCCGCCGGGATCCGATCCGAAGTCCAGCGGCTCGGGGGCGGGACCCTGGGCGAAGAACCTCGAGAAGCTCTTCAGGTAGACGATGACGTCGTCGATTTCCTGGTCCGTGAGATTGGGCCAGCCCGGCATCGTCGTGCCGGGGAGGCCGTTCTCGATCGCGAACCGGATGTCGGCGTCCGTCGGGATCTGTCCGCTTCCGGTCGTCCGGATCTGGTAGAGCGCCTGCGCGAAATCGCGCGGCCGCGGCAGCATCGACGCGGCGGCCGAGCCATCCCCCTGCCCGGTTTCGCCGTGACACTCCGCGCACCAGCGGTCGTACACGACCTTGCCCGCGGTGGCCGCATCTTCCTGCCCCGCCAGCGCGTGCGGTGCGGCCGCGAAGAGGGCCAGGAGCACGATTCCCGTTCCGCGCGGCGCCCTCATTCGTGCCCCCCTTCCCCTTCCTCTTCCCAGGTGCGCGGCGGGAACCCCGTCTGGTCGTAGAGATAGAGGATCGTCGCCCAGATCTCGTCCTGTTCGAGGATCGTCTCCCAGGCCGGCATCGCCGAATCCCACGGCGTCCCCTCCCGCGGAAGGCCGGGGCCGCCCTTGACGATGCGCCAGAACACGTAGCTCTCCGTGAGCTGGGGCAGGTTGCCCGAACTCGTGAAGTCGGCGGGTACGGGGTTGAAGGCCTGCGCGTAATGTCCCTGGCCGTCGAGCAGGTCGCCGTGGCAGGGCACGCAGTTTCGCACGTAGATCCGTTTCCCGACCGCCAGGTGCTCCTCCATGGAGCCTTCCTCGCGCAGCGGGTTCTCGAGCCCCGTCAGTTCGATCGTCTCGCCGCGGAAGGTGAGCTGGTTCGGCGGCGCCGGGTGTACGGCCCGCAGCGTGGCCGGCGCGGCGTAGCTCGGCTTCACGCGTTCGTAGGCGAGCCAGCCGATCAGGACGGGGAAGGCGACCATGAGGATGCCGCGCAGCGTCCGCCGGTCGGGCTGCACCATCGTCTCGCGGATAGGTTCGCGGAAGCGCTGCCACCGCTCCTCGTCCGCGCTCATGTAGAGGAGGACGCCGACGAGCACGATCAGCATGTACTCCACGATGACCGAACTCGGGACCGGCGCGCTCGCGACGCCGATCACCGGGAGCACGTACCCGATCACGTACTCGAACGCGACGTAGGACGCCACGACCACGATCGCGCCCTGCCAGAACGGATGGGACAGGTAACGCTTCATCGGCTACCTCCCGCGCTGTCGGGCGGGGTTTCGGCCGCGTCGCCGGGAGCCTCCGCGCCGGCTCCCGAGCCGCCCACGAAGAAATCCACGAGCACATCGAGTTCCACCGGAGACATGAGGTCGCCGAAGATCGTCGGCATCGTCCCGGCGAAGGCCGAGTATTCCTCGTTGATCGTCGCCATCGGATCCACGATCCCCTCGCGGACGAAGGCGGGATCCTGTCCCTGCAGTTCCTCGAAGGGAGGGGCGACCATGCCGCCCTCTCCGCCGAGCGCGTGACAGGCGAGGCAGCCCTGCGCCGTGATCAGCGCGACCGCGTCGACCTGGTTCGGATCGGTGACGGCGACCGGCGGCGGAGCGGCGGCGGCCGCGTCGTCGGCCGCCAGAGCCGCGGCGAAGTCGTCCGCGTTCACCGTGATCTCGCCGCCCTGCGATTCCAGGAAGGCGACGAGCGTCCACAGCTCGGCCTGCGACGAAACGATGCTCTGATCGATCATGATGGGGTCGAATCCCTCCACGATGTAGGCCGTCGGGTTGACCAGAGACTCCCACAGGTAGTCCTTGCAGCTCTGCCCGGGGACGCGCGTCGCGCACACGCCGCCCACCACCCCGAGGAGATCCGGGGCGCGCGTGCCGAGGCCGTGGCACGCGGTGCAGCCGCCGGCCCCCGCGTAGATCTCTTCGCCGATCGCCGCCAGCTCCTCGGGCGGCATGTCCGCGCTGAGCACGATCTCCCGCGGGACCGCCGACTGCACCTGCGGGATCACGTTCGCCACGAAGGTGAACACCGCCAGCGTCGCCACAACCGTGAACAGGATCTTCAGGTTCGTCATCTATCCTCGCCTCGCGTCATCCCCTTCCGAAACCCCGCTCAATCCACGTCGCCCAGGGCCGGCGACGGCATCGGATCCCCGAGCGCCGCGTGCCCTTCCGCGCCTTTCGCTTCCGCCTCGGCCTCCTGGTAGACGGAACGTTCGGCCAGGCCGCCGAGCCAGAAGATGACGCCAACGAGCCCGAAGAAGATGAGCACGCAGATGCTGATGATCGTCGCCGCCGGGCCGAGCGCCGGCGTGAACGCCTGCTCGCTCGTGTCCCGGATCACCTCGTAGACGTGCCAGTGCTGCCGGATCCCGCTGCGGGCGAAGCCCATCAGCCCCATGAGCCACGTAAACGTGACGGCGAGGATGAGGAGCGCGTACTGCGACCGGTCCGGCATCCTCCCCCACCGGATTTCGCCGCGGGACTTCGCGCCCCGGAGCATCGCCATGTCGATCCCGATGACGAAGAGGATCGTCGCCAGGACCGCGAGCACCTGGTAGACGGAGAAACCGATCCGCACGATCGCCGTCACGAAATAGCCGTACACGCCGTAGAAGACGACGACGACGGCGCACAGCGCGAAGGCCGCCCCCTGCAGCATCGTACCGGCGCGCGCCCACGGCACCACGGGATCCTTGTTCGCCCTCCGGTACATGAGGAAGGAGAGGAACGTCGTCAGGATCATCAGGTTGACGGCCGTGTTCTTCGCGCTCATCACGCCGAGCACCTGCAGGAAGGGGTGTCGGATCCCTCCCATCGCCGCAATCTCGTCCCGGTCGGCGATCATCGTGTTCGGCGTGGCCCACACGATGACCCCCAGCACCAGCACGAGCAGCATCCACTTGATGTAGGGCTGGAACCGTTCCGCCCCCGGGATCCGTCCCATCCCGATCCACAGGTAGTAGTTGCCCGCGAGGAAGAGGATGCCGATGAGGAAGGCCTGGATGATCCAGAGCCAGCTCATGAAGCCGCCCATCATCGTGATCCCCATCTGCTGGCTGAACTCGTAGATCTCGCGTCCGAGCCAGTATCCGGCGAAGGGGAGGACGATGAGCGCGCCGATCGCGATGAGGTTGCCGGTGTAGCCCATCCAGTCGTAGTGCGCGCGTTCCTCGTCGGTCCTGCTCGTGAGGAAGCGGTACGCGGCGTAGGCGCCGACGATCGCGCCGCCGAAGACGACGTTCGCGAGCAGCCGATGGATGTTGATGGGCATCCAGGTCGCGTTGTTGATCGCGCTCCACAGCTGGACGGTCTGGGGCGCCGTGTCCGCCGTGAGTCCCTCCGGAGGGCTCATCATGTAGGTGAGCCACCCGTTCGCGATGAACATGACGATCGTGCCCCAGATGTTGAGCATGATCCCCAAGCACCAGTGCACCTTCTTCGCGGCGCCCTTCTTCCACGCGTCCCACCCGTAGTAGTAGAGGTAGAGCGTGAACGATTCGAGGAAGAAGAGACCGGCGTACACCCACATCGACGGAGCGAAGATCGCCGTGAGGTACGCCCAGAAGCGCGGGTAGAGCGTCGAGAGGAAGAAGACGAGGATCGCGCCCCAGATCGCGGTCGCGCTGTAGGCCACGAGCAGGAGGCGGGTGAATTCCTTCGCGAGCTTGTCGTACTTCTCGTCCCCTCCGAACATCCCGATCGCCTCGATGACGACGGCAAACATCGGCACGCCGAGCACGAAGGCCGCGAACAGCAGGTGGAGCTGGGCCGCGATCCAGACCGCGCCGCGGCGGTCGAGCCCCAGGAAGTTGAATTCCCCGTAGTCGGGCCCCGGCACCTGCGCGAGGAGCGGGATGGCGACCGCCAGTGCGAGGGCGGCGAGCAGTGCGCCGCGGGTCACGACACCACCGGTCATCCAACGCTTCATCGCTTTTCCCCCCGTCCCGCGCTCCGCCGACTCCGGGCGAAGAAGGGCATCCGTTTCGAAAAGTCCACCGGCATGGCCCGGCGGACCTCGGTCATCACGTCGAGCGTCACTTCGTCGTGCCCGCGGTCGCGCGCGAACTTCTCCACCCGCTCCGCCACCACGCCGCGCACGAAACTGGGGATGGCGCTGAGCCGCGCCTCGGCCTCCGCGCTCCACTGAAGCTTCTGCTCGGCCGCCGAGCCGTACGTGACCGCCCGGCCCGGCTCGATCGCGTCGGAGATGCCGGGCGCCGGCTCGTACGCACACGAAGGATCGGGACCGAGCAGGTCGCCGTCCACGGCGTACGCGCGTGCGCGGCAACCGCCGCAGATGGCGCGGTACTCGCAGCGCCCGCACTTTCCGCCCGGCTCTCCGTCGCGCAGCAGGCGGAAGACGGTCGCCTCGCGCCAGATCTCGCCGAAGGACGCGTCGGCGAGGTCGCCGGCCACCTCCGGCATGTACGGGCACGGCGTCACTTTGCCCTCGGGCGTGATGCGACAGTACTGGACGCCGCAGGGACAGCGCGTCCGGTAGTTCAGGAGCAGAGAGTCCGGATCCCGTTCGTACACATGCCGCATGAGTTGCGGCTGGCACTTCGAGCGGATCATGAGCCGCCCGCGGTAGTCTCGCTGGAGTTCGGCGAGCCGGGCCACGATCTCGTCGTTCTCCGCGGGAGCGAGGCCGCGCATTCCCTCTCCCCTGCCCGTCTCGACGAGGAAATAGACGTTGAGGCAGACGGCGCCCTTCGAATCCGCCCATGCGGCGATGGCGTCGAGTTCGCCCCGGTTCCCCCGCGTGACCGTGAACTGGATGAGGAAGTCGAGGCGGTGCTGCCCCAGGCGGTCGACCGCGGCGAGCGTGTCCTCGAGCGCGCCCTCGCCGTGCCGGAAGCGGTCGTGATAGCGCGGATCGAGGGAGTCGACGCTCAGGGCGACGCCCTGCACGCCGGCCGCCTTGAGCGAGGCGATGCGTTCATCCGTGAGCCCGGTGCCGTTCGTACCCACCGTCACGGTGGCACCGCGTGCGGAGGCGTAGGCCGCGATCTCCTCGAGATCCGAGCGCACGAGCGGCTCCCCCCCGCTGAGGATGAGGAGGGGGGATGGACTCACTTCGAGGACCTGATCGATGACGCGGAAGCACGCCGCGGTATCGAGTTCGTCCTCGGACCCGTGCCACGATCCGGCGGAGATATAGCAGTGGGAGCAGGCAAGATTGCAGCGGCGCGTCAGGTTCCAGGCGACCACGTGCGGGATGGCGACATCGGGTTCGGTGCGCGGCGACGCGGCGGCGGGGGCGCCGTCCCAGAGCGAACCGGGCACGGCCGGGCTCCGGTGCGCGACAGCTTCCGCGGCCAGCGGAGCACCGGTCACTTCGAGTGCGACCCCTGCTCCGAAGCGGGACCGCTCTGCTCCGCTCCCGACTCCTCTCCGAGTTCCGTGCGCGCGAACTTCTCGACCGCGGCGCGGGCATCGTCGGGCGAGACCATCTTGAAATCGACGGGACAGTCCTCCGCCTGCTGCTCGATGTCACGGATCGGACAGCGCGTCACCCCGGAGGCCTTCGCCTCCTCGATGAAGCGCTTCATCTCCTCGCTCATCCCGTCGACGCCGGCGGCCTCGGCCCGCGCCTGCTTCGCCTTCAGCTCGTTGAACATCACGAGCATCGTGTCGAGGTCGAACTCGTCGGCCGCGATCATCGCGTCCTTGTTCTCGTCCATCACGACCGTCGTCACGCGCCACATGTCCTGGTCGCGGGCGAAGCGCTCCACCGTGTTCCGGGCGAGGGGACGCGCGATCAGCGGCACGCGCCCCAGGCGTTCGAATGCCTCGTGCGTCCAGACGATCGGGTCGGCGGCCGTGCGGTCGCGCGGGATCTGGTTGTCCGTGACCGGACACTTCGCCATCACGGGGAGGGGGGCCTCGAAGGCGTCGGCGTCGCTCGTCTCCACGACGGTGCGCTTCATCGCCTCATCCGCCTTCACCTCCGCGAGGGCGAGTTCCTCCGCATCGCCGATCCCCATCACGAGCTGCATGTGGGTCGGGAGGAGCTTCTTGATCGCCTCGTCGAGGCGTTCGTTCGTCACGACGGGCAACTGGTCGCGGTTCCAGAGTTCCGCCTTCTCGCCGTTCGCACGTCCGTTGGCGGTCTGCCCGACCTCGGCGATCGAAGGCGCGGCACCGGTCTCGAGAGCCTCGCGTGCCACTTCCGCCGTGCCGTTCGTCGCGGTCTCGGACGCCTGGTACTGCTTCTCGTCCTTCGGATTCGGGACGAACGCGGCCGCGTAACGGCTCCCCGGCCCGTAGTGTTCGAGGACGAACTCCTCGACGGCCTTGCGCGCGATCCCGAGGGCGAACGGCGGCACGCGCAGGATCCTCACCTCCGCTTCGGGCGCCCACTCGAGCCCGGCCTCCCCGTCCTCTTCGATCCAGGGGATCTCCTCCGGGCGGACCTGTTCGGTCCCGATGAGGAGCACGTTCGCGTCGGAGAGGTGGACGAGGTTGTCGGCCTGCGACCCGAGGTCGGTGCCCTCGATCCGGTGCGAGCCGTGGCGGGCCACGACGATGAGGGAAGGATCGATCTCCTCGGCCCACTTGAGGAGCGCGTCGAACGGCTTCCCGATGAGGATCTGGGTCTCGATCTCGACTTCGGGGTACTCGCTCGCCATCACCTCGGCCCGCTTGATGTTCGCCTTGCAGAGGCGGAGCAGGCCCTTGTCGATGATGTTGTTGTGGAGTTCTTCCTGTTCCTCGAACTTGAACACCTTCGAGGCCTGGACCGAGAGCACGTCCTTGATGTTGTGGAAGACGACGTGGTGGTACTGCACGTCGAAGGCGCTCGCGATGTAGACCTTGGCGCCGTACTCGCGGGCCATCTCGAGCGCGAGCCGCAGCCCCTTGTACGCGTAGGCCGACCCGTCCACGCCGACGAGCCACTTGCCGCCTTCGAGCGGCCGATCGTCGCGGATGATGAGCGCGTCCTTCTCGATCCCGCGGAGAGCGCGCGCGACGACGCCGCCGAGCCGGCTCCGCTCCTGCCGCCCCAGGCCGTGAGCGCCGATGGCGACGAGGTCGTACTCGCGGCCGGAGGTGCCCGCGAGCTTGTCCTCCTGCTCTTCGTCCTCTGCCAGCAGGCGGCCGTTCTCGCCCAGCTTGACGTCCGTGCGCTGCTTCTCGCTGCCGTCGTAGTTGTGGGCGATGTTGGGATCGAAGCCTATGAGGCTCGGGAGACGCCCGCTGCCGCGGTTCGCCTCGTTGATGATCTCCTCGTAATTGATGCCCTCGAGGAGCTGCCGCGTGATGGTCACGCCGGCTTCGGTACAGCGGCGGTGGAGCTGGTCGAGAAAGCTGTCGGAGATGAGCTGAAGCCCCTTCTCGATCAGCTTGTCGTGGATCTTGCGCTGCCTGCGGATCTCCGCCGGTTCCTGGAACTGGGCCGGCAGGCCGATTTCGAGCTGGCGGAACCGGATGTCGTGGAGGCGCGCGGCGTAGACGTGAGAGCCGGTGATGCGGCCCCCGAAGCGAGCGCAGAGTTCGATGGCGCGGTCTACGGCCCAGTCCGACTCGCGCGAGTTATCGACCGGGACAAATACCTCTCGATACATGGCGCTCCGATGGACGGCGTACTGCGGCCGGTTCACGCTTCTCGCGCCAGCCTCGCCCGGGTGCGAAGCCCGGATATACGCAGTCCGCGAAGATCGGCCACGGACAAGGAATTCTGCGATGCTGGTTCAAGGCTTTGGGGACCCCCGGAGGTCCGGACCCCCCGCTTATGGGCCAAGAAGTTGCGGTTGACCAAGTGGAAAGTCAAACGCGGACACTAGGTGTTGGGCCAGCGGAGGCGGCGGCTCCAATCCGAGGCGAAAATCGCGGCGCCGAAGGTGAAGCCGGCCGCGACGAGAAGGCCGCGGAGCCAGGCCGATTCGTCGATGGGCATCGACCCGACGGCGGCCCCCAGGGCGGCCCGAAGCGGGGTGTACGGATTCCAGTCGGCGACGAACGATGTCCAGCCGGGCCCGGGCGTCCGGAAGAAGCCGGCGAAGTGCAGCAGAAGGAGGGACAGCGCCGCGGAAGCGAGCGCCGCCTCGGCGAGGGATCGAACGGCGGCGGCCACGAGGGGGCCGAGGAGATTGGCGAACCAGAGCGTCGCGACGGTCGCGAGGAGAACGACGGGGGCCGCCCGCAGGCCGCCGGCCGACCACAGGAGGACGAACAGGGTCGGAACGAGTTGCACCGTGTCGATCGCGGTCCCGGCCAGAGTCCTCTCCAGCAGCCAGCGGAGAGCCGGATACCCCGCGCGCAGGATCTCATCGAGCCAGCCGTCCCGTGCATCCCGCACAGCCGGGATCGCCGAGCCGAACGCGCCGAAGAAGACGATGAACACGCCGAACACGGCGACCCGGTGCGGCGCCGCCGCTTCGCTCAACGCGACCGGCGTGAGAAGGAGGAGCGGCACGGCCACGTTCCAGGCGAAGAGCCGGCGCCGCGCGAGAGCCGAACGCCACGCCAGACGCCAGATCGTCACGTGGGGTCCTCCGTCGTCTTTTCGAGGTCCCGTCCCGTCAGGATCGCGAAGGCGTCCGCGAGGCCGGGCTCCCGCACGTCCACGGAGGCAACGGCGGCTCCGGCGCGCAGCACCCACGCGAGCGTCTCCGGGAGGGCGCGGCTCGGATCCTCGACCTCCAGGAGGAGGCTGCCTTCGCCCCACGAAGCCGGGCGTACGCCCGCCGGAGCGGGATCCAGGGCATCGCGGTCGGGATGCCCTCCCGCCGGGAAGCGGATCTCGACCCGCGGGCGGACCCCGATCCGTTCGAGCAACCGGGCCGGAGTGTCCGCCACCTCGCAACGCCCGTCGACGATGAAGGCCACCCGGTCGCAGTGCGCCTGGGCGAACCCGGGGTCATGGACGGAGAGCACCGCGGTGCCTCCCGCGGCCCGGTGGTCGGCGAGCGCCGCGGCGAACGCCGCGCGGCCTCCGGGGTCGAGGCCGGCCAGCGGTTCGTCCAGAAGGAGCAACCGGGGTCGCGCGCCGAAGGCGGCCGCGAGGGCGAGGCGTCGGCGCATCCCGCTCGAATAGGTGCCGGACGGACGGTTCGCGTCGCCCGACAGGCCGAAGCGCTCGATCCAGGCGTCGGCCGCGGCCCGGGCCTCCCGAGGCCGCGCCCCGTGAAGTTCGAGCAGGGTGGCCGTGTTCTCGCGCCCGCTGAGCCAGGACCGCAGGGCCGGCTGATCCGGGGCGAGCCACCGCTGGCGGGCGCCGTCCACCGAGGCATCTCGGCGGAGGCGCGGGATCGGGTCGCCCGCGAGGAGTCGGAGAAAGGTGGATTTGCCGCACCCGTTCGGGCCGAGGAGTCCGAATCGTTCTCCGTCCCGCACCTCGAGCGAAAGTTCGTGCAGGGCGGCACTCCCATCGGGGTAGGTGTAGCTGAGGCCTCGCGCCGCGACGAGCGGCGGAACGGCGGGGCGGGTCAAGGGATGATCTCGATCCCGTCCTCCCAGACGGTGATCGCATCGACCGGGCAGGACGCGCACGCCTCCAGGAAACGCTTTCGCGACGCATGTTCCGGGGTCGTGAACACGGCCACGCCGTCCTCGTCGAGATCGAACGCCTCCGGCGCTTCCTCGAGGCAGTCGCCGAACCCGACGCACAGGTCGCGGTCCACCACGGCCCGGACGCCGTGAACTTCCCGTTCGATCAGCGGGTCCGGGGCGCCTTCCATCACATCCCCTCCAGTCCGAGATCCGTGCGTGCGCGGTCCATGACGGCGGGGGTCATCTCCTCGATCCCGCGCTCCTTTGCGTAGTCGCTGTAGATCTTCTTCACCATGCCCCGGACGAACGAGGGGACGAGACCGAGCCGCTCCACCGCCTCCACACTCCATCGGACAGCCCCCGGGCTCGCCGCGGGGGGCGACTCGAAGGCTTCGTCACGGCCTGTGGCCACCCCGCTGCGAATGCCCTCGAAATTCGCATCGGGCACCGTGCGGCCGCCCACCTTCACGCCGAGGGAACTGACGAGCTGCGTTTCCATGGGGTTGGCCAGCATCGCCGTCTTATGCCCGCATTCCGGACACTTGAAGACGGCGGCCATCGTGCCGTCGCCCGGCACGGCACGTTCGTCGAACGCCATCTGCCGGTCGCATTCGACGCACAGGAACTTCACAGCTGCTCCGCCAGGCGCCCGAGCGCCTCGGCCGCGGGCCCCGTCCCGGCCACCCACGGCTCGAGACGGCCTCCGTCGGCGGCGGCCCCCAACTCGGGGTCGAAGGGGAGGCGTGCGAGAAGCGGGACGTCGAAGCCTTCCGCAAGATCTTCGCCCGCGTCGCCGGCGTGCAGCGGGACGAGACTGCCGCAGGCGTCGCAGAGGACTCCCGACATGTTCTCGATCACGCCGAGCAGGCGCAGGCCGCGTGTCCGCGCCATGTCGAGCGAGCGCGTCACGGAGTCGCGCGAAGCCGCGCTCGGGATCGTGACCGTGAGGACTCCCGCCAGTTGGGGGAAGAGCGCGTCCAGCTCGGCGAGACGCTGGGTACCCGGCGGCAGATCGACGAGGAGGACGTCCAGTTCCCCCCAGGCGACATCCGCGAGAAACTCCCGCAGCGCTGCGCGCTCCTGGGCGCCGCGCCAGACGAAGCCGGCGTCGGCGGGTTCGCGCCAGGCCAAGGCCCGCTCGGGCTCCAGGAGGAGCCCCATCGACATGACGCGCACGCCGGCCGGCGAGGTCGGCGGCTCGAGTCCGGCCGACCCCTCCACAAGCGCCCCCGGCTCAATGCCCAGAAGGCGGGGAACGCTGGGACCGTTCAGATCCGCGTCGATCAGACCCACGCGACGCCCCCGACGGGCCAGCGCCGTCGCGAGAAGAGCGGAGACGAGGCTCTTCCCCACCCCGCCCTTGCCGCTCATCACGGCGACGACCCGCGCCACCGACGCCAGTCGGGCGGACACACGCTCATCCTGCGCCGCGATCTGATCGGGCAGATCCGAGGGCAGTTCGTCGACTTCGTGATAGGTGCGGATTCCGGAATTCATCGGGGGTGGAAGCTCCCACCGGGCGTGTGAAGGGTCAACAGCGTCACCGGGACGACGTTTCGAGGTTCGTCCCGTCATCGTACGATGTGTGACGGTTCCAGCGCCGTCCACCGTTAACGGAACGTCTCATGTCGATCATCGGCTTTCACCGCTTCCTCATCGCCACGGCCATCGTGTTCTGCGCCGTCTTCGCCGCGTGGGAGTTCCGGATCTTCGCGAGCGCCGGCAGCGTCGGGGCGCTGCTCATCGGCGGCGCCTTCGCCCTCGCGGCGGCCGGCCTGGCCTACTATCTCGCCAACCTGACCAGGTTCCTGAACGGAACATGGCGCGACTCTCCGTGGCGCCGGGAGCGGTGAGGCGCAGGTTCGGCAGGGTGGCGCTTCGGTAGACGGCGTGCGCGACGGGAGCGGGGAACGGGTGGGCGGAGGCCGGCCGGTCGTGTTGTACGTCGCGGGGGCCGCGTTCCTGTTCGTCATCGCCGTCGTCGTCGCCGGCTCCTTCGTGAGACCCGATCCGCTGACGTTCATCCCCACGCCCATCGCCCCGCAGCCTCCGGTGGATGGGTTCGTGGTCGATACCGTGACGATCGATGCGCGGGACGGCTCGCAATGGGTCCACTTCGATTTCGACAAAAGGAGCGCGGTCGATGGGCCGCTCGCGGGCTGGGATCTGGCGCTCAACCGCTACCACGTCGTCGTGAACGGCGGAACCGGATATCCCGGGGCCGGCGGGGCCATCGCCATCGGCGCGCCGTGGGAGGCCGTGACCGAGGCCCCGGCGTCCGGTTATGCGACGACGGAGCGCGCGCTGGGGGACGGCCCGGCAACGCCCGGGCTCGAGCGCTGGTATCGGTATGGGTTCTTCTCCCACCTCCTCGAGCCGAAGGACGAGACGTACGTGATCCGGACGGCGGAGGGGCGCTACGCCAAGCTGAGGATCCTGAGCTACTACTGTCCGCAGGCGACGCCGGGGTGCATGACCCTCGTGTACGGATACCAGGCGGACGGTTCGCGCCGCCTCACCGGCTGAGCCGCCGCGCCCGCTCCACGAGGCGGGACGCTCCGGCCTCCAGCATGCGTTCCGCCAGACGCCGGCCAATGGCGAAGGCCGCCGCGCGAGCCCCTGTCTCGGCGGCTTCGACCGCCGGGCCGCCGTCCACGTCGTAGACCGTCGCGCGCAGGAGAAGGTTCTCCCCCCGCAGAAACGCACGGGCCGCGATGGGGACCCGACACCCTCCCTCGAGCGCCGCCAGAAGCGCCCGTTCGGCCGTCACCTCCTGACGGGCCGCCGGATCGTCGAGGGCCTGAACACGGGCAGCCATGCCATCCTCGCCGGCTCGACACTGGAGTCCCAGCGCACCCTGTCCGGGGGCGGGCAGCCAGCCGTCATCCAGGAGGTGTGCGCCGCGCGGCCACAGGCCCAGACGCCGGAGCCCGGCCGCCGCCAGGACCACCGCCTCGAAAGGGCCGTCTTCCAACTTGCGGAGCCGCGTGTCGACGTTCCCGCGGATCGGCCGCGGATCGAGGTCGGCCCGGGAGGCGCGCAGTTGCGCGGCGCGGCGTAGCGACGACGTGCCGACGCGCGCCCCGGCGGGGAGGCGCCGGAGGATGTCGCCCCGGCCGTCATCCGACGCGGCGGAACCCGGGGAATCGCGGACGACAAGCACATCGCGCGGATCTTCGCGGGACGGTACCGCGCCCAGCATCAATCCATCGGGGAGGTCCGACGGCAGATCCTTCAGGGAATGCACCGCGACGTCGATCTCCCGCTCCCGGAGTGCGCGTTCCAGGTCCTCCGTGAACAGCCCCTTCCCCCCGATCTCCGGCAGCGGCGTCCCGGGATCCCGGTCCCCGGCGGTGGAGATGAATCGGTATTCGATGCACAGCTCCGGCCAGCGTTCGCGCAGTCGTTCTCCCACCCAGGCCGCCTGCGCCCGGGAGAGCGGTGACCGGCGCGCCCCGACCACGAGGGGCGTGCTCACTCCGCGTTCTCTTCCGCGTGTCCCAACGCGTCGAAAATCGCCGCCCGGTCCACCTTTCCCACCCCGGTGAGGGGGATCTCCTCCAGGAGGACGATCCGCCGGGGGTGCGCATACGCGGGTCCCCGCTCCAGGGTGTATCGCTTGAGCGATTCGGCCGTGACGCCCGCCTCCGAGCCGAGCCTGACCGCCGCGGCCGGGACCGCACCCTTCAGGGCGTGGGGTACGGGCACGACGACCGCGTCGAGGACGTCGGGATGGGACAGAAGCAGATCCTCCACCTCCTTGGGATAGATGTTCTCGCCGCCGGAGTTGAACATGTCGTCGGTGCGGCCGCGGAAGTAGTAGAAGCCGTCCCCGTCCCGGAAGAAGAGATCGCCCGTGGCGAGCCACCCGTCGCGGATTCGAGCCGCGTTGACCTCAGGCAGGTTGTGATAGCCCGTCGTGACTCCGGGATTCCGGACCCAAAGCTCTCCGTATTCCGGGTCCTCGCTGCCGTCGCGCACGAGCTTGATCTCTCCCTCGGGCCACGCCGCGCCGCAGCTTCCCTTCGGCGTCCGGCGCCCGCCGGGCGCCGGCCCGATCATGACCGGCCCGCCCTCGGTAAGCCCGTAACTCTCGCTGACTTCGACATCGAACGCCCGCTCCACCGCGTACATCAGTTCGGGCTGCACCGGAGCCGATCCCAGCGTGACCTTCCGTAGCGCCGAGAAATCAAGCTCCGCGATCAGGTCCATGTGATCCAGCGCCATGGCGAACACGGCGGGGACGGCGCCGACCTGCGTGCAGCGGTACTCGCTGAGGGCCCGCAGGAAGGGTGCCGGAGAGAAGCCGGGCAGAACGACGACGGAGGCCCCGGCCTGCAGCAGGGGCTTTATTGCCCCGGCCATCGCGTTCTTGTGGTAGAGGGGGACGGCGACGAGAGCCCGGTCGCCGGGGTCGGCGGGCCAGTACTTCCGCAGGCAGCGCACCCACCAGAGCTGGCCCTCGTGGGAGAGGACGACGCCCTTGGGCCTGCCGGTCGACCCCGACGTGTAGGGTTGAAACGCCGGGTGGCCGGCGCCGAGGGCCGGGGGATCGAACCGGGCCGACGATTCCGCGAGCGCGCGCTCGTAGTCCAGCCAGCTGGCGCCTCTCCGCTCGCGCCTCCTGCCGTCGCCGCCGACGTGCCACCTCCTCTCGATCCCGCACCGTTCGACGACCGCCGCCGAGCGCTCCGTAACCGCGGTCTCCACGAAGGCGGCCCGGCAGGCGGCATCCCGCACGATGTAGGCGAGCGACTCTTCCGACAGCTTGAAGTTGAGCGGCACCGGGACGGCCCCGCAGCGCATGCCTCCGAAGAGGATTTCGACGAACTCGAAGCGGTTGCCGACGCTCAGCGCGAAGCGGTCTCCGGTCCCGATGCCGGCATCGGAGAGCAGGTTGGCGACACGATCCATCCGCTCGTCGAGTTCCGCGTACGTGACTTCGCGGGGGACGGAACGCGAAAGGTCGATCAGCGCGACCCGGTCCGGGAAGGCGTCGGCGGCGGCGCCGAGCCAGTATCCGAGGTTGGAATCGCGGCCGAGGGAGCGGGAGGTCCGTCCGGCACCGCTCATTCGTCCGACCCCGGGGACCGCGCGGGGCGCGCGAGCACGGCGATGCAGGCGACCGTTGCCGCGCTGCCGACAACGATCCAGCTCCAGCCGCTCCCCGTCCGCATGACCGACGAGACACCCCACAGCGCCACCGCATTCGCGACCAGATTGAGGACAAGTCCCCAGACGCGTCCCGACCACGGTCCGATGCGTCGTTCGAGAAGCCGGTCCACCCCGCTCATCACCACCACCCCAGCCGGTTGAAGACGTACGTGACGGCGATCGCGTTCAGGAGCGTCACCTGGAGAAGGATGCCGAGGTTCCAGAGGTAGGACCTGCAGCGGTCCGCACCGAGGAGTTCGCGGTCGTTCAGCAGGAGGTACATCGACCATCCGACGACGTTGTTCGCCAGCGAGAGGAACGCCGCGATCGCGATCACGAGCCAGACCGGACGGGCGTTCCAAGCGGCGAGGAAGGCGACCTGCGGCAGCAGCGCGCTGACCTTCCAGCGCCACGACGATGTGTCGGGCTCCCAGCCGAAGGCCTCGTGGACCGCCATCGCTCCAGCCAGACTCATCCCGACCGTCGTCGTGATCGGCACCGCCAGGAAGCCCGTGTAGAAGAGGATCTGCGACCAGGTGGGTCCGAGGAGCGGCATGAGCGCGGCCGCGAGTTCCGGCGCCGAGTCCGGCGTGATCCCCTGGGGGAACAGCGTCGCGGCGAACACGCCGATCATGAGGAAGTTGACGACCACGAACGGGAGAAAGAGCCCGGCGATCAGATCGAAACGGGCCAGGGATTCGTGCCTCCGGCCCCAGCCCCGGCCGAGTCCCGCGTAGTGGAAGAAAACCCAGTCCATTACACCGACGGCCGCCGCGGACGACGCGATGAAAAGGTCCAGACCCTCGCCGCCGCCGGGCAGCCACGGTACGAAGAAGCCACGTGCCGCCGCGCCCCAGTCGACGCCCACCAGCAGCAGGACGGCTCCGAAGGCGAGGATCATGACAGCGATGCCGCTCTTCATGACCGTCTCCACGAGCCGCGTCCCCCTGCCCCCCCGGCGCCCATAGCTGAGGATGAGCCAGCTCGTGACCGCGCAGTAGATGAGCCAGTTGTACTCGGCGGGGAAGGCGAAGCCGGCGAACGGCGCCAGCGACTCGATGAGATGGGTGCCGAGCGCGACCTGGCCGAAGTTGAAGATCACGGCGACCGCGGCCGTGCCGACGAGCCCGGTCATGAGCGACCCGATGACCCACGAGTGACGCCGGTTCTGTACCGGGATGACGCGGAAGCCGCCCCTGCAGGTGAAGCGGGCCATCGCGGCCATCATGAACAGGCCCAGGCCCGCGCTCAGCCAGATCAGCCACAGGGTGCGGTAGCCGAACGTGGCGCCCGACAGCATCGAGGCGGTGAGCGTACCCGCGCCGAGCGTGAGCGCCGCGCCCATGAACCCCGGCCCGGCCAGGCGGGCGTAGCCGCCGAGCTTCCGGTGCAGGCGCGCGTCGGCGAGTTCCGCCAGCCGGTCGGCTTCGGCATCCAGGACCGCCCGCGGAATCTTGCGGGCGATCGGATAGTTCACGGAGTCAGAATCGATTTTCCGAATACCGCGCGCTCCATGAGTTCGCGCATCGCCGTGCGGACTTCGTCGATCGGCCTGACGGCGTGGATCACCGGGTCGAGTTCGCCGTCGGCCACCATGTCGAGCAGACGCGTCAGCCCCTCGCGACTCCATCCGTCCGATCCGATGATCGACTGCTCGAAGCTCCAGATGTAGCGGATGTCGGTGCGCGGGTCGTAGCCGGCGGTCGCCCCGCAGGTGACCATGCGGCCCTGGAAGCGCAGCGTCTTGAGGCTGGCGGCCCACGTGGCCCCGCCGATGTAGTTGATCACGACGTCCACGCCGCCTGCGTCGGCTTCGTGGTAGCGGGGCCGGCCCGCGATCTCCCTCACCTGCCTCACCAGCTCGGTGGAGTCCGAGGGCAGCACATGGTCCGCACCCAGCGCACGGAGCCGTTCCAGCTTCCAGCGCGAACCGCCGGTGGCGATGACCCGCGCCCCGATTCGCTTGCAGAGCTGGACGCAGCAACAGCCCACGCCACCCGTCGCACCCAGGATCAGCACCGTCTCGCCCGGCCGCACGCGGGCGCGGTCCTCGATCATGCGCAGGGCGGTACCGTACGCGACCGGGAGGGCGGCCGCCTGCTCGAACGAGACGCCGTCCGGAATCGGCAGCAGATTTTCGAGCGGGACGGCGAGGTACTCGGAGGCCGCGCCCGCAGACTTCTCGCCCAGCATGCCGCGACTCGCGATCAACGGGTCGATCATGACGCGGTCCCCGACGCGCCGTCCGGCCGCGTCCGTCCCGGGGCCGAAGCCCGCGATCTCACCCGCCGCGTCGCCGCACGGCGTCATGGGGAGCGGAACCCGCAGCCCCGTCGTGCCGCCGAGCATCATCGGATCGAAGCCGTTAAGTCCGCAGCCCCGGATCCGGACCCGGGCCTCCCCGGCAGCGGGTTCCGGGTCCGGAGCCTCACCCACGTAGAGTTCGTCGACGTCGCCGTGAGCGTCGTAGAGGACCGCCTTCACCGCGTCAGCCTACGAGCGATGAGTAGGTCCCGCGTCCCACCGCGCAGAGGCGCCCCTGGTCGTCGTGCACATCGACGTCGGACACCGAGATCGTACGGCCGTAACGCCGCAGGCGGGCCGTGGCCAGCAGGTACGGGCCCGTGCAGGGACGGAGGTAGTCGACCCGCAGCGAGATCGTCGGGACGCCGCCTCCGGCCCGCACCGCGACGACCATGTCCCCGGCAATGTCGATCAGCGACGCGATCGGACCGCCGTGATAGATCGTGCCGTCGCCGCGCGTCAGCTCAGGCTGTTTGGCCATCCTGAGGACCGCCGTGTCCTCGCCCAGGTCCTCGAGCGTGACGCCGAGTGCGACGATCGCCTCCTGGCCGGCGAGGATGGACTCGATCAGGGCCCAGGCGCTCGAATCCCGAACCCCGTCGGTCCGCGCCGTGCCTGACGTCGTCATGGCGGCGGCGGGGCGCTCGTGACAGGCGTGCTCGCATAGTAGAGGAGCAGGAACACCAGCAGCAGGATGGCGACCCAGATGACGTTGGTGCCCGTGGGCCAGGTGCGCCCCAGCACGCCGGTCGGGCCCATGTAGCGCCGCGCCGACCCGATCGCGCTGCCGGCCGCGGCCACGGAGCGCGCCGCGACGGCATCCCGCAGCCGCGACGTAACGCCCCCGGCCGCGAGCGCCAGGCCCTTGCCGAAGCGGCGATAGAACCAGTCGGCATCGAGGTTCGTCGAGGGCAGCTCGTGCGGTTCGCGGTCCGACAGCCTGAGCCACACGAAGGCCAGGACGGCGAAGAAGAGGAGCTGCAGCTGGCTGATCACGTGCGCGGAGGTGAACGGCACGTACGTCACCTCGTACGGCAGGTTCGGATACAGGAACAGGGTCGGGAATGTTCCGTTGAAGACGCACAGGAAGGCCGCCATCCCCATCGCGATGAGCATGCTCGTGGGCGCCTCCTTCGTGCGGATCCCGGAATCGGGGCCGAAGAAGCCGTAGAACGGGATCTTGATTCCCGCGTGATGGAGCACGCCGGCCGATGCGAAGAGGAGGAAGAGCCACACGACGTCGAGGTTCTGCTCCAGCGCGGCCGCCATCACCATCGACTTGCTCACGAACCCGCTGAAGAGCGGGAAGGCGGAGATGGAGGCCGCACCGACGATGCACAGGCCCGCCGTCTTCGGCATGCTCTTGTAGAGGCCGCCCAGCTCGCTGCACTTCGTCGTCCCCGCGCGATAGAGCAGCGCCCCCGTCGACATGAAGAGGAGCCCCTTGAAGAGCACGTCGTTGAAGGCGTGGGCCACCGCTCCATTCACGGCCATCTCGGTGCCGATCCCGACGCCGCACACCATGAAGCCGATCTGGTTGATCATGCTGTAGCCGAGCACCCGGCGCAGATCGTTCTCGATCACGGCGTAGAAGATCGGGAACATCGTCATCACGACGCCGACCCAGATCAGCAGGTCCGTGCCCGCGTACCCTCGCGCGAGGGCGTAGACGGCGACCTTCGTCGTGAAGGCGCTCAGGAAGACGGCCCCGCTGTACGTGGCCTCCGGATAGGCGTCGGTGAGCCAGTTGTGGAGCAGCGGGAAGGCCGCCTTGATCCCGATTCCGAGCAGGATCAGCTTCGTGCCCAGCGTCTCCGTCCCCAGGTGGTCGAAGGCGACCGACCCCGTGGCGCGCGCGTGGGCGATGATCCCGGCGAGCAGGATGACGCCCGACCCGACCTGGATGATGAGGTAGCGGATGCCCGCCCGGTACGACCGTTCTGTTCCGCGCGCCCACACGAGGAAGACGGAACTCAGCGCCAGGAGTTCCCAGAACACGAAGAGCGTGATCAGGTCGCCCGCCCCGACCGCTCCCACCGCGGCGCCCGCATAGACCAGCGCCGAGGCGTCCTCGAGCGCACTTCCCCCGCGCCGGGCGAAGATGAGCCCGATGAAGGCGGCGATGTGGAAGAGCCAGCCGAAGATCCGGCTCAGCCCGTCGATGCGGACAAGAGTCAGCTCGTAGGAGAAGATCGAGACCTGCCCGAACTCTCCTTCCCCGAGCGCAAGAAGCGCGGCGAGGCTCGCGATGGGCAGGAGAAGGACCCAGCCCGTGCGCGCACGACCCCGAAGCAGGGGCACGAAGAGCGCCCCGAGGATCATCACCGCCGCGGGAGGGAGGCTACCGATCATAGTAGTCCTCGTCCCGCATCACGCCCTTACGGAGCAGTTTCGCCGTGTAGACGATCGCCGTATAGGCGAGGAACCCGTAAACGGCGTAGAACTCGGGGAAACCCTCCCAGTTGCGCTCCGGGTGGCGCAACTCGAAGCCTGTCATTCTGTAGAGGATCGGGTTCGCGATGTCGAGCGCGAAGACGACGGCGCAAACGACGATGAGGATCGCGATCAGGCGCTTCCAGCGCTTCGGGTCGTCGAAGTAGTGCCTGCCCCGATCCTTCACCTGTTCTCCCATGTCGCGCTTGTCAGAGGCCATGGTCTACCCTCCGCCCAGGGGGACGAGCAGGCGATACACATCGTCCGCGAGGAAGAAGAGGACGATGCAGCCGAGCGCCGTGAACGAGAGCGCCGCGACGCAGAACGCCGGCGCCTCCTTGAAGCGCGGCGGGTCCGACCCGTCGGCGGGTTTCGAGAAGAACGCCCGGATGGGGATCGGCACGAGGTACGCGATGTTCAGCAGCGAACTGACCATGAGGACGGCGACGAACAGCATCTGCCCGGCGTCGAGCGCACCGAGCGCGAGATACCACTTGCTCCAGCTCCCGCCGAGCGGCGGGACGCCGATGACGCTGAGGGCCCCGATGAGAAACGCCGCCATCGTGATCGGCATCGCGCGGCCCAGCCCGCGCATGTCGCCGATCTCCGTCTTGTGCGCCGCGACGTAGATCGCGCCGGCGCAGAAGAAGAGAGTGATCTTGCCGAACGCGTGCATCGCGATGTGCATGCTGCCGCCGACCACGCCCCAGGTGTTCGCGAGCGCCGCCCCGAGGACGATGTAGGAGAGCTGGCTCACCGTGGAGTAGGCGAGGCGCCGCTTCAGGTTGTCCTGCGCCATGGCGACGAGCGAGCCCGCGATGACGGTGAAGCCGGCGGCGTACATGAGCCAGACGCTGATCCCCGTCGTGGTCAGCAGATCGAGGCCGAAGATGTAGATGACGACCTTCATGATCGTGAACACGCCGGCCTTCACGACCGCGACCGCGTGGAGGAGCGCGCTCACCGGCGTCGGCGCCACCATGGCGGCGGGAAGCCAGCGGTGGACCGGCATGAGGGCGGCCTTCCCCGTCCCGAAGACGAAGAGCGCGAGCAGGACGAGGAGGACGCCGTCCTCCGCCCGCCCGGCCAGGATGCCCCCGACGCGGAAGTCGAGCGTGCCCGAAAGGACCCACGTCCACGCGACCGCGAGGAGGAGGAACGCGACGGACGTGGTGACGAGGATCCCCAGATACGTGCGGGCGCCCTTCATCGCCTTCCGCGTCCCGTGGTGCGAGACGAGCGGGTAGGTCGAGAGCGTCAGGACCTCGTAGAAGAGGAACAGCGTGAGCAGGTTGCCCGCGAGCGCCACGCCCATGGCGGCGCAGATGGAGACCGCGAAGCAGACGTAGAACCGCGTCTGGTGCGCCTCCCCGTGTCCCCGCATGTAGCCGATCGAGTAGACCGAAGTGACGATCCAGAGCCCGGAAGCCACCAGGGCGAAGAGCATGCCGAGGGGCTCCAGCCGGAGCACGAGGGAGAGGCCTCCGGGGAGGAGCCGCACCAGCAGGACGCCGGGGGTCGCGCCGGCGAGGACGTGCGGCAGCAGCGATGTCACGAACCAGAAGAGCGCGGCGCCGGTCGCGAGCGTCACCGCTTCCCGCACGTTGGGCCACCGGCCGAACAGGGCGATGAGCACCGCACCGGCGAGGGGGATGACCAGCGCCAGGTGCAGCGGCACGAATCCGCTCACTGGAGCCCCCGCAGCACGGCCTCGGCCGCCTGCTCCGCCACGCCCGCCGAGTAATGGGTGTAGATGCCGAAGAACACCGTCGCCCCGAGCAGCACCCAGGTCGGAAGGAGCATGGCGAGCGGCGCCTCGCGCGCCTCGCGGGCCCGCGCGCTCGGTTCGTGGAAGAAGGCCGTCTCGACCACGCGCCACACGTAGACGAGCGCGAGGAGCGAACTGAGGAGCAGGAGGACGGCGACGACGAGGCTGTTCTGTTCCAGCGCGGCCTGGATCAGGTACCACTTGCTGATGAAGCCGGCCGTCGCGGGCACCCCGATGAGGCCGAGACCCCCGAGGGCCCACGCGGCCATCGTCCACGGCATCGCGCGCCCGATCCCGGCCATTTCATCGAGGTCGACCGAGTGCAGCCGCAGCATCACGCACCCCATCGCCATGAAGAGCCCGCCCTTGATGAGCGCGTGGTTGAACAGATGGACGATGCCGCCCGTGAGCCCCGTCGCGGTCGCGAAGCTGATGCCGAGCACCATGTAGCCGATCTGCGCGACCGAGGAGTAGGCGAGCATGCGTTTCACGTTGCGCTGGAAGATCGCCACCGTGGAGGCGACGAAGATCCCGGCCAGAGCCAGCGGCATGAGCGCGCGTCCGAGTCCGAGTTGTTCGAACGAGAACTCGAGGCCGAACACGCTGAACATGAAGCGCAGCAGGATGTAGACGGAGACCTTCGTGGCCGTGGCCGCGATGAAGGCGCTCACCACCGATGGCGCGTACGCGTAGGCGTTCGGGAGCCAGACGTGGAGCGGGAAAAGCGCCATCTTGAGCGCGATCCCGACGGTGAGGAAGCCGAAGGCGACGAGGGCGGTCCGCACGCCTTCCACGGCGGGAAGCCGCTCCGCCATGTCCGCCATGTTCAGCGTCCCCGTCATCTGGTACATGAGGCCGATGCCGATGAGGATGAACGTGGCCCCGATCGTGCCCATCACCAGGTACTGGAACGCCGCGGGCAACGCCTGCCGGCGACCCCCGAGGGCGATGAGTGCGTAGGACGAAAGCGCCGAGACCTCGAGGAAGACGAAGACGTTGAACAGGTCCCCGGTGATCGCGATGCCGAGCAGCCCCGTGACGCAGAGGAGATAGAGGGTGCAGAAGAGATAATGCCGGCTGGCCGGAATCTCGTCGGTGAGGCTGCGCGGCGCCCAGGTCAGGACGAGGGCGGCGATCCCGGACACGAAGAGGAGGACGAAGGCGGCGAGCGCGTCGACTCTGTACTCGATCCCCCACGGTGCCGCCCAGCCTCCCAGCTCGTAGCTGATGACGCCCGCCTCGAGCACGTCGCCGAGGAGGAAGACGGAGACCAGGAAGGTGAGCCAGCACACGCCCGTCGCGAACGGGAGAACCAGCGAGCGGCGCCGCAGGATGATACAGAGCGGCGCCGCGAGAAGCGGGATGACGACCTGCAGGACCGGCAACTGCGCCTGGAGCGCCTGGCTCATCGAGCCTCGTCCTGCGCGTAGATTTCATCCTCCTCGATCGTCTCGTACGCCTCGCGGATGCGCACGACGAGCGAAAGGGCGACGGAGGTCGTGGCGACGCCCACGACGATCGCCGTCAGGATGAGGACGCTCGGGAGCGGGTTGCTGTAGACCTCGAAACCCTCGGCCATGATCGGCGCCGTGCCCCCGCTCACCTTCCCGACCGTGATGTAGAAGAGGAAGACGGAACTCTGGAAGATGTTGAGTCCGATGACCTTCTTGATGAGGTTGCCGCGCGAGATGACGATGTAGAACCCCATCATCATCAGGAAGATGACGACCCAGTAGTTGTAGAGGCCGAGGACGGTTTCGGTCATGCGCGCCCCCGCCCGGCGAAGGTCGAGTAGATCGCGATCATCACCGCCGCGACGGTCATCCCGACGCCCAGTTCGACGACGAGGATCCCGTAGTGCTGTCCCGTCGACGGGTGCGCGGGGTTCAGGGCGTCGTAGTCGAGGAAGTTCCCGCCCATGAGCATCGCCGCGACTCCGGTGCCCGCGTAGACGAGCACGCCGGTCGCGATGACGAGTTCGATCATGCGGGCCGGGGCGACGCGGCGCACCGCGGTGAGCCCGAAGATGAGCCCGTAGAGCACGAAGCCGGCCGCGAAGATTACGCCCGCCTGGAATCCGCCGCCCGGACCGTAGTCGCCGTGGAACTGCACGTAGAGCGCGAAGAGGAGGACGTACGGCAGCAGGAGTTTGCTGACGACGCGCAGGATCGTGTGGTCCGTCATCCCGCGTCCTCCTCCCCCCTGCCCGTGGGCCGGCGTTTGCGGCTCCCTCGCAGGAGAACCAGCACGGCGACCCCGGCGGTGAAGATCACGACGGTCTCGCCCAGCGTGTCGTAGCCCCGGTAGCTCGCGAGCACCGCCGTGACCACGTTCGGCACGTGGATGTCGTGCTCGGTGCGCTCGACGTAGGACGGGTGCGGGTAGTTGCTGGCCGGAGCCTCCGGGTCGCCGAAGTGCGGCATGTCCAGCGTCCCGTAGACGAGCGCCGCCCCGGTGACGGCGACGATGAGCAGCGGGAGCGCGGGCCGTCGAACCGGGACCTTCGCCTTGCGCGTCGTCAGCGCGAGCGTCGCGAGCGCGAGGATGGTCGAGATCCCGGCCCCGACCGAGGCCTCCGTGAAGGCGACATCGGGAGCATCGAGCAGGAGCATCCACGAGGCGCCGAGGAAGCTGAAGATCCCCATCAGCATCACGGCGGCGAACAGGCCGCGCATGCGTACGACCGCGACCGCCGTCGCACACAGAAGCGTGAGCAGGAGCGCCGTGACGATCTGGACCTCGAGGGCTACGAACTCGATGTCGCCTCCTCCGTCTCATCGACGTCCGGCCGGAGCCCGGTCTCGAGCGCCGCGTTGGCGAGGGCGTGGGTGGCCGTGGGGCTCGTGATCCAGAGCAGGACGAGGATCGCGACGAGCTTCACCGTCACGGTCCATTCGGGCGAGAGGAACATCAGCCCGGTCAGAATCAGCCCCGCCCCCAGCGTGTCCGTGATCCCCGCGCCGTGGATGCGAGAGAAGAAATCGGGCAGGCGGACGATGCCGATCCCGCCGATGACCGCGAAGATCGCGCCGGCGATCACGAGTACCGAACTCACGATCTCGAGGATCACGACGTCCTCTCGCGGTCCGGGTCCGCGAAGTTCCCGTACTTCGAAAACCTCAGCACCGCGATGACGCCGATGAAGTTGATGAGGGCGTACAGGAGCCCGACATCGAGAAAGTGCGGCCGGCCCGTCACGAACCCGATCGCGGCGATCAGGAGGACGGTTTTCGTGCCGAACATGTTCAGCGCGAGAATGCGGTCGAAGACCGTCGGTCCCTTCCCCGCCCGCACGAGCGCGAGTCCCATCGTGACGATGATCGCGGCGACCGCGGCGGCGAGGATCATCCGCGTCCCTCGACCCGCGCGACCCGCCGGTCCATCTCGCCCGTGAGGACGCCGGCGGCCGCCTCCTCCGTCAGGGCGTGGATCGTGATGTGGTCGCCCTCCGTGTCGATCGTCACGGTGCCGGGAGTGAGCGTGATGGAGTTCGCGTATATGACCCGGCCGACGTCCGTGCGCTGTCCCGCCCGCACGCGGATCACGCGCGGACGGATCGGCAGACTCGGCCTGAGGATGCGCAAGGCGACATCGACGTTCGCCTTCACGATCTCGACGACGAGCCAGGGCAGGTAGCGGACGAGCCCCGCCGGGAGCTGGACCGGCAGACCCTCGTCGTCGACGATCCGCATGCGGAGCGAAATGAAGACGACGAGCGCGACCGACACGGCGCCGAGGCCCAGAAGCAGCGGCTTGTCGAAGTACCCCGACAGGAGGAGCCAGACGGCCGCCAGGATGGCGACGAGACCGGCGGCGTACGTCACAGGTTTCGCGTGGCGGGTCGAGCGGCTTGCGGCATGTTGGCGCCCGGACGTTGAGTTAGAGGTTGTCGGCCCGTGTGTACGATCGACCACAGAATGGCGAACCCGTCGCGCGGGCGCGAGAGGGTCCCCGCGCGACCGATCCCGGCGGTCGACGCCGGTCAGTCTACCACTGCGATTGCGCCCCGTCGACGATCTGCTGGACCAGGTTCTCGAGGGCGACGATCAGGGCCTGGTCTTCGGTTTCGTTTCCGGGTTCGTACTCTCCGGTCCCGGTCAGGCTCTGATTTCCCCAGATGATGAGGTTCTCCGCCACATCCAGGATCTCCACGGAGACGCTGACGGTCACGCGACGCTGGAAGACGTCCGCGCCGACCCCGCCGACGGCGTCGAAGTTGACCGCCTCATCGTTGTAGCGCCGGATCTGCGCCGTGATGACGGCGTCCGCTTCCTCCTCGGACGAGAGCCGCAGCCCCAGCCGCTGGCGCGCCGCGGTGAGGAGTTCGTCCATCAGGGACTCCGCGATGCCGAACTGGGTGCTCTCGTTTTCGATCGGGGCGACCCAGACGGTGCGCATGTGGCTGGGCAGCCCGCCGCCGCCGGAGAAGCTGTAGCACCCCGCCACCAGCGTGAGCATCGCGATCGCGACCATCGCTCCGGAGCGGAATCGGCAAGACATAGTTTTCCTCATCGTATGGCTGTGATTGAGCCGTCGCGCTCAGTAACTCCCAACGTACACCGCTCGAGTCCACGATGTCCCGGTACCGGGCTTCCCGGGGCCAGCGGGGATCGCTCCCCCACTCGAGTTCGATCCATCGCTCGCGACGGCCCGCCCGCCGCTCATCGAGCCGCGTGAGCCGTCCGCCCTCAAGATAATAGCTTCGCGTCGCACCTCCCTCGACCGGGAACTCGAGGACGCGGAGGCCGCGGAGCTCGGACGCCCGAGCGGGGGGCAGGTCGCCGGGCCGAAACACGCCCGCCATGGCGTAGAGGAAGACCGTCGGGGGCAGTTCGACGCCCTCGAGGTCGCCGGACGTGGCGAGCACGCCGTCGACGAGCGTTGCCTGGAGACTTCCCTCTCCCGTCGAGAAGAGGTCGAGGCGGAAGCGGTCGGGCGGGTTCACGCGGGCGGCGCCATCGCCGCGGAAGCTCCCGCTCTCGCCGGCGTATTCCCACCGGAAGATGACGTGCATCGGCTGCTCCGTACCCGAGCTTGCGCGCGCCCGCCGGGCGACCTCTGACGCATCGGGCAGTGGGGCCCCGCGCTCGAAACCGCCGCCGCAGGCGGTGAGCGGCAGCAGGAGGAGCGGCCAGAAGGCGCGGCGCGCCGAAGCACGGTTCACGCGGCGGAATGCGGAGCGACGACGGTCGGCAGCCTCTCCAGTTGCCGCCTCACGGCCGCCGGAAACCGGTGGGGACGGCCCCGCGCGTCGGTGCACACGAGGGCGGTGCGGGCGCGCGCGAGCGTCGCGTCGTCCGACGCGCGCGCGATCCGGTAGGCGAACACGACTTCACGGCTTCGGATGCGTTCGACGCGGGTGTGAATCCGGATGAGTTCGTCGTATTCGACCGGGATCCGGTATTCGACTTCGACCCGGGAAACCGGGAGCCAGAGTCCTCCGCGCTCGAGTTCCGCGTACGACACGCCGCGCTCGCGCATGAGCGCCGTGCGGCCGAGTTCGCACCACACGAGGTAGTGGCGGTGGTGCGCACGACCCATCTGATCGGTCTCGGCATACCGCACGCGCACTTCCGTCGTTCCGACTCCGTTTGCGTCTTTCACGCGCCCAATATGCTCCGGCGAGGCACCGGGTGTCGAACTCCCGGTGACGGGTTCGCCGCGGTCGCCGGCCGGTTTGACGCGCCGCGCCCCGCGCGCCGAGCTTCGGCCCATGTCTCAACGCACCGTCGTCGTGTCCGACATCCACCTCGGCGCCGTGGCCGAGGAGAACGCGCGCGCGTTTCTCGCCTTCCTCGAGGAGGCGGACCGCTGGGGCGACGAGCTTCTCATCAACGGCGACCTGTTCGACTTCTGGTTCGAATACGGTCAGGTGATCCCGCGGGGTCAACTCGACGTGCTCACCCGCCTGCGGAGGCTCGTGGAAGGCGGCATGCGCATCCTGTTCATGGGCGGAAACCACGACGCGTGGGGGGGGAGTTTCCTCCGCGATGAAGTCGGGATCGAAATCCTCACCGAGCCGGCGCGTCGACGCATCGGAGGGCGGCGTGCGTACATCGCGCACGGCGACGGACTCGGCCCCGCGGACTGGGGCTACCGGATTCTGCGCCGGGCCGCCCGCAGTTCGGTGGGACGCGGACTCTTCCGGTGGGTTCACCCCGATCTCGGGCTCCCCCTCGCCCGGCTCGCCAGCGGGACGCGGCGGGCCCAGGCAGGAGGGGCCGGGAAGGAATCGCCCCGGGCTTCGCTCCTTGCGCAGCACGCCATCGAGGTGCTGGCCGCTCACGAGGATGTCGACCTGGTCGTGTTCGGACACTCGCACCGGCCGGAAGTCGCGGAACTCGCCCCGGGGAGGTTCTACCTCAACTCCGGGGATTGGCTCCATCACAACAGCTTCGCCGTTGTGACGCCGGACGAGATCCGCCTGGAGTCCTACCGGAGATCCGGTTAGGGGAAATCGACCTTGAAACCGACGGCGATCCCGACGGATCCATCGGCGGGCGGGCCGATGGAGGGCTCGAAGTCCCAGAACTGGGTGGACACCCACGCGTCGAGACCGCTCAGGAAGGCGATGAACCCGGCGAGGACGATCCAGTTCTCCCGCTGCCCCGAACGGTTCGAGATCCGCTCTTCGTTCAGCGGCAGTTCCTCCTTGGCCGCGGAGAGCCGCGCGTCGGACTTGAAGACCATGAACAGGAAGACGGACTCCGCGGCGAAGTAGAAGGCGCCGCGCGACGGGCGTCCGACCTCCAGTTGTCCCCAGCCCGGGAGGATGAGCGAGCGGCCGAAGGCCCCGAGCGGGGAGATGGGGGGGGGCCGGCCCGTCGTGTCGGCGGCGGGGGTCGCTGCGGCGGGCACCGAATCGGCGACCGCCGGGGGAGGCGGAGGATCCTGCGCCCGCAGCGACGACGGGTCCAGGGCGTGGCCGAGCAGGAGAACGGCCGCGAGCGCGAAGGTGGCGGGAACGTGTGGGAATCGAACCCACCCGGGACGCGCGAACGCCCCGTAACGGTTTTGAAGACCGCAGGCGACACCAGTCACCATCCGCTCCCGGTCATCCGTGTCGTCGTCATTCCGGTCCGACCGCTCATGTGGCCGACCGGGCCCGGCCGATCACCTCGATCTCGACCCGGGCCCCCAGGGGCAGCGCGCCCACGGCGACGGTCGAGCGCGCGGGGAACGGAGGCTCGAAGTGGCGGGCGTACACCTCGTTCACGGCACCGAAATCGCCCATGTCCGCAAGGAAGATCGTCGTCTTCACGACATCTCCGAGGGTGAGCCCCGCCTCGTCCAGCACGGCCTTCAGGTTCGTCATCACGCGCTCCGCCTGGGAGACGACGTCGGCGCCCACCAGCTGGCCGGTGGACGGCACCAACCCCACCTGCCCTGCGGAGTAGAACAACTCGCCGGCCCAGTATCCCTGGGAGTAGGGGCCGACGGCGGCGGGTGCATGGTCCGTGTGGACCGGTCCGGTCTGCATGGCTCGAGGCTCCTTTCGGGGGCGGGCGATCGGCCGCTGCCACCGGGCATGGCGCGGAATATCCGCGGATCGCCGTCGCCTTGCATCGGGTCGGTGGGAGCCGGTAACCTCGCCCGTACGCCTCATCGCTGGAGGCGAGTCGTTGCGTTCGAACGCGTTCTGGCGGTCGGGCGAACATACTTCGATCCCCGAGAGAGCGCCAAAGATCGTGCCCGACGGCTCCGCCCGCCGTTCCGCCGCAAGACTCGCGCGCGATGCCGTGCTCCGCATGGCCTTCGCGGTCGAGGCCTATTGCCGGCTTCTCGTGCGCGTGACGAAGGCTTGTTTGAGTCAGCCCTTCTATCGCGGCGATCTCGTTCAGCAGATGGACACGATCGGCGTAGCCTCGATCTTCATCGTCATGCTGACCGGCCTCTTCACGGGGATGGTGCTCGCCCTCCAGTCGGCCGTGGAAATGGAGCGGTTCGGGGCAACGGTCTACATCGGCCGCCTTGTGGGGGCCAGCACGATCCGCGAACTCGGTCCCGTTCTCACGGCGCTCATCGTCACGGGCCGCGCGGGCGCCGGCATGGCGGCGGCCCTGGGCGCGATGCGCGTCACGGAGCAGGTCGACGCGCTTCGCACGATGGGTGTCGACCCGATCCGGAAACTCGTCGTGCCGCGTTTCCTCGCCGCCCTCGTGATGCTCCCGGTGGTCACGATCATCGGTGACTTCGTGGCCATCCTGGGCGGGCTTCTCATCGCGGTCCTGACGCTGGATTTCACGGCCCAGCTGTATATCAACTCCGTGTGGGACACCCTCGCCCAGAGCGGTTTCGTGCTCAGGGTCATCCCCATCGACCTGATTCAGGGGCTGGTGAAGCCCTTCACCTTCGGCGGGATCATCGCGCTCACGAGCTGCTTCCACGGGCTTCGGGCCGAGGGCGGTACGGAAGGCGTCGGGCGAGCGACGACCCGGGCCGTGGTGACCTCGTCCATCCTCATCCTCGCGGCGGATTACTTCCTCACCCAGATCCTGCTCGCCATGTTCGAATGGTGAGTGAGGATCCACCATGAGCGACCGCACGCCCGCCGGCGGGCCGCAGCCGGGAAGCGAGGCCTTCGAGGCGGAGTTGCGCGACGAGATTCGCCGCGAGCTGGAAACCCACGGGAGCGGGGCCGGCGGGCCCGAAATCGTCGAACTCCGGGACGTGTGGCTCTCGTTCGGGGATCACGAGGTGCTGCGCGGCGTTTCGCTGGGCGTCGCGCGAGGCGGGACGCTCTGCATCCTCGGCGGGTCGGGGGTCGGAAAGTCGACGATCCTGCGCCTCATGCTCCGGCTCCTTCTTCCCGACCGCGGCGAGGTCCTCATCGAGGGACGCGACATCAGTGCGGTCTCGCGCCCGGAGGCTCTGGCCCTGCGGGAACGGATGGGGATGGTGTTCCAGGGATCGGCGCTCTTCGACTCCCTGAACGTGTTCGACAACGTGGCCTTCCCGCTCTACGAGCATACGACGCTGGCGGATGACGAGATCCGGGAGCGCGTCGAGGAGGTGCTCTCCTTCGTGGACCTCGACCCGAACGTGGTCCTCCCTCTGCTCCCGTCCGCGCTGTCGGGCGGCATGCGCAAGCGCGTCGCCATCGCGCGGGCGATCGCTCACCGGCCGCCGATTCTTCTCTTCGACGAACCGACAAGCGGGCTCGATCCGATCACGACGCGGAGGATCGACGAACTGATCCTGAAGCTGCGGCGGGAACTCCACGTCTGCGTCGTCGTAGTGACCCACGATGTACGGTCCGCATCGAGAATCGCGACCGAGACCGCGCTCCTGAAGGACGGGGAGATTATCTTCAGCGGAACGCCGGAGGAGATGCACGCGACGGAAGACCGCTATGTTCGGGCCTTCCGCGGCTGACGGACGGGCCTTCCGCGGCTAACGGACAGAGGGCAGGAAAGGATACGATGCGACGGTCGGAACCGATCACATGGGACCAGATGCGCGTGGGGTTCGTCCTCATCGTCTCTCTCGTCCTTCTCGCGTTGTGCGTGTTTTTCGTGGGCCGGATCGGGGACGTGTTCGGCGAGCGCTACCAGCTTGTGGCGCTCATGGAATCGGCTTCGGGGCTCCGCCCGGGAGCCCCCGTCCAGGTGGCCGGGCGCGGCGTCGGCCAGGTCGAGCGCGTGGAGTTCATCGCCCCGGAAGAGCGCGGCGACTCGGAGGCCGCGGTCGCGGTCTGGCTCGGGGTCAACGTGGACGTCCGGGAGCAGATCCGGCGCGGCTCGCGAGCCCGCGTGCGGACGCAGGGACTCCTCGGCGACCGTCTCATCGACATCGAACCGGGGTCTCCGGATTCGGCAACCCTCGTCCCGGGAGACACGATCGGAACGGCGCCGGCGCTGAGCTACGATGAACTCCTCGGCCAGGCCGCCGATGCCGTCCTCGGCCTCACGCAGCTCTCGAACGACCTTTCCGCGACGCTGGCCCGCGTCTCGAGCGGCGAGGGTTCACTGGGACGCCTCCTGGTCGACGAGGCGCTCTACGACGGCCTTGTCGACCTCAACGACAACCTCGCGGCCGTGCTGGGGCCGATCGCGCACGGGGAAGGCTCGCTGGCCCGCCTGCTCGAGGATCCGCAGCTGTACGACCGCCTCGTTTCCTCCACCGCCCGCCTCGACACGGTGACGGGAGCGCTGGCGGCCGGCGAAGGGACGCTCGGGCGGCTGCTGGCGTCGGACTCCCTGTATCGTGCGATCGCTTCGTCCGCGACCCGCGCCAACTCCATCCTGGATCTCATCGAGGGCGGCGAAGGGGTGGTCGGGCAGCTTGTCAGCGACGAGACGCTGTACGAGGAGCTGCTCAAGGTGGTGGTGGACCTGAACGCCTTCCTCGCCGAGGTGCGGGCCAACCCCGGCAAGTTCATCCCGCCGATCCGGGTCTTCTAGGGCCGGCCGGCGGGCAGGACCGCTAACCGCTAGAGGTCGTGCAGCGTCTCGAAATCGACGACCTCGAACTCGCGCGCACCGGCGGGAAGTCTCACGCTCACGAGTTCGCCCTTTCTCCTTCCGAGGAGCGCACGGCCGATGGGCGATTCCATCGAGATGTCGTTGGTCTCGATGTCGACGTCGTCGCCGATCGTGAGGTTGAAGGACTCGATCTCGTCGTCCTCCAGGTCGCGCACGGCGACCTTCGACCCGAATCCGACCCGGTCCGTCGGGATGTTCTCGATATCGAGTTCCCCGAGCTGCGACATGCGTCGTGCCAGATAGTCGAGCCGCGCCCGCACGAACCCCTGCCGCTCGAGAGCGGCGGTGTACTCGGAATTCTCTCGCAGGTCGCCCTGGGCGACCGCCTTCTCGATCTCCTTCGGAAGGATGACGTTCAGCTCGTGGAGGAGCGTCTCCGCTTCGTCCCCGATCTTGCGCTGCAGTTCTTCGATCATCCGGAACCTCCTCGACCCGTCGACGGGCCGGCCGCAAAAAAAGCCGAGGCGCTCCCGGCAAGGGAGGCGCCCCGGGTGGAGCCCTGCATAAGTGGAGGCGGCGGGAATCGAACCCGCGTCCGCGAGCCCATCCGCCACGGCATCTACGTGCGTAGTTCGCGATCAAGTCTCGTCCCGCGAGGGTTCACGAACAACCCCTTACGAAACCAGCCGTGTACGCGGCTCTCGCCGTGTTCTCGTCACCCGCGGCTCACGGCGCGCCGGGGCGACCAGCCCGATTCGTCGACGTCCGTCGGGAGGTCCTCGGGCCGGGATCTCTCGGGGACGGGCTACGCAGATTTACGCAGCCAGAGCCAAACCGTCGTTGGCACCTGAAGTTTCCCGGTGTTTAACGAGGCCCCGGGCACCTCGGCACGCTTCCGCAGCTTCCGGTTCACGCGTCGAAGCCGTGTCGCCCCCTGATACGCGCGAGTGCTGCCAATACGGTGGTTTATCCTGGCGCGCGGCGCAAGTTCCGGGAGCGGCCGCGGAGGTTCTTTGACAGCCGGAAACCGGCGCGGGTATACTCGGGGTTTGTCGGGTCCCGCAGAGTCGGTTCCCGTTGATTCGATACGCGCCCCGCGTTCGCGGGGAGGAGATATAGATCCAAGTGCAGCTTCGTGAATTGTTCGTCCCGTCCGCCATCAACCTCGACCTGGCGGCCGAGACGAAGGACGAGGCCCTGAAGGAACTTGTGTCGTGTCTGGGCCTCGACGGAAAGTCCGAAGGAATCCTCTACAAGATGTTGAAGCGGCGGGAAAACCTCGGTTCGACCGGGATCGGCCGCGGCATCGCGATCCCCCACTGCCGTTCGCTCGTCGTGACCCGACTGAGGGTCGCGTTCGGCCGAAAGCTCTCCGGCCTCGACTTCAAGGCGATCGACGAGAAACCCGTGCGGTACGTCTTTCTCATCGTCGCGCCGCCGCTGGAAGTCTCGAATCAGTATCTTCCGGTGCTGGGCAAGATTGCGCAGTTCGGCAAGGAGGCCGACGTGCCGGAGGCGCTCGCGGAACTCTCGAGCCCCGAACAGTTCATCGAACTGCTCGAAGCGAAGGATCTCTAGTGGACCAGCAACTCGAATTGCTCCTCGAGATCCAGGACCTGAGGATGCAGCGCCGGGAGCTCACGGACGGGTCGACGGACCTCGAGGCGGAGGTCTTTGACGTCAAGATCGAAGATGCGATTCGGTCGCTCGACGAGAAGGTCGAGGAACTGGCGGAGCGGCTCGCGCGGGGGATCCGGGAGCGCTACCGACGCATCGCCGACAAGGCGCCGAGAGTCGTCGCGCCGGTCATCAACGGCATCTGCTACGGCTGCTTCGTGGCGGTTTCCACCGCCCGCGCCTCGGAGGCGGATCGCAATCTTCGCGTCGAGTCGTGCGAGTATTGCGGCTGTTTCCTCTATCACGTCGGCTGAACGAGCACTCTCCCTTCGGTCGTTCGTCGGGTCACGCCCTGCCGGTCCAGGTATTCGAGGAGCGGGATCAGGTACTTCCGCGAGAGCCCGAACGTTTCCTTGAACCGGGCGGGAGGGGTCGGCGCGCCATCGGCGAGGAGATCTCTCACCTGCGCTTCCATGGTCTCGAGAGCCGCGGCGGCAACGTGCAGCTCGGGTGTGACCGCCTTCGTCACGCCGGATTCCTGTAGCAACCGCAGGAGGTCGTCCAGCACGGCCCGGTCGAGGCGAAGCGTTCTTCCCAATTCCGCCACGAGCGGCGGTTGCAGCCCGGCCGCTTCTATCGCCCGGGCGAGCTGCGCGCGCCCCTCTTCCTCCCGCGGAGTGAGACGGGGCGCGTGGCCCGGAAGCGCGAGCCGCGGCCCGCTCTCGACGAGCCGGCGATCGGCGAGGAGTCGGCGGACGGCCGTCTCCGCCAGTTCGAGGTCGCAGTCCGGCGCCATGGCGGAGCGCACGGCCTCCTTCGATACGCCGGGGGCGCGGCGATCCGCGGCGTGGAGACGGGCCACGCTCTCTTCCACGGCCTCCATGGCCTCCGCCACGGCATCGGCCGCGAACCAGCGGCCGCCGATGCGCACGCATCCGGCCTCCTCCGCAGCCGTCTCGAGCGTGGAATCGCGCCGCCCGAGGAGGATCGATGACGCCGCGGCGGGGAGCCCGCGCAGGCCCCGCAAAGCCACGGCCGCGGCGACCGCCTCCTCCGGGGCACCGTCGAGAATCTGGCCCCAGGCTTCCGTCCGTGCCGGCCAGCCGGGCGGCGGGTTCAGTTCCGCCACGCGGATCCCGCCGATCGTCGTCACCGGCGAGTAGAAGCGGAGGATGGCCCGATCGCGGGTCCGGGCGAGGAGCGGCGCCTCGAGGGCAAGCACGGCCCAGGCCGTCGCCCCGGGTGCGACGGGTCGGCGATCCGCCGTTTGCAGCCGGGCCATGACTTCGCGGGTGCCGAGGTAGACCCTGAGACGCTGTCCGTGCAGCAGGGGCCGGTCGCGGCCCCCGAGTGCCCGTACCCGGACGCCGAGACGCTCGCTCGACGTCCACTCGGACGGGTCGAAGAGCACGCTGCCCCGCTCCACGGAGGCCGGCGCGACGCCGACGAGCGCGACGGCGCACCGGCGCCCGGCGGTGACGCGCGGACGAGGGTCTTCGTGCACCTGGAGCGCACGCACGCGGGCCGAGTTCCCACCGGGGAAGACGCTCACGGTGTCCCCCACGCCGATGGACCCGCTCCACACCGTGCCGGTCACCACGGTACCGGTGCCCCGGATCGAGAAGGACCGGTCGACCGGGAGCCGGAAGCGGTCGTCCACGCCCCGCGCGCGGATCCCCGCCGTCGACCGGCGCAGCGCGTCCCGCAACGGTTCGATCCCGTCGCCCGTCAGGGCGGAGACCGGCACGATCTCCCATGACGTCCGGGCGGAGTCCTCGTCCAGCAGCTCCCGGGTCGTCTCGTGTGCAAGATCGAGCCAGTCGCCATCCACCCGGTCGCTCTTGGTGAGTGCGACGACTCCGCGCCGGATGTTCAGGAGGCGCGCAATCGCGAGGTGCTCGTGGGTCTGCGGCATCGGACCCTCGTCCGCCCCCACGACGAGGAGGAGAACGTCGATGCCGGTGGCCCCGGCAAGCATGTTCTTGAGAAAATCCTCGTGCCCCGGGACGTCGACGATCCCCGTCTCCAGGTCGGGATCGAGGTCGAGCCTCGCGAAGCCCAGATCTATGGTGAGCCCCCGCTTCCGCTCCTCCTGCCAGCGGTCCGTCTCGACCCCCGTCAACGCCCGCACGAGGGCCGTCTTGCCGTGATCCACGTGTCCGGCGGTCCCGATCACGATCCCGCGACGATCGCTCATGCCCTCGCTCGCAGTGTGCTCACCGGTCCCTCCCGCCTCTTCAGTCCAGCCGGCTCAGGAAAGGTAGAGACTTGAGCTGCGCGCCCTCCGCCACGTGGTGCCGGATGAACTCCGCCAGCCAGCGGCCCTGGCGGCCGTTGGAGCGGTTCCGCTCCGCCGCCCCCCCCGAAACGAGGATCCGAAGCGTGTCGAGCTCTCCCGGATCGAGTTCGGGCCCGATCGGACCGCACGAGCCGCAGCGAAGTCCCCCCGCCTCGAAGTCGAAGCGCGCACGCGTGGTTCCGATCGGATTCCGGCAGCCCACACAGCGTTCGATCTCCGGTCGAAAGCCCAGGGCGTTGACCACACCCCAGACATACTCGAGCCCGCCGGCCGACGCCCTCTCCCGGACTCGGCCATGGAGTCCGTCGAGACCCTCCGTCAGCGTGCGGTACAGCTCCGCATCACCGTGTTCGGGGGCGAGGCGCATCACGAGTTCGCAGAGGACGGACGCGATCGTGAAGAGCTTGATCGAACGGTCGAGTCCTCGCCGGTCGTGGAGGAGTTCGAAGTTGGAGAGCGTATGCAGATCGCGGCCCTCCCGGCTGTAGAAGGTCGCTTCCCCTTCCACGAAGGGCTCCAGAAGGCCGCCGAAGCGGCTCCGGGGGCGCAGCGCACCGCGGGCGAGTGCGGAACAGGGGCCGAGCTCCCATGTCATCAGGCGCAGGATCTTGCTGGTTTCGCTGTACCGGTACGTCTGGAGGACCACCGCTCGGGTCGTTACGAGTCCCACTCGGCCCCCCGACCCCGGGCGCGGTCAGCTGGGACGAAGCAGGATATCGGTCGTCCCCGCCCCGATCGGCGCCTCGTCGATGAACTCGCCCTCGGCCGAGAGGAGAACAAGACGTCCCTGGCCCGCGGCCACGTAGGTGGCGCAGAGGATCTGGCCGTCCAGAAACGCGGCTGCGAGCCTGCAGCTGAGATTCGAGCCATCGCGGTCGCTGGGCTGGATCGGGTTTTCCGGCCCGTTTATCCATGCCCGGATCGCGAAGCTGAACGCCAGCAGGTCCGTCTCCGTCGCGTCGACACCCTTGGTTCGCACGACGTAGACGAGCCCGTTCCGCCCGGCTTCCATGGAGATTCCGTTGCCGCCAAGGGAGTTCACGTCCTGCACGCTCCGGGCCGTCATGTCGATCTCGACGAGATTCCCGTCTCCCAGCGGGGCGGAGGTCAGCGGATCGACCCCCCCGCCGGCCAACAGGAGCATCTTGTCTTCGAGCACGATGGCCTCGGTGGCCCCGACCGTGCCTTCGGGAAGTCTCAGCTCGTCGAAGTAACTGCCGCTGATGAACTCGTGGAGGGCGATCCGGGGAGGGCCGAGGGGCGCTCGTCCGCCCTCTTCGTCGTCGAGGTTGGCATCGACGGAGACGACGAACTGCCCGGCCGGGATCGCCCTCTCCACGAAGGTGCCCACCCCTTCGACTGCGATTTGCGCCATCGGCGTGCCCGGGAAGGCCACGAACACCGCATCCAGCGCCCGGGCGGGGATGAGCGCGCCCACCGTACCGCCGGCATCGAAGATCACGGTGGGTTTGCCGGGGTCCACAATGGCGTTGTTCGGGAAGACGGCCGTCGTCTGTTCGTCCGTCGAGAAGGACCCGAAGAGCACCTTGCTTCCCTCCGGAGCATCCCACGCCGTCACCCACAGATCCTGGATGAAGTCCGCCGTCTGGCCCCGGAAGCCCGCCCCCAGCTGGATGTCGCGCCCGAAGGGGACGATCCGGCCATCGATCCTGTTGAACTGCTGCAGGGTCCCGGAGATGGAGTTGAGAACGGCGAACTCCGACCGGTCGGGCGTGACGACGCCGGGGTCATCCGGACCCGTCCCGTTCGAACCCCCGCACCCGGCGAGGAGGACCGCCAGTGCTCCCACCTGTATCCAGCTACGTCTCCGCATGATCTGCTCCTGTGGTGCCCAACCGGTTCGGGTCCGCGACCGGTCGCCGCCCGGGCGACGGCAGCGCCCCATCGGTTGGGTGCATCCCGGCAAGGTCCGTTCCCGGGTCGTGGACGGCAAGCCGACGCCCTTGCGCCTGCCCGGGTCCCGCGCGCTTCCGCCAGAATAACGTTTAGCGGGCCTCTATCGGCGACGACGCGCCGCTCGCCGCCCCCCGTGGACGGGCCCGAACCGGAAGCACGGAATGCCCGAGATCTCCCAGCGATTCGACCCGGACTTCGCAGCCGTAGGTCGAGGCCAGGGCCGGCGAGCGGAGCACTTCGCCCGGCGGGCCGGCAGCCACCGCCTCTCCTTCCGCCAGCAGGATCATTCGATCGGCATAGCGGCTCGCGAGCTGCATGTCGTGCGTGATGCAGATGACGGTGAGGGCTCCGTCGCGCACACGCTCGCGGAGCGCATCGAAGATCCACAGTGCGTGCCTGAAGTCGAGGTGGGCGGAGGGTTCGTCCAGGATCAGGACTCCGGGTTCCTGTACGATGGCGCGGGCGAGCTTGGCGCGCTGCCGCTCTCCACCCGACAGTTCGGCGAGCGGTCGGTGCGCGAGGTGATCGAGGCCGGCCCACGTCAGCGCGTTCCCGATGACTTCCTCGTCGCGCGGCGTGAGAGGCGCCCACGGACTCACGTACGGGTTTCGGCCCAGTTCGATGTAACCGCGGAGGCTCACGCGAAGGGCCTCGGGGGGGGCATCCTGCGACACGACGGCCGTGCGCCGGGCGAGCGCCGAGCGATCCCAGGAGAGGAGCGGCCGGCCGTCGAGGTTCACCGACCCCTCGGATGGGTCGAGAATGCCTCCCAGCAGACGCACGAGCGTGCTCTTCCCCGCGCCGTTCGGCCCGATCACCACGGTGAAGGCGGCCCCGCCGAAGTCGAGGGACAGGCCCCTGAGGGCCGGGGCGGAGGCGGACGGATAGCGGAACGTGACGTCCTCGAGCCGATAAACCGCCGCGTCCCCCCGGTCGCCTGTGGACTCAGGCATAACTCCTCCTCAGGAGTACGAGGAAGAGCGGCACGCCGAGCAGTGCCGTCACCACGCCCACGGGAAGTTCGAGCGGCCGGAGCGCGACCCGGGCCACGGTATCGGCGAGCACGAGCGCGGCGGCGCCGCCAAGGGCGCCGAGCGGCAGGAGGCGCCGGTGGTCGCTGCCCCAGATCATGCGCGCGCCGTGGGGTATGACGAGACCCACGAAGCCGATGACGCCCGCGGTGCTCACGGCCACCGCGGCGAGCAGCGAGGCGATGAAGTAGGCGCTCCGCCTGACCAATTCCACCCGCGCTCCGAGGTAGGCCGCCGCTTCCTCTCCCAGAGCGAGGGCGTTCAGGTGGCG
The DNA here is from genome assembly GCA_022826685.1 of Gemmatimonadota bacterium. Classification (GTDB taxonomy): domain Bacteria; phylum Gemmatimonadota; class Gemmatimonadetes; order Palauibacterales; family Palauibacteraceae; genus Palauibacter. The sequence continues at coordinate 64,765 of JAJDUL010000015.1, read as the reverse complement.
GGAAAGCGCGAAAGACGCGGTCCCGCCCGCCACGGCCACCAGGCCGAGGGCGAGCGTGGACTCCCACCCCGCCCGCTCGAGACTCCCCATCGTCCACAGCACCGCGGCGCGCGTGGCGTCCGGTTCGGCGAGCGAGAGAAGGAGCATCACGCCGGCCCCGAAGAATGCCGAGACGACGACTCCGGCCAGGATCAGGACGTGGGTGTGGAGGCGGCCCACGGCGAGCGCGACGCGAAATACGATGCCGATGGCGGCAAGGCCTCCGGCGAGGGCGAAGCCCACCGTGCCGAGATACCCCAGCACGCCTCCGAACGCGGTGAGCGCGAGCACGGCGCCGAGCGCCGCCCCGGAGGAAACGCCGAGGAGATAGGGTTCCGCGAGCGGATTTCGGAGCAGAGCCTGGAACAGGGTTCCCGAAATCGTGAGCGCGATGCCCGTAAGCGCGGCGGCCGTGACGCGGGGCAGGCGAAGCGAGAGCACGATGGTCCGCGCCGACGGATCCGTTTCCTGGCCCGTGAGCGCGCGCCACACATCCGCGGGGGCGACGTTCGCGGCCCCCAGCAGGAGGCCGGAAACCGCCGCGACGGCAAGCAGCAGCATGAGCAGGAGCGCTCCACGGCCGGTCCGCGTCATGAGGAGCACGAAACCGCGACCGGCTCCGGAGCGCCCGCCGGCAGTTCTCCGTGCAGCGCCTCCGCGATGGACCACGCCGCCTCCGCCACGCGCGGGCCGAGGCGGCTCACGACATCGCGATCCAGCGTGGAGATCCGACCGGCCGCGACTGCGGGGATCCGTTCCCACCCGTGGCGCGTCGCGACGTTCGGGCGCCGGTGGAGGGCTTCCGGGGCAACGGAGACGAGGATCCGTTCCGGATTGCGGTCGATGATCGCCTCGAGACTCACCCGCGGCGCGATCGTCTCGAGATCGCCGAACACATTGGCCCCGCCGGCGATCGTGATCAGCGAATCGATGAAACTGCCGCCGCCGATCGTCATCGGCGGATCGGCCCAGGCGTCGTAGTAGACGCGAACGCGCGGACGACCCTCCGTCCGCCGGGAAACGGCAGCGAGCCCACGGTCAATCCGGCCGACCAGCGCGCTCCCCCCTTCCGGACAGCCCACAAGCTCGCCGAGGAGGAGGACATTGAGGCGCAGATCCTCCAGGGTGTCGTGTCGAAGGGCGAGGGTCGGCACGCCGAGACGCTGCAGCCTCTCCCGGCTTTCCCGATTCGTTTCCCCATCATAGAGGATCACGAGATCGGGGTCCCGGGCGAGGACGGCCTCCAACGATGGACGGATGCCGTCGCCGACGTCGGGGATCCGACGGGCCGCGGGCGGATGGACGCCCCAGCGCGTGCGGCCCACGAGCCGGTCTCCGGCTCCGAGGTCGAAGAGGATCTCCGTCGCCGTCGGGATGAGGGAGACTATGCGGCGCGGTTCGGCCCGCGCGGCCACGTCCCGACTCGGGGCGTCGCCACCGCCGGCCGTGCCGGGCGCGCCACAGGCCGCGGCGAGCGCCACGGAGAGGACGGCAAGCGACCGGGCCATGTTGTCCGACATCCATCCCCCGCTTCCAGTCCGAACGGGGGAGCGCGCCGGGACCCGGCGCGACGGAGGACCCCGCCCTTCCCGCGAAGAGCATGCGTTGGCAGCAACAGGCTGCCGGGGGCATGGAGGAACACGTCTCCTGGCTCGAGGCCGACCGCTCGGTCGGGCCTCTCACAGTGGCGGGGCCGCGCCGGATTCTCACCGACTTCCGTTTGCCCCTCCATGTCCGCGCGTCGCCGCCAAAATGGGCGCCACCGTCCGCGACGCGCAAGAAACCGCTGTACGGCCTGCCAGACGGCTCTTCGCGCTCCTCAGGGCTCGAAGCGGCCGAAGTCCTCTGGATCGAGCCCCTTGAGATAGTCGCTCAGCGGCTCGTCCGGGGCGCGGGAGGGCCCGGTCTCGGGGGGCGGCGCCTCTTCCCCCTCCATCCCGGTCTCATCGATCTCGAAGGCGCTCGCCTCGAGGAGACTCTCCGCCGCGTGAATCGGGACCCCGGCGCGAAGGGCCAGCGCGATGCTGTCGCTGGGGCGGGCGTCGATGGAGATGAACTCGTCCTCCCGCCGAAACACGAGCGACGCGTAGTAGGTGTTGTCGACGACCTTCGTGATCAGTACGCGGACGAAGGCGCTGTCCAACCCGCGCACCACGGCGTTGAAGAGATCGTGTGTGAGGGGACGCGTGAACTGGACGCCGGCGAGTTCCATCGCGATCGCCGAGGCCTCGCCGGGTCCGATCCAGATCGGGAGGAAACGCTCGCCGTCCTTCTCCTTGAGGATGACGACGGGAGCGCCCGTCGTCTTGTCGAGCCCGAGGCTGGCCACGGCAACCTCCCGCATCCCGGACTCCGTCATCCCGGTCCCCGGTTCCTTTCGGGGAGCTGACGCCTATCCCGCCAGGGCATCGATCCGATCGGTTCTCTCCCATGTGAACCCGTCGCCTTCGGGCTCCCGGCCGAAATGCCCGTAGGCGGCCGTGCGGCGGTAGATCGGCTTGCGAAGTCCGAGCCGCTCGATGATCGCCCGCGGCCGAAGATCGAAGACCTCCGTCACCCGGCGGGCGAGTTCGTCGTCCGGCCGGCGCCCGGTGCCGAAGGTGTCGACCATCACGCTGACCGGCTCGTCGACGCCGATGGCGTAAGCGAGCTGGACCTCCGCCCGCCGCGCGAGTTCCGCCGCGACGATGTTCTTCGCGATCCAGCGCGCGGCGTAGGCCGCGGAGCGGTCGACCTTCGACGGGTCCTTCCCCGAAAAGGCGCCGCCGCCGTGCCGGCCCAGGCCGCCGTACGTATCCACGATGATCTTCCGCCCCGTGAGGCCCGCGTCGCCCTGCGGTCCGCCGATCTCGAAACGGCCCGTGGGGTTGATGTGACACTGTGCGCGGCTTTCGTCGTAGAGCTCGTCCGGCAGCACGGGCCCGATGACCTCTTCCCGGACCGTCGCCTCGATTTCATCCTGCGCGATGTCCCCGTCGTGCTGGGCCGAGACGACCACCGCCGTGACGCGGTTCGGTTCCCCGTCCCGGTATTCGACCGACACCTGGGCCTTCCCGTCCGGCCGCAGCCAGCCGATGCCGCCGGATCGCCGCACATCGGCGAGGCGTTTCACCAGCGCGTGCGCCAGCATGATGGGCAGGGGCATCAGCTCCGGCGTCTCATCGGTCGCGTATCCGAACATCATCCCCTGATCACCGGCGCCACCGACGTCCACACCCTGGGCGATGTTCGCCGACTGCTCGTCGATTGCGGTGAGTACGCTGCACGTGTCCCACTGGATCCCGTGCTCCGCGCGCGTATAGCCGATATCGCGCAGCACTTTCCGGGCGATGGCCGCGATGTCGATCCGGGCGGCCGTCGTGATCTCGCCGGTCACGAGGACGAGGCCGGTCGTCACGAGTGTCTCGCATGCGACCCGGCCCCGGTCGTCCTCCGCGAGGATCCTGTCCAGGACCGCGTCCGAGATCTGGTCCGCGATCTTGTCGGGGTGTCCCTCGGTCACGGATTCGGAGGAAAACGGTTGTATCCCCTTCACGAAGCTGATTCTCCCACTTGGAGGTTTGCGGCGGAGTGCCGCGGGAGGCGTAGCGGCCAAGATAGTGGCCGCCCGGCCGGGCGGAGGCAACGTCGCCGCCTGGGGGTCAGGACACGTACAGCGGTGACGGCTCCACCGGAATGGCGTCCTCCAGCCGCGCGAGGAGTTCCCCCGGCATCCCGGACAGGGTGTCGGCGCGGCTCCAGAGCTCCGACAGCTCCGCCACGGAAAGGAGCCCCACGAGTTCCCTCACCTCGGGAATCGACGCGGGCGCGAGACTGAAATCCCGGTAGCCGAGGGCGAGCAGAAGCGCGAGCCCCACAGGTTCCGCGGCGAGGTCTCCGCACACGCCGATATCGAGGCCGAGGGCGCTGGCCGCGTTGAAGACCCGCTCGTAGCTGCGGACGAGCGCCGGATGCATCGGGTTCGAGAGATGCTGGAGTCGGGCGTTGCCCCGGTCCACTGCCAGGGAATACTGCGTGAGGTCGTTCGTGCCGAGGCTGATGAAGTCCAGGTGCCGTCCCACGAGATCGAGCGTGTCCGCAAGCGCGGGCGTTTCCACCATCACCCCGAAGGAGACGGGCTCCGTCTGACCCAGTTCGCGGCCGACTTCCGCCACGATCTCCTTCGTGCGCAGGATCTCGGTCTCACAGATGACGAACGGGACCAGGATCCGCATGCGGGCCTTCGGTCCGCCGGCCCGGATCGCGGCGCGCAACTGGTTGCGGAAGAGCTGGGGCCGGTCCAGGCAGACGCGGATCGCGCGCCAGCCCAGGTAGGGGTTTTCCTCCGGAGGGAGGTCGAGAAAGAGCGGGAACTTGTCACCGCCGATATCGAACGTCCGGAGCGTCACGGGCTGGTTCGGGAAGCCGTCCACGACCTCTCGGTAGGCTTCGTACTGCTCCTCTTCGCTTGGAATCACTCTCCGCCCGATGACGAGGAATTCGGACCGGAAGAGTCCGACCCCCTCGGCACCCACGCGCCGGGCCGCCGGCACATCGTGCGGTTGATCGATGTTGGCGCGAAGATGCACGCGGACCCCGTCTGCCGTCAGCAGAGGCTCGGGTTCGCGGGTCAGGTCGGCGGCGGGACGCCCGGAAAGGCGGCGGACCATATGCAGGTGTGCCGCCGTCTCGGCCTCCGTGGGTTCGAGCAGGACGCGACCGTTGCCTCCGTCGAGGAGAACGGTGGTGCCGTCTTCGATCTTCGCGAGGTCGGCGCCGAGTCCGACGACCGCCGGAATCCCGAGCGAGCGGACGACCAGTGTGCTATGCGAGGTCCGGGACCCGGATCCGCTCGCCACGCCGAGGACGAGTTCCGGATCGAGGCGCACCGCGAAGCTGGGCGTGAGGTCGTCGATGGCGATGAGCCCGGGCTCCTCCGGCAGGGCGAGGGGATCTTCGTTGCGCCCGGTGAGCCGCGCGAGCACGCGGGATCGGATGTCCCGCAGGTCGGCCAGCCGGTCGACGACCATGAAGTGCCCCGCCTCGACGATCGCCGTCCGAAGTTCGGTCAGGCGCCAATCGAAAGCACGCTCCGCGGAGAGGAAGTTCTCGCGGATATAGCGGATCGTGCCCGCGACGAGGTCGGGGTCCGAGAGGATGAGGATCTGCGGGTCGAAGATGTTCGCTTCCACCTCGCCCAGCGAGCGAGCGGCCTCTTCGCGTGTGTCCCGCACGCGGTCGGCGGCCCAGGCCCGCGCCTCCTCGAAACGCGCGACTTCGCGCTCGACCGTGTCGGACGGGATCGTCCGGTGCTCCGGTCGCCACTCATGGCGCTCGAGTCGCCGAGCGACGCCGAGAGCGCGCCCCGGCGCGGCGCCGATCCCGTGAATGACCTCGCTCACGCAAGGCCGTCCATGTCCGCGTCCGGAACGAGTTCCTCGCTGAACCCGGACAGGACGAGTTCGGTGAGGGAATCGACGGCGTTTTCCGCGTCGGATCCCGCGGCCCGGATACGGATGGAGGCGCCGGCCTCGGCCGCGAGCATCATCACGCCCATGATGCTCTTCCCGTTCACCTCCAGCTCATCCTTCTCGACCCACACCTCGGCCCGGAACCTGCTCGCCAGCTTAACGAACTCCGCGGCCGGGCGGGCGTGCAGCCCCAGCCGGTTCTGAATACGTACCGCTGCTTCGTGTCGTACCGTCACAGAAATTCTCCGCCCCGGTCGAGCGAACGATCGGCGTCGGGCCGTGCGTCGCGGCAGGCTGTACCGCCTGTCGGGACGCTCACAGGAGCCACACCGCGCACGCGGCAAGCAGGCTCGCCATGGCGACCGCCGAGATGTGTCGGGGGATAAAGTAACCCATCAACGCCGCGATGACTGCACCGCCGCCCCACCAGACGGTGTGACCGGTTCCCGGAAGTTGGCCCACGAGCAGCGCGGCGAGGACCCCGATGAGCACCTGGTTTGCCGGCACGAGCACTCTCTCGATCCGGCGCAGAGGGGCGCGCTTCAACGCGGAGGCCACGGACCGGCCCGACCGCCAGCCGCAGCGCAGCCCCCAAACGCGTAGGGCGAGGTGGCCGGCATTGTACAGGAGAAGGAAAGCGGCGGCGGCGAACAGCGGGTCGAGTCCAAGCACGAACCCGATGGCCGCGGCGGACCCGCAGAAGGGCCGCCATCCGGCCCACGCGATCCCGTCGCCCAGCGCTCCCAGCGGCGCGCGGAGCGCGGAGCGGAAGCGCAACAGGGTGTCGGGGTCCTCTCCATCGAATTCGAGGCGCGCGAGGGCCCCGATCGCCACGGGCGCCAGATACGGATGCGCATTGAAGGCTCGCGAGTGGCGCTGGACGGCCCGGCGGAACGCGGCGGGATCCTCCTCGTGAATGCGCGCGAGCAGCGGTGCGAGCGCATGCGCCATCCCGGGCCCCGTCATCGTACGGTCGTTCCATGAGCCCTGGATGGAGAAACTGCGCGAAATGGCGCGTACGAAGTCCTTCTTGCGCGGCCTCATGCGAACACCTGGACGAGCAGGGTCCCGAGAACACATCCCGCGGCCAGCGCCGGCCAGTGGCGGCCTCGCGCGCCGAGCCCGCGCGCCGCGACGCCCGCGGCGCCGGCGAGGCCAAGCCCCGCGACAACCGGCCACCACGCGGCGCCCGCCGCGCCGGACGGCTGCGTCGACAGCAAACGAACGAACAGCACGGAAGGCACGAATAGCGCGGCGACGAGGAGTCCGGCGCGCAATGCGTCGAGGGCGATCGCCAGCCTGTGGCGTCGCGCGAGGGCGGCCGCTCCGCCGCGGAAGCCTTCGGGTCGCGAGACGAGGCTCGGCGTCACGCGTCGAAGGAGGGTCACCGAGTGGGCGCCCGTCCACCCGATCGCCCAGCCGACCGCGACCGCGGCGACGATTCCGATCGGGGCGCCATCGCCGGCGGCCGCGTAGGCGGCTCCGGCCATGAAGGCGGCGGGTCCGGTCTCCGGGTGCCGCGCGCCGCCGAAGGGGGGGTGCCGCGACAGAACGATTTCCAGCCAGACTCCGACCAGGCACCCCGCGGCGGGGGCCCCGAAGAGCAGCCCTCCCAGCGTGCCTGCCACGATGGGCCGGGACCACATGGCCTGCGGCCAGGACACCCCGTCGAGACCGACGGCCGCCCCGAGCAGGCAGGCCAGCGCCCAGTCGGCGGCCGAAAGCTCGACGCCCGTCATCGGAGCTTCCGCGCGTCGAGACGAACCTCCCGCGCGGTGGGGAGGCTCCGTGCGCTCACGGAAGCGCGCTCACCGATCACCCGCAGGTCCTCGATCTCCTTCGGCGAGAGATGGACGTAGTCCAGGATCTTCTTCCGCCCCTTCGCGGCGTACACGCCTCCGACGTTTACGGTTCGCCCGTCGAGGCAGCCGCGCTCGGCCAGCGCCCGCATCGTCCGCGTATCCCGCGTCAGGAGCGCGCCGCGGGCCGTCCGGCCACCGAGTTCCCCGAAGCGCCGGACCGCCTCGTCCACCGCCAGGAATTCCGCGCTCTCCTCGTCGGCGAGCGCGCTGGCCCAGAGCTCCTGCTCCCACTCGCTGGAAGCGAGAGCGTCATCGACGACGATGTAGAAGTCGAGGTCCAGTGGACGCCCCCACCCCACGAGTACCTGGCCGTGAATCAGACGCTCATCGATCCGCAGGAGTTCGAGCGGCACGGGTTCCGCTCAGTCGGTCCCGGCCGGCGGAGACGGGTGCGCGCGCAGCCCGGCCTGCCCCTTCCGGACAAGACGGGGGACGAGCGTCGCGATCGGCATTTCGCGATGAAAGACGAAGTCGAGCAGCATCGGGAGGTTGACGCCGGCGACCCACGCGCAGCATCGGCTCTCCCGCACGTGCTGAAGGCCGGCCAGACCGCAGCTGCCGCCCGCGAGATCCACGAAGAGGATCGTCTCCGCCTCCCCCGCCGCCTCTCCGATGATCTCGGCGAGTTCGTCGGGTCCCAGGCCTTCGTTGCTCACGGCACGCAGGGCGCCCCGGACGCCGCTGATGGACTCGACGGCGGACACGAGGGCCCGCGCGAGCTCCGCGTGCGCCACGACGACGCCGCGGACCCGGTCATTCGTCATCGGATTCCAGGTAGTCGCGCACCGGCCGCATGCGCTCGATGAGGTCGCGCTCGAAAGCCGCCGCCGGGTCTTCTCCTGAATAGCGCAGGAGGTGGTTCATGGCCACGACTTCGGCGATGACGGTGATGTTCTTTCCCGGGTTCAGGGGAATGCGGACCTTGGGCAGCGTTACGCCCAGAATCTCGCACTCCTCCGCCTCGAGACCCGTCCGATCGTAGTCGTCGCGCTCTCCCCATACCTCGAGTTCGACAACGACTTCGATCCGCTTCTGCTGGCGCACGGCCCGGATCCCGAACATGGCGCGCACGTCGATGATGCCCACGCCGCGGATCTCCATGTGGTGGCGCTGGTTTTCGTGCGCACGCCCGAGAAGGATGTCGCTCTGGCGTCGGTGTACGAGGATGAGATCGTCGGCGACGAGGCGGTGGCCCCGCTCCACGAGATCGAGCACGCACTCGCTCTTGCCGATGCCGGACGGTCCGATGAAGAGGAGGCCGATCCCGTACACATCCGCGAGAGATCCGTGGAGAGAGGTCCGCGGCGCGAACTCTTCCTCGAGATAGGGCTGCAGCCGCCGGTAGAAGTCGCCCGTCTTCAGAGGCGTCTCGAGCACGGCGACGCCGGCCGCCTCCGCCGCGGAGACGAGTTCCACCGGCGCTGTCTGATTCTTGGTGATGATCGCGCAGGGAACGCCGGACTCGAACACGAAGGTGAGGGCGGCGGCACGCTCCGAAGCGCGGAGGCTCTCGAGGTAGGCGATCTCCGTTTCGCCGAAGATGAGCACCCGCTGGGAGACGAAGCGCTCCCGGTAGCCGGCCAGCGCGAGTCCCGGCGACGAGACTTCCGGTACCTCGATGCCGCGCTCCAGGCCGGCCTCGCCGGCGACGACCGTGAGCGAGAACGCCTCCCGCTTGCGCCGAAGCAGCGACGCGACCGTGAGGGTCACCCGGGCTCTCCGTCCGCCTCGAAGGGGCTCCCGAACAGTTCATCCATCGGCGGCGCGGAGTGTTCGCTGTACCGGTCATGGTTGCGGCGGAGCTGGTTTCCCAACTTGTCCGCGAGCCGGTCGAGCGCCGTGCGGGGGTCGGGACCCGCAGCCTCTCCATGCACGGGACGGGCGCGGTCGACGCTGACCACGGCCGCCGCGCGTACCTGGGTCTTCTCTCCGGTGAATACGACCTCGGCCTTCGAGGCGCGGGGCTCGAAGCGAGTCAGATTCGTAAAGCGCGTCTCGATGATCTCGCGAATGTCGGAAACATCGGTGTTACGCGCGGTGACGATGGTTCTCATCGGTCCTCATCAGGGTTCGAGTGACTGGTAAAGGTGCGCTTCCGTCTCATCCGCTGCACGCGACCACGAGAACCGGGCGGCGTGGGCGAGCCCGCCCGTTCCGAGGCGTGCGCGCACCGACGGCTCCTCGAGAACTTCGCAGATCGAGGCAGCCCACGATGCGGCGTCCCCGTGCGGGGCGAGAATTCCCGACTCCCCCGCCGCCACCGACTCGCGCAGCCCGGGAGAATCGCTCGCGATCACCGGTGTGCCGCACGCGGCCGCCTCCACGTTCGTCATCCCCCACCCCTCCTTCGGGGAGGGATAGACCACGGCCCAGGCCCGACGCAGCCAGGCGAGCTTCTCCGCCTCGCAGATGTACCCCAGAAAGCGTACCCGGTGCGAGAGTTCGGCGCGGCGCACGAGTTTTCGGAGGCGACGCTCGTCGCTGCCGCGGCCCGCGATGACGAGCCTCGCCTCCGGCAGGCGGTCGTTCAGCCGTGAGAGCGCCTCGAACAGGACATCGAGACCCTTGTATCGCTTGAGGCGACCCACGTACAGCAGCGTCGGTGTCTCCGCACGCTCCGTCCCCGCGCCCGGCCGGTAGGTGTCGTGATCGATCCCGGGGGGGATGACCGTGATGTCGCGGGCGAGGAGACCTCGCTTCGTGAGGTCGAGCGCCGTGCTCTCCGAGATCGCCTGGAAGGGGCAGTCCCGATAGATGCGGGGGATCGCCCGTTCCGCGGCCCAGACCGCCGTCGCGAGAGGGATGGACGCTTCCGCGTAGGCCGTGGCCCCGAACAGGTGCGGCACGAGAGCGACGACGGGGACGCCGGCCCACCGGGGCGAATAGAGCGGGACCTTGTTGATGTCCTCGACGAGCACGTCGGGGGCGAAGCCGCGCACGATCGCCCGCGCCGCGCTCCGGGCGCGCCATGCGTAGCTGTGCCGGTTGCCGACGCGCTGGAAATCGATGCCATCGAGCGTCGCCGACGGGGCCGCGCCCGGCCAGCCGCTCACGACGGCCCGCACCGCGTGCCCGCGGGCGGCGAGCCGGCCGAAGATCTCGTGGAGGTGCACTTCGGCACCGCCGGCCTCGGGGTTTTCCCGGTCCTGCCAGTTGAGGAGGAGGATCCGAAGCGGCCGCGCCACGGTAACGGTCAGGACCCTGCCTCGCGGGCCTTCAGCACCGCGTCGAGCACGCCATTGAGAAAACGCGGACTGCCGGGACTGCCGTACCGGCGCGCCAGCTTCAGGGCTTCATGAATCGCGACCTTCGGCGGAACGTCCTCGAACCACAGCAGCTCCGCGATCCCGATTCTCAGGATGTTGCGGTCGATCGCGTGCAGGCGCTCGATCCGCCAGTTCGAGGTGTGATGGGCGATCGTCGCGTCGATCTCGGCGAGGTGACGGTCGACGGTTTCGAGCAGGCGCCGGACATGAGGGCGGTAGCGTCCGGACATGCGACGGTGGACGAGGCTCCGGGCCGCGTGTTCGAGGGGCGTGCCCTGTCCGCCCACTTCCCACGCATAGAGGAGGTTCAGCGCCCAGCTCCGTGCCCGCGAGTGGACGTGTGTCCGGGCGGTCGGGGTCACGAGCCCGGCTGTCCGTGAAGGTCGGCCATGCGGAGCGCTGCGCGTGCCGCCTCCGAGCCGGCGTTTCCGAGTTCGCCGCCGGCCCGCGCGAGCGCCTGCTCCAGCGTGTCGGGCGTGAGCACGCCAAGGCCGACCGGCACGCCCGAGTCGAGCTGTACTCTCGCGAGGCCGTCGGTCGCCGCGCGGCTCACGTGGTCGAAGTGCGCGGTCTCCCCGCGGATCACGCAGCCCAGCGCGACGATGGCGGCGTATCCGTGCGCGGCGGCTCGTCGCGCGGCGAGCGGAAGCTCCCAGGCGCCGGGGACATACACGATATCGAGATCCTCTTCGGCCACGCCGCATTCGAGTGCCGTGCGCGCGGCGCCTGCCAGCAGACGCTCAGTGACCCGGGAGTTGAACCGGCTGACGAGAATGCAGACCGTCCGCCCATCCCCCGCGGCCGCACCCTCGTACGTCGTCAGGCGCCCTCCCGCGAACCCCTCGGGGCGATCGCCTCGTGGAGTATCCGACCTGCTTCTCACGCGGATCCGGTCAGGTGTCCCAGCTTCTCGCGCTTCGTGCGAAGATAGCGGACCAGCCGATCATCAGCCCCGCCGAGCTCGAGGGGCACGCGGTCGCGGATTACGAGGCCGAACCCTTCCAGCCCCGCGAGTTTCTTGGGGTTGTTCGTCATGATCCGGATCGAGTGCAACCCGAGATCCACCAGGATCTGGGCCCCAATGCCGTAGTTCCGCAGGTCGGGCGGAAAGCCCAGCGCCTCGTTCGCTTCGACCGTGTCGTGGCCTTCGTCCTGCAGTTCGTAGGCACGGAGCTTGTTCAGCAGTCCGATCCCCCGCCCTTCCTGGTCGAGGTAGACGATGACCCCGGCCTCGGCTTCCACGACCATGCGCATCGCGGCCTCGAGCTGGCTGCCGCAATCGCAGCGACTGGAGTGGAACACATCGCCCGTCAGGCAGCGCGAGTGAACGCGGACGAGGACATCCTCCGCACCCGTCACATCGCCGCGCACGAGCGCGACGTGTTCGCGCCCATCCACCTCGTTCGCGTACCCGACAATCCGGAAATCGCCCCACGGCGTGGGGAGGTCGGCCTCGGCGACACGCCGCACGAGACTCTCCGTGCGCAACCGGTAGGAGACGAGGGCGGCGACCGTGATGAAGGGGAGGTCGTGCTCCGCCGCAAACTTCTCGAGTTCCGGGCGGCGCGCCATCGTCCCATCCTCGTTCAGGATCTCGCAGATCACACCCGCCGGAGTGAGCCCGGCCAGCCGGGCGAGATCGACCGAAGCCTCCGTCTGGCCCACCCGCTGCAGCACACCGCCGGGCCGGGAGCGGAGGGGAAAGACGTGGCCCGGGCGCACGAGGTCCGTCGGCCGGGTCTGGGGATCTACCGCGACCCGGATGGTTCGGGCGCGATCCTGCGCCGAGATCCCGGTGGACACGCCGAAGTCCGGGCGGGCGTCGATCGAAACGGTGAACGCCGTCTTGTGGGGGTCCGCCAGCCGATCGTCCGTCATGAGCGGGAGATCGAGGCGATCGGCCATCTCATCGGGCATCGTGAGGCATATGAGCCCCCGGGCGTGCCTGGCCATGAAGTTGATGGCTTCGGGCGTCGCAAGCGCGGCCGCGCAGACGAGGTCCCCCTCGTTCTCGCGGTCCTCATCGTCCGCGATGATCACGAGTCCGCCATTGCGGATACGCTCGATCGCCGCTTCCACCGTATCGGCGGGCATGCCCGCCAGCCGAAGTCTGTTGTCGGTTTTCATTCGAACCGGAGCCGACTCAGGAGTCCACGGGGGCCACGTGCGGTCGGAGGGCACGAGCCACGTGCTTGCCGATCAGGTCCGCCTCGAGGTTGACTCTCGCGCCCGACGCGAGGCGCCCCAGGGTGGTATGGGTCCATGTATAGGGAATGATGGCGAAACGCGCGATGGTCCCGGTCAGGCGGTTGACCGTGAGACTCACGCCATCGACCGCGAATGAACCCTGCGACACGGTCACCCTCTCGAGGCCAGCCGGGAGTTCGATCTCGAGCACGCCGGACTCGCCTTCCCACCTCGCCGCAGCCACGGTCCCCACCCCATCGACGTGTCCCTGTACCATGTGACCGCCCAGCGGATCCCCGGCGCACAGCGCCGGCTCGAGGTTCACGGGATCCCCGACCCGCCAACTTCCGATCGTGGTCCGCTCCAGTGTAGCCTCGACGACGTCGACCTCGAACGTCTCCCCCCGGAGACCGACGACGGTCGTGCACACGCCCGCGAGCGACACCGAATCCCCGTCGCGGAGCCCTTCGAGAAACGGGACGCGGGCGATGGTCAGCCGCAGCGCCGCCTCCCGGCGTTCCCGGCCCGCGACCTCGCCGACCGCCCGTATGATTCCGGTGAACACGAATCCGATCGCTCAGAGGTTGTCCAGGGTTTCCTGGAGTTGTCGGTGTTCGAACACGATGTGCGTATCCTGCCCCAGCGAGTCTCGTTGCATGGGCAGCCAGTCGCCCGGCGTCGACGGATCGAGGCCGGGAAACGCCGGCACGCCGTCCCTGCCGTAGAACATGGGGGCGATGAAGGCATGGATCCGCTGTATGTGTCCTCCGCGAAGCAAAGATGCAGCGACCTGTCCCCCACCTTCAACGAATACCGAGAGCACCCCGCGAATGGCCATTTCGTTCCAGACGGCGCTCAGGTCCAGCCGGTGATCCTCGCTCCGGGGAACACCGATGACCTCCACGCCCGCGTCGCGGAGCGGATCCGCGCGCTCCTCGAATCCTTCCGACTCGGGATCCGCGAAGACCCACACGGGCGCCTGGGCGGCCGTCCGCACGAGCTGGCTTGACGGCCGGAGCCTCAGCGTGGTGTCCAGGACGGCCCGTACCGGAGGCACGCGCGGCACGACCTCGCCGCGGGCGGTGAGCAGAGGGTCATCGACCGCGATCGTGTTGGAGCCGATGAGGATCGCATCGTGACAGGAGCGGAGACGGTGGACCTCGTCCAGCGCCCGTATGCCGGTCACCGGCGTGCGAACGCTTTCCTCTCCGAGCTTCGCGTCGAGCGAGAGGGCGAGCTTGAGCGAAGCGAAGGGGACCCACTGCCGGTGAAACCAGAGGAAGGCCGCATTCAGCCGTTTCGCGGCGTTCGCCTCGATCCCGATCTCGACGTCCAGTCCGGCCTGCCGCAGCTCCTCGGCCCCGTGACGCGCTTCCGGATTGGGATCCCGGCAGGCGATCACGACGCGCCGTATGCCGGAGCGGATGATCGCTTTGGTGCACGGCGGCGTCCGCCCGGTATGGCGGCATGGCTCGAGCGTGACGTACATCGTTGCGCCCGCCGCGCGCGGCCCCGCCTCCCGCAGCGCCATGACCTCCGCATGGTCGCCGCCATATTCCGCGTGCCATCCCGTGCCGAAGACCTGGTTTCCGCGGGCCACAACGGCGCCCACGAGCGGATTGGGCGACACGCGGCCCAGTCCTCGTGGCGCCACGGCCAGCGCCTCGCGCATGTGACGCAGATCCTCGGTGCGGCTCGGCGGTGCCCCGGCGATGGGGTCGAAGCCACGACCCGTCATGAACTCTCCAGGTGCACCCTGCCGCTGCCCGAGACGAGTTCACCGCACAGGAAGGCCTCGCACCCGGAGTCCCGAATCTCCTCGAGTACCTGGTCGGCCTCGCCCTCCCGCACGACCGCGACCATCCCCACGCCCATGTTGAAGGTGGAGAAAAGTTCCGCCTCGTCCGCCCCGCTTTCGCGCGCGATCACGTCGAACTCGTGCGGACGCGGCCAACTGTCGGAGCGCACCACCGCATCGAGGTTCCCGCCGATGACCCGGTCGACGTTCCCCGGGATCCCGCCCCCCGTGATGTGGGCGAGCGCCCGCACGCGGCCTGCTTCGAGGCTGCGCTCGAGGATCGGCAGGTAACTTCGGTGAGGACGCAGGAGGATTTCCGACACGGAATCCCCCGTCCCCGGGAAGGCGTCGTGGGCCCCGAGTCCGAGGCGGTCGAAGAAGAGGGCACGCACGAAGCTGTAGCCGTTCGTGTGGATGCCGCTCGACGCGAGTCCGATGAGGCAGTCCCCCGGCGCCAGATCTCTGCGGGTCAACTCCGGGTAGGCGATCTCGCCCACCACGAATCCCGCGAGGTCGTATTCCCCCGGCGCATAGAAATCCGGCATCTCCGCCGTTTCTCCCCCGAGCAGGGCGCAGCCGTTCGCGCGACAGGCGGCGGCGAGTCCCGAGACGACGCTCGTCACGGTATCCGGGTCCAGCACGCCGCAGGCGACGTAGTCCATGAAGATGAGAGGCCGGGCGCCTTCGACGAGGATGTCGTTGACGCAGTGGTTCACGAGATCGGCGCCCACCGTGTCGTGCCGGTCCGCCATGAAGGCGACCTTCAGCTTCGTCCCCACGCCGTCGGCGCTCGCGACGAGTTCACGGCCGGGCGTGGCCCGGAACCGCCCTCCGAACGAGCCGAAGTCCGAACTCACGGCATCCGTCCGGGTCCCGTGGACGAGCCGGGAGAGCCGGGCTTTCGTCGCGCGGGCCGCATCGAGGTTCACGCCCGCTTCGCGGTACGTCAATCCGTCGGTCATGTTTCCTTCATTCTTCCACCCGCGGGGCAGGAACATCGAATCTGGTGAGCGTCCCGAAGCTTCGCACGCGGTCCTCCACTTCGGCCATGGTGAGGGTCACCATGCGGCGCGCGCCGAAGGCCTCGCACGCGAAGGAACCGAGCGCGCAACCGTACACGACGGCACGTCTCAACGCCGGTCCCGTGATCGAACCGCAGCGCGCCAGATACCCGAGCAAACCGCCCGCGAACGCATCGCCGGCTCCGGTGGGGTCGACCACGTCGTCGAGCGGGAAGCCGGGGGTGATGAAGAAACCGTCGCTCGTGAGGAGCACGGCTCCGTGCTCCCCCTTCTTGATCACGACGTGGCGCGGGCCCCGGCGCTGAATCCAGCGCGCGGCCCGGGCCAGGTTGTGCTCCCCGGAAAGCTGTTTCGCCTCTTCATCGTTCAGGGTGATCAGGTCGATCTTCGCGATGACCTCGGCGAGACGCTCCGGCGTCCCGTCGATCCAGTAGTTCATCGTGTCGCACGCCGCGAGCACGGGCGATTCGATCTGATCCAGAACCTCGAGCTGAAGGGCGGGGTCGATGGCACCCAGAAAGGCCCAGGGCGCACTCCGGAAGGCCTCGGGAATCGTCGGATGGAAGTCAGCGAAAACCCCGAGCTCGGTGAAGGTCGTGTCCCTCGTATTCATGTCCCGGTGATAGCGGCCGCCCCACCGGAAGCTGCGGCCGGGCCGCTGCTCGAGCCCCGACAGATCCGTGCCCCTGCGGATGAGGAAGTCGAGTTCGTCGGTCGGATAGTCGTCACCGATGACCCCGACGAGCTGGACCGGCGCGAAGAGGGAGGCCGCGGCGCTGAAGTTGACCGCCGTCCCGCCGACCACGTCCTCCTGGTGTCCGGCGGGGGTCGAAATCTCATCCAGCGCGACGCTGCCCACGACGAGGATCGACCCCGCTCGGGTCCGGCCAGCGCCGTTTCCGGGGGTGCGGACCTTCACTTCGCGTCCCGGGTCATGGCTTCGGGGGCCGAGAGGCCGAGCGCCCGCAGCCCGTTGCGCAGTGTGAGCTGAACCGCGCGCGCGAGCCGGATTCTCGCGGCCCGCTCCGGCACGTCCGCCAGGATTCTCTGTGCCGGATCCAGGTTCCCCTGGTGGTACCAGGCGTTCACGAGCCCTGCCGTCTCCTCCAGGTACGCACAGACCAGGTGCGGAGCCCGGCTCGTTGCGGCCGCCGCGATGACCTCGGGAAGCCTCAGGACGGCGAGGGCGACCTCACGCTCCGCCGGGGTGCCGAAGCCGTCCGGAACCTCGAGGGAGGCCGGAACCTCATCGGCGACGACTCCCGCCTTGCGGAACACGCTGCACATGCGCGCATGCGCGTACTGGACCTTGTAGACCGGATTCGCATCCGACGTATCCAGAGCGAGATCGAGATCGAAGTTGAGATGGACCTCCGCGCGGCGCATGAGGAAGAAATACCGCGCCACGTCCGGACCCGTCTCCTCCACGAGTTCGCCCAGCGTCACGAAGCGTCCGGCGCGCTTGCTCATCCGGACTTCCCTGCCGTCGCGCAGGACCGTGACCAGCTGGATGATCAGGACCTCGAGCAGGTCCGGGCACGACAGGCCGCGCAGGGCCGCCAGCATGCGCTTCTCGTGGCCCTGATGATCCGCACCCCAGACGTCGATCGCGACGTCGAAGCCGCGCCGCGCCTTGTCGAGGTGGTAGGCGAGGTCCGGCAGGAAGTAGGTGAAGGAGCCGTCGCTCTTGACGAGGACCCGGTCCTTCTCGTCGCCGTGGCTGGACGTCCGAAGCCAGGTCGCCCCCTGCGAGCGATAGATCAGACCGCCGTCTTCCAGCGCCTCCAGGAGGCGGTCTACCGCTCCGGAATCGTAGAGCGAGCGCTCGGAGTAGAACAGATCCATGCCGACGCCGAAGCGCGACAGATCCTCCGCCTGTTCCTCGCGGAGCCGTCGCACCGCTTCACGCCGAAAGTGCGCCTGGCGCTCTTCCGGCGGGAGCGAGGCGAGAAACCCCGGGCCGGCGGCGTCACGAATCGTCAGCGCGACGTCGCGGACGTACTCGCCGTGATATCCGCCTTCGGGAACCGTCGCCGGCCGGCCGGCCGCTTCCTCGTAGCGTGCCTCGACGGATTCGCCGAGGAGTTCGATCTGCCGTCCGGCGTCGTTCACGTAGAACTCGCGGGTGACGTCGTGTCCGGCCCACTCCAGCAGCGACGCGACCGCGTCGCCGAGCGCCGCGCCACGGCCATGGGCCACATGCAGCGGCCCCGTCGGATTGGCGGAGACGAACTCCACGTTGACGCGTAGCACGGGCGAGGCATTCGTTCGTCCCCAGTCGCCCCCCGCCTCGATGACCTCCGTCAGTCGAGGCCAGATGGATCGGTCGGAGAGCCGGAAGTTCAGGAACCCCGGGCCCGCGACTTCCACCTCCGCGATGCCGGCGGCCACGGGATCGATCAGTTCGCAGACGCGCGCCGCGAGCGCCCGCGGAGGCTGGCCGAGTCTCTTCGCGAGCACGAGCGCCGCGTTGGACGCCCAGTCTCCGTGCGTCGGATCCCGAGGCCGCTCCAGCCCCGGAGAGAAGCCCTCCGGAGCGCCCGCGGCGGAGAGGGCGGATTCGAGCGCCTCGGAGAGCCGGGCCAGCCCCGCGTCGCCGGTCACGAGTCGGAACCGCCCTCCGGCGACCCGGAGGTGGCGCCATCAGACGCGGACGAGGCGCCATCGGACGTGGACGAGGCGCCGCCCGGCGACCCGGATGAGGCATCGCCCGATGCCTTGGCGGCAGCGGCCTTCCCGTCACTCTCCGGCGCCTGCCGATAGTCGGTGGCGTAGAAACCCGGCCCCTTGAAGACGATCCCGCCTCCGGACGAGATGAGCCGCTCCACCTGCTCTTCCCCACACAACGGACAGAGACGGATCGCCGGGTCCGACATGCGCTGGAACCGCTCGAATTCGTGTCGACAACTCCGACATCTGTATTCGTACGTTGGCACTCGTGCCCCTGGATCCATCTGTGGAACGTCGACGTGCCCGCGGCGTTTCGCCGCGGGCGGCTAGCCGGGTCGGTATTCTCCCCACACCTCGCGCAGCGCGTCGCTGATCTCGCCCAGAGTCACGCGGCGCTTGACGGCGTCGATCAGAACGGGCAGGAGGTTAGCATCTCCGGCCGCCGCTCGCCGGATCCCCGCCAGCGCCGCTTCCACGTCCGTGTCGCTCCTCTCCGCCCTGAGCCGCGTGAGCCGCAGGCGCTGTTCATCCGCCAGGCGAGCGAAATCCGGCGCCTTCGGCATCTCGACCGGTTCGGCATCCGCGTGCAGGTTCACGCCGACCACCTCGAGTTCGCGGCTCTCGATCGCCTCCTGATGCCGGCGGGCGGCGAGGTGGATCTCCTCTCTCATGTAGTCGATCGCCTGCACGGGACCGCCCAGTTCGTCGACGCGGGCGAGGTACTCCCGGGCCCGCGCCTCGATTTCGTCCGTGAGCGACTCCACGAAGTAGGAGCCCCCCAGGGGATCGACGGTGTCGCCGACACCGGTCTCGGCCGCCAGGACCTGCTGAGTGCGGAGCGCGAGACGGGCCGCGTCCGCGCCGGGAAGCGAGAGCGCTTCGTCGTAGCTGTTCGTGTGCAGCGACTGGGTCCCCCCCAGCACCGCGGAGAGCGCCTGAACCGCGACGCGCACGACGTTGTTCAACGGCTGTTGGGCCGTCAGCGCCGCGCCGGACGTCTGGGTGTGGAACTTCAGCCGACAGCTCTCTTCCGCGGCTCCGAAACGGTCCCGCATGAGCCGGGCCCACATGCGGCGGGCGGCGCGGAACTTGGCGACCTCCTCGAAGAACAGCCGGTCGGCCGAGAAGAAGAAACTCAACCCGGGAGCGAAGTCGTCGATCTCCAGCCCCCGCTCGATGGCGCGGCGCACGTATTCGAGGCCGTTGGCGATCGTGAAAGCCAGCTCCTGGGCCGCCGTCGCGCCGGCCTCGCGAATGTGATACCCGCTGATGGAAATCGAACGCCACCGCGGCATCTCACGGGAGCAGAAGTCGAACACGTCCGTCACGAATCGAACGCTGGGCTCCACCGGATAGATGTACGTCCCGCGTGCGATGAACTCCTTCAGCACGTCGTTCTGAAGCGTGCCCCGGAGGACGGCCGGATCGATACCCCGTTCCTGAGCCACGCCCGCGTACATCGCAAGGAGCACGGGCGCCGTGGCGTTGATCGTCATCGCCGTCGAGACGCGTTCGAGCGGGATCTCCTCGAACAGCCGGTGCATGTCCTCGATCGAATCGATCGCGACGCCGACCCGTCCGACTTCCCCCCGCACCCTGGCATCGTCGGAGTCGTAGCCCATCTGGGTCGGAAGGTCGAAGGCAACGGAAAGACCGGTCTGTCCGGATTCGAGCAGATAGCGGAAACGGGCATTCGTCGCCGCGGCCGTGCCGAAGCCGGCGTACTGGCGCATCGTCCACAGCCGCCCCCGGTACATCGTGGGGTACACGCCGCGCGTGTAGGGGAACGCGCCGGGCAATGACGGATCCGGATTCGCGTCGGCCGCCTCGTAGACCGGATCGACTTCGATCCCGCTCGTGGTGGAGAAGACCGGGCGCCGTGCGTTCACGAGGTCTCCGCCTCGAGCGTCACGAGAACCTGATCACGATCCACGACATCCCCGGCGCGGACCTCGATTCCGGCCACCGTTCCCGGTTCACGGGCGCGCAATTCGTTCTCCATTTTCATCGCTTCGATCACGACCAGTCCATCGCCGGCGTTCACGCGCTGTCCGGCCTCCGCGAGGACGCGCGTGATCAGCCCCGGCATCGGCGCGCGCAACTCCCGCGGTCCCCGCCCCCCCGCGCTTCGATCGGCCAGTGCGCGGAGCGCCCGGGTGCGTTCGTCCTCCACCGTGACGTCGAAGGTCCGACCGCGCACGGTCAGCCGCCACCCGGCGGGCGTCCGACGCGCGAACACGCGGTGGTTCGCCCCATCCAGGGTGAGCTGGATTTCACCATCCGCCAGCCACGCGAACTCCGCTACCCGCTCCGAACCGTTCAGGCGCAGCCCGGAGACCAGCCGTTCGACCTCGAAGCTCGCGCCGTCCACCTCGACGTGGTACTTCATGCCGGCTTCACCACTCCCGATCCGCCCGCATCCACGCCGACAGCCCGTTCCCTCCGTCGCGGGAGCGCCGTGCACCGCCGGCAACGACCCGCGGCCGGTCCTCATCCGCGAGGAGCACCGCGGTCGCCATGGCCACGTCGCGCAGCGCGGGATCGGCGGCCCCTCCGAGTCCGGGGTGTTCCTCCACGTACCGGATGGAGAGATCGTTCGCCCGGTAGTCGGCTTCGTCCATCACCGCGAGGTGCCACGGGACCGTCGTCTCGACGCCGCCGATGACGAGCCCCTCGAGCGCGGACCGCATGCGCCGGATCGCGGCCTCACGATCCGAGGCGTGGACGACCAGCTTGCCGAGCAGCGAGTCGTAGTGCGGACCGACCTCCGACCCGTTCCGGATCCCGCCATCCCAGCGCACGCCGGGCCCCGTCGGCACTTCGAGACGGTCGATTCGACCCATGGACGGGAGGAATCCGGCGGCCGGGTCCTCCGCGTTGATCCGGCATTCGATCGCGTGCCCGCGCGCGGCGGGCGGCGCTCCGCCGCCGAGCAGCGGGAGCCCCCGGGCGACGCGCAGTTGCTGACGGACGAGATCCACGCCGGTGACGAGTTCCGTCACGGGGTGCTCGACCTGAATCCGGGTGTTCATCTCGAGGAAGAAGAACTCGCCCCCTTCGACCAGGAACTCGACCGTGCCCGCGCCGCGGTAGCCGACCGCCTCTGCCGCCCGCACGGCGACCTCCGCCATTCGGCGCCGGAGCCCGTCATCGATCGCCGTGGACGGTGCTTCTTCGATCAGTTTCTGGTGTCGCCGCTGGATCGAGCACTCCCGCTCGCCGAAGTCCACGGTTCGCTCGTCGTCGGCGAGCACCTGGATCTCGATGTGCCGGGGGGAACCGAGGAAGCGCTCCGCGAACACGCGTCCGTCGCCGAACGCGCTCTGCGCCTCCCGCGTCGCGCGCCCGAACGCTCCGGCCATCTGCTCCTCGTCGGAGACGACGTGCATGCCCTTGCCGCCCCCGCCGGCCGCCGCCTTCAGGAGGACGGGGAATCCGATCCGTTCAGCTTCAAGGACGGCGTCCCGCGCCGAATCGAGCGGGGCGCTGCCAGGTATCACGGGCACTCCGGCCCCCACCATCCGCGTCCGGGCCCGCGTCTTGTCGCCCATGACTTCGATCGCGTCGGCGGGAGGTCCGATGTGGATGAGACCCGCGGCTTCGACGGCGCGAGCGAAACCGGCGTTCTCGGCAAGGAAGCCGTACCCCGGATGGACCGCCCCCGCCCCCGTCTCCTTCGCGGCCGCGAGGAGCCGGTCGATCGACAGGTAGCTCTCCGCGGCGGCAGCCCCCCCGATCCGGACCGCCTCGCCCGCGAGAAGCACGTGGGGGGCCCGGCGATCCACGTCGGAGTAGACGGCGACCGTCCCGAGGCCTTCCTCGTGGCACGCGCGGATGATCCGAACCGCGATCTCGCCGCGGTTCGCGATCAGAACCTTGTCGAACACCCGGCCTCGGAGGGGTTCACAACGGGATGTTGCCGTGCTTCCTGGGCGGGTTGCGATCGCGCTTCTCGGCCATGGCCTCGAGCCCCGAAACGAGACGCGCGCGCGTCTCGCGGGGGTCGATCACATCGTCGATGAACCCGCGCTCGGCGGCGAGATAGGGGTTGGCGAACTTCGCCCGATATTCCGCTTCGAGTTCGGCCGTGCGCGCCACGGGGTCCTCGGCCGCGGCGATCTCGCGCCGGAAGAGGACCTCCACCGCGCCCTTCGCCCCCATCACCGCGATCTCCGCGCTCGGCCAGGCGAGGTTGAGGTCGCCCCGGATATGCTTGGACGACATGACGTCGTACGCGCCGCCGTAGGCCTTGCGCGTGATGACGGTGAGCTTCGGCACCGTCGCCTCGCAGTAGGCGAAGAGGAGCTTCGCGCCATTCCGGATGATGCCCTCGTGCTCTTCCCTCAGCCCCGGGAGAAAGCCGGGCACATCCTCGAAGGTCACCAGCGGAACGTTGAACGCATCGCAGAAGCGGACGAACCGCGCGGCCTTGATGCTCGCATCGCTGTCCAGGACGCCGGCGAGGACCGCGGGCTGGTTGCCGATGATGCCCACGGCGTTCCCCCCGAGTCGGGCGAAGCCGGTGATGATGTTGCGGGCGTACTCGGCATGAACTTCCATCAGGCTGTCGGCGTCGACGACGCGACGGATGATGTCCAGCATGTCGTACGGAAGCTTCGGGTCGTCGGGCACGATCTCGAGAAGCGCTTCGTCGGCCCGGTCCGCCGGATCCGTCGTCTCCCGCCACGGCGGCGTCTCCTGGTTGTTCGAGGGCAGGTAGGAAAGGAGGCGGCGCACGGCGCCGAGCGCCTCGACCTCGGTCGCCGACCGGAAGTGCGCCACGCCGGACCGGCTCGCGTGCACGGCGGCGCCGCCGAGTTCGTCGAACGTCACGTCCTCGTGCGTCACCGTCTTCACGACGCCGGGGCCCGTGATGAACATGTGGCTCACTCCGTCCACCATGAACACGAAGTCCGTGATGGCGGGGCTGTAGACCGCGCCTCCGGAACATGGCCCCAGGATCGCGCTCAGTTGCGGGATCACGCCCGAGGCCAGCGTGTTTCGGAGGAAGATGTCCGCATAGCCGCCGAGCGAGGCGACCCCTTCCTGAATCCGTGCGCCACCCGAGTCGTTGATACCGATGAAGGGGGCGCCGTTCCGCGTCGCGAGATCCAGGACCTTCACGATCTTGCCGGCGTGCGCTTCCGAGAGCGAGCCTCCGAAGACCGTGAAGTCCTGGCTGAACACATAGACGGTTCGCCCGTCGATGCGGCCGTAGCCCGTGATGACGCCATCGCCGGGGATGCGCCGGTCCCCAAGCCCGAAGTCGGTGCAGCGGTGCTCGACGAAGCGGTCGAACTCCACGAAGCTCCCCTCGTCGAGGAGGATCTCGAGGCGCTCCCTGGCGCCCAGCTTGCCGCGCGCGTGCTGGCGGGCGAGCCGATCCGGGTCTCCGCGCGCGGCCCGCTCGGATCGGGCCTCGAGTTCGGCCAGCTTCTCGCGCATGCTCACCGGATGCTCGCCGTTCGCACCCGGTGCCGTGTGTCCGCGCGCAGGGTGTCCACGCGCACCGAGTCGCGCGGCGCAAAGGGAGACGGAGCCGCGCGCACCTCCGCCAGCCAGGTGAGGAGTTCCTCTCTGTCCGCCTCCACGGGCGAACCGTCCACCAGCATGCGGATCTCCGTGGAGCGCCGTACGACGGACCGCGCGGCGTCGGGACGCAGGCGGCCCGTCACGCCCTCGACTTCCGGTCCCGATTCGAGGTAGGCCGCGAGCGCGGCCGGGATCGGCAGTCTCGCACCATCCAGGGCGGAGAGAACCAGGAGCGTCGCATCGTGTGCCAGAGCCGGCATAATGTTGTCCCGCAACGTCTTTCGGTATCGTCTCTCATAATCCGCGACAAATCGCCGCCACGGCGTTCCCGGGCTGACGCGGTCCGTCGCGAGACCGACGACCCGATGGTCCGTCGCGAAGCGTTCGAGCCGACGCAACGCCGCCGGTTCGGCCCAGGCCCCGCTCCCCATCACGATCACGTTGTAGAGGCCGTAATAGAAGAGTTGAGGCGCGATGGCGAGGACGCCGGAGACGGACGCCGCCGGCGCGAAGACGACGTCGGGCTCCGAGGCCGCGACGGCCTCGATGGGTGCCTGGAAGGTCGTGACCCCGGGATCGTAGCGTTCGTGCCCCACGAGCAGGCCGCCGTTCTCCCGGATCGTTCGCGTGAACGCATCGATCGCGCCTCCGAGCCCGACCCCGTCCGGCTCGAGAACGGCGACGCGGCGGAGCCGCAGATCCTCCAGCGTCCAGCGCGCCAGTTCCTCCGCCACATCCGATACGCGCGTCCCCGCATCGTAGAGCGTATAGGTCGCCGACCCGGGCCTCAGCACTTCCGTCGTCGTGGGGCTGATGATCGGCAATCTCTGATTCCCGCGGGCCCGCGACGCCGCCGCGAACGACTCGGAGCGCAGCGGGCCCAGGATCGCGATCACGTCCCGTCCTTCGAGCGACCGCACGAGGCCCGCCGTGTTCTCCGGATCCGATTCGTCATCGACGAAGATGACTTCGACATCGAAGCGGGCCGGGCGCTCGTCTCGATATCGCTCGACCGCGAGTTCGATCCCCTCGCGCAGCACCCCGCCCACATCCGCGAGGTCGCCCGTGAGGGGGAGGATCGCACCGATGCGCGCGGTGCGGCTGCCGAAATCCGTTTCCGCCCCGACGATCATCTCCGCCGTGGCCCGCTCCGGCTCGGCGGGTCGCCCGTCCAGGACGCGGGCAGCCAGACGCCTCGCCTCGTCGCTCTGTTCCTCGACGATGAGCAGGCGGATGAGTTGGGTATGAACGATCGCGGCCGCGGCCGTCTCCGGCGGGAAGCTCTCGGTCAGCGGGCGTAGCTCCTGGACCGTGAGGGCACCGGTCAACCGGCGGAGATTCTCCGCACCGATCGTCCCCAGTCCGCCGGGCACGGAGAGGATCGCGGCGACCGCTTCGGGCTCGCGACCGGTGTCCGAGAGGATCCGAACCAGTCGCTCCAGGGTGGCGGTTCCGAGGGGGGCGGCGGGCGCCCGCGCGAGGAGCCTGCCGTAACGATCCGCCGCGGCACCCGGAAGTCGCTGGGCTTCCAGCGCCCGACCCGCCACGGAGAGGGCACGGTCCGCGAGGACTCGGAGAGCTTCCAGTTCACGCCATGCGGCGTCGAGGGAATCCGCGCGCGCCGCGGCGGCGGCGAAGCGCCCCTGCTCGTAGTCGGCCTCGGCGAGGCGGAGCGCGGCCGCCGCGCCTTCCGGGTCCACAGTGCTCGGCGCGGCCGTCTCGATGGGTGGGTTGCCGGCGATGAACGCACAACCCGCGGTCGCGACCAGCACGGCGCCGCAACCGAGGGCTACGCGTCTCCGCGCTGCCCTACGCCGCTCGCGGAAGGGGCTACTCCCCTGCCTCACCACCGGAATCGGACTGCTCCCCCTCGTCCGTGTCATCCGCCGCGGAACCGGACTTCGATGCCGCCATGTTCTCGTACTCTACCTCTTCGGCGGCGTACGGGACATCCGGTGCGTCCACGACGGCCAGAACGATGCGGCGGTTGATGGGATCCGTCTCGAGTACGCGCAGTTCCAGCCGATGCCCCTCGTCGAAGTGGTCGGCGGGCTCGGCGACCGGCGCCTCCACGCCGAGTTGCGAGATCGGCACGAACCCTTCGAGATCGCTCCCGAGATCCACGACGACGCCCTTCTCGAGCAGGCGCGTGATCGAGCCCGCCACTTCCCGTCCCGGCTGGTACGCCTGCGCAAGCTGGTACCACGGATCTTCCTGCACCTGCTTCAAACCGAGGGAGATCCGCTTCTGGTCGGGATCGATCGAGAGCACGACGACATCGACCTCCTCCCCCTTGCGGAGCACCTCGGCCGGATGCTGCACCCGCCGCGTCCAGCTCATGTCGGAGATATGGACGAGGCCGTCGATTCCCGCCTCGACCTCCACGAAGGCGCCGAAGGAGGTGAGGTTCCGGACCAGCCCGCGGATCTTCGTCCCCGGCGGATATTGCGCCGGGAGCGCCAGCCACGGGTCCTCCTCCACCTGCTTCATCCCGAGCGAGATCTTCTGTGCCTCCTCATCGACGCGCAGCACGACGCATTCGACCTTGTCGTTGATGCCGACGAGCTGAGAAGGATGGCGGACGTTGCGGGTCCATGACATCTCGGAGATGTGGACGAGACCCTCGATACCGCGCTCGAGTTCGACGAAGGCGCCGTAGTTCGTAATCGAGACGACACGGCCCAGCACGCGCGTCCCGACCGGGTATTTCTCGGCCACGTTCTTCCAGGGGTACTCCTGAAGCTGCTTGAGGCCGAGCGAGATTCGCTCCCGGTCCCAGTCGATGTCGAGGATCTTGATCTCGAGCGACTGGCCGATCTCGCAGACTTCCGACGGATGGCCGATCCGCCCCCAGGACATGTCGGTGATGTGGAGGAGGCCGTCCATCCCGCCGAGGTCGATGAAAGCGCCGAAGTCCGTGATGTTCTTGACGATTCCGGGGCGCACATCGCCCACGGACAGCTCCTTCTTGAGTTCCTCGCGCTTCCCCGCCCGCTCCTCTTCGAGAAGGACGCGACGGCTCACCACGATGTTCCGGCGGCGCTTGTTGAGCTTGAGGATCTTGAAGTCGTACTCGTCGCCCAGAAGATCGTCGACGTTGGGTACGCGGCGAAGCGCGATCTGGGATCCGGGCAGGAACGCGTCGACCCCCATGAGATCGACCGTCACGCCACCCTTGATCTTCCGCTTGATTCGCCCTTGCACCGGACGGTTGTTGTCGAAGGCGTCCTTGATCTTCTCCCAGACACGGAGGAAATCCGCCTTCTTCTTCGAAAGGACGACGACGCCTTCCTCATCCTCGAGGCTCTCGAGGAGGACATCCACGGAATCGCCCATCTCGACTTCGTCCGGATCCGCGAACTCTTCGAGCGGGACGGCTCCTTCGGACTTGAAGCCGACATCCAGGATGATGTCCGTCTCCGTCTTTCCGATGACCTGCGCGGAGACGATCTCACCTTCGGTGATGCGACTGAGGGTGTCCTCGTAGAGCGCGTAGAGTTCGGCGTATTCGGCCTGATCGTGCTGGGAGTCATCCCGGGGATCCGCATCGAGATCCAGGTCGATGGCACTGGGCTCGAAGGCGGCCGGCGTCGCGACGGCGACCTCTACCTCTTCCTGAGCGGCGTCGTCGGCTTCCGTCGACGCGTCCGTGGTCTCGGGGGTTTCCGTCTCGGGGATGTCCGTCTCGGGGACGTCGGTCTGAGGGTTCGTGTCGTCGGGCATAGGGAATCAAGCTCCCGCGCGGGGCCAACGGTGCGTCCCGCCGGGCCTCGTGGCAAAAAAGAATCGACCCCGACCGAGCATCACCATCTCCGCCCAGCCGCCGGCCGATCCCCTGGTGTCGGGTCTCCACAGGATCCGGGGCGAAGCGCCACTTTATCCGCCACGGTCCTCGAACAGTACGCCAACTTAGATTCGCGCTGTGGAAGCGTCAACGGAAAGCGGAGGCCGCAAGCTCGAGGATCGCGTCCACGACGCGGTCCGGGGACATGGAGGTCGTGTCGATCTCGATCGCGCCGGGCGCTCGCCGCAGCGGGGACAGCGGCCGCGATCGATCCAGCCGGTCGCGCGCCTCGATCCGCCGGATCTCGCGCTCGATGTCCTCCTCCGTGAAGGGCACGGCGCGCTGGCGCAGTCGACGGCGGGCTCTTTCGCCGACGTCCGCCACGAGGAAGACCTTCAGGTCCGCGTCGGGGAAGACTTCGGTGCCGATGTCACGTCCCTCGCAGACGATCTCGTGGCGGCGGCCCGCCCGGCGCAGCCGCTCCAGCACGACCTCCCGAACCGCCGGAAGCGCGGAAACGGCGGACACCCGCGCAGTCACGTCGGACGATTCGAGGCCGGGGCCGGGCCGGGTCCCCGCGACGGACACCTCGAATCCGTCGTGCGCGGGGACGAGATCGACGTCGAGCCCGGGCACCGCAGCCTCGATCGACGGCTCGTCCTCCGCGATACCCCTGTCGAGCGCCCACCAGGTGATCGCCCGGTAGAGCAGTCCGGAGTTCACATGCACGAAGCCGAGTCGTCGGGCCACGCTGCGGGCCGTGCTGCTCTTGCCGGAAGCGGCGGGGCCGTCCACCGCGATCACCCGTCCCGTTCGCGTAGAAGGCGCTCGGCGTGAGGTGTCGCGGAAGGGCTCCAGGACGTCCCAGAAATCCGGATACGAGACGTCCGCGCACGCCCGATCGTCGATCCGCAGGTCGGCGTCTCCCGCCGCGTCGAGGACTCCGAACGCCATGGCGATCCGGTGATCGCCGCGCGTTTCGACGTCGCCGCGCAGCCGTCCGCCTCGGCCCCGGATCGTGAGTCCGTCGGACCTTTCCTCCACGACGACACCGAGTTTCTCGAGCGTCCGGGCCAGGACGGCGAGGCGGTCGCTCTCCTTCACGCGCAACTCGGCGGCGTCGCGAATCTCCGAACGGCCCCGCGCCCGGGCGGCCAGGACGGCGAGGAGCGGAACCTCGTCGATCACCCGCGGGATCAGGTCGCCGCCGATCGAGAACGCCCGCAGGTCATCGGGGGGATGGACGGTCCACGTTTCCCGCGGTTCCCCGCCCTGCGTCGGCGCGGGGTCCCGGTCGACCACGGCCCCCATCTCCTCGAGCACGGAAAGAAAACCGATGCGACCGGGGTTGGCCGCCACGTCCGCCACCCTCACCGTGCGGCCGCCGAGGAGCGACGCCCCGATCAGGAAGGCGGCCGAGGACGGGTCGCCGGGAACGGTCATGCGGAGACCCTCGAGCGCACCCTCCCAATCGGATGGATCGAAGCGCACCTCCCCCGCCCCGGTCCGCCCGGGATCGAATGCGAGCGGCACCCCCATCCCGGCCAGCATGCGCTCGGTGTGGTCCCGGGAGAGGGCGGGCTCGCTGACTTCGACGCGTACGCGGCCGAGGACGCCGGCGAGAAGCACGGCCGACTTGACCTGGGCGCTGGCGACCCGGCCGCGGTGGCGCAGCGTCCTCAACGTCCCCGTGGCTCGCGCGCGAAGCCGCACGGGAAGCCGGTCCGGCTCCCCGTCGTACTCGATCCGCGCCCCCATGGCCTGCAGCGGATAGATGACGCGGCGCATGGGACGGCTGCGAAGCGATGGATCGCCGTCCAGGACGGCCGCGACGCCGGAACCCGCCAGGATCCCGGCGAGGAGGCGCGCCGTCGTCCCGCTGTTCCCGCAATCGAGCCGCGGAGCCGAGGTGACGTAGAACCCGCCGCCCGCACAGCGGATCGTGAGTCCGCGCTCCTCCTCCTCACACTCGACGGCGGCGCCGAGCCGCTGCATCGCGCGTACGCTGGCCCGCACGTCGGCGCCGTCGGAGAGACCGCGCACGACGGACGCCGACGAGGCCAGCGGCGCGATGAGCGCGGCGCGGTGGGAGATCGACTTGTCCCCCGGTACGCGCACCCGGATCAAGGGTCCGGATCTCCGGGGTCCGCATCATCGAAGGAGACGTCGGTGGACCAGCCGTCGCGCGCGAGTTCCGCCCGGGGGAAGGCGGCTCGCGCCTCCTCGAGCAGTTGTGCCGGCCGCTCGGCGTAGCGGGCGCTGATGTGCGTCAGAACGAGCCGCCGCACGCCCGCCTCGCGCGCGACCCGGGCCGCGTCGGCGGCGGTGGAGTGGCCGGTCTCCCGCGCCCGATCCTTCTCCTGCTCCGTGAACGTCGCTTCGTGCACGAGGACGTCGGCGTCGCGCGAGATCCGGACGGTCTCGGGAGAGGGACGCGTGTCCCCCGTGTACACGACCTTCCTGCCCGGCCGCGGCGGACCCACGAGCTCGGCCGGGTGGACGCGACGGCCGTCCTCGAGATCCACGCTCTCCCCGCGATGGAGGCGGCCGAAGAGCGGACCTTCGGGGACACCCATTTCCCGGGCGGCCGCCACATCGAACCTTCCGGGACGAACATCCTCGACGAGGGCGTATCCGAGCGAGCGCCGCGTATGCTCGGTCGCGAATGCCTCCACCCGAAACCCTTCCCCTTCGACCGCATCGCCTGCCCGGAGTTCGTGCACCGTCGCGTCGAAGGCCAGGCGATCCCCTCCCAGGTCCCGGAGCGCACGGATCGTCTCGCCCGTGCCGTGCGGCGCCCAGATCCGGAGCCGCTCATTGCGCCCCTGGAGGCTCATCGTGCGGAGCAGGCCCGCGAGCCCCAGATAGTGGTCGGAGTGGAGGTGCGTGATGAGGATGTCGTCGAGCGAGAAGCCCACCCCGTACCGCATCATCTGCCGTTGCGTCCCCTCGCCGCAGTCGAGGAGGAACAACCGCCCCTCGCGCTTCAGTGCGAGCGACGAAACGTTCCGCGACACCGTCGGCCGCGAGGAAGCCGTTCCGAGAAACGTCAGTCGGAGGATGGCGCGACTCCTTCGGGGGGGGCGACGCGCGCGATCAGTTCCGCGTCCGACATCTCGGAGAGTGTGGCGCCGTTCAGCTCCACCACGGGGCGATGCGCGCTGATGCAGCACAGCCGGAGGCCTACGGCATCCGCCGCGCGCCCCCCCTCCGCCCAGACCGGTCCCATGCTCTGGGCAAGCCAGATCGCTCCGTTGCCATCGACGACCCGGCGCTCGGTCGGCGTGAGCGGTCGTCCCGCCTCCCACAACGCGTGGAAGGCCTCGTCGTCGAGATCGGAGAGGGCGAGTCCGGCGGGAAGCGCCGTCCGTCGGTCCGCCACCTCCGGATCGTCGCAGACGAAGTAGCCGAGACCGAGCCCGGACCGCGCGCGGGCGGCCTCGTACACCGTCCACGATGCGCCCTCGATCGTGCCCGAGCGCCGCGGGCGAGCGCCGCAGCCCGTCATGCCGACACCCCGCCGTACACGCCGTGCGTCACGGTTTCGCCGCGGGGTGCGGCGCTTTCACGGCTCGCCAGAGCCTCGCCTGCGGCCTGCTCGATCTCCTCCTCCACTTCCCGCTCCACCAATGCGAGCTTCCGTAGGTTCCGGTCCCGCAGGTTGCCGGCGCCGGCGACTCCGAGGTCGATCCCCGCCAGGTACTCTTCATAGAGTCCGATCGGGTCGCGCCGCCCCCAGTACCGGAACAACTCGGGCGAGAAGGTGGCCCGCGCCTCGCGCACGTCGTGCGTCGCGTGCCCTCCCATGCGGAAGGTCCGCGCCTCGATGACCTGCGGACCCTCTCCCCGCCGGCAGCGTTCGACGGCCACCCGCGTGGCCGCGTAGACCTCGAGCACGTGGTTCCCGTCCACCGATTCGGAGGGTATCCCGTACGCCGCGCCCCAGGCCGAGAAATCGGGCGGTACGTGATGCTGGTCCAGCCGCGTGCCGAGCGCCACCTGGTTGTTCTGGATGATGAAGACGATCGGCAGCCCGAGCGATGCCGCGAAGGCGAACGCCTCGTGCGCCTCGCCGTGTTTCGTCGCGCCGTCCCCGATCCAGGTCAGCGCTACCCGCGGCTCTCCGCGAATCCGGAACGCGAGGGCAAATCCGTTCATGACCGTCGACAGCGTGGCGACCATGCTGATGGGCGGACACACGCCGTAGCGCAGATCTCCCAGGTGCAGATCGCGTCCCTCCGCGGGGGCGTCCGCCGTCCCGAGGTAGGTGCGGAACACCTCCGCCATCGGCATGCCCATCTCGTGATTCGCGCCCTGGTTGCGGATCATGGGACCTACGATGTCCCCGTCGGAACCGCGGCGTTCGAGCGCATTCACCGCCCCCACCGTCACGGCTTCCTCGCCGGTCGCGAGCCACGCCTTCGAGATCACGCCCTGCTTCACCCACCTCGTGAGCGCGATATCGCTGAGGCGGAAGCGGAGGAGTCCCCGATACAGGGCGATGTACGCCTCGGGAGGCAGCGCGGCGATCTCCCGCTCGCGGGCGGCGTCCGCCCGGATGCGCGACCTGTACTCCTCGAGGAGTTCGGGGTCCGGCTGCCAGGAGACGTACTCAGGGGGGTCGTAGGCCGAGTATCGACGCATCGTCCAGGTCCTCGTGGTCCGGCAGGCCGGAAAGCGGCCCGTCGCGCGGCACATCCTAAGCCTTCGCCCCGGGGCGCGCGAACCGATAATCTACGGGTGGGACACCGCGCGGCCGAGGTGCCGCGCCATGCGACCGAGGCGCCAGGATGAACCCAGGTCGAGCCGTGGTGGAGGAGTTCGTATGAAGCCGTGCCGGCGCTGCCGGTCCAGCGTGCCGGACGCGACGCGACTCTGTCCGCATTGCCGCGCCCCGCTGCGGCGGGGCGACCGCACGCCGCAGATGGTGCTCGGATTCGTTACGGTCGCCGCCGCCGCGTTGGCCGCGCTCGGGTCTTGTCCGAGCCTCGCCGGCCAGCCGCCGGGCGGGTCGCAGCGGACGGAGCCGCCGACGATCGCACGTCTCCGCTACGACGGCGGGGGCGACTGGTACGCGAATCCCTCGAGCCTCGACAACCTCCTCGAGCAGATCCGGCTCCGGACGGGGATTCCGGTCGCCGACCGGCCCGCGGAGGTAGGCGCCGCGGATCCCGACCTCGCCGACCACCCGTACCTGTACGCGACGGGACACGGCAACATGTCCTTCACCGCGCTCGAGATCGAACGCCTGCGCGCCTACCTGTACGGGGGCGGCTTCCTGCACGTGGACGACAACTACGGCCTGGACGAGTCTTTTCGCCGGGAGATCGCCCGCCTCTTCCCGGAGCTGCCCCTCGCCGAAGTACCGCTCGGGCACAGCATCTACCGGATCTTCTACGAGATGCCGGACGGCCTGCCCAAGATTCACGAGCACGACGGGAATCCCGCGCAGGGGTTCGGCATCTTCCTCGATGGCCGCCTCGCGGTCTACTACAGCTTCGAATCCGATCTGGGGGACGGCTGGGAGGATGAGGGAGTACACGGAGATGCGCCCGAGGTCCGCGAGTCCGCGATCAGGATGGGCGTGAACCTCTTTCTCTACGCGCTCGCCGCGACCCCCGCCCGCTGAGGGCCCCGACGGCCCGACACCCGCTGACGGCCCGACACCCTGCTGACGGCTCGAAATCAGGCGCCGAACTTGCCGAAGATCGCCATCAATCCGACGACGATCGCCGTGGCGATGAAGACCCCCCAGGCGAAGATGGCCGTGAGGACCGGGCCGTCGGATTTAAGGTGCATGAAGAACATCGCGACGAGCGCGAACTTCGCCGCCATCATCACGAGGAGAATCGGAATGAGCACGGGAGCGAGCGCCTCGATGTAGAACACCATCACTTCGAGCGCCGTCAGCGCGGCGAGGATCACCGCGACGGCGACGTAGAGGCGCGTGCTCGGGTGCGATTCGGCGGGGTGGCGGCTCACGTGTGCCTCACACCAGCAGGTAGATGAGGGTGAAGAGGATAATCCACACGACGTCCACGAAGTGCCAGTAGAGTCCGGCGATCTCCACCGTCTCCGCATGGCGGGCGTCGAGCTTCCCGTTCACCGTCCTCACGAGGAGCGTGCTCAGCCAGATCACGCCTCCGGCGACGTGGGCGCCGTGCGTTCCCGTCAGGACGAAGAAGGTCGACGAGAAGAGGTTCCGCGACAACGGCAGCCCTTCGTGGACGAAGTGGCTGAACTCGTAGTACTGGCCACCGAGGAAGATCAGGCCGAAGAGCGCCGTCAGGCCGAGCCACAGCTTCGTCGCCCGCAGGTCGTTCCTCTGCACCGCCGCGAGCGCGAGCACCATCATGAGGCTGCTCATCAGGAGCACGAAGGTCGTGACGGTGATGAACGGGATGTTCAGGAGGTCGTGCGGATAGGGCGGCACGAGATTCCGGCCGCGATAGATCATGTACGTGGCGATCAGCGTGCCGAAGAGCATGCACTCGGACCCGATGAAGGTCCACATCGCGAGCTTGCGGTTCGGGATCCCCGTCGAGGTCGGCCCCTCCATCAGTGCGCCTCCTCGCCGAACGGGGGCTCGAAGGCCCACGCGAAGAGCCCCACCGCCGTCACGAGCAGACCGAAGAGCGTGAGCCCGAGCGACCCGAGCGCGCCGATCGTCATGAGGAGCATCCCGACGGCGAGTACGAGCGGCCAGTACGACGGATTCGGCATGACCACCGGCTCCGGCGGCTCGTCCGGCTGCCGCCGCGGCACGGCGCCCCCGGGTTCATCCCCCTCGTCGCGCGACTCCGGTTCGATGTAGGGATGCCAGAGCGGATCCCGCCGGTCGACGGTCGGGATCTCCGCGAAGTTGTAGTGTGGCGGCGGCGACGCCGTCGTCCATTCGAGCGTCGACGCATCCCACGGGTTGGGTCCGGCCGCCTCTCCGCGCCGCCACGTGCGCCACAGATTCCAGACCAGCGGCACGAAGGAGAGCGTGAAGATGAAGGCCCCGATCGTCGAGATGAGGTTGAAGATGTCCAGACCGAGCCCTTCCGCGTACGTGTAGGTCCGCCTCGGCATCCCCAGGAGCCCCGAGAAGTGCATCGGGAAGAAGGTCACGTTCAGCGCGAGGAAGGTGAGCCAGAAGTGGGCCTTCCCCAGGCCCTCGTGCAGCATCCGTCCCGTGGCCTTCGGGAACCAGTAGTAGAAGCCGCAGAAGAGGCCGAAGACGGTGCCGCCGATGAGCACGTAGTGGAAGTGCGCCACCACGAAGTACGTATCCGTCTGCTGCAGGTCCGCCGGCGGCGAACTGTGCATGACGCCGCTCAGGCCGCCGATCGTGAACGTCGCCACGAGCCCGGCGGCGTAGAGCATCGCCGTTCGGAAGCGTAAGCGTCCCCCCCACATCGTCGCGATCCAGTTGAAGATCTTGATCCCGGTGGGAATCGCGATGAGCATCGTCGCCCCGCCGAAGACCGCGTTCACCACCGGCCCGAGTCCGACCGAGAACATGTGGTGGACCCAGACGCCGAAGCCGAGGAAGGCGATGAGCACGCCGGAGAAGACGACGACGGGATACCCGAACAGGATCTTCCGCGAGAACGTCGGGATCACGTCGGATACGATGCCGAAGGCCGGCAGGATGAGGATGTAGACCTCGGGGTGGCCGAAGACCCAGAACAGGTGCTGCCAGAGGATGGGGTCCGCGCCCGCCGCCGCGTCGAAGAAGTGCGTCCCGAAGCTGCGGTCGAAGAGCATGAAGATCAGGCCGACCGTGAAGGGCGGGAAGGCGAGCAGGATGAGCGCGGAGACGATGAGCGCCATCCAGGTGAACAGCGGCATCCTCATGAACGTCATCCCCGGCGCCCTCATGTTGAGGATCGTGACGAGGAAGTTCAGCCCGCCCGCGATCGACCCCACGCCGGAAATCAGGAGCGAGAGGACGTAGAAGTCGATGCCGAGACCCGGCGAATACTCGCGGTTCGTCAGCGGCATGTACGCGAACCAGCCCCCGTCGGGCATCATCCGGAGGGGGACGCTCGCATACAGGAAGAGGCCGCCGAAGAGGAAGACCCAGAAGGAGAACGCGTTCAGGCGCGGAAAGGCGACGTCGCGCGCCCCGATCTGCAGGGGCACGACGAAGTTGAAGAAGGCGACGACGAGCGGCATGCCGGCGAAGAACACCATCGTCGTGCCGTGCATCGTGAACAGCTGGTTGTAGAGGTCCGGATCGAGGAAGCTGCGCTCGGGGGCGGCGAGCTGGAGCCGGATGAGTTGTCCCTCGAAGCCCGCGACGAGCAGGAAGGCGAACCCGACCACGAAGTACATGATCGCGATCCGCTTGTGGTCGACCGTCGTCAGCCAGCTCCAGATCCCGGTGGAATGCGCCTCGGTCATCGCCATGGCGCTAGCGGAGCGAGCCGAGATAGGCGACGAGCTGCCGAATCTGCGCGTCGCTCAGCTCGACCTCGGGCATCGGATTCCCGGGTTTCACGTGCTGGGTGGAATCCAGCCAGCGCGCGAGGTTCTCCGGCGTGTTCTCGAGGACGCCCGAGGCGATCGTGAGCCGGCTCCCGAAGTGCGTGAGGTCGGGGCCGAACTGCCCCTCCGCCGGCGTCCCCCTCACCGCGTGACAGCTCACGCAGGCGTTCGCCATGAACACGCCCTGCCCCGCCCGCGCCTCCGCGTCGGCGGGCGTCGAAGCCGGCTCCGCGTTCGCCCGGGCCCAGCGCTCGAAGTCCGCGGGTTCGTCCACGATCAGGCGCATCCCCATGAGGGCGTGCGCCGTGCCGCAGAACTCCGCGCACTGTCCGTGGTATACGCCGACCGAATCCGGCCGGAACCAGAGCTGGTTTTCGATGCCCGGCACGAGATCCCGCTTTCCGGCCAGACGCGGAACCCAGAACGAGTGCATGACGTCCGCGGAGCGGAGCCGCAGGTCGACGGTGCGGCCCAGCGGGACGTGCGCCTCGTTCGCCGTCACGATACCGAGTTCCGGATAACGGAATTCCCACCACCACTGCTTGCCGATGACCTCGACGACGAGCGCTTCCGGATCCGGCGTCGACCGGTCGATGATGAAGATCGCGCGCATGGTCGGGATCGCGATGGCCACGAGGATGAGCGCCGGGGCCAGCGTCCAGCCGACTTCGAGGAGAAGGTGACCGTGGACCTGCTTCGGACGCCCGTCCCCCGGGCGCTCCCGAAAACGCACGAACACGTAGATGAGGATGCCCCCCACCACGACGAACACGCCGACCGCCCACCAGAAGATCTGGTCGAAGAGCTGGTCGATGAGCGTGGCGGAGTCCGAACTGGGGTGCAGCGTGGATTGCGGATATTCGCCGCCGCAACCCTGGCTGACCAGAACCCCCAGGAATAGCACGAGCGCTGCGATCGCGCGTCGTCTCAAGGGCGTATCTATATGTGTTTCGGGGAAATCTCGAATTCAGGGCGGGCTCCGCAACCACGGGGCCCGCGGGACTCTAGCCGGGCATGGCGGGCGGGTCAAGGAGCCCCGCCCGCCGAAACCTCAGCGGGCGTGCGGCACGTCTCCGACCGGCGTCACGCGACCGCCGTAGAGTTCCCCCACCCACTCGCCGTATCCGTTGAAGGGGAGCGTCGGAACCCGTTGTCCGGTGCCGACGATTTCCTCCTGCGCCTGGGACCAGCGGGGGTGGGGCACGCCGGGATCCACGTTCGAGTAGAAGCCGTATTCGGACGGCTGCAGGTCGTTCCAGAAGGTCGTCGGCACCTCGTCGGTGATGTCAATGCGGACGATGCTCTTCGGGCTCTTGTAGCCATACTTCCATGGCACGTGGATGCGGACCGGCGCGCCGTTCTGCTTCTGAAGCGGATGGCCGTACATGCCCGTAGCGACGAAGGCAAGTTCGTTCATCGCCTCGTCCATGCGAAGCCCTTCGTAGTAGGGCCACTTGTACCAGGTCTGCGTCTTCTGCCCGAAGGCCTGCTCCGGCCGGTTGAAGGTCACGAAGCCGACATAGCGGGCATCGTTTCGCGGCTGCACCCGCTCCAGCAGCCGGGCGAGCGGGAAGCCGATCCACGGCACGACAACGGACCACCGCTCCACGCAGCGGTGCCGGTAGATCCGTTCCTCGAGGGGGAAGGCGCGCTCCAGCTCCACGAGGTCGTAGACGCCCGGATTCTCGACGAGGCCGGTGACCTCCAGTTCCCACGGGCGGGCCTCGAACGGACCGACGTTGCGCCACACTCCGTCCTTGTCCGTGCCGAACTCGTAGAAGTTGTTGTACGTGGCCACGATCTCCTCCGGCGAGACCTCCTTGTGGCGGTCGCCGGGCGTGAAGCGCGGATCGTTCACCGCGGCAGGATAGAGATCCGCGGTCGGCGTGTCCGGGATGTTGTCGAGGGGGCCGCGCTGCTGGGCTCCCGCCGCTCCCCCCGGCCGGCACGCGAGCGAGGTGGCGGCAAGGATCGCTCCCCCGCCCATGCGGGCCACGAACTGCCGCCGGTCGAGGTACACCGACTCCGGCGTCGCTTCGCTCTCCCCGATCCGCCAGCCGGGCGGAATATGAATGTTCGCCATGGAGATTCTCCCTTGCCGTTCGGCCCCCGGTCCCCGCCGGTCGCCGGCCGCTTCGCCTGCGGCGCTGCCCGCTTGAAATATAACCGCTCCGGCGCCGCGTGTTTCGCAACCCCTCCCCGCCGCGCCGTTCGGCCTCGGACGAAGGATGCTAGTGCCGGAAGAGCCGCCGTCCGGTGAAGACCATGGCGATGCCGTGCTCGTTCGCGGCTTCGATGACTTCCGCATCGCGCTTCGACCCGCCCGGCTGCGCGATCGCGGTCACCCCGGCGGCGGCGGCAGCATCGATGCCGTCGCGGAAGGGGAAGAACGCGTCGGACCCGAGGACGGCGCCCGCCACGTCGAACCCCTGCGCACGGGCCTTGCGGATCGAGATCTCCACCGAGTCGACGCGGCTCATCTGCCCCGCGCCGATTCCGATCGACGCCCCATCGCGCGCGAGCAGGATCGCGTTCGATTTCACGCTCTGCACCGCGGACCACGCGAACGCGAGATCGTCCCACTCCGCGTCGCTCGGGACCCGCGCCGTGGGGACGTCGCCCCCCCGATTCACCTCGCACGCCGGCCGGGGCGCCGCCTGCAGCAGCACCCCGCCGCGCACGCCGCGCACTTCGACCCCTTCCTGCAGATGGCCGCCCGCGTCGGGCGCCGCGCCCGATTCGGGCTTCAGGATCCGGATGTTCTTCTTCGCCCGCAGGATGCGGAGCGCATCCTCCGAGTATCCCGGGGCCACGACGCATTCCACGAAGTTCCGGGAGAGGGCTTCCGCGACGGCCTCCGTGAGCGTGTCCGTGAAGGCGATGACGGAGCCGAACGCCGACACGGGGTCGCACGCGAGTGCCTTCTCGTAGGCCTCGAGCGGGGATGCGCCGACGGCGAGGCCGCACGGCGTCGAGTGCTTGAGGACCGCGCAGGCGGCGCGCTCGCCGGACACGAAGGGCGCGATCGCGGTGAGGGCCCCGTCCACGTCGAGAATGTTGTTGAACGAGAGTTCCCGGCCGTGCAGTTGCGCGAGCGCGGGAATCCCCCGCGGCGGACCCGACCCGTCGCGGAAGAAGGCGGCCTCCTGGTCCGGATTCTCCCCGTACCGCAGCGGCTGCACGCGCAGGAGCGAGACGACGGCCTCTTCCGCCGCGATGTCGGTCGACTCCGTCGTTCCATCCGGCCGGGTCAGGTAGCGGGTGATCGCCGCGTCATAGGCCGCTGTGTGCCCGAACACCTTGGCCGCCAGCTCCCGCCTCAGCTCCGGTGTCTCCGGCGCGTCCCCGGCATCGAGGGCGTCGAGCACCCGCCCGTAGTCGGCCGGATCGCACACCGACCAGACGGATGGATGGTTCTTCGCCGATGCCCGGAGCATCGTCGGGCCGCCGATGTCGATCTGCTCCAGCGCCTCCGCGAGCGTGACGTCCCCGCCGGCCACGGTCTCGCGGAACGGGTACAGGTTCACGGCCACGAGGTCGATGGGAACCATCCCGTGCGCGGCAAGCTGGTCCAGGTCGTCCGCCACCTCGCGCCGGGCCAGGATCCCGCCGTGCACCCTCGGGTGCAGCGTCTTCACTCGGCCGCCGAGCATCTTCGGATGGCCGGTCAGGTCGCTCACGCCGCGGACCTCCAGTCCCGCCGCGAGCAGCGCCCGCATCGTCCCTCCCGTGGACGCGATCTCCCAGCCCCGCGCGATCAGTCCCGCACAGAAGTCCTCGATCCCCGTCTTGTCCGAAACGCTCACGAGCGCAGTCGGCATCCCCACTCATCCTTCCCGGTTGGTGAACGTCTCTGTCTCGAACCACTCGCGAACCCAGCGGACCCGACGGTCCGCTTCCAGACGAACCGCCCCCGAAGCGAGCGCTTCCACGGCCGCGGGCAGAATCCGGTGCTCCACCGTCAGTACGCGGGCCGCGACGGACTCCGGAGTATCGCCCGCGAGCACGGGCACCGGCCACTGGCACAGAATCGGACCCCGGTCGTACGCCTCGTCGACGAAATGGACGGTCGCTCCGGTGATCCGGACGCCGGCGTCGATCACCGCGCGATGCACGCGGGCGCCGTACATGCCCCGGCCCCCGAACGAGGGCAGCAGCGCGGGGTGGATGTTCAGGATCCTCCCCCAGTACGCCCGCACGACGGCTTCGGGCACGAGTTTCATGTAGCCGGCCAGGACCACGATGTCGCTTCCCCACTCGTCCAGCGTGCGGCGAAGGAAGGTCGCCGCCCCGTCGCTCATCGATGCCGGGGGCGAGACCGCCGACGCCACCCCGGCCCGCCGCGCCCGCTCGAGAACGCCGGCCCCCTCGCGGCTCGCAATCACGCCGACGACCTCGCGCTCCGGGCTGTCCGCGCGGTGGAAGCGATCGACGAGCGACTGGAAGTTGGAACCGCCTCCCGACGCGAGGACGGCGATCCTCACGGCGTCAGACATCGGCGACCCTGGTGAGCGCCGACGTGAGAGCTTCGGCGGCTCGGGCCGCCTCCTCCCCGGGCAGGGTCCGCACATCGACGATGAATGCCGCACGCTCGATGCGGCCGATGAGCGGCACCGGACCGGCGCGGCACTCCGCCGCGAGCCGCTCGACATCGATCCCCGTCACGGCCCAACCGGCCGAAGGAATCGCGAAGCCCGGAAAGGCGCCTCCTCCGACCATGGACTCGGTCCGGACCACCTCCACGCGGGCTCCACTTCTCGGTGGAGGCTCGAGGCGTGCGGCGGCCGCGCGGGCTTCGACCGTCTCCACCGGCTCGCGCAGCATCCGCAGCGCCGGTATGCGCCGGACGGCAAGCTCCGGGTCGCGGTAGAGCATCAGCGTGGCCTCGAGGGCGGCGAGCGTCGTCTTGTCCACCCGAAACGCCCGCAGCAGGGGATTCCGGCGCAAACGCCCGATCAACGCCGGGTCGCCGGCGATGATCCCGGCCTGCGGCCCCCCGAGGAGCTTGTCGCCGCTCCACGTCGCGAGGTCGACGCCCGCCGCCAGCGATCCCCGCGCGGTGGGTCCCTCCGGGAAGCCGGGCAGGAGACCGGCGTCGAGCAGTCCGGAGCCGAGGTCGTGTGCGAGCGGGATCCCGCGCTCCCGCGCGAGAGAGACCAGCGCCGCGAGCGAGGGGCGCGCCGAGAAGCCCTCGACCCGGTAGTTCGAGGGGTGGACTCGCAGGATGAGCCCGGTCGATTCGTTGATGGCCGCCGCATAGTCGGAGACTCTCGTCCGGTTCGTCGTGCCGACCTCCCGCAACCGGCCGCCGCTCCGCCCCACGACGTCGGGGATCCTGAACGTGCCTCCGATTTCGACGAGTTCCCCGCGTGACACGAGCACCTCGCGACCCCGTGCCAGTTCGTTCACGACGAGCGCCACGGCCGCCGCGTTGTTGTTTGCGATGATCGCCGCCGCCGCACCCGTCAGCTCGCACACGACGTCGCTGCAGTGGTCGTATCGCGAGCCGCGGCGGCCCGTCGCAAGGGAGAGTTCCACGTTCCCGTAGCCGGCGGCCTCCGCCTGGGCGCGACCTGCCGCGTCGGCGAGCGGAGCCCGGCCGAGGTTGGTGTGGAGCACGACGCCCGTTCCGTTCAGCGTCCGCCGCAGCGACGGCCGGGATCGCGTCTCCAGATCGCGTTCCGCCGCCCGGAGGAGATCGGCCGGTCCGGACCGCTCCGGATCGGCTCCCGCGCGGGCACGGTCCAGGGCCCGGCGGAGCGAATCCTTCACCGTTTCGCGGCCGTAGCGGTCGATGAGGGGCACGACCTCAGGCTCCTTGAGGAGCGCGTCCATGGAGGGGAGCCGGCGGCGCGGGTCCATCATGGGCGCCGTCGAACCGGGTCCGGCGGGGCTCCAGCCGTGTCCGGTGGTACCGCGACGGTGTCCGGTGGCGCCCCAAGGGTGTCCGGCGGCGCCCCGAGAGTGTCCGGCGGCGCCCCGAGGGTGTCCGGTGGAACTCCGGGGATGTCGAGCGTGTCCGCCGCCGGTGGCACCGAATCCTGCTCCACCGCCAAGGAATCGCCCTCGGCGGCGGCAGAATCCGCCACGGCGGCAGAATCTGTCACGACGGCAGAGTCCGCCACGGCGGCGGAGTCCTCGGCCGGGGGCTCCGGCTCCGCCACAAAGGACGTATCGCCGCCTCCCGCGAGACCGCGCACGTTCACTACGCCCGTAACCGAAACCCGGTATGTCCCGGAGTCGAGCGCCGCCCCGAGCCGCACGGTGATGAACCTCGAGGGAAGAACGGGATCCTCCTCCGCGACGGAATCGGAGGCCGCGGCGGCGGCGGAATCCGGGCTCGGAGCTTCCACCGCCGCGGTGTCGCCGACCGCCGTCGAGTCCTCGACGGCCGCGGAATCCGCCGCCGCAACGGAATCCGCCAGCGCGGCGGAGTCGGAGGGAAAGATCACTTCGTCGGCCGAACCGAGGAGGCTGGCCACGATTTCCAGCGCCTCGTTCGTCGCGGAGTCCCGAATCGCGATGCCGGGTTCCTCCGGTTGGGGATTGAGAAGGTAGTCATCGAATTCGAGTTGCACCGTCTCGCTTCCCACCACGAGCGCGCGAGCGAGAAGGGGCGGCGTCGTATCCGGCGCCACCACGACGAACCTCAATTCCGTCAGCGAGTCCTGCGAGGCCGCCACGGACGCGCTGTCATAGGACTCCAGCGCGCGATCGGGAATCAGGTTGCGATTGCGATCGACGAACCCGAAGGCCTCGTACTCACCCGGTGGCAACCCGCGCGCCGCGAACCTTCCGACGCTGTCCGTGATGGCACCGTACGGGACGGAGTCCGGGCCCGACCAGAAGATGACCCGCGCCTCCTCCAGCGGTTGCGCCGTCAGTGCGTCAACCACTTCTCCCTCGACCATGGCTTCCGGGATGTCCGCTCCCGTGGAAAAGCAGAATTCGACGGGGACTTCCATCCCGTTGCGCAGGAGATCGTTGATCCCATCGGTCGGAATCGTGAAACAGTACACCACGCTGTCCCGCCACCCATCCTCCGGTCGGAGACGCAGGTCCGAGAATCCGGTCTCCGCCTCGTACACCTCCATCGGAGTGACGAACATCTCCCTGGCAAGGCCGTTCGGGATCCGCACGGGTTCGCTGAAACGGATTTCGAGCGCACCGTCGAAGTCGACGACCGTCGAGTCCGGCGCGGGGCGGATGCGGACGATGGACGGCGGGATCTCGTCCGGCCGCGCGCCCGGCGGAGGCATCTCCCTTGCGCACGCCAGCGTGATGAGGAGGGCCATGATCGCCGAAAGGAGCTTCCCGTCGGCGATGAACGCGACGAATCGTGCGCGGGCTCCCGGCCCCTGCCCGGAAGTTCCGGGCCCGGCGCGCCTCAGACCCCCGCCCGCAGCGATCGGAGCTTCTCCTCGAGGCGGGTACGTTGTGCTCCCAGCGACGTCACCTTCTCCCGCTCCCGCTCAATGACTTCCTCGGGCGCGTTACCGAGGAAGCCCGCGTTCTCGAGTTTTCCGCGGCTCCGTGCGAGCAGATTCGCCGTTCGTTCCATCTCCGCACGGATGCGCCCCCGTTCGGTCTCCAGGTCGATGACTCCCTCCAGCGGGAGGAAAAGTCCCCCGCCCGAGCGGAGCACGGCGTGCGCCCCGGCTCCGTCCACGGAAGCCGCGCCGGCGTCCTCCGTTACCCGCTCCACCTCGGACAACCCCGCCAGGCGCGCGATGCTCCCCTCCTCCTCGGCCAGGGCCGACCGGAGCGCCGGCGACGCATCCGTCACCCGGACCCGCACCCGGGTTCCCGGCTCAACGCCGTATTCCGCCCGCAGCGCTCGCACCGCCCCGACAAACTCCTGCAGCGCCTCGATGCCCGCATCCGCATCGGGGTCGATCCAGTCGTCGGGGCATTCCGGCCACGGTCCCGTGACGAGCGAACCCGCGGCATCCGCGTCCGGCAACCTCGCCGCGATCGCTTCCGTGACGAAGGGCACGATCGGATGGAGGAGGGAAAGCCAGCCGCGCATCACGAGCGTCAGCGTATGTCCCACGTCCCGGGCCGATTCGCGGTCCCCGGTCAGCCGGTGCTTCGCCAACTCCAAGTACCAGTCGCAGAAATCTCCCCACACGAACGAGTGGCCGACCTCCGCCGCCTCGTGGAGACGATAGCCTTCGTAGGCCGCGTCCATCTCGTGCGCTACCCGCGCGAGGCGGCTTCGGATCCACCGGTCCGCAAGCGCCGTCGGTTCCGGCGCGTCCCTCGCCTCATCCCAGCGGGCGTGCGGCAGCGCGAAACGCGCCGCGTTCCACATCTTGTTCGCGAAG
Source organism: Gemmatimonadota bacterium (assembly GCA_022826685.1). GTDB lineage: Bacteria > Gemmatimonadota > Gemmatimonadetes > Palauibacterales > Palauibacteraceae > Palauibacter. Next base: position 20,353 of record JAJDUL010000015.1, on the reverse strand, counting down.
TTGCGCCCCGGACGGAACGCGGCTTCCAGGTTCTCGTAGTCCAGCTGGATGTCCGTTCCGAGCGGAGATCCTCGAACGAGCGTGAAGCGCATGGCGTCAGCACCATACAGTTCAACAACTTCCAGAGGATCTATCCCGTTCCCAAGGGATTTGGACATGCGCCGGCCGAGGTGGTCCCGGACGGTCCCGTTCAACAGGACGTCGGTGAACGGCAACTCTCCCATGAACTCGAAGCCCGCCATGATCATGCGGGCCACCCAGAAGAAGAGGATCTCGGGCGCCGTGACGAGCGTCGCCGTGGGATAGAAGGACCGGAGGTCCCCGGTCCGTTCCGGCCAGCCCAGCGTCGAGAAGGGCCACAGCCAGGAACTGAACCACGTATCCAGCACGTCCTCGTCCTGGCGCAGCTCGCCTTCGCAGGCGGGGCAGTCGTCCGGGTCCTCGGTGGAGACGACGAGTTCGCCGCAGTCGGGGGCGTCGCAATACCAGACCGGGATCCGGTGTCCCCACCACAGCTGCCGGCTGATGCACCAGTCGCGGATGTTCTCCATCCAGTTGCGGTACACGCGGCCGAACCGCGGGGGGTGGAAGCGCAGTTCCCCGCTCTCGTAGGCGGCGAGCCCCGGTTCCGCGAGGGGTTTCATGCGGACGAACCACTGGAGGCTCAGGCGCGGCTCGACGACGGTGTCGCAGCGATAGCACCGCCCCACGGCGTGGGCATGGTCCTCCACGCCCACGAGCCAGCCGCGCGCCTCGAGATCCGCCACCACGCGATCGCGCGCATCGAAACGGTCCAGGCCGCGGTAGGCCTCCGGGACGGCGTCGTTCATCGCCCCCCCGTCCGTCATTACGTTGAGCGCTTCGAGCCCGTGACGCTGCCCGATCTCGAAGTCGTTCGGATCGTGCGCGGGCGTGACCTTCACCACGCCCGATCCGAATTCCGGATCCACGTGTTCGTCCGCGACGATCGGGAGATGCCGCCCAACGAGCGGCAGTTCGGCCTCCTGGCCGACGAGGCCTCGGTAGCGCTCGTCCCCAGGCGAGACGGCGAGCCCGGTATCGCCGAGCATCGTCTCCGGGCGCGTCGTCGCAACCTCGACGTGGCCGCCGGCCACCAGAGGGTACTTCAGGCGGTAGAGCTTCCCGTCCAGCTCGCGGTGCTCCGCTTCCTCGTTCGAGAGCGCGGTGCGGCAGCGGGGACACCAGTTGATGATGTAACGGCCGCGGTAGATCAAATCCTTCTCGTAAAGGCGGACGAAGACCTCGCGTACCGCGTTGGAGAGTCCCTCGTCGAGCGTGAACCGCGTCCGCTCCCAGTCGCAGGAACACCCGATGGTGCGCAGCTGGTCGATGATCCGTCCCCCGTACTCGTCGACCCACTCCCACACGCGCGCGACGAAGTCGGTCCGGCCGAGGTCGAAGCGTGTGAGCCCATCTCCGCGCAACTGCCGCTCGACGACGTTCTGCGTCGCGATCCCGGCGTGATCCGTGCCCGGCACCCACAGGGCGTCGTGCCCCTGCATCCGCCGACGACGGATGAGCACATCCTGCAGGGTGTTGTTGAGCCCGTGACCCATGTGCAGCGCGGCGGTGACGTTCGGCGGGGGGATCACGATCACGTAGGGCCGCTCGACGTCCGTGGCCGGAACGTGAAACAGCCCCGCCTCGACCCAGCGCTCGTACATCGGCTGTTCGAGCCCCGCGGGGTCGTAACGGGAGGAAAGCTCGGTGGACGGTTGAGAGTCACCCAAGGGGCGGCTCCTGACTGACGGGTTTGCGTGGTCGGGAGAACCATCGGTGCGACGGGGAGAGCCCCCGGCGTCCAGGCTGCGGCTCAGTCTAACGGAGGCGCCGCACGTTCGGAACCACGCGGCGCGGCGACGTTACGGGGGTCCGCGGACGCGGAGTGTGTCACCGCGCCGGCGGACCTCCTCTTCGGAGCGCTCACGCATGCGGGCCCGTGCCTCCGCGGCCGCAGCTTCCACATCGTCCCGAAGGTTCTGGATCTGGATGGCCGTCAGGTCGCGGATCGCCTGTTCGTAAGCCCGCCTCTGCGGCCCGGTGGGAGCGAACCCGATGGGTATGGGGATGGTGACGTCGCCGAGATGGATCCCCTGCTCGGAGAACCCCCACCGTTCGCCGTCCCGTTCGAAGGTCCAATCGCGCGCGCGACGGCGGATATCATCCTCCAGTTGGAGGCTGTCGAGCCAATCGCGCAGAATCGCCCGGACCGCGCTGTCCGCCCGGGCGAACTGGACCAGCCGTTCGCCGATGAGCCGGGGGGACTGCGGGTCGAACCACAGCCGCCTGTCGCTGAAGCGGAGTCGGAGCCGCGAGGCGTTGGTCCGGCCCCGGGGCCCTTCCGGAGCCGTCGGCGGACCGGTGACGATCAGGCCCGGTGCTCCCTGGATCGGATCTCCCTCCTCCACCGCTTCTTCCTCCTCCTCCTCCGCCTCTTCCTCTTCCTCCTCCGGCTCGGGTTCGACCTGAGGGAGCTCCTCCTCGGGCGGCACCGGTTCGGGCCGGGGATCCTCCGGAAGGTCCTCGGGCAGCGTGGGCGCGATTTCGACGACGACGAGGGCGTCGGGCGCGGGCACGGTTTCGATCGGCGGGAGCGTGAAAGGAAGAGAATCGACCCGGACGCCCCCCACGGTGATCAGGAGCAGGATGTGCAGGAGCACCGAGGCGAGGAGTCCCATCGCCAGCGTCCGACGCCCGGAACGCTCCCGTTCGCGTCGCCGGTCCGCGAACCCCTCGGGTCGAGTGGAAGGCACCGATCTACTCGCCGGCCGAAGTCCCGGGCCTGGTGTGGTGGCCATCGGACCGGCCGGCCGCCCGGGGCGGAACCCTCATGTGATCAGCTTCTTCTTCTTCGCGGCCGGGAAGAGGACATTGTTGAGGATCAGCCGATAGCCGGCGGAATGCCGATGGAGGTCCAGATCCGTCGGGGCGTCGCCGATGAGGTGGCGAGGGTCTTCCGGGTCGTGTCCACCGAGGTACGTGAAGGTGCCCTCGCCGAAGTTCCCGTGGAGGTACTTCACGCGTCCTCGCGCATCCTCCTCCGCGAGCACCGTGACGCCCGGCTGGAGACGTTCCCTGCGAAACGTGGTCGTGAGGCCGTAGAAGTCGGGCAGCACGCGCCGATGGTTCTGGGTCAGCATGGCCGGAACGGGATCGAACTTTGCGCTGAAGTCGAACAGCGAGAAGCTGCCGAGATCGACCCTCCACGGAGTGTTCACCTGGTGCCCGTCGATATCGCTGAAGGCGCTGAGCGTGGGGTCGGTCACGAGGACGGCATCGCGGAAGGCGAGGGCGTTCGGCCATTGGAGCTTCTCGCTCGCCGCCGCATCGGGAGGCGATCCGTCCGCGAAGGAGGCGGCGATGTCGGTCCCCGCCGCGGCCAGTGCGAGTTCCAGCGTTTCCGTCGCCGTGCACATCGCAAACAGGAAACCGCCGCCCTCGATGTAGCTCCGGAGCCGGGCCGCGACGGCCTTCTTCAGGGCCGGAACGTTCGGATACCCGAGCTCGCGCGCGATCGCCTCGTTGCGCGCGACTTCCTCCTGCAGCCAGGCCGCGGAAGCATAGGTGAGATAGAACTTCGAATATTGCCCCGTAAAGTCCTCGTGATGCAGGTGCAGCCAGTCGAAGTTCTCGAGTTCCTCCGAGAGCACCTCCCGGTCCCAGATCTGCTCGTAGGGGATCTCGGCGTATTCGAGCGCCATCGTCACGGCATCGTCCCACGGCGAGCTGTTGGGCGGCGTGTAGACCGCGATCGTGGGCGCCTTCTCCAGGGGCACGGTTTCCATGTTCTGCGTCTCGATCTCGCGGCGGATCCTCGCCACGTCGGAACCGTCGAGCGTCTCCACGGTCACACCCATGAGCGCGGCTCGCCGACGGTTGGACGGTGCGTCCGACACGAGAAAGGACCCGGAGCGGTAATTCAGGAGCCATTCGGCCGACTGGCCCGCCGAGAGCGCGCCGAACACGTACCCGTAGGCCTTGAGGTGGTTCTCCTGTTCGCGGTCCATGGGGACGAGAAGTTGCGCTCCGAGCCCCGAGGCGCCCGCGAGCGAGGCGAGGCCTGCCAGCAGGAAGCGGCGCGCGAGGCGGCACCGAACCCGGCATCGTTTCGTCTCGGCCTTCATCGGCCTCCTCCATCAAGTTCGGCGAGCATGCGGCGCGCGACCGGCGCCAGGGCGCTCCGCGGATACCCCACGATCAGTTGTTCGAGCCAGGAAGCGGCGTCGGCGGGAGCCGACGCGCGTGCGAGATCCAGGAGAGCTGCGGGGGCCTCGGGGCTACCCGGGTGCTGAAGGACGATCTGCCGCCGCAGGGCGCCGGCGATGCGGGCCTGCCCGGCCGCGGCGGCCGCGTCCGCGAGGAAGCTCAGAACAACGGATCGGCCGCTCGATGCCGGCCGGCCGGCCAGGTCGCGAAGCGCCGGACCGGGGTCGAACGCCTCGGGCGAGACGAGGAGGCCGAGCGCGGCGGCGCCCACGATGCGGACCTCCGCCGTGTCCGCCGCCTGTACCAGAGTCAGCAGTTGGAGGCGGCGCGTGCGTTCGGCGGCTCCGATCTCTGCCTCGCGGACGCTCCGGCTCGCGCGCTCCCGCGCGGAATCGGGCCGGCCCGCGTACAGCGCCAGCCGCGCCGCCGCGGCGTCGAGCCGCCCCGACGAGGCGACGCGAATCCGTTCCCGCGCGTCCGCCACCAACGCCTCAGCCGTGTCGAGATCGCCAGACCGGGCGTGGCCGAGCGCGAGCTCCCCCCGCATCCCGGCCTCGGCCGTCGCGGAGTCCGGATACTGCCTCACGTAACGGTCGAGCACCGAGGCCGCGTCATCGAGCGAAGCGGGGTTGGCCGCGAGAAGCCCGAACAGGCGGCGCGACGCCAGTTGGTGGGGACCATCGCCGGGGGTGCTCTCCCGCATCAGTTCCTCCAGCACCCGCCGAGCCGACGCGGTATCCCCCGCGGCCAGCGCCTGGTCGCCGGAGAGCGCGAGCCAGCGCAGACGGTCCACGGATCGCGCGCTCAGATCGACGAGCCGCCGCGCGGCCCAGGCGACCTCGGCGGGAAGCGCCGCAGCCTCCGCTTCGCGCACGTACTCGCGCAGGAACGAGGCGGCTTCAGTGTCGTCCGGCGTCGGCGCCGCCTCGACCAGCGCTCGCCCGGCCGCCGCGCGCCCCAACCGCAGCGCGAGGATGGCGCCCGCCCGGGACGCCCCGTCCCGCCGATCGGCCAGTCGCGCGCGCAACCGCTCGAAGGAGGCCGCACGGGTGCCGGACCCCTCGGCCCCGGTCGCCAGGAGGCCCGCTTCGACCTCGTCCGTCGCCGGCGGCGCGAGGGCGAGTAGCCCGACCCAGGCCGCGGTCAGGCGATCATCGTCTCCGACCACGAGGAGAAGGTCGGCGAAGCGCGAGAGGAGTTCCCTGCCAGGGTTTGCCGCGTCGTCGAGGGTCCGGATCGCCCCCGCCGAATCCCCCGCCGCGAGCTGGACGTCGGCGCGGGCCAGCCGCGCCGCGGAGAGTTGAGGGGCCTCCTCGAGCCAGCGGTCGCTCACTACGAGGGCCGAATCGAGCATCCCCGCGCCGGTCAGCCCCCGCACCCACCACAACCGGGCGATCTCCCCGTCAGGCGCCGCGGCAACGGCGGCTTCGGCGTACGGGACGAGCCCGGCGGACTCACCCGACTGCAGGGTCAGTTCGCCGAGCAACGCGAGCGCACGCTCCGATGCGGGCGCCCGATCGAGGTGCTCACGCAGGGCGGATGCGGCTTCCGAGGTCCGCCCGCTCGCGCGAAGGCGCTCCGCACGCGAGACCGTGCGCTGCTCCGAGGCCGCAGATGCCTGACCGGCCACCTCGGAGCCCGCCGGCAGCTGGGCGCCGCAAGCCGCTGCAAGAAGCGCAGCCATCCTCATGGCGCCGGGGATCCTGCCGTGGGGGAACGGGAATCGGGGACGGCTCACGTCAGGGCTCCCGCCGGGCCTCGGCGCCTGCCGGGGGCACCCGGTTCAGCCGGTCGAAGTACTCGAAGATCAGCGACCGATAGAAGAGCGGCAGCTCCCGGAGCAGAGCCTCCGAGGGCGCCGGGTAGCGGCGTCCCCGCAGCAGCTCCGGATCGATCGGCGGTGGAACCCCCGGCGGGGCCGTGGCTTCGCGCGACTCCCGTTCGTTGGGGTCGAGATCCTCGTCCTCCAGGGAACGCCCGGCGTCGAGCATGCGCCGGAAGAGTTGCCGCTGTCGTTCAAGCGTCTCCTGCGTGGGTCCCTCCAACTCGAGCTGCTGCGCGAGTTCGGCCGCCTCCTCCGCCAGTTCTTCGGGACGTCCCAGGAGATCGCCCTCGGGGTCTTCCAGCTCGCCGAGTTCTTCGGCGACCTCCTCCTGCCGCCGCGCGATCTCCTCGCGCCGCCGCTCCTCTCCCGACGGCCGCGGGCCGGGCATGAGCAGCGAACTCGTCTCCTGCGTCACGGCCTGCTGCTGCTGCGCGAGCTGGTTCATCTGCTCCGCCGCGTCCTGGCCGGCGGACTCCTGTCCGGCCGCTCGCGCCGCTTCCTCGCTCGCCAGGAGATGTCGGGCCAGCGAGTTCAGCGACTCCTGGATGCCCTCGACCTCCGCCCGGGACGGGAGACGCCGCGCGCCATCGCCTGCTAGCCGGTCGAGCAGCTGATCCATGCGTTCCGCCGCCTCGCCCGCCGCCGCTCCCGTACGCTGGTCCAGCATGGCGGCCTCGTTTCCGGCCTCCGAGAGTCTCTCGACCAGGTTCTCCAACCCCTGACGCACGGCGCCCTGCCGCGCACGCCAGGATGCCGGATCCGCCGCATTCTCGCCGCGTGTCGCCTCCGAAAGGCGGCCCTCCTCCTCCGAAAGCGCGAGCGCTTCGCTGCGCGCGCGCGCCAGCGACTCGACGGCAGCCTCTCCCTGCTCCCCGCTCATCTCCTGCTGCGCGGAGCCGAGGGCGCCCGCCGCCTGTTCGAGCGCCTCCGCAGCCTCCTCCGCCGCCTGCCGCTCCGATTCGCCGACCTCGCCCGGCGCCCCCGATTGGGACTGCTCGGCTCCGCTCTGCGCGTCGACCATCTTCCCCAGGGCCTCCTGCGTGCGCTCACCGGCGGCCTGGGCGGAATCCGCGGCCGCCTCCCGGTCCGCCGCCGCAAGTTCCGCCTCCAGCTCCGCCAGGCGTTCCGCCAGCGCCTCGGCCTGTTCGACGAGCGCCTCCTGGCCTTCCTGGAACGCCTCGGAATCCGTCTCCCCGGCCACGTCCCTCTGCTCCTGCGCGAGCTCGTCCGCGTTGGCCTGTGCCGATTTCATCGCCTGTTCGAGCGCAGCCTGCTCGAGCATGCCGAGCGTCTGGTCGACCTGCTCCCGCAGATTTTCGTAGTCCCCGGCGAGCTGTTCGAGCGCTTCCCGGACCGCTTCCGGATCCAGTTCCCGCAACGCTTCCGCGAGCGCCTCGATCTGCTCCTCGAGTCCGCTCTCTGACAGTTCCTCGTAACGCTCGGCCAGGCGCCGCAACTGCTCCTGCAGCGCCGGGTCGGAGAGCGGCGAGGCTTCGAGTTCCTCCTGAAGCGCCTGGAGCTGCTCCTCGACCCCCTCGAGCTCCTCCTCCGACCGTTGCGCTTCATCGAGTACGCTCCGCGCCTCTTCCGTCGCCTCGAACCGAACGTCCTCGCTGTCGTCGCCCTCCGCATCCGTCTGCCGCGCCGCGTCGGCCGCCGCCTCGGCCAGCGCCTCCAGATTCTCCTCCAGGGCCTGCGCCGCCTCGGACAGGGCCTCGGTCTGATCCGCGCGCTGATCCCGAATCTCCGTGAACGTCGGAACGCGAAGCAGAAAAACGTCGGAAAGCGCGGGACCCCTGGCCGGATGTCCATCGAAGGCCTCGAAGACGTAGAACAGCGTGTCCCCGGGAAGGAAGGACTCCGCGCTGCGGTCGAGCAGGTGCCGGAAGACGGCCCGCGCGGCCCCGGCAGGGTCGGGGGAAAGCGCCTCCCGCCGCTCCGCGTTCTCACTGCCCAACCCCGAGCGCCAGCTGCGAACAAAGGCGCGGCGGAGGCCGATGTCGTCCTCGATGTCCACGATGACCGGCATCACACGCTCGTAGCCCAGGGTCGTGTCCGGTGCGGGATAGAGGAGGTGGATGCGCGGCTGGAGATCGGGGACGACGAGCACCCGGATCGGGTCCGGGGCGATGGGCGCGCCCAGCGACGACTCGGCCCGCAGGTCCCACGCCCAGGCGCCCGTCCGCTCGGGCACCCATGAAACGGCGAACTGCGAGCCCGCGATCTGGAGCGGGATTCGGGCTGCCGACTCGCCGGTCTCGCCGTCGCCGGGCTCCCATGCGAGGGCCCCGTCATCGAGCGGGAGGTTCGTCTCGCCGCTCAACCGCAACGTCGTGCCTTCCGGCGCCACGAGCGGCGGAATCCGGCCGCGGTAGCGCTCCGATCCGCGCCCGAGATAGGCCGGGAACTCGACGGTGAGCTGGAGATCCTGGACGAGCAGCGGCTCGAGCGGACGAACGCGAAGGGTGTCGCTGAAAAAGCCCTCCGCGTCTTCGGCCCACACCTCCGTGGGAGAGATGATCGGCGCGGTGCGGCCCTCCGCCGAACCGGCCGCCGATACATCGAGCAGTGTCCGTTCGGGCGCCCGGCCCGCCGCGCGCCACACCAGGTCGACCCGGTCGCGTCCCGTGGCCGAGATGGACACGACCGCCGCATCTCCGCGCGGCACTCCGGTCGCGCCGGTCACGCCGAGCGGCGGGAGCGGTGCCGGAAAGGCAGTGCGCCACGGCGCGCCCAGCGCCGCAGCGGCGGAGAACGTAGGCTGCGGCCGCAGCAGCGCGGCGACGGAGATCGTGAGCAGCATGAGCGCCACGGCGGCACCCGAACGGCGAATGCGCCGCTTCCATCCCGGGCCGGTGACCGGCAGGAGCCCGCGCGACGCGGCGTTCCCCAGCGCCTCGGATACGCGCGTGCGGTGGAGGGCGGCCAATCCGGCGCCCGCCGCCGCCTCTGCCCCTTCCAGCTCGATCGCGGATCGCACATCGCCGGCCCCCAGGCCCGCTGCAACGTCCGCCTCCTCCGCCACCGCGTGCGGATGCAGCACGCGCCAGATGCGGCGGGCGATCCACACGAGCCCAGCGAGGCCGGCCCACAGCACGAGGGCGAGCACGAGCGGAACGAGAGAGCCACGGCCTTCCCGGGCGGAGACCGGGAGCAGGGAAAGGACGAGGATCAACGCTCCACCCAGCGTGACGGCTGAAGCCGCCGCCGTGCCGGCGACGCGCGCCCGGGCCGCTGCGCAGGCGGCGGCCAGCCGTTCGAAGCCGAATCCGTCACTCATTCCGAGGGTGCCTCTTGAACCTGCAAGCTCACGCGGTAGGCCTCGTTCCGGCTCAGACCGAACTCCGCAGCCAGGCGGTCGGCAATCTCGCGCCGCCGCAGGCCATCGCGCGACCAATGTCGCGCCTCTTCCATCAGGACCGCCAGATCGGGCGCTTCGTTGCCTGCCTCGCCCTCCCCGAAGACGATCGTCACCTCGCCCCTGACCTCGCGCGTGGCGAACGCCGCCGCCAACTCGCGCACGGATCCGGCCGTGGTCTCCTCGTGCAGCTTCGTCAGTTCCCGACAGACGACGGCCGCTCGCTCACCCAGGCCCGCTTCCGCCAACTCATCGAGGAGCGCGACCAGCCGCCCCGGCGCCTCGAAGGCGACCGCGGTGTCCATGCATGACCGGAGCCCGTCGATCCAGGCGGAGCGTTCGCCGCCCCGCCGGGGCGCGAATCCGAGAAAGTGAAACCGGTCCGCCGGAAATCCGGACACGGAGAGCGCCGCCAGCACGGCGGAAGGACCGGGTACGGCAATCACGTCATGCCCCGCCTCGCGGGCGGCGGCGACCGCCCGGCAGCCGGGGTCGGACACGGTCGGCGTGCCCGCGTCGGACACCAGCGCCGCGGAGGCTCCCCCGGCGAGGGCCGCGAGCAACTCCTCCACCCGTGCGCGCTCGTTGTGCATGTGCAGCGACCGCAACGGAACGTTCGCCTTCAGCCGCGCGAGCAGCGTACCCGAGCGCCGCGTGTCTTCCGCGTAACAGACGTCGACCGAACGCAGAATCCCGACTGCACGCCGCGGCATGTCGTCCAGATTGCCGATCGGCGTGCCGACCACGTAGAGCGTTCCCGTCACGACACGCGTCCTCGTTTCCCGTTCGCCGCCCGATGCGCCCGCGCCCCCCGGAGCCATCAGGGCCGGGGGGCGCGAAGTGGGGGTGGCCAGTGGCGGCGCCGCTCCTCAGGCGTGCTCGCGGATCTTCTTCTCGAGAGAATCCCTGGGGTGCGCCCCCACGAGGGTGTCCACGACCTCGCCATCCCTGAAGAAGAGGATGCTCGGGATCGAGCGCACGTTGAAGCGGAATGCGGTCTGCGGGTTCGCGTCCACATCGAGTTTCCCGACCGTGACGCGCCCCGCGTACTCCTGCGCGAGTTCGTCGACGATCGGCGCGACGAGCCGGCACGGGCCGCACCATGCCGCCCAGAAATCCACCATCGCCAGACCATCAGCGCCCTCGATCTCGTCGGCGAAATTCGCATCCGTGATCTCGACGGGCCCTCCGTTCGCAGCATCAGCCATTCGAATCTCCTGTTCCTCTGCCACCCCGATCACCCGACCGGGAGAAACCGCTTCTTCACTGGCTCCGGTGCCGGGTCCGGAATACGTTCCCGCGCGCGGGCACAGGTGAGGTGTCGTACCCCGGCGCCCCGTTCGCGTTCTCCATCGTTCAGGAACTACAACGGATTTCCGGCCGCAGTGAACCAAGGCAACCGCATTCCGGGCGCGCCCATTATCGACCACGTGGGAATCGCGGTCAACTCGCTTCAGGAAGCGGTGCCGCAGTGGTCCGCCATCCTGGGCCAGTCGCCGTCCGGGGAGGAGACCGTTCCCTCCGAGGGCATTCGGGCCACCTTCTTCGGCGAGGGCTCCGGGCGGATCGAGTTGCTCGCTCCCCTGACCCCGGAGTCGCCCATCGCCCGCTTTCTCGACCGTCGCGGCCCCGGCATTCACCACGTCTGCGTCCGCGTCGACGATCTCGAGGCGGCCCTCGCGGGCGCCGAAGCGGCGGGCGCGGAAGCCATACCGCCGCGGATCCGCGTCGGCGCCGGGGGCGCCCGCATCGCATTCCTGCATCCGCGCTCGCTGAAGGGTGTTCTCCTGGAGATGCGGGAGGATCCCGAGCGCGGGTGACGCAGGAGTTTTCCGTCATCGTGCCGACGCTCGATGAGGAAGCGCGGCTCGATGAGACGCTCCGGCGCGCAAGAGCCGCTCTCGGCCCCGAAGCGGAAGTCATCGTGGTCGACGGGGGCAGCCGGGATCGTACGAGGGAGATCGCGGCCGCCTATGGCCGCGTCCTGTCGGCCCGCCGGAATCGGGGCGCCCAGCTCGCTGCGGGGGCCCGGACGGCAACCGGAGAGATTCTCGTCTTCGTGCATGCCGACACGTGGCTTCCCGACGGCGGCGCGACGGCCATCCGGACTGCGGTGCGCGCGGGCGCGGAGGCCGGCTGTTTCCGCTTCGCCCTCCAAGCGCAATCGCGCCGATCGCGCGCGCGGCGATGGCGCTATCGCCTGCTCGAATGGGGCGTGAACTGGCGCACTCGCCGACTCCGCACCGCCACGGGCGACCAGGCCCTCTTCGCCACGCGCGACGCCTACGAAGCGTGCGACGGCTTCAGGGACCTTCCCCTTTTTGAAGATGTGACCTTCGTTCGGGCCGTTCGGCGGGTCACCCGCTTTCGCCTGCTCCACCTCGCGGCGTGCACCTCGAGTCGGCGCTGGGAAACCGGCTTCCTGCGCACGGTCGTCAGGCACTGGGCGTTGCGCGCGGCTTTCCTCGCAGGCGCGGACCCGCGGCGACTCAGCCGCTACCATGAACGGCCCTCCGGGGTCACGGAGTCCCGAGTCCCTCCGTCACGATCCGCTCCACGAACCAGCGGCTCCCATCCGAAACAATGATGAACGGGACGCTTACCTCCCCGTTTCGCGTCCCCGTCAGATCCACCATCCAGCGCGAGGCGCCGCCCGCCCCGGCGACAGGATTCGGCCGGAGGTCCCAGGCGCGCGGCTCGAGCAGCCTCGCAAGCACGAACATTCGCTGTTCGGTCTCGGCCCTCCCCCATCGACGTTCCGCCGGGCCCTCCTCCGTTCCGAAGAGCCGTGCCATGGCCGAGTAGTCGCGCAGCCTCGCGGCAGCGAGAAACCGCCCGATCGCCGCCTCCGCGGACTCCGCTCCATACAGCTCCGTGCCGTACTCCGCCGTGGCGCCCCCGTGCGATGCGCAGCCGGCAAGCGCGAAACCCGCCACGGCCATGAACAGGACCGCGACGCGGACCGCGGGGGCCTTCCGGGAACTCGCCGTCATTCCTCCTCCTCCGGTATGATGGGTACCTCCGACCGCACGAAGCGCAGCCCTTCGCCGTCTTCGTCGACCTCCACGCGCAGTGCGTCGCCTTCCCGGAAGCGTCCCTCCAGAAAGGCCATGGCGAGCGGGTTCGCGATCATCCGCTGGATTGCCCGCTTGAGCGGACGCGCTCCGAACGCCGGATCGTATCCGACGTCGGCGATTCGTCGCCTCGCGGCTCCGCTGACCTCGATCCCGATGTCCCGTTCGGCCAGCATTTCGGCGACCCGGTCCACCTGGATCCCGACGATCGACTCGAGGTGCTCCCGGCTCAGCGGCCGGAAGACGAGGATTTCATCCACGCGGTTGAGGAACTCCGGCTTGAAGCGGCCGCGCAGGGCGTTCTCGACCTCCGCCTCCGTCCCCGCCCACGACTCGCCGGCCTCGGCACGGGCGAGGATCCTCGAGCTTCCGACGTTGCTCGTCATGATGAGCACGGCGTTGCGAAAGTCCACCGTGCGCCCGCGGCCATCCGTCAGCCGCCCGTCGTCCAGGATCTGGAGGAGGACGTTGAAGACTTCCGGGTGCGCCTTCTCGATCTCGTCGAAGAGCACCACTGTGTAGGGACGCCGCCGCACGGCCTCGGTGAGTTGCCCGCCCTCCTCGTAGCCGACATACCCGGGCGGCGCTCCGATGAGACGTGCCACGGCGTGCCGTTCCATGTACTCGGACATGTCGATCCGGACCATGGCGGACTCCTCGTCGAAGAGGAATTCCGCGAGCGCCCTCGCCGTCTCCGTCTTCCCGACGCCGGTAGGGCCGAGGAACATGAAACTCCCGATCGGACGGTTCGGGTCCTGGAGTCCGGCACGACTCCGGCGCACCGCATCCGACACGGCCGTGATGGCGTGCGACTGGTTCACCACGCGCCGGTGCAGGTGTTCCTCGAGCGTGGCGAGCCGGTCCTTCTCGTCTTCGAGCATCCTCGCCACCGGAATCCCGGTCCAGCTCGCCACGACCTCGGCGATCTCGCCGGGTCCGACTTCCTCGTTCAGAAAGGAGCCTTCGTCCTGGATCTCTTTCAGCTTCGCTTCCGCGGCGAGGAGTTCGGCCCGCCGCTTCGGCAACTCACCGTGCAGGATTTCGGCCGCGCGCTGGTGGTCCACCCGCCGCTGCGCCTGCTGCGCCTCCACGCCGAGTTCCTCGATCTCACGCTTGAAGCGCTGGACCGTCTGGATCGTGTCCTTCTCGCGGATCCAGCGGGCGTTCAATCCCGCGAGCGACTCGCGCGCCGAGGCGAGTTCGCCCTCCAGCTCCGAAAGCCGCCCCCGGCTCCGCGCGTCGTCCTCCTCGCGCAGCGCCGCGCGCTCGATCTCGAGTTGCGTGACCCTGCGATCGAGTTCATCGATCTCCTCCGGCTTGGAATCGATCTCGATGCGCAGCCGGGACGCGGCCTCATCCACGAGATCGATCGCCTTGTCGGGCAGGAACCGGTCGCCGATGTAGCGGTCGGACAGGCGTACGGCGCTCACGAGCGCCGGGTCCGTGATCCGCACGCCGTGGTGCACCTCGTAGCGTTCCTTGAGTCCGCGCAGGATGGCCAGGGTCTCGTCCACGCCGGGTTCGCCGACGAGAACCGGCTGGAACCGCCGCTCCAGAGCCGGGTCCTTCTCGATATGCATCCGGTATTCGTCGAGCGTCGTCGCGCCCACCATGCGGAGCTGGCCCCGGGCCAGGGCGGGCTTGAGCATGTTCCCCGCATCCACGGCGCCCTCGGCCGCCCCCGCCCCCACCACCGTGTGGAGTTCGTCGAGGAAGATGACGTAACGGCCGCCGGATTCGGTGATCTCCTTCAGCGTCGCCTTCAGGCGTTCCTCGAACTCGCCACGGTACTTGGCGCCCGCCAGCATCGAACCGATGTCCAGCTGCACGAGTTGCTTGTTCCGCAGCGATTCCGGGATGTCTCCCGCGACGATCCGCTGCGCGAGCCCGTCCGCGATCGCCGTCTTGCCCACGCCGGGCTCGCCGATGAGGACGGGATTGTTCTTCCTCCGCCGCGAGAGGACCTGCATGACGCGGCGGATCTCGGCGTCCCGGCCGATGACCGGGTCGAGCTTCCCGGCGCGGGCCTCGGCCGTGAGATCGACGCCGTACCGCTCGAGGGCGCGGTACTTCCCTTCCGGGTCCTGATCCGTCACGCGATGCGGTCCCCGGACTTCCTCCACCGCCTCACGCGTCTTTTCCGGACCCGCTCCCGCGTTCCGGAGCAGCGGGCCCGTCGTGGAGGCCTTTTCTCCGGCGAGGGCCAGGAGGAGGTGTTCGGTGGTCACATAGGAGTCGCCCATCTCCCCTGCGAGCGCATCCGCCGCGTCGAGAACGCGGTCGAGTTCTCGGCTGGGGGTCGGCGTCGCTCCGGTCTGCCTCGGCAGGCGGCCAATGGCCCGTTCCAGGCGCGTCTCCAGATCGGGGAGATCGATACCCACCGTCTGCAGGACCGGCACGATGACGCCGCCGTCCTGCACGAGCAGCGCCGCGAGGAGGTGCACGTCCTCGACGGCCGGGTTGTCGGACCGGCGCGCCGCGAGCATCGCATCGTTCAGTGCCTCGCGGGCCTTGAGCGTGAGTCTGTCGTTCGGGATCATCTTCTATTCGCAGCCCTGGAGTCCTTCCTCGAGTTCTTGCGTCGAACCGCCGCCGTCGCACTGCGGCCTCCCGTTGCATGAGCAATCTCCGTGCCCTGTCAGGGGTCGGATTCGAGGCCCCGATCCGCCGGAACGGCGGGACGCCCGCCGATGAGGCGGGGACCGGGGCCGTTGCGGACACCATCTGGTGCCACTTAGGCAGGGGCGCCGTGTTGACCCCTGCCGGACCCGCGACTAGCGTCCCATCGGTCGACCCCGCCCCATGAGGATTCGATCGTCTCCCGTGTCGGTCCCGGGATAATCTGGAGGGATGCCCATGTCGGACCCAACAGCCGGCGGCTCGGAATCGGGCGCGCACAAGCCGTATATTCCCGCCTCGCAGTCCCTGCCCGAGATCACCGGCAAGGCGATCGTCCTCGGCATCCTCCTCTCCGCCGTCCTTTCCGGGGCGAACGCCTACCTGGGCCTCAAGGTGGGCCTCACCGTGTCCGCGTCGATCCCGGCCGCCGTGATCTCCATGGCGATCCTCAGGATGTTCCGCGAGCACAATATCCTCGAGAACAACATCGTTCAGACGGCCGCCTCCGCGGGCGAATCGCTGGCGGCCGGCGTGATCTTCACGCTCCCCGCCCTCATCCTCCTCCGCCACTGGGCCGGGTTTCCCTTCCTGCCCACGATGGGGATCGCGCTCTGCGGCGGAATTCTCGGCGTCCTCTTCACCATACCGCTCCGGCGGGCCCTCATCGTCGAGGCAGACCTGCGTTTCCCCGAGGGCGTTGCGACGGCGGAGGTGCTGAAGGCCGGGGCCAGCGGCGGCTCCGGCGCGAGGCTGATCGCGCTCGGCGGCGTGGCGGCCGCCCTGCTGAAGTTCTCGCAGACGGGCCTCAAGGTCGCGGGCTCCTCCATAGAGCACGGCGTCACGCTCGGCCGTTCCGTGTTCGGGATCGGGAGCGATCTCTCCCCCGCCCTGCTCGGCGTCGGATACATCGTCGGGCCCCGCGTCGGCAGCCTCGTGCTCGCCGGCGGCGCGATCTCCTGGCTCGCGGGGATCCCCATCTACATGGCGATTACGGACCCGCAGGTCGTGGCCGGCATCACGGGAGGCGCCGGCGGCTACGACGCGGCCGCCGCGATCTGGAGCGCGCAGATTCGCTTCATGGGCGTGGGGGCCATGGTCGTGGGCGGCGTGTGGGCCCTCGTGTCGCTCCTCGGCCACGTGAGGGATGGCGTGCGGTCCTCCATCGAGGCGCTGCGGGCGGCCCGCGCGGCGGAGGGCGGCCCGGAGATCCTCCGCACCGAGCGCGACATGCCGATCAACATCGTCGGGGTCGGAACGGTGGCGCTCGCGGTGCCGATCCTCGCGGTGTTCGTGCTCGTCATCGACCGCGGCGCACTCTCCATCACGCCTGGACTCTACTGGCTCGTGCTCGCGCTGGGGACGGTCTTCGCCCTGCTGGCGGGGTTCCTCTTCGCCTCCGTCGCGGGCTACATGGCGGGTCTCGTGGGCTCCTCGAACAACCCGATCTCGGGCGTGACGATCGCAACGATCCTCACGATCTCCCTCATCCTCTATCTCCTGCTGGGGCTGCAGGTCGACTTCACCGTCTCGGCCCCCCAGGCGCTCTCGGCGGCGGCGACGGCCATCCTCGTGGGAGCCGTCGTCGCCTGCGCCGCCGCGATCGCGGGGGACAACATGCAGGACCTGAAGGCGGGCCGGATCGTCGGCGCGACGCCGCGGCAGCAGCAGATCATGCAGCTCGTCGGCGTCACGGCCGCCGCGCTCGTCATCGCGCCGATCCTCGGCCTCCTGTTCGAGGCGTACGGGCTCGGCGGCATCCTGCCGCGGGAGGGGATGGACCCGGACGAGATGCTGCAGGCGCCCCAGGCGACGCTCATGGCTTCCGTCGCCGACGGCGTCTTTTCGCGCAATCTCCCGTGGGGGATGATCGGGATCGGGGCGCTCATCGCGGCGTCCGTGATCGCCCTGGACCAGCTCCTCAAGGCACGCGGCTCCAGCCTGCGGGTGCCGGTTCTGGCGGTCGCGGTCGGGATCTACCTGCCCATCGAACTCGAGGTCCCGATCTTCGTGGGAGGGCTCGTGGCGTGGCTGGTGGGCCGGGCCGTGCGGCGAGGCGGGGGCGACGGCGGCGCCGTCCTGCAGGCGAACCATCGCGGTCTCCTCTTCTCTTCCGGACTCATCACGGGAGAGGCGCTCGTCGGCATTCTCCTCGCGATCCCGTTCGCGGCCTGGCAGAGCACGGACGTGCTGAGCATTGTGCCCGAAGGATTCGATGCGGCCGCGAGCTGGATCGGCGCCGCGGTCGTCGTCGGATTCATATTCTGGCTGTACCGCGCCTCGCTCCGCGCTTCCGAATGATGCGCCCGCGTCGCGACGGAGCCATCGTGAGGCCGATCCTGCTCGTCGCGGGGCTCATGGCCGTCGGCTGTGGCGGGTCCGGCGGCGAGCTGGACGAAGACACGTACGTTCAGGTCATGGCGAGGCTCAGCTGGGCGCGGGCGAAGTACGCGGATACCGCGGAGGGGGACTCGGTCCGGGCGGCGACGCTCGAGACGCATGGCGTGACCGGACAGCAGCTCGAGGAATTCACCGCCCGGTTCGGAGACGACCCCAGGCGCATGCACCGGCTGTGGGAGGCGATTCGACTCGAGGTGGAAGTGCTTGACGGCGTTCCGCGACCGGGATCGCAGGTGGAGGTGCCGGACGTGGAGAGGTACGAAAGCCGTTGAAGGCGCCGAACCTCCTCGCCGCGCCGGGACGTTCCGCCCGCGCCGCGGCGCTCCACGCCGGAAGGGCGGGCATACTCGGCATCGCGACGATCCGCGCGCTCGCCCATCCGCGCCGATACGCGCTGGAGACGGTCCAGCACGCGAAGTTCATCGGTCTGGACAGCCTTCCGCTCGTGCTGCTGATGGGTGCCCTCTCGGGTGCGGTCATGGCCCAGCAGACGATGTACCAGCTCTCCCAGGGACTGCCCAGGGAGATCGTCGCGGGCGGCGTCGTGGGCGGCATGCTCACGGAACTGGGACCCGTGCTGACGGCGGTCGTCCTCGCGGGACGCGTCGGGGCGGCCATCGGGGCCGAACTCGGCACGATGAAGGTGACGAACCAGATCGACGCGCTTCTGACGATGGGCCGGGACCCCGTCGTGGAACTCGTGGTCCCGCGCGTCGTGGCGGGAACCCTCATTCTGATTCCGCTCGTCATGCTCGCCAACGCGATGGGGATCTTCAGCGGCTACGTGACATCGGTCGGCATTCTCGGGCTGAGCACGGCCGAGTACGTGGATGGGGCCAAGGGGTACTATCACCACGGCGCGCTGATCTTCTCACTCGTGAAGGCCGTCGCGTACGGATTCGCGATCACGTTCATCTCGAGTCACGTGGGGCTCCGGGCGAGCGGCGGCGCGGCGGGCGTCGGGCGCACGGCGACGAGGGCGGTGGTCGCGATCATCGTCTCCATCATGGTCCTGGACACCGTGCTGGGGCCCGTGTACAAGACGCTCACGTGATCAGGATCATCGGCGTGCACAAGTGGCTGGGAGGACGTCCGGTTCTGAGCGGCGTCGACCTCGACGTGCGGGAAGGTGAAACCCTCGCCATCATGGGGCCGTCAGGGACGGGTAAGAGCGTCCTCCTCAAACACATCGTCGGCCTCTTCGATCCGGACGCCGGAGACATTCTCGTCGATGGGATCTCGGTACCATCGGCCGACCGGACCGAGATGGCCGCCGTTCGCACCAAGACCGCCTACGTGTTCCAGAACTCCGCCCTCTTCGATTCCATGACCGTGCGCGGAAACCTGCTGATGGGTCTCCCGCCGGGTTTCTGCCGCGGCCGCGCCGCAAAATGCGAGGAGCTGGTCCGGACCGCGCTCGATCACGTGAACCTCGAGCCCGAGGTTCTGACGCTCCTGCCGGCCGAGCTCTCCGGGGGCATGCAGCGGCGGGTCGCCATCGCCCGCGCGATCATCGGAAAGCGCCGCTACGTCCTGTACGACGAGCCCACGACAGGGCTGGATCCCGTCAACGCGACCCGGATCAACCGCCTGATCGCGCGCGTGAGCGAGGAAGTGGATGCGACGAGCATCGTCGTGACGCACGACGTGGAGTCCGCCTTCTTCCTGGCCGACCGGATCGCGCTCCTCTCCGACGGCGTCGTCGCGGCGGAGGGTACGCCGCGGCAGTTGCGCGAGACGGACAACCGGGCGGTGCGGGAGTTTCTCGACGCGGCGCCCACGCGGGGTCACGAATGAGGGATCCGGGGCTGCGCGACCGCGGCGTCGAAGTCCGGGTTGGCGCATTCGTCATCCTGGCCGCGGCCGTCATCGTGGCGGGTCTGTTCTGGATATCGGGCTCACCGTTTCGCGGCCCCACCATCCGCGTGTGGGGGATCGCGGAGAACGCGAACCGGATCGCGACCGCATCGCCCGTCCTGCTGCGGGGGGTGGAGGTCGGCACCGTGGACGAAGTCGCGCTCGAGGCGGAGCGCGTCGTCCTCACGATGACGCTCTCCACGCGGGTCCGGTTGCCGGCGGACACCCGGGGCACCATCCAGCCGGATGGGTTCCTGGGCCAGCAACTCGTCGAGCTTGCGCCGGGGACCAGCGCCCGGATGCTGGCGGACGGCGACACGCTTTCGCTCGACCGCCGGTCCGACCTCACGTCGCTGGCCTCGACGCTCGGGGACGAGGTGGGTTCGCTGATCGGGGAGATGGAGTCGCTGCTCGGCGGCGGTCTGGCCGAGAACGTCGCCTCCGGGTCCGAGGCCTTCACGTTCGCGATGCGGGAACTCGCCGGCATCCTCGAGACGGAACGCGCCTCGATCGGCAGCCTGCTCGCCAACATGGACACGCTGTCGAATCGGCTCGCGGGGATGACCGGCTCGGACGAGGTCGATCGCACGCTGGCCAACCTCGACACGCTCTCGTCGCGGCTCGCCGGCGCCAGCGCCGATTTCTCCGCCGCCGGCCGGTCCCTCGCCGAGATCACGCGGGGGCTGGAGAGCGGGGAGGGCACGCTCGGGAAGTTCCTGCGCGAAGACGCGGTCCACGATGAAGTGCTGGAGACGCTGCGGCTGCTTCGCGCCGCGGGGGAGGAACTCGCCCTCCTCCTGCGGGATGTCCGTGAACGGCCGGACCGCTACCTGACGGACCTCAAGGTCTCGGTCTTCTAGCCGACCGGCGCGGAACCCTGCGCTGCCGGGCTGTGACTAGCAGTCCGTGGCAAAACCCTGCGTCAGCGCCGAGAGTGGTGAGGCGTTCGCCTGACAAGGCGCGACGAGGGAGCATAGCCGTTGCTATGTGACCGAG
>JAJDUL010000003.1 GCA_022826685.1 Gemmatimonadota bacterium | reverse complement strand
GCCGGCGCGATACTGAATCGAGCGGAAGCGCCCAGGTCGCGGTCACCGCCCCACGACTGCGTGGCCGCCGATTGCTTGACTTTTAGTCGCCCGCTCGACTCGTTCTCGAAGTGCCAAGCCTCCCACGGCTCCTTGCGGGTCCAGCCGCTCCCCTCGAGCGCGAGAGTCAGGAGGGCCTCGACGTATTCCGAGCGACGGATGTTGTTCATCACGGGCTGGTCGTATGTCCGGCCGACCTCCGCAAGCACGCTGGCAGGTGAGAGCGGGGAGTCGGCAGCCTCATCCACGATCTCGGCGATTCGTTCCAACGCGGCCGCGTAGCTGGCCGGATCCGAGCGATGCTCCGGAACGACGCCGACCCACACAGCCGTGCCCTCGAACTTGACGGGCTGGTCTCCGGGATCCGTCAGAGCCGGGATAACGCGGTCGTTCCAACGCTGTCCTACGGGGTCTCTCCACTTTAGCAGCTGAACCCACAACTCCGTCTCGCGAGATTCCTCGTGCAGGTCTGTATTGAAGCCCACCCATACGCCGAGTCTGGCTCGACGGCCGAGCAGCACGTACCGCCCGTAGCCGTACGAGAACGAGGCGACACCCAAGCCCTCCGTGTCGATCCAGCCCGCGTTTCGGCCGATGGCGGCCACCTGCTTGACGAGTTTCTCGCCAGCGTGCCGAGACTTGGGTTCATTCGCCTCGGCAAACCGCGTCAGCCCGCTGAGTTGTCGGAGTTCCGCGAGACCCGACTCGGAGTCCTTCAGCCGCGATTCCATCCCGCTCAGCACCGTCTCCCAGTCAGTGATGAGGAGATGCTTGCCCGTCCGATCGATCGCGGCGCACCGGGGACCCGCATCGGAATGCGGGATGCCCTTCTTGTCGAGCCTGTGGAGCAGCTGGAGCCAAAGCTCCTCCACCCGCCCCAACGGGGCCAGGAACGCGAGCACGGAAATCCCATCATCCGGAAGCCAGTTGAGGTAGGGAACCGGCTGATTGGGAGTGAGCGACGCATGGAACTTGGCTTCAACCATGAGCCGGCTCTGCCCATCAACTCCCTTCTGCAGCACATCGGGGCGCGCACCATCCGCAAAGGAGACTTCGGTCTGGAACCGTTCGTCGGACAACCGCATTCGCGGCACCTTGTGTTCCAGCACCTCGCTCAATCCTCCTCTCGAGGCGGGGTATCGGTTGAGGAGGTGCGCCAAGGCCTCCACGGCGACTTCTTCCATGCGCGGATGAAACCGCCAGGCAAGCTGCGCCAACAGCGGCCTCGACGCCTTCACGAGGGCGTCCCCGCTTGTTCGACTTCTTCAATGATGGGAATCGCCTTCGCGGCGAGATCGATCATGCCCTCGACGTAGTAGTCCGTGATGGTTCCACCGCCGTCCTTCGTTTCTCGATACAATTCCGGAAGGAGGGAGTCCCAACGAGTCATGTCGTCGCGGACCTGGCAGACGTAGGGCCACCAGAGGAGGCTTCCACAGGGCTCGAGGTCGCGCCGAAGCCTGTCCTCCAGTGCCTTACGCCGCTCCTTGTCCCTGTCGGTCCCCTTGTTCTTGTCCAGCGGATGGAGCACACCCCACCTCCAGTGGTTCGGCCCGGGCCCAAGGGACTGCAGGACAACGCCCGTGCATCCCTCGCCCGGAGGGTGATTCGTGATGGGCTTGTCCCATGCAGGCCACCCCGGGCGGTTCAACCAGAGGAAGTTCGACCACTTCTTTTCGCCGCCGTACCTGCATTCCACGCGGAGATCCGGAGCGATATCGGGCAATGCCCCGCGTACTCTTCGGTGGATCTCCGCGCGGAGGTGCTCCAGGAACCCTCCGCACAACTCCGCCTTGAGTCCCGGCCAGGCATCCCAGACGGTCTGCGCGGTCTCCAGCTGATTCGGGTTAGCGAAGAGATACTCCTGTATCGCCCGCGTGTCGCTGTCCGTCGCCATCGAATGTCCTCCGAATTGTTGTCGGCAGAATGCTGCGGCATCCCTGAGAAACCACCGGAGCCGGTCCGCGTGGCACTGCGTGCGGCAGGCGGCGAACCAGTCGGCCAAGGAGAACCGAGTACGGAAGTCGGCGAACACGTCATCCGGGAGGGCTGGCTCATCTTCGGGCGCGTCGTCCGCTTCGCGGCCGCCTTCCGCTTCTGGCGCGCCGGCCTCTCCCTCGTCTTTGGGGCCACCCTCGTTCTCCTCGACGTATTCTCCTTCCCGACCTGCGCTCTCGGGATCCCGCCAATAGGGCATGACGAGGAGCCGCCCCCGCCAACGGGGGAGCTCTTCCTTCGGCAGGGAATAATCGGTAGGCCCTTCGCCGCGCGGGGACAGGTAGATCAGCAGAAAACGGTCCTTGTACTCATCCTCGAGATACTTGAGATAGTCCCGCACCTGGTTAGGCTGATCGCCCGCGAAGGGCTTGTTCTCGAAGGCCAGACACCACGGCCCGGCGCCGGTCGCCACATCCACCGTGATGTCGATGAGACGCCCGCCGGGGATGAGGCGCTCCAGCTGTACGCGAACCGGCTTCGAGAAGTCCGGCCTCGGCCTAGGTGCGCCGCTTTCAGCCGACAACTTATCCAGCATGATCCCGAGCTGGGACGCACCCTGGCCGTGCAGCGCGGCGGGGTTGAGCAGGTCGCCAATGATCCTTGAAAGCAGAACTTCGTTCGGACGCCCGTCGCCCATGTAGTTGAAGACGTTGAAGCGATGCGCGAGATGCCGGTCGAGCTCTCGCTCCAGCTTCCGGGCCGCCTCCAACGCGGGATTCAGCTCGACGAGGAACTGCTGAACTCGGCGTCGCTCGGAGCGACGTGCCCCATCCATTCAGACCTCCTCGTCGTCTGCCCCGATGAAATCTGTCGCTCTTCGCGCCGGGATCTGGAGCACAAGGACGGTGAAAATCGGTATCACAACCACAAGATGAGCCACCCAGAAACCCCGATCGTCCGTCGCGACGATCCCAAAAATCGCAACGGGGATGTTGAGCATCAGGCTCCAGAACAAGCCCCACTTGATGAGCAAGCGCCATGCATCCCGTGCGTCGGGGACATCCCCTGAATCATTCATCGCGCGCCTCCGTTTTCCAGATCGGGACCGGTGAGACAGACAACCTTACGGCGCACGGTTGCTTGGCGCTCCATCGGGTCGGGCGAGACCGTCCCGGCCCCCCGCACACGGGGGATGGGAGCGAGAGATCACCGGGCCGGGCCGCCATCGTTGGTGCGCCGCCGAGGGGACGATATGATCCGGTGAGAGGCACGCACATAGCGCGCAACTCGGCCCCGTCGCTGAGAGGTTCACTATGCAAGGAGAGACTGGTTCGGTTTTGGGGCCGCCGCCCGACGTTGGCGCGCACCGCCCCTCGTACGACCCGCATTGGTACGAGAAGATCGAACGAGCCAGGCAAGCTCGCGAGATCGGCAAGAAGCTACAGAAGAGCGCGCGGAAGTTCAGGAACACTGGTCGTCCTTTCGGACTTCTCCCTTCAAGCCCGATACCGTCCGTTTCTTTAGGAGACGCTGTCCGACGCAGATCCTTCCTGGGCTGATGGTCACACTCGGAGTCGATCTCGCCTCACGGCCGAAGGGCACGGCGACCTGCCTGATTGGCTGGGATCGCGGATCTGCGCGGATCGAGACGCTCTCGATGGGGGCGACGGATGCCGATCTGCATGGACTGTTCGGGCGCGCGGACAAGATCGGCATCGATGCACCCTTCGGCTGGCCCGCGCCCTTTGCGCGAGCCATCACCGCCTACTCCGCGGAGACGATCTGGCCCGCCACCGACCTTCCCCAGCTTCGGTTTCGGCGAACCGATGAGGTGGTGAAGGAGAGGCTGGGACGGTGGCCGCTCAGCGTCTCATCGGATCTGATCGCGGTGCCCGGCATGCGAGCCGTCCGCCTGCTTGCGGAGGCGGCGGCCAACGGTGAATCCATCGACCGGAGCGGCGGCGGCCGCTTCGTCGAAGTCTACCCCGCAGCCGCCCTCCACGTATGGGGCTTCCCCTCGCGCGGCTACAAGGGCGCGAAGGGTGTGAAGGTTCGCGCCCGACTCGTGCGTGACCTCGCGAAGCAGACCGCGGACTGGCTCACCCTCTCCGAGGAGGATTGGGAGAGGTGCACGGCGTCGGACGACATCCTCGACGCGCTCGTGGCGGCCCTGGTCTCCCGCGCCGCCGCCATCGACCGCTGCGACCCGATCCCACCGGACGACCTCGCGCTGGCCCGGGAGGAAGGCTGGATCGCCCTACCGCAGACAGGAAGCCTCGCGCAACTCCCCTGACCCGCCAAGGTCGCCCTCCGCGAGGTTGAGATTGGCTTGAGAGGAAGAGTAGACTTCCGGGCCGGAGGCTGCGGCTGGCAAACCCGGATCGACGAAGTTCTGTGCGACTGGATCAAGCAGCACGACGTGTGAGTCGAAAGCGTCACGCATGCGGGTGTAGCGGAAGATCTGCTCGCGGGTCCGGCATATGTGCCGCCGCTGCGGTCAGGGATGTCGCGGCGGGGACTTCTCGTCTTCCGGCGGGGATTCCTCGTCGTCCCGCGGGCCCTCGCCGCAGGTCACGGTGATCGCCATGGGCGTGTAGATGCCCAAGGTGAGGCTGGAGACGAGTTGGTTCAGGAACGACAACTGCGTTTCCACCACGGCCACGCCCCGGTTTCCGCAATCCTCTTCCGCCTGCACGGTGGACGGAGGCACGAGGCCGCACAGCCACCCGGAAGCCATCGATCGATGTATGCGTTCCGGTCCGGCGTTGATTCCCGTTCGGACCGTGGCATGGTAACACCCGCTCAGCAGCAACATTGCCGCAACGACAGCCAGACTCCTTCGCATCATCGTCCCTCCTCGTCTCGGTCGGGGTCTGTCGGGAGTCGCAGAGGATACGGCCGCCCTGCTCGTCCCCGCCACCGTGCCGCGCGATGGTTGGTGCGCCGCCGAGGGGGCCATATGATCCCGCGCGGCGATCGGAGGAATCACCGGGAGGTCGGGAGGCACGCACATGAAACGGTACATCGAACGGCACAGCGGACGGATCTGGATGTCGCTGCTGGTCGCGGCGCTGGCGGTCGCCGTCGTGGTCCAGGGCGATGCCCTGGCGCCGGCCGAGGTGGCCGCGGACGAGAGACCGTTTCTGACCGCGCTCATGCAGCTGGGCATCCTCTACATCGTCGCCCTGTTCGTCGAGCGCTCGCTCGAGGTTCTCCTCAAGGCGTGGCGCCAGGGCGGGAAGACGCGTCTCGAGGAGAAGGTGCGGGAGGCGGAAGAGAATGGTAGGGCGGCGGCCGAGAGCGAATTGCGGGACTACCGGGCGGGCACCCAGCGGCGGGCGCTCCTCTTCGGTCTGACGCTGGGACTCATGGTATCCCTCGCCGGCGTCCGGCTTCTCGGGCCGATCTTCGACCTCGCCGCGGCGTCGTCGTTCCAGCAGGCCTTGTTCCAGTTCACGGACATCATCCTCACGGCGGGGCTGATTGCCGGCGGATCGGCGGCCATTCACGAGCTGATGGCGCTCATCGACGATCTCCTGAGGGCCGGCCGAAAGCGCGCCAGGCCGTAGACCGGCGGTGGCGACGAGCATGCACGGACCGGACTCGCTGGTCTTCAAGTCGGATCGGCCTTGGCCGAACGCCCGCCTTCGTGTGGGGGCGATCATCGGGCACGCCACCCCGGATTCGGTGCGGTTGTGGCTGCGCACGGGCGGTCCAGGACGCTTCACGCTGCTGCTCTACGATTGCGGCGAGGCGATGGGGTCGTCGTCGGTGCGGGCGGAGCTTCGGGCCGCGCTCGGCCGGGTGCCCCTGTCGGCGGAAGAGACGGCCGAGGCCTTGGCCGCGTCGCGCGCCGTGCCCTTCGAGGTGGACGGGTACGCCGACGACACGACGCGCGTGCTGGACCTCGCGGATCTCCGCCCGGACACGCGCTACGGCTACGCGCTGCACTCGGAGGGCGACGGCGGCAAGGTGATCCTGGGACACAACCGCCTGCGCAGCTTTCGCACGCCGCCCGGGGAGGACGAACGGCGTCCGTTTCAGGTCGCGCTCTTCTCCTGCCACATGCCGTACCGCGTGAGCGGGCTCTTCCGAAAGCGGACGGATGTGGGCGACATCGATGCCTGGGACTTCCTCGCCGCGACGCTCGACCGGCACCGCGACAACGTCGACGTGGTGATCGCCGGCGGCGACCAGTGCTACAGCGACGGCGTGGCGACGCTGGACATCTGGAAGCTGCTGAACCGGAGCATGCGCCGGGAGGGGGACGAGCTGCTGCCCGACGAGCGGTCCATGCGCAGCTGGTACCGCGATATCTACCGTGGATACTGGGGCTTCGACGGCGTGCGCCGCATCTTCGACGCCTACCCGACCTACATGATCTGGGACGACCACGAGATCGGCGACGGCTGGGGGTCGCACTATCTCGCCGACGATGGCCCGGACGACGGTCTGGCGCGCGTGCTGCCGGACCTCGCCGATCGGGGGCTGACTCGCGACGACGGGCGCCGGCTGCTCCGCCGCATGTTCCGCGCGGCGTGCGCCGTGTACCGGGAATACCAGCACAGCCACAACCCCCCGACGGATACCGGAGACGTGTGGGACTACTCGTTCACCCGGGGCGGGGCGGCGTTCTACGTCCTGGACGGCCGCGGCCACCGCGACATCGAGCGCGACGGCTACCGGATCTTGGGCGAGCCCCAGTTTCAGCGCTTCGAGGCGTGGGCGGACACGCTCGATCCGGAGGAGACCCCGTTCATGTTCGTGGTCTCGGCGGTGCCCGTGCTCCACGCGAGGTCGGCCTTGGCGAACGCGGATCTCGACCTCCCGCTCCGCACGGCCGGCCTCGGTGACGACCTTCGCGATTCGTGGGAGCACGACCTCCACGACGAGGAGCGGGCCGCGCTCATGGAGGTGCTCTTCCGGGCGGCGCGGCGCGGCGTGCGTCCCCTCATCCTGAGCGGCGACGTGCACTGCTCGGCGGTCTTCAGCCTCACCGACGACGGCGGGCACCGCATCTGGCAACTGACCTCGAGCGCCGTGACGTACCACCTGCCCCGCGCCCTGGGCTGGGCGCTCCGCTTCGGCGCGGCCGACGACGGAGAGACGCCGGAAGGGTACGCGTTCAGACGCCTCGCCCTCTACACGGGCACCTCCTACGCCCTCATCGACGTGAATCCCGTCGCGCGAGAGGCCTGGTTCAAGCTCTACGGCAAGCAGATCGTCGAGGAACCGGGGCCGGACCGCGGCCGCCGAACCGTCCCTCTTAGCCACTCCGTCGCCAAGATCCGCCTCTCCTGACGCGACGCCGCCGCACGGGCCAGAGCGGCCGCCGAGTCCACTGAACCAACCGACACCCCAGGCTGGCGCCCCGAGAGCACGACGGCTGGTTCGTCGGTGATTGCGACCCGAACGACCTGATCAGCATGTTCAAGGCACCTCGGACTGTCCCGAATCCGAACACGCCTTCCCGGACCCCCCGACACCCCTTGGCGCGACTCCGCTGTTGAAGGAGATCGAGGGCAGCGAGAGCATGATCCTACCTCTCTGCGTCAGTCTTGGGCCGCGACGCGGCGGAGTTCGGCGCCCGGTGGCACGGCTGCGTCACCTTCGCGACAACGCGGCAAACAAATCGCTCGCACCGACTCGGATCTCGATTATCGGCTGCGCTTCGGTTTCGCGGCGTGTATGCCGATCACTCCAGCGTATAGTGCTCATCGAACTCGCGCACGATGTTTGGATTGTAAAAGTCTTTCCTTATTCCCTTCGGGTTTTCCGGATCGAGGTGTCGCGTCCGTACATATCGATCGTCATCCTTCAGAGGCTTTCGCAAGTCATGATATCTCTGATTCGCTACAAAGTCGACGTATCGTTCGCGGAGCCGTGACGTTAACGTCGCATAGTCCCATGGATATATTCTACGAATATCTTCTTCGACCAACTCGACTGCCGGTATGCTCCCACTGCTGGTGGTGGTATGCTGGCTCGACACCGCCGCCCCAGTCACTTTCTTGAGAGAAATGTTTACTGTGAGCGCCACTCGATAGTCACCGCTACCGCTCTCTGTGGGCTTTGCCATGAGCTGTCCCAGATAGCCAATTAGATTCTCCTCTCCTGCCGAGACGATTAATCCGGCCGCAGTGCCAGGGGCATCTACAAAACCGATCGGCATGAGATAGAGCTTGTAACGCGAGAAATCTCGATTGAACCAACGTCGCGCGAGTTCGACGTAGTTCTGCACGCAGGCAGTACCAATCTCCAGGACTTGCTTCGCGAGAGTTGGGCTCGCGTTGACGAAATGGACTGCGTTGTCCCTGATTTCTGTCAATGCTCGAAGATTGTGGGGTATCGCAGGCGGCAATTCTGTTGGTCCGTCTTGACTCAATTCGTTCAACAGTTGGAACAAGTGTTTGGTATGTGCATTGCCGGTGCGATTTCGTTTAATATACCTCCTCTTACCCCAATCTCCACTCTTTACTCTCCTTCGCTCATATACGTAGAGCGAGCGAAGATCATTACCGCTGTCGCGAAGAATGCGTCCCTTGAGCAACAGTTCCCAAGCGTTGATTGCTAGGATCGCGAACGTCTCTTCGCGATACGCAAAATCGGGCTTGTTGTAGATTTCGATCGCCGAGATGAGGGCGGCGTCGGCTTTGTCCAACATTCTCTGGAAGCGTGGAGGTGCTGCCACTGCGTGCCTCCTATAGCACTACGCAACGAGTGACCCAGCGCGGTTTGCGGCTGGAGAACGACGTTAACGGTCGGGGGACATGTGATCTAGGCTGCCGAGGCGTCCGGTGATTGACGGATCGCTACGTCGATGTCTGAGGGCGGGGTATAGGCCCGGCGCGCTTCCTGGACGAGGGAACTCTTCGGATCCCGCGCGAAGAGAACCGCGAAAGGCTACTCAAGTCTGGATCTCATCATTCCACCAGCGCGGCGTCGATCGCGTCCTCCAGGAAATCCCAGTACAGGTCGATGTAGCTGCGTTCGCCCGGACCGTCCATCAGGAACGGGTTCATCAGGGTGTGCCGCAGGATGAAGATGTGGTCCGCCTCCTCGTCGGGACGGGCCGGGACCGCGACGAACGTCGCCGGATCGATGCCCAGCTCGCCCAGGATGCGGCCGCACTGCTCGTCCTCCCCGCCCTCCCGGCGGAGCGACGTGTACGACCCGATGAAGCGGGCCTCATGCACCGGCCGGGCCGCGTCCACCTTCATGCGGGCGAACACGCGGCGGGCGAAGCGGTTCATCTGCGCCAGGCTCCGGTTGCCGTTCCGGTTGAGCGCCAGGCAGACGAGGTTGGAGTCGGGTTCGAAGGGCACGATGAGTCGCACGCGGTCTTCCAGCCGCCCGGCGGCTTCGCGGGCCGACTCGTAGAAGTACTCGCAGGCGCGGATCGTGTGACGGAGGACGCGCCCGAGGCCCTCGCTGTGGAGCGGCAGGACTTCGTGCGCCACCGCGACCGAGGCGGCGGCCGCCCCCGGTTTCGAGCCCTCCAGGATGTACTGGCCCAGGTTCCGGAGCTGTTGCTCGCGCGGGACTTCGTCCTCGACGTCGCCCAGGTCGAAGACGTAGGCGGCCTGCTGCGTGATGAAGTCCACGATCTCGCGGTTGCGCGCGACGAACGCCCCCGCCGCGTAGGGCAGGAACCCGAGCTTGTGGGGATCGATCGTCACCGAGTCGGCGTGCCTCACGGAGGTGAACGCCCGGTAGACGAGGTCCGAGGGGAAGTACTTGAACCCCTTCCGGATCTTCTCGGGCGAGAGGAAGCCGCCGTCGGGGTCCCGGAAGACGCTCGCGAGGTATCCGCCCCAGGCCGCGTCCACGTGAACGAAGAAGTCGGCGCCGCGCTCGTTCCAGCGCCGCCGCGCCGCGATCATCTCGTGGATCGGATCGATCGTGCCGAACTCCGTGGTGCCGAGCACGCCGACGACGCCGAGCACCGGCGTGCGGCTCTCGAAGGCCTCCGCCAGGCACGCCTCCAGGTCGTCCGGGTCCAGCCGCATGTGGTCGTCCACCGCGACCTTGACCAGCTGCGCGGTCCCCAGACCCATCACCTTCATCCCCTTCTCCCAGGAGTAGTGGGCGGAAGCCGCGACGAGCACCCTCGGCGGACGCAGCTCCGGGTGCCGGGCGAAGAACTCCTGGATCCCGAGCGTCTCGAGGCGCTCGCCCCGCACGGCCCGCCTGAGCCGCGGGAAGGCCGTCGGATCCCGCTCGCGCACCGCCTCCGCGACCTCGCGCCGCAGGCCGATCGTCTGACCGATGCTCAGGTTGACGAGTTCCCACTCGCTGTACTCCGCCAGCTCTTTCCGCAGCGGTCCCACGGGTCCGGTCGCGAGTTCCGCCCGCTTCACCCCCTCCTGCAGGGCGACGCCGTAGAACTTCACCGCGCGGAAGTTCCACAGCGCCTCGTAGTTGGCCACGGTGCCGCCCGACGTCAGGTGGCCCCAGGCACAGGGCTGGACCGAGGGGTCGACGTTGAAGCCGAACATCGCGGCGAGGTCCCGGCCCGCGCGGAGTTCGTGGGTGAGCGTGACCGGCGCCGCCTCCTCGCTCACGTTGTTCGGGTTGTAGAGGGTGGTGAGGATCCGCGCCACGAGACCGGGGATGAGCAGGTCCGTGCTCATGTGCCCCACGTACCGCGGGTGGAAGATGGGAACGGACTGCTTCAGCTCTCCCGACAGCCGGATCAGCGCCTGCCGGGTGCGCGCCTTCGCCTGCAGGAAGTCCGGCCGGTAGGAGGCCGCCGCCGTGATCCGGTGCCCGTCCTCCGGGCGGAAGTTCCGCCGCCAGAAGGCATGATCGCGCACGAACTCGACGATCAACTCCTCCAGCCAGCGGTCGTTCTCCCCCGCGGGCCCCAGAAAGAACGGCTGGAGGAAATCAAGCTCCTCCCGCAATCGATCACTCGACGATTTGGTCATGTACGGAGTCTGGTTTGAGTCAGGGGTTGAACCGCACGCCGACACCCATCGGGAGCGCGGTCACCATCCGGATTCCCCCCGTCTCCCGGGGAACGCGGTTTGTTTTTATGCCCAGATGGAGAAGAACCGACCAGGGTCGGGCGAACCGGAGGCCGAATTGTACGCCGGCGCCTGCTGCAACCCCAGTGTGGCGGGATCCTGCGGACCTGAACTCCATTCGCCCCACTCGTCCACTGACCACAATCCACGGCGCGCGGGGGCCGTTCCCGAGCGCGAACTCGCGCTCCACGCGACCAAGGAGGCTCGAGATGTCGACTCCACCCGAGGTCGACCACAACTGATGGCTGTAATAGCTGAGGACATACGCCTCGACGTCCAGCCCCACGCGTATGGACGTCGACCCGCATGCGAAGCCAAGGCCGTAGTGCTCCCCGATGAACAGCGGCGAGTCCATGCCCGACCCGCGGTCCATTCCGTGGGTGGGAACGGCCATCCCTGTCGTCGCGGAAAGGGTACACGTCTGCGCGGCCGCGCCGGGCGGCATACTCGCCGCCGCCACCGCCAGAAATCCGGTTACGAACCCGAGCCTCCGCTTCACAGGATCAACCGTACCCCGACGGAGACCGGGAAGGTCATCAGTCGTTCATGTCCGCGATATTCCGGGGTCCACTTGGCGCCCGGTTCGATGGTGGAGAGAGTGTTCGCCCTCATGGCGAGGTCGAAGATGATGGCCCAGGGCGGGGACAGCGGGACGCCGAAGCGCACACTGCCGCCGGCCACCTTTCCGAGCCGACCGAAGTCGACCTGCCTCTCAAGATGGAGGATGGCAAGGAGCGACCTCGCCCGCTCGCCAGGCACCATGAATCCCGCATGGCCGCCCACTCCCACCCACGGCGCGTCGTCATCGTCCGTGAGCGGGAAGTCGACCCCGAACCGACCCAGCAAGCCCAGCAGGCTCACGCCGTAGCCGAATGTGCCGGCAGACTGCGAACCAAGGACGGTACTCTCCAGGTCGACTCCGAACCGGATGGACTTCGAACCGCACTCGAGCCCAAGACGCCCGGTCTGCCCGGCCGACAGTTTCACTTCTCCCCGGGACGGGTCCGGCACGCCGCCCGTCGGAACCGCGACGCCAAGCGCCATCGCAAACGAGCAGCCCTGCCCCATGGCCGGCCCCGGCATGACGGCCGCCAGAAGGGCGATGCCAGCGACCAGGGACCAACCCTCTCCATCCTCACGAGCAGCGAGGGCAGCGGGGCACGGAGGGGCTGTTTCATGACAAACCTCTACCCGTTCACGGCGTAGAGGTTCTTCAGCCAGAGCGGCGCTCCTTCGTCACCGACGAAGGGTCAGGAACGCCGTTAGGCGCCTCCCTGCTACGCCTTGGCGCGCTCTTTCCCGATGTCGGCGAGTCCCTGGGCGACGATGTACGCCACCAGGGGTACGACGACCTCTTCCGGGATCGGGACGCCGACATCCTCGAGCACGATCAGGATGACCGTGCCAAGGGCGGCGAGGAACTTCTTGGAGCTCAACATCGTCGCGATCGCATTGCCCACGACTCTCCTCCTTCTCGCGTGAACCTCGTTTCACCATAGAGCATGGAGGTGGCCGACGGGAAGAGGATTCGCCCTGAACGCTTGCTGCATGGTTCGTCGAATGGCATTAGTCGTGCCATGGAAACTACCATTGACAAGGCCGGCCGTCTGGTCGTGCCCAAGTCGGTTCGCGAGGCGGCCCGGTTGCGTCCCGGAACCCGGGTTCGGTTCCGCGTCCGGGAGGGCCGCATCGAGATCGAGCCGGTACCGATGGATGTCGCGCTCGAGCGACATGGCTCCGCCGTGGTCGCGGTCCCGCGAGGGGAACAACCGGCATTGACCGCCGCGGAGGTCGAGGAGGCTACCGCCCGCCTCCGCTCCGGCGAATAGCCTCCGAACGGGGGACGAAACTCGCCGCCCGGGACCCGACCGACCGGTGCGGGCTACCTGGTCAGGAATACGCTGATGTGATCGGTCGCGTCGTTCGCCACGACGAAGTCGATGCGTCCATCGGCATCGAAGTCGCCGGTCGCCAGGCCGTAGGGATTCCCTTCGATCTGAATGCGATGAAGCAGAGGTGTGTCGCCTCCGATCAGCACGGCGACCTCGCCGCCGGCGTAGCTCGCAACCAGTACCTCGGCGCTGCCGTCACCCGTTAGATCCGCCGCCGCGCTCTTCGTCGGGCCCCTCGCGATCTCGTATCTGCCGGTGATCGAGAACGACCCGTCGGCAACCCCGTGCCAAGTGGCAAGCGAACCCGCGCCCTCTCCGGAAGCGGCCGCGACATCGTGCCGGCCATCACCGTTCAGGTCCGCCGCTACGACCGAGAATGGGCCGAAGGGGGCCGCCAGGGTGGCTTGCGGCCGAAAGCCGCCGTTTTCGTCGGCGACAAGGACGGCAACGTGGTCGGGGTTCGGCGTGATCAGATCCGCACGGCCGTCACCCGTTACATCGGCCAATGTCATGCCCCGGTACGGATCGCCGCCGACGTCGACCATCTCCGCCCCCGAGAACGTGCCATCCCCGAGACCTCGGTACAGTCGGATGGACTCGGGCGACCGGTCGTCGACCAGGAGGTCCGGGTTGCCATCGGAGTCGATGTCCTGCAGTGCAACGGCGTGCGGATGTGGCGAGACGTCAACGCGGAACTGCGAGTGGTCACGGCGTTCGAAGCCGCCTCCGGCGACTCCGAAAAGCAGCGTGACGTAATCCGTCTCGTGGTTTGCGATCGCGAGGTCGGCAAGTCCGTCCGTGTCGAGGTCCGCGATGGCCAGATCCACCGGATTCTCGCCGGCCGCACCGGACCACGACACATCGAAGCGCCCGTCGCCCCGGCCCGTCAACACGAAGACGCGCCGGCCTCCGGAGACGACGAGATCAAGCCGCCCGTCGTTATTCAGGTCCCGCACCCGGATCGCGTTGGTGGGGCTCCCGACAACGGCCTCGACTCGCTCGAATGACGGTTGTCGGACTGCATCAGCCGGCGGTGCCGCCAGGGCGAGCCCGCCTGAGACGAGACCCGCGAATCCGAGGACTATCCACATTGACATCCTTCCTCTAACCCCGGTGACCGCCTTGCGGTCCGCGCAAGACGCTCCGTCTTCCCCGAGCGGAGTCACACCTTCGGGGTGCCGCCAGCAGATCGATCCCCATTCCCGCGGAGATCGAGCCGCGCATGCAGCTTCGCGCGCCGAGGGGTTGAGGAGCGTCGGGCTCATGACGCTGGCGGGATCGTCTGCCGGCCGTCCTCCTCGGGTCGTCCGTGGCGCTCGAGGAGCAACCGCAGGGCGACCTTGCGCGCTTCTTCGATCGTCTCCACCACCTGATCCTTCGGCACGTCGCGCAGTGTGTTGAGCGCTCGCAACGTCTTGGCCACCGGACCTGACAATCCCATCGCAATGCACTCGGTGTCCTGCTTGCCTGCAGTGATGATGAGGCGACTGATCGTCATCGCGGCGCTGTCGTCGATGTATGCGGCGTCTTTGAAGTCGAAGATCACGACTTCATGGTCCTTGAGGTCCTCTCCGATCACGCCGTACAGCTTCTGCGAGGACGCTACCGTGAAGTTCCCCTTCAGGCTGACGAACCCGACGCGGGCGGAGTAGGCGTCGATTCCCTGTGCCTCCGGATGAGCCGCGAAGAAAACCTGGTCCAGAATCGGCACCGAGACCACGCTGTCGAGTTCCAGCTTCTCGAGTTGCCGGGCGTGCACCATCCCCGCAGTGATCAGCCCGAAGGCCACTGCCGTCACCAGGTCGACGAACACCGTCAGGCCCAGCGTCAACAGCATGACGATGAGTTGCGCCCGCGGAATGCGATGAATGCGCGTAAGGAGCGGCCAGTCGATGATGTCCCAGCCCACCTTCATCACGATGCCCGCGAGCACGGCATGCGGAACCGGTTCGACGACCGCTCCGAATCCCAGCAGCATCCCGAGAATGAGGAGCGCGCACAACGCGCCCGATACCCGCGTCGTGCCACCCGCCCTCGTATTGGTCACGGTGCCCATCGTAGCGCCCGCTCCGGGCAGGCCCCCGAACACTCCCGAGACCATGTTGCCGATCCCCTGGCCCACCAGTTCACGGTCCGGATTGTGACGCGTACCGCTTATGGAGTCGGCGACAAGGGAGGTCAGCAAGCTGTCCACGGAGCCGAGCAGCGCGAGGATGAGAGCCGGCTGCACTGCACCCGCCAGGAACAGGACTCCGGGCACTTCGACCTGAACACTGGGCAGCGCTGAGGGCACCTCGCCGATCACGGACACATCCGTGAGCCACAGCACGCTCAGCACCGTTCCGGCCACGAGCGCGACCAGAAGGCCCGGCATGTACTTCGCCAGACGACGGGGCCAGAACACTGCGGCGGCAAGGGCGATCAGCGCCAGCGCCAGCGCGCTCGGGTTCAGGTTGGCGAGCCCGTCGGGCAACGCGCGAAGGACCGTCGCGGGACCTCCGCCGACCGGCGGCAACCCCAGGAACGGGAGAGCCTGCATGAGCATGATGATCAGCCCGACGCCCGACATGAACCCCGAGATCACCGCATACGGGGTATAGATGACGTATCGCCCCACCCTGAGCACGCCCAGCAGCACTTGCAGCAAGCCGCCCAGCACGACGATGGCAAAGGCCTCTCCGACGGTCGACGCGTGGGTGGTCAGCACCACGGCCATGGTGATCGTCATGGGACCGGTCGGCCCGGAGATCTGGGTACGGGTCCCGCCGAAGACTGCCGCAAAGAAGCCGACCCCGATCGCTCCGTAGAGGCCGGCCGCCGCACCAAGCCCGGTCGCAACTCCAAAGGCGAGTGCAACCGGCAGTGCAACCACCGCCGAAGTCACCCCGCCAAAGAGATCCCCGCGCAGAGTCTCAAGAGGATAGTGCCTGCCCAGCGGGGTCATGGCGTGCGACCCTTGCCGCCGTGTCGCTCGAAGAACTCGTCGGCGTGGGCGGGGAGGAGGAGTTTGTCGGCGATCGCCGCAATTTCCTCCGCTTCCCTCCACGCCTGTTCGAGGATCCAGAGTTCGCCTTCCAGCGCGCGGCGTTCCTGCTCCTCGTGGAGGGACATCTCCACAGCGAGCC
Organism: Gemmatimonadota bacterium; assembly: GCA_022826685.1. Taxonomy (GTDB): domain Bacteria; phylum Gemmatimonadota; class Gemmatimonadetes; order Palauibacterales; family Palauibacteraceae; genus Palauibacter. The sequence continues at coordinate 45,046 of JAJDUL010000003.1, read as the reverse complement.
GGAGAGGTGTCGGCATGGCGCGGACGTACCCCGTCCGGCCCGTCAATCCGCTGTGTTTCCTGTTGACCACATCCGCGATGAAACGGGTGGGGTGCCCGCTTGATTCGATGGCGTCCACGGCGCGCCGGACGGTGTTGCGGGTGCCGCCCTCACGGTTCACCAGGGGAACGATGGCGGTGGCCACCCGGCGGGCGTCTTCGCCCTTGAACCAGGCCCTCCGCAGTCCCCGGTCAATCTCCACGCGGAAGCCGGAGGCGCTATCGCCCGGCAGCATGCGAATCGAGTTGACGTCGGAGAACCTGAACTTCGCGACGCTCTCCGGGCGAACGGGGCCGTCTGCGCCGGCCTTGCCGCCGACCCGAACCTTGGCCATCGGGCGAAGGTGGGTCCACGCGAGGTACGGACACACGGCCGCGAACCCCAACGTGCCGACGACCGGCAACGAAAGCTGCATCGCCGCAAGCATGGTCACGCCGCTGGCGAGGCCCACAACGCCGGCACGGCGCATCCGCGTCCCGAACTGGTCTCCGTACCGCCAGGCCGCGAACTCGTCTCGTGGCGGCGCCCCGATCCTGACCAGGTCCAAGCCGCCCCGGTGGCGGGCGATCCCGATGTTGTCGGTCGAGGCGCGCATGGGCGTGTCACGGAAGATCCGCTCGCAGGTTTCGATCGCTTCCCAGCGCTCCTCGAGCGGAGTCAGGTTCCACCGGCGGCACCTCCTGCACACCACCCACAGCCGTCCCTTCGCCGGGTCGAACGCGAGCCGACGCCCGACCGGGAACTCCTCCACCACCTCGTTCGAGGGGAGGGGTTTCTTGCAGAAGATGCAGGTTGTGTACACGCGCTCTCCCCTCCGTGCCGGCGCGACGCTGAAGCTGCGTTGGTTCGAAAATGCGTGGAACCCCGGTTGCAGACGAGTCTCGGGGTTTAGCCGCCGTCGGGCGAGTGCCGTCCGCGCCATCCACCTCGTTGAGACCGGCTTCAAGACGGGACGGACAATGAGGTGTGCGAGGAGAGAAGATCTGGGCGCTCAGCCCATCGCCGTCGGTCTGCCGGCGAGGCCCGCACCATGGCGAGCGGAACCTGCTTGACATCGACTTTATGTAGTAACAATAATTATGCGGATCGAGTTCGACCAAAAAAAATGCGCGCTGACGATCATGGCTCGAGGCTTGGATATGGCGCGGGCGGCGGAGGTGTTCGCTGGCGTGACGCTGACCATCGAGGATGATCGTCAAGACTACGGCGAGGCTCGCTTCATCACCATCGGCTTTCTTGACGACGCGATGGTGGTACTCGTTTGGACGCCTCGTGACAACGCATGCAGGGTCATCAGCATAAGGAAAGCCAATGAACGAGAGCGACGGATCTACAGCCAATGGTTTTGATCCCGACACGGCGCCCGATCTCTCCAGGGACGGCTGGCCGGAGAAGTTCGCCAAGGTGCCCGTCCGCCGAGGCCGTCCGCCGAAGGCCCGACCGAAGGTGTCCACCACCATCCGGCTGTCCCCGGAGGTGATCGATCATTTTCGGGCCGGTGGCCGCGGTTGGCAGACGCGGATCGATGAAGCCCTGCGAGACTGGATTGCGGAATCCAACCGGCGAGACCGAGCGTAGGATCTGACGGATCTGACCCTCCCGAACCCACGGAGGACGTGACGCGATGAGCAAGTGGTCGCACAGGTTTCGGCCGAAGTATTGGCCGAGATGGTACCGGATCGCGTTCGGCGCCAGCATCGTGGGGGCGCTGCTGGGTGGAGCGCTGGCCTGGTACGGGCCGGGCTGGGGACGCTACACCGCCCTCGTCGGCGTCCTCCTGTGCGTCGCTTGCCTATGGCTCCTCCAAAGCCTGCTGGAAGACGGCCCCAAGGTCTGAACGCCTGACACCTTCGGTCGCTCGCGCCGTCACGAACTCGGTGCGGACGGCAGCGCTACGTTTATGGTCAGCGTATCGGCGGCGAGCGTCGGGTCCCTGCTGTCGTAGTAGGTCACTCCCGTCGTATCCAGCAGGACCTCCGCCAGCCCCAACCCCTCCGCCGGCCGGACACGCACTCTCACGCAGCCGATGGGCTCGGTACTGCCCAGTCTCTCGGAGTACCCTCCAGCCGAGGACGTGACAAGGGCCCTTACCGGTCCATGCCATACGCAGCCTGCGGGGCGCAACGATTGAGAGATCACGTTGACTCGCGTGCCCGACACCGGCCTCCCGGACATGTCCGTCACGGTGCCGCTGATCAGCCGCTCGTATGTCGGCGGGGGGCAGGACGAGGCGAACACCTCGCCACCTCCGGCCCAACCGCACCGGTTCCAGGTGTCCGACTCCTGACAAGCCGGAACCGCGAGCATAGGCACGCATCCCAGCGCCAGGCAGAACGCCGACACTCCTCTTCGTCTCCGGCCACCTGCTACAACCTTTCCCATCGTCCTCCCTCAGAGTACCGGCATCCGCCGTTCCGGTTCGCGCTCTCGTTCCTACCGGACCGAGCGGGATATGATCCGTGGAGGGACGGTCCCGCTCATCCTCGGCGACGGAGAGAATCCATGGTTTCGGTGTTCAGTCTCTGGCTTCCCATCCTGGTCTCGGGCGTGCTCGTGTTCGTCGCGAGTTGCGTCATCCACATGGTTCTCAACTACCACCGGCACGACTACCGGGCGCTTCCGGACGAGGACGGCGTGATGGACGCCCTGCGCGGCTTCGACATCCCCGGCGGGACCTACTCCGTCCCGCACGCGGCGTCCCACGAGGTTCTCAGGAGCGAGGCGTTCCAGGAGAAGGTGAGGCGCGGCCCAGTCGCCTTCATGACGGTGCTGCCCGCCGGCCATCCGCTCATGCGGGGGAGCCAGCTCGTGCAGTGGTTCGTCTACTCTCTGGTGGTGGGTCTGCTCACGGCCTATGTCGCCGGCCTCGCGCTTGGACCGGGCGCGGAATACATGCAGGTCTTCAAGATCACATCGGTCGCCGCGGCGATGGGATATGCGCTCGCGCACGCCCAGGACGCGATCTGGACCTTCCAGGGCTGGCCGGCCACGGCCCGCAGCATGTTCGACGGCCTCGTCTACGGCCTCGTGACCGGCGGCGCCTTCGGCTGGCTCTGGCCCTGAGGGACGCCTCCACGCCGAACAAGTGACCGGGGTACGGCGCATATCGTATCTTGGCGGCAACCTGAGACCGTTGAGTGGCCCCGGCCGACACGCGATGGAACCGAAGACGACGATGGCAAGCACCAACACCGATAGCGGTGCGACGTGAGCATCGACACTACGTTCTTGCGCCGTTGCATCGCTTCGCTGGAGCGGGCGGTCGAGGGAATCGAAACGCAGGAGGACCGCGACGATGTCATGTACGACATCTACCGCGCCGCCTGCGTCAAGGAGTTCGAACTCGTACTCGAGCAGAGCGGAAAGCTGCTGCGGAAGCGGCTCGCCGCGTGGTTCGCCAGCAATCGCCAGGCGGACCGCCTGCACTTCAAGGATCTGTTCCGCCACGCGGCCCGCCACGACCTCGTGGACTGCGAAGCGGTCGAACGTTGGCTGCACTACCGGGACAACCGTAACGAAACGGCGCACGACTACGGCGAGGATTTCGCGGAGGCCACGCTGAAGCTGTTGCCGGATTTCATCGTCGACGCCAAGGCGCTCGCCGACATGATCGACCGGGCGGACGATGCCTGACCGCGTGAACCTGTCCGCAAGGCACCGGCGGGTGCTCGAAGCACTGCTCCGGGAGCACCTGCCGGATGTCGAGGTGTGGGCGTACGGCAGCCGCGTGAGCGGCCTCGGCCACGAGGGAAGCGACCTCGATCTGGTGCTGCGCGGGCCGGGGCTTGAGGACATCCCCGCCGACCAACTGCTGGACTTTGAAGAGGCGGTGCGGGAATCCACGATCCCGTTCCTCGTCGAGGCGAGGGACTGGGCGAGGCTGCCGCAGCGGTTCCACCGGGTGATCGAACAGGAGTACGTGGTCGTCGTCAGGCGGTGACCCTGGCGATGCGGGCTCAGCCAATGGCGAACACGAGGCCGCCCTGGAGGACGACGTGGCTGGTCTTCTTCCCCTCATCGTCGATCTCGGAGAGGCCCCGGGCGTAGATCACGTCGAACGCCAGGTCGAGCGAATCGGTCAGTCTCACCTGGAACCCGCCGCCGAGGGCGAGTCCGAAGTCGGTTGACTTGACCTCGCTGACGCCGCCCTCCCCGCAGGCCACTTCCGTGTCCTGCGCGCTCGCCGTCCGCCCCGCGCCCCCGGTCCGCCCCACGCGGTTGGGAATGCCCGGAGGGACCTCGGGGCGGATGGGCCCGGGGTCGACGGACGTCACCGCCACCTGGCACGAGAGGTTGAAGGCCACGTAGGGCCCGGCGAGGAAGCCGAAGTTGAGACGCCCCTCTTCGGCGGCGGTGCCCGCGCGAAAGAGCGCGGAGAACTGCAGGTAGTCGATCTCGGCCGTCGACTCGTTGAGCGACCGGCTCGCCGTGATCGACGACGGCACCTTCACGGCCCCACCCTTCTGAGCCAGCCCCAGGCCGATGCGCACGCCGAGCCCGCCGCTCAACGGGATCCCCGCGTCGACCCCCGCCACGATCCCGTCTCTGGGATCGTCGAACGCGGCGGCGCCCCGGGTCTCCAGGTCGGCCCCGGACAGGCTCGCGGGACCGATTCCGGCCCGCACGCCGATGGTCGTCTGCGCGGCGAGCGGCGCCGCCGCAAGCGCGAGGACCAGGGCCACGGCGTGGATGGCGGCTTGCGCGGAACTGCGTCCTGCGGACATGGCGTCTCCCTCCATGCGAATGCGTACGCGGGCGGCCGACCGCGGAGCGGGGCGGCGGCTCTCACGCCCCCCATTCTCCCCCGTTGGCGTCCGATCATCAACTACGCGGGACACCGGCGGGGGCGTGAAGTGCTGAAGGACTCAACCGTCACGTCGAAGATCTGCCGCGCCGTCAGGCACGGTGACGGCCCTAACGCGGGAGTACGAAGTGAGTCACGACGGTGTCGGGAGGCACCGGAGTGCTTGGCGGGATCAGGAATGTCACTGTTCTTCGAACCCTATTCCCGTTTAGTTGATCTTCCCAGCTCCTGGCTGCCCAAAGATGCAGACACCCTCGATCCGCCGCGACCGATCCCCGGTGAACGTTCTCGAAGGCACCTAGCGAATCGGTGGTTCCCCTGAGACTGATCCGGTCCTGCTGGCAATTCCAGGTAAACAGGGTGTGAGATTCAATGTAGGCTTCGGATACGGGTTGACCGTCAGCGGTCTTCAGGGTCCCCATCACATGGTATGCAACCTCTCTGGCGTGATTCCTGGCGGGGCCGGACGGTGTCGGCGCGCGGACCGGACGGGCGTCGACACCGGGCAACACGACATCCACAACCAAGGGGTTGGTCGGGCTCAGGGGATTATCCGGTCCCTCGATCGTGATTTCGACAGACTCTGCCAATACGTCCGACAGACCGGATTCGTCCGGGGGCGTGAACTCCAGGAACAGCAGCGCATCACACGGAACCCCGAACACGGGACCGTTCGCCGCAGTACGATACATCCCGTCCGGAAAAGTGTACCTCCTCGGAACGTTGCCGAATCTGAACCCGCATGGCCTCTCCGACCCGCGCGACCGCGCCCCCCCTTCGATTCTGACGCCACTCACGGGACGTCCCGTGGAATCCGTCACCGTCCCGCCGATATACAGGTAACTGAATCGGACAGGTTCAGGTGCAGGGTCGGGTGCAGGGTCGGGGTCAGGGGGGATGGGCAGATCCAGGGACCCTCCGCCACAAGCAGTCCCGCTCAAGACACATCCCGTCAGCAGCAGCTTCCGGAACCGCACGTCCCTCCCTTCGCCAAAGGTATGACGCCTCCGGGCCGTATCCGATTCTACCCAAGCGGACACAGTATGATCCTCCGATCCACGGCCTTGACCTGGGCCCGCCGACTTCGCTGAGGTATCGTTGCGCCTGGGTACTATGGTGGCCATGTCGTGCCGGCTATCTTGCGGTCCCCACGACCGGATGACTCACTCTTCACACAACCCTGGATCTCCGAGAATGATCGATATCAACGAAATCGGTGCGACGGCCTTCGTCATCGCGTCGATCCGGGCCCTGGAGCCCGAGAAGCCGCAGCCGCTCTTCAACGATCCCTACGCCCCGTGGTTCTCGAACGACCGGGCCCGCACGGCCGCCCGGCAACTGGACGCGGCGTTTCCGCCCTCGACGACGATGGTCCGGTTCCGCACGCGCTACTTCAACCGGTTCGTGGAGCGGGGGATCGAGGACGGGGCCCGCCAGGTCGTGCTGCTCGGGGGCGGCTTCGACATGCGGGCGCATCACTACCGCAACGCGGGCGCGGCCTTCTTCGAGGTGGACCAGAAGGCGGTTCTCGAGTTCAAGCACCATATCCTGTCGGAGAACGGGGTCGAACAGCCGCCGTCGCTCTACGCGAACTACCTGGAAGCGGACGTTCCGGGCGACCTGGCCGACCTCGGCTTCGACCCGGCCGCGCCCACGCTGATGGTCTGGGAGGGCAACACGATGTACCTGCCCCCCGAGAGCATCATGCCGTTCCTGAACCGGCTCGCGGGGGCGATGTCGTCGCTCCGCATCGCCTTCGACTACTTCTCGGTGGACCTGCAGCGCCGCGAGTTCGACACCGACGAGGACCTCAAGCGGCTCGAGGGGGTGGAGCGGGCAATGAAGGCCTCGTTCCCCACGGGCTTCCCGGACCTGACGGTGTTCGAGCGGGAGACGCCGTTCGAGGTCGCCGAATCGGGGACGTTCGCGGAGCTGGCGGAGGAGTACGGGCTGGGTCAGATGGTGGCGGAGTACCCGGAGGACTGGCGCGAGACGCTCAAGCTGTACCGGTACTGCGTGCTGGAGCGGCGAGCGAGCGGCTGACCCTCAACCTGTCGCGAACACCAGCCCGCTCTGGAGGGCGAGGTGACGGTTCCTGGTCCCGTCGTCGTCGATACCGGTAAGACCGATGGCGTAGATCACATCGAAGGCCAGGGCAATCGAATCGCCCAGCTTCACTTCGGCCCCCGCCCCGAACGCCAGCCCGAAGTCGGCGGTCCTGAAGTTGGCGCGGGCGTCCCCGTCGCATGACGTTTCCGTCCCCCAGGGCGGCCGCCCGCCGAAGGACCGATACTCCCCCGATCCGGGCGGAGAAAAGAGCGTCGTCAGCGCGATGCTGCACGAAAGGTTCACGGCCATGTAGGGCCCGGCGAGGACGCCGACATTGAGAAATCCCCCTTCGGCGTCGGCGCTCGCGCGCAAGAGTGCGGACAATTGCAGGTAGTCCAGTTCGGTGGTCGCATCGACGAACGCCCTGCCCGCGGTGACCGACGGCGGCGAGTCCGCGCCGCCACCCTTCTGGGCCAGCCCGATGCCGACGCGCAGATCCACGGCACCGCCCAGAGGAATCCCCACGTCGATCCCCGAGACGACCCCGAATCGGGATCCCCCTCCTTCTCCCTGTTCCACTCGCGGCATGTCCCGGGACAGAGTTGCGTTGCCGATGCCGCCCCTCAGGCCGACGGTCATCTGACCCGCAAGCGGCGCGGCCGCCAGGGCGATGAGCAGCGCCGAGACCAGCGTCCTCTTCAGCGGTCGCCCCGTTGCTGCGCTGCCAGGACGCGGAGATGGTCGCGGATCGCCTGTTCGCTCAGCGTATTGCGGCTTCGACAATCTTCGCTCCACCTGAAACCGTGGATCGCGGAGACGGCGTACATGCCCGACGAGAGGCCGGTGTAGAAGCGGTACTCGTCGTAGGCCTTATCAGAATCGAACGCGTCGCGCGAGTCTCCCCAGATCCCCGCCGCCACTCCGACGTTGACCAATCCGACGACGCTATCGATGATCGGCGCGGCGAGGCTGCGGGTGCAATCGCCCAACGCCACCGGTCCCTCGCCCTTGGGCGGTCTTCGCATGAAGAGCATGGAACACCCGCTCCAGAGCAGGGCGCCCGCGAGCACCGCGACCACTGCGACACGACGACGTTCGAACATGACTTCTCCTCAGCGGATATAGCCCGGTCGAGCGGGTTCTCAACCTGTTGACGACGGATCCGTCAGCCGGGTCACCGCAACAGGGATGACGAGCGGAGCCGGAACCGCTGGATCTTCCCTGTCGCCGTCTTCGGGAGTTCGGCGACGAACCGGATCCAGCGCGGATACATGTAGCGCGGGAGACCCTCCTGGCAATGCGCGACGAGTTCCGCCGTCAGCGTGTCGGCGGCGGACGGCGCGCCCGCCGTCTCCCGGAGCGGCTCCGAGAGCACGACGTGCGCCTCCGGCTTCACGAGGCCGTGGTCGTCCTCGCGGCCCACGACCGCCGCCTCCAGCACCGACGGATGTTCCATGAGACGGGCCTCGATGTCGAACGGAGAGCACCAGATCCCGCCCACCTTGATCATGTCGTCGGCGCGGCCCTGGTAGTGGAACCAGCCTTCGGCGTCGCACACGTACTGGTCTCCCGTGCGGAGCCAGCCGTCGACGATCGTCCATCCCTCGAGTTCCGGACGGTTCCAGTAGCCGGGGGTCGTCGAGTCGCCGCGGATCTCGAGTTGTCCGGCCTCGCCGGGATCCGCCTCGGCGCCGGCTTCGCCCACGATCCGCGCCTCGTAGCCGGGGACGACGCGGCCGGTGCTCCCGGGCTTCACCTCGCCCGGCGCGTTGGAGATGAAGATGTGGAGCGCCTCGGTGGAGCCGATCCCGTCGAGAATCTCGAGACCGGTGGCGACCTTCCAGCGGCGGAAGAGGTCCGGGGGCAGCGCCTCTCCCGCGGACACGCAGAGCCTCAGCGAACCCAGATCGGGACTTCCCTGCCCCGCCGGCCCGCCACGAGCCGGACCACCGTCGGCCGCGTCGGCCTGATCCAGCGCCTGCAACTGCGCCGCGTACAGCGTCGGCACGCCGAAGTACGCGGTGGGACGCAGCGTCTCGATCGTCTCGAACGTCGTCGCGGGAGTCGGGCGGCGCTCGTCGAGGATCGCGGTGCCTCCCACCCAAAGCGGGAAGGTCATCGCGTTCCCGAGGCCGTACGCGAAGAAGAGCTTCGCCGCGGAGTAGCAGCGGTCCTCCGCGCCCAGTCCGAGGATCCCCACCGCGTAGTGCTCGCAGGTGGCGGGCATGTCCCGATGCCGGTGCGGCACCCCCTTGGGGCGACCCGTGGTGCCGGAGGAGTAGAGCCAGAAAGCGATATCGTCGGGGCGCGCCGGCACCGCCTGAAGCTCCGAGGGAGCTGCGTCCACGTCGTCGAGCACCCCGCCCTCCGCTTGGAGCGCGAGACCGCGGGCTCCGGTCCGCGCCGCCGCCAGCGCGGGCACGACCTCCGCCGCGAACTCCGGCGAATAGACGACGGCCCGGCACTCCGAGTCGGCGATGATGAACGCGAGATCCTTCGCCCGCACGAGGTAGCTCACGGGCACGGGCACGATCCCCGCCTTGATCGCCCCCCAGAAGAAATGGAAGAACTCCGGACAGTCCTTCACGACCATCAGCATGCGGTCGCCCGGCACGAGCCCGAGCGCGAGGAGCGCGTTCCCGGTCTGCCCGACCCGCCGCGCCAGTTCATCGTAGGTGACGATCATCCCGGCCTGCTCGATGGCGACCCTGTCGCCCCGTCCCTCCGCCGCATGCCGGTCGATGTACCACGCCGCCGCGTTGAATCGCTCCCCGTATCGGAGGCGCGCGGGAGTCGTCGAACGATCAATCGTAAGCTGGGCCAAATTCACGCCCGTCAGTCCTAGCTGCTAGGGGTGGCCTCCTTCGTTCCATGACGCACACTGGCCCCTGCGCAGGCTCCCAACAACGTCTCCACCGAGATCACGCTCCCCACAGTGAAGCGGTCGGCTGGCCACTCCTTCGGCGTGCCGCCTCGGTGTCGAACGCATCGCGCGAGTCCCGCCAGATTCCCGCCACCTGTCCAAGGCGGCTCAGTCTGATGACCCTGCCGATAACGAGAGTGGCAACGCTGCGGGCGAAGTCGCCACCCGCCAGGGTCCCTCGGTCGTAGGCGGTCGTCGCATGAAGAAGCATGGAAGCACGCGCTGGAGACCTGGGCAACGGCCACGACGAAGGACGCGATGGGCGCGGAAAGGCGACATCGGGACATGGTGTCTCCCTCCGCTGCGGCGTACCTCGCCAGGGTGGCGTGGCTCCTTGGCGTCCGCGGCCGCTGCACATTCGGTGAGGATCATGGGGACATGGCTGCCTAGCCGATCGCCGAAGTACTGGATGGTATCGCACACTGGTCGGCTGCTGCGCGGGCGGGGCGCTGCCGGGTGGAGCGCTGGCTTGGTTCGGGCCCGGCTGGGGGCGTTACGCAGCCCTCGTGGGTGTGATCCTGTGAGGTATCGGTCTGTTCGTTCTCGGAGGCCTCCTGGAAGGCGGCCCCGACGGCTTCCCCAGCGAGAACTGATCCCAGGCACCGGAAGCAGCCGTCGCGGTCGCTTTGACGGCGGCGACCATGGTCAACTCGTCCAGAACACTCCCGCCGGCATCGCATCCCGCACGGCGAGATGGATTTTGGGGTCGCTGTCGAAGTTCTTCTTGTCTTTAACGGACCGCAGACCCACGATGAGTCGAACCTAGAGTGGCCTTGCTGTTCGACAGCTTCGCGGCAAATCGAAACCCCTGTATGCCGAGCTCACAGGTCTCGGGCGTCCCGGGCTTGTCCTTTACCATTTGCACCGCAGCTTCCGGAGCGGCGGGTAACTGGGGGAACCTCACCCCGGCGAACTTCTGCGGAGCCCTCGGAGCGAAGGCGGCGATGAGGAACGCCATCGTGATGTAGAGCCCATTGGGACCGTTCCGCGCGGAATGCAGCACCGAGACCAGCCCGAAGGCGATGCTGGCCGCAAGCGTGCTGATGCTCATCAACCGCATTGAAAGATTGCCCTGCTGATCTTCCAGAAAGTCCGTCTTGGTTCGTGACATTGCGTCTCCTGCGAAGTCGCTTATCAGTTCGATCCGCCGCTGGAGCCCGGCGGATTAGAAGCGCAGCCTCCAGAGATCTACGGCCCGGCGAGGCACCGGCTCTGCCGCGTGGATCGCGCACACAGCGTCCAGGCCGCACAACTCCCATACGTCCGAAAAGATCGACACTGCACACGCCCCGACTCCTGGCGGGCCGCAACAAGCCACAGCTCCATCCTGACCGTGAACGTCAGCAGCCGCCATGTCTTGGCAACGTATTGGCTGCGAGACGTGATTCCCCTAGCTTGCATTTGTCGTAACCCCGTGAGCGTCGGTGCGATTCGTTGCTCCCGGCACGGAGTTGGTGGGGTTTGGTCCCGCCGACGTTTATGTCGGTCGTGAGGTGAACAACTCACCGACGTCACGTGGAACTTGAATTATGCGTTTCGTGAATTAGCGACTTCCTCCGACGAGGATTTGTCAATGGACGCAAAGACGCACGGCGATTTCATTACCGTTCGGCCCGATCCACGGACGGGCAGCGACACTCCTGGCGTTTTCTTGTGGACTCCGCTCCATGACGGTATTGACCCTGAAGATATCTACATACCGGATGCCACGGAATTTATCCCAGTAGTGACATCTTCGGCCGCTCGCGAAGATAAGACGCCGCACGTTATCGCTCCAATAGATGATCCCCATGAAGGACCCGCAGCACCTTTGAGCGATGTGTGCCGTTACTACTCACACATATGTGCTTGCGGTCTCAAATACACTAACAATTGCGCTCACTATTTGTCGAATGCCTTCATACAGGCAGGCTATACAGATCTTTTATACTTCAATCAGATCACAGCGCGCTGTGCTGCTGGGAGACCCATTCGCGCTTTTGATGTTCTCAGCTGGTTCAAGACAAAAAGGACGGAATCTCGCACAGGTCTCGTGCCGAGGGGAAACGGCTATTGGGCCACGTATCAAGAGACCCCCGGGTGGAAGCATGTCGCAGTGATTGACACCGACTCATGGAAATACTGCGGTACTGGAGATTACTCAAGATGGCCGATTCAATGGAGCTATCGGTGGTGAATCTGGAGTTCAACGCGACGCAACCCGTTATCATACGTATAGACGGATTCGAAACAAAACCAAGTTGGCGAACGCCTAGTCGGGAAGGCGGCGCCAGTTGTCGGAGCCGGCCCGCTCATTGGTGCTTGGGTGTATGGGGATTTGGGCGATTCGGAGCGTCCCTACGACGTGGGGCGTTCGAACGGTGGCAAAGTCGGCACGGTAATCCCGAGAATGAGAGGACAGTGCCATGAAAATTCATCTCCGCGCTTTCGCTTCGTGCCTGCTTGTGTGCGTGTTATCGGGCTGTTCTCTCGCGTTCGTGTCGGGGCCGCCGGCCGATCCGAACAACCGGGAAGACACAGAACCGATGGTCGCGCCGGGGGAATGCACAGAGTCCGCCCTTTTCCCCATCGGAGACGTAGCAGTAGCGGCGGCCGGCCTGGGAGCGGCCATCTTTGGGGTCCCCAGCGAGGATCTGGAGGAGCAAGAGGACAACATTCGAGTGGTGGCGGGGGGACTTGCCGCCTTGTTCGGCTGGTCCGCCAAGACGGGATTCGGTAGGACCGGAGACTGTCGGGCGGCGGTCGCACGTTATCGTCTGCGTGCGCACTTGGAGGCGGAGGCGGAGAAGGTGCGGGCTGTCGCCGAGGTGGCGAAGACTGGCCGACCCGAGGAGTCGCATCGCCCCTAACCAGGCGAAACGTCGCATCGAAGCGCCGGCCGCTCGCGATCCTGAGGGGTCGGCTGCCTCATTACTCGATCCGATCAAGGCCGCGTCTCTGCCGGTCACTGCGATGCTGGATTCGGGCAGGCGCTGGACCGATGGCGTCTGACCGTGGCCTCCAAGGCGTGGCGGGATCCGGGTGTCGCGGGCTCAATGAGAGCGCGCACCGGGTCCTCATCCGCGAGCACGATTGGCGGGGAGGTTGTGTGGAAGTCCAGCTCACAACCCTCTATGGCTTGGTCGAAGCCGTCCGGCTCCAAGAGGTCGACGCGTCACGGGGACAGCGTTCAGGGAGACGCCTGATTTCGATCGCGCGCGGGTGACACGTATGGCGGATCGTCTCGGAGCGCCTTGAGGCGAGTCCGAATGATGAGGTTGGTGCGCCACCACATCGGCAGCCTGGGGGTCGCGTTCGCGGATCTCAAGGGAGGCGACTGCGGCTAGACCGTGAGGGACTCCAGCGGGACGGCGCTCGACGCACTCGCGGCCCGGCATGAAGGGCGACGCAGGGGGAGAGGCGGAGGTCGAACCCTCGATCCTCTACCGGCTCGCGATCGGCTTCAACATGCTGGGCAGATAGGCGGAGGCGGAACGCTAGCTGGAGCGTCGGGAGTCGGCCCCCGGCCGGGGCCGTTTCGCCGACGTACCGCGCTACTGGCGCCCACTGATCGAGTTCCAGAACCGGCTCAGGTCACGCCCCGGGGGCCGGAATCGTGACGCGCCCCGCGGCCGTGGTGGCTGAGCCGCCGGGGCTCGTGGTCGAGCGACTGGTGGCGGAACGCCTGTTCGATGCCGCCATGGATGTGGTCGTCTGGCGGTTCGCCTAAGAGCCCGAGGGACATCTCGAGGCGCTCCGCGGCTACCCCACGACCTTGTGCCTAGACCCGGCCGGGACTTTCCGATACAAGTGCGAAGGCTTCAATCCGGCCGGGTACGAGAGCGCCGTCGCCCGCCGCATCGACGCCCTACGCGGCGAGGCGAACGCATCAAGCGAGCCCTGAGCCGGCGAGCCCGCAGTGTAGAGGCCGGTTAACGAAACCTCGAGTCGAGGGACAGCCCCGCAAGCATCGGCGGAAAGATCCCGTAGACCCCTCGGTACTCCAGCCTTGCGCGGGTACTGCGCGCGCTCGACAGGTCCGCGCCGGTAATCAGCAGCGTCGCCACGCGGATGCCTGCCGGGCCACCGTCCGCCGCGCGGCTCAGTTCCGTTGGAAGTGGCCGGATCCGTCGTTGCTCCAGATCAGGCTGGTCCAGTAGTCGTCCGCCACGATGTCCACGTCGCCATCGCTGTCCACGTCGTAGATGCGCAACCACCGGATGCCGTTGGCCTCATCATTCCGGTTTCCGGCAATCGCGTCCGCGGCAACATCGACAAAGTGACGACCGCCTCTCTGCTCGATCAGCTGCACGTAGCGACCCTCGTAGAATCCTCGGCTCGTTCCGTCCCCGGTCCGGCTGATCACGATATCCTTGTCGCCGTCGGCATCCGTGTCGCCGACATCGATGTCGAGTACGACACCGTAGCTCGCCACACCCGGGAGCACGGTCCCCTTCGCGGCATCGAAGACGCCGGTGCTGTCTCCCCAGAGAATCCGGGTTCGGTCACCGTCTTGTTCGTGACCGCCCGCCAGCAGGTCCACGTATCCATCCGCGTCGACATCCACCAACTCGGACGCGAGGACGAACCCACCAAGATCGACGGGTTGGTCGGACCCGAGGAAGCTGCCATCGCCTTCGTTCAGGAGGAGCAAGCGCGGCGCGGAGAGAAACACATCCAGATCGCCGTCCGCGTCTACGTCCGCCGCTGCGCCCGTGTACTGGCCTTCACTTGCGTAGCGTTCCAGTTCTTCGCCGCGAGCGTATCCGCTTCCGGTGGACAGGAGGAGGTACGGCGCGTCCTCGGGACCCAGCACCAGGACGTCAAGCCTGTTGTCTCCGTTGTAGTCCCCGGGTAGGGCTTTGCGCGCGTTCCTCCGGCTGGGCGGGTTCCCGCCGGCGAAGCCCGTCTGCAGCGTGAAGTCTCCCTGTCCGTTCCCGGCGTACATCTCCGCAGGGAGCGAGCTGGATGCCGCATCCTCGGGCGCGTAGAAGACGTCGGCGTGTCCATCCCCGGTGAAGTCCCCGTACGCCATTGCCATTGCGTGCCCCGTCCGGTCGGAGCGCACGCGAGCGTGGTCGATCCGGAACGGCGGATTCTGGAGGGAGTGCGAGCTGCCTTCGTCCACGGTGAAGTTCCTCGAAATGAACCCTCCCCGCCCGAAGCCGCCCGCCCCGTCGTTCGTCCAGAACACGTTGCTCGTGGTCTCGTCGTCAACCACAAGATCGGGGTCACCGTCTTCGTCCACGTCCCATATCCGTATCCAGAGTAGCCAGTTGGCCTGAGGATCTTCGTTCCCGGTCAGGCGCTCGCGGGTGACATCCGTGAAGCCGCGTACTCCCATCTGCCGTAGCAACTGCAAATGGTATCCGCGGTACCAGCCAGGCCCGGAATCGTCGCCGGTTCGGTTGATGACGAGGTCTTTCCTGCCGTCTCCGTCCAAGTCGCTGGCGTCCAGATCGACCACAATCCCATAGCCCGGAATCTCGGGAAGGAGCGTAGCCTTACTCGTGCTGAACACTCCGCTCTTGTCACCCCAAAGGATCTGCGTGGAGAAGCCCTCGTATTCGTGGCCAGCCACGAACAGATCCACGTACTGATCGCCGTCAATATCGACCAGTTCGGCGGTATACATGGCGGTATACGTCCCGTCGTCCCCGATCCCCTCGAGTCGCGTTCTGGTTTGCCTGAAGACGCCCCTGCCGTCGTTGAGGAGAAAGAACGGGCTGTCGTTCGCCGCTACGAATACATCCAGGTCCCCATCGGCGTCGATGTCCGCCGACGCTCCGCCGTGATGGAAGCCGATGATGTGATCGAGTCCCTCGCCGAGCACGTATCCGCCGGGTGATGAGAGCAGCACATAGGGGGCTTCGCCGGGGAACGGAGGCTGGTCATAGCCGTGGCCGAGCACGAAGACGTCGATGTGGCCGTCCCCGTTGAAGTCGCCGGGGAGAGCCTTTCGCCCGTGAACGGCGCCGGCTGCTTCGGGGCCGAAGAAACCGGGCGCGAACGAGAACGTTCCCGTTCCGTCGTTCGTGTATAGTTCCGGGGGCAGCGGATTCCGGGACCCATCGCCGGGAGAGTAGAAGATGTCCGTGTCAGCATCGCCGTCGAAGTCCCCATACGCGATGGCGCCGGTCCACCCCGGCCTGCCGTGACGGACGGAGCGGTGTGAGATTCTGAACCCGGCGCCCTGGAGTGAATGGGAAGTACCCACATCCACATCGGGATTGGGCGGTATAGAGGGCCTGGTCACGGTGAGTTCCGCCATCCCCGATACCGCACCTGTTTGCGCCGTGATCGTCGTGGCACCGAGAGCCAGCGCCTGGACGAGACCGGTCGAGTCCACGGTGGCCACGCCCTCGTCGCCCGAGGTCCAGATGAAGACGACGTCTGGCACGGCGAACTCGTTCGCGTCGCGCGCGACCGCAGATAGCCGCAGCGAATCCCCCTCGAAGATCGTGCCCACCAGCGGCGAGATTACGACCTGGGCCACCACCTGCTCGACGGTCACCGACGCAATTGCGGAGAGCCCTCCCGCTGTGACCCTGATCGTCGCCACGCCGGGCCCCGTCGACCGGACGAGCCCGGAACCCGTCACCTTTGCCACCAGCGTGTCGTCACTGGCCCAGCCGATGGTGATCCCGGTCACGGGACGTCCGTTCTGATCGCGAACGTCTGCCGACAGTTGCTCGGTCTCGTCCAGCGCGGTAAGCCGGACGCTATCTGGCGAGATTACGAGTGTCGTGGGCCGTGGCGGTGGAGGAGGCGGCGGCGTGGTCGGCTCCGGGGCAGCCGTGTCCCCCCCGCAGGACAGACTCAGGGCTGCCGCGATGACGATCGGCCCCGCTGAGGTCTGTCCGCAGAGACACTGCGGAATCTTCATACCCCGATGGCTTCGTACCTTACGTGGTGAAGCCTGGCCACGTCTTGGCTTAATTCCATGCTTTGCCTCCCAGATCTCGGTCCTTTGAAGTTAGGATGCCGAAGCGGCACCTGCACCGAATGGCCAGGCCCACGCCGGCAACACGGCTGTCAGTCCAGGTTCACGGAAAGGTGTCGGGTTCCGCACACGGTAAACTCCCACTCGCCGCGGCGGATGCGGTAGGGTTCTTTCGCCGCCGGCACGACCACGTAGTTGCGGCCAAGGGGGTAGCGTTGCCGCAGGGCCGCGACTCCGGTTCGCCCGACTTCGTCCGCGTTGATCTTGCACTCGAACGCATCGAGGTGGCCGTCCCCGAGGCGCACGACGAAATCCATTTCCCTGCCCGACTTGTCGCGCCAATAGAAGATGTCTTCGTCCAGGTGGCGGAAGCGGAGGGCGTCCAGTACGAGGTGCTCCCACAGCACGCCGCGGTCGTCATCCCTGATCCGGCTCCAGCCCCGCTCGAAGGTGACGAAGCCCGTGTCGAAGGCGTAACACCTGGGGCGGCTCACGATTTCGCCCCCTCCGCCGCCGCGAAAGGGACGGAGGAGATGGACGGCGTGCGCGATCTCCAGAGCCTCGACGTACGTCCTGACGGTCGGCCGGCTCAGTTCCGTCAGGCGGGCGAGACGGCTGTAGTCGACCTGCCCGCCGCTCCACCTCATCAGGAGTCGAAACAGCGACAGAAACCCCTCGCGGTTCCGAACGCGGAACAGTTCCAGGATGTCTCGCGCATAAAAACTATCGATCCACTCGGCATACAGTTGCGTCGACTTCGTCTCCGCCAGCAGCAAGTCCGGCAACCCGCCGTGGAGCAGCCGGCGGTCGAAGTCCGCGCGCCCGAACGGTTCGGCGCACTCTTCCCACAGCACGGGGCACAGGTGGACCGCCAGCTTCCGGCCGGCCAGTGAGTCCCGGAACTTTCCGGTGGCCGCGAGCGTGGACGATCCCGTGGCCAGGACTTTGAGCGCTGGGTGCTCGTCCGCCGCGATCTTCAGGAGAAGGCTGGGGTCCGGAAGACGGTGCACTTCGTCCACGACGAGCACGGTTCCCGGTTCGAGACCGCCGAGAAAGAATTCGGGGTCGTCGAGTCGCCGGACGGTGGACGGAAGGTCGCAGTTCAGGTACACGGCATCCGGCAGCATTCGGGCGAGGGTCGTCTTCCCGACCCGCCGCACGCCGGACAGCCACACCACGGGCCTCTCGGCCCAGGCCCGCCGGATCCTCTCCAGCCACATCGGACGCCAAATCATAACCGTATTTTACATTTGGTTGCGCCAAATGACAAATATGAAATCGGCTGACCGAACGCTTCCCCAGACGCCGATCAGTCCGCGGCGCGGATCTTTCGGCCGACGGACGCGGCGAAGTCCTCGACCTCGCGGGGGGACGTGAGGCGCATGAACCGGATGTGCGCCCAGCGCGGATCGGACACGCGCGCGGCCATGTTGCGTCGCTTGCGGCGGTGCTGCGTGATGATCCAGCCGAGGAGCGAATCATCCCGCCAGATCAGCAGGTGACGCCAGAACCACTCCCGGTTCGTCCCCCAGACCAGTTCCCCGGAGCGCGAGCGCCGCCACGAGCGGCGGAGGAAGCGCCACACGAGCAGAGGCAGCGGCAGGTCGAGCCAGACGACGCTGTCGAGGCGCGGCCACAGGATCCGCCGGGAGAATTTCTCATACGAGCCCGCGGCGACCCATCGCTCCCCCCGGGTCGCCTCTCGAATTCGGCGTTCGAACCGGTCGGGGTCCGTCTGGTTCAGGCCGACCCATCCCGGCAGCCAGTTGAGCGCGTCCAACTCGACGAACGGCGCATCCAGCGCCTCTGCGAGCCTCGCCGCGAGCGTGCTCTTGCCCGACCCGCTGTTGCCCATCACCTGGACGCGTTCGCCGATCGCCGCGCCCGGCTCGATTCGGTCGGCATGTGTTCGATGGGTCATGGCTCACAATGTACTCGGGCGCTTGCCGGCCGGTCGGGCCGAGGGGCAAAATAGCCCCCGCACGCCTGGAAGCCCGTGGCAAAACCCAACCCCGGGGAGTGACCTCAGATGTACGACGCACAGCGCATGGATTCCACGCGGCCCCGTCGGCCGACGTTCCGCCACCGCCGGGCCCCGCTGCCGCTCGTCGCGGCCCTCGCGTTCCCGCTGCTCGTCGGCGGTTGCCAGCCGGGCGACACCGGGGCCGGCGTCGAGACGGGTGCAGCCAGTCGCACGACCAGCGCCTTCGTCGAGGCGGGCGGCGCCTTCCCGCCCGGATGGCCGTTCGCCGCTGAAGACACGCCCGTGACGGCGACCGAGGGCATGGTCGCCTCGACGGACGAGTACGCGTCGCGCGTCGGCGTGGAGATCCTCGCGGCCGGCGGCAACGCGGTGGACGCGGCCGTCGCCACGGGACTCGCGCTCGCCGTCGTGAACCCGGAGGCCGGCAACCTGGGCGGGGGCGGGTTCATGATGGTCCGCCTCGCCAACGGCAGCGTCTTCGCCCAGGACCACCGGGAGAAGGCGCCGCTCGCCGCCACGCGCGACATGTACCTCGACGAGGACGGGAACGTGACCGACCTCTCCGTCCTGGGTCACCTCGCGGCGGGCGTGCCCGGGACCGTCTCCGGGCTGTGGGAGGCGCACCGGCGCTTCGGCAGCCTTCCCTGGGCAGACATCGTGCAGCCCTCCATCGACCTCGCGAACGGGTTCGAGGTCACGACGCGGCTCGTGTCCACGCTCGACGCCGCGCAGGAGGGGATCCGCGCCTTCCCGCACAGCGCGCGCATCTTTCTCCCGGGCGACGCCGTCCCCGGCATCGGCGACACCTTCTCGCAGCCGGATCTCGCCGCCGTCCTCACGCGCCTCCGCGACGAGGGGCCCGACGACTTCTACCGGGGGGAGACCGCCGCCCTGATCGTGGAGGAGATGGAGCGCGGCGGCGGCATCATCACGCTGGAGGACCTCGACCGCTACGAAACGGTGTGGCGCGACGCGGTCGCCTTCGACTACCGCGGCTACACGGTGCATTCGATGCCGCCGCCGTCCTCGGGCGGCCTCACCATGGCGGCGATCGCCAACATCCTGGAGCGCTGGGACCTGGGCGCCATGGGGTGGAACAGCCCCGAGACGATCCACGTGATGGCCGAAGCCTTCCGGCGCGCCTACGCCGACCGCAACGAGTACCTCGCGGACCCGGACTTCGTCGAGCTTCCCGTCGACGAGTTCCTCTCGGAGGCCTACGCGGACAGCCGCGCGGCGACGATCTCCACGGAGGGGGCGACGCCATCCGCCGAGGTCAACCCCGGGATCGACGCCTTCCTCGACGAGAGCCACACGACGCACTACGCGGTCGTCGACGCGGAGGGGAACGCGGTCGCGGTCACGACGAGCATCAACTCGTGGTACGGCGGCAAGGTCGTCGTGGATGGAGCGGGGTTCTTCCTCAACAACACGATGGACGACTTCGCCTCGAAACCCGGCACGCCGAACCAGTTCGGCCTCGTGCAGGGCGAGCGGAACGCGATCGGCCCCGGAAAGCGCATGCTGTCGGCGATGAGCCCGACGATCGTCGAGGACGCGGCCGGCGATCTCTTCCTCGTCACCGGAACCCCCGGCGGCGCCACGATCATCACGACGGTGCTGCAGTCCATCTTCAACGTCGTCGACCACGGGATGAACGTCGTGCAGGCGGTCCACGCCCCGCGGGTGCACCACCAGCATCTCCCGGACCTCGTCTTCCACGAATACGGAGGACTGGGAGGGGCCACGGCGAGCGCCCTGGAGGCGATGGGGCACACCGTCCGCGAGCGCGATCCCGGCCCGCCCGACGCCTACTTCACGGGCGGCATGTCGGGCGACCTGCAGCTGATCATGGCGATGCCGGACGGATCCTGGACCGCCTGGTCCGACCCCCGCCGCGGCGGGACGGCGCTCGGCCGCTAGTGTAGCCGGATCTCCCGCTCGTTCAGGGGCTGCACCTTTCAAGATCCGCTGTGCGGTCGACGGGGTCTTGCCGGGGGGTGACGCGCGTGGCGTATCATCCTTCACGCCATCGCCCGGAGAACGGAGGTCCCCATGTCCCGCGTATCGGTCCCCCCATGTCGACGACGGTCCGGCGCCCTCGCCCCCCTGACGGCGCGGTTTCTCCTGCCCGCAGCGCTGGGGCTCCTGCCCCTGGCGACGCATGCGCAGGATCGGGAGGTGCGCGTCACGGTGTCCGAGGGGACGAACATGGCAGCGGCCGTCTCCCCGGATGGCAGCCAAATGGTGCTCGACCTCCAGGGGACGCTGTGGGTCATGGACGCCGGGGGCGGCGAGGCGCGCGCGATCACGGACATGTACTACGACGCGCGGCAGCCGCAGTGGGCGCCGGACGGGAGCCGGATCGTGTTCCAGTCGTTCCGGGACGGGCGCTGGCACATCTGGTCGATCGCGCCCGACGGGACTGATCCGGTGCAGCACACCTTCGGTCCCTACGACGAGCGGGAGCCGGCCTACTCCCCCGATGGAGGCGCGATCGTCTTCGCGTCGGATCGCTCCGGCAACTACGACATCTGGACGCTCGACGTCTCGGGCGGACCCGGCGACGGCCGAATCCAGCGGATGACGGACGCGCCCACGCACGAGTTCACGCCGCAGTGGTCGCCGGATGGCGAATCTCTGGCCTACGCCTCGGACCGCGGCCTCGGGGCGATCATCGTCCGCGAGAGCGGCGGCTCGACCCGGGTCGTGGCGCGGAACGCGGGCGCGATTTCGCCGGCGTGGAGCCCGGACGGAAGCCGGATCGCGTACTCGGCCGTCGTCCAGGGCCAGACCGGCCTCTGGGTGGCCGACGCCGACGCGGGCGGCAGCGGCGACGCGGCCGGAGGCGGGGGCGCCACCACGCCGACGCGCCTCACCGAAGCGGGGGCGGACGTCTTCCCCTTCCGTCCCATGTGGATGGGGGACGGGATGGGCGCCGTGGAGATCGCCTACACCGGCGACGGCCGCATCCGGCGCGTGTCGGCGGACGGCGCGGAGGGGGCGGACATCCCCTTCGAGGCCACGTTCGCGTTTACGCGGCGCGACTACGAGCGCGCGCGGCGTTCGTTCGAGGCGGGAGAACCGGAGCCCGTGCAGGGGATCGTCGCCCCGGCGGTCTCCCCCGACGGTCGCCACATCGCCTTCACTGCCCTCGGCGACCTGTGGCTACTCGACATCGCCGCGGGCGGCGCGACGCCCCGGCGGCTCACGGACGACCCCTTCGTCGATCTAATGCCGGCGTGGTCGCGCGACGGCTCGCGGCTTGCCTACGCCTCGGACCGGGCGGGCTCGCTCGACATCTGGGTGCGCGATATGGCCACCGGCACCGAGACGCGCGCCACCGCCGCGCCGGGCGGCGAGGTGGGCCCCGTGTTCTCCCCCGCCGGGGACCGGATCGTCTTCACCTCGGTCATGGGACTGCAGGCCGCCGTGCGGGCCGTGGACGTCGCGACGGGCGAAGTCACCACGATCCGCAACGATCTCTTCGCCCCCAGTCGGCCGTCGTTCTCCCCGGATGGGCGGACGATCGCGATGTCCGTCCTCTCCCAGTACTCGTCGCGCTTCCGGGAGGGGCGGAATGAGATCCTCCTGCAGCCGCTGGACGGGGGCGAGACGCGCCGGGTCACGGCGGCCGATCACGAGAACATGGGTGTGCGGGCGCTCGACGGGCCGGTGTGGTCGCCGGACGGGCGGCGCATGGCCTACGCCAGCGGGGGCGTGCTGTGGATGGTCGAGGTCGACGCGGAGGGCACGCCCAGCGGGCCGCCGGCGCGTCTCTCCAACCACCACGCGGACGCGATCTCGTGGACGGGCGACTCACGCTCCATCGTCTATCAGTCGACGCGCGGCCTTCGCCGCTACCACCTCGACGACGGTCGCTCCGAGGAGATTCCGCTGCGGCTGGAGTGGCAACGCCCGGCACGGGAGGGTGCCGTGGTCATACACGCGGCGCGCGTGTGGGACGGCGTTTCGGACGACATCTCCCGCGACATGGACATTATCGTCGAGGGCAACCGGATCGTCTCCGTCGTCCCGCACAGCGACGCACGCCTCGCCGCGGTCGCCGACGCGGGGGGCGAGGTCGTGTACGCGGGCGACCACACCGTCCTTCCCGGCCTCGTCGACATGCACTCGCACATGGGCTACGGGATGGGCGAGGCGCTGGGCCGCGCCTTTCTCGCCTACGGGGTGACGACGATCCGCGATCCCACCTCCGACCCCTACGAGATCGCCGAGCGCCGGGAGTCCATCGACTCGGGTCGCCGCATCGGACCGCGGGAGTTCGCCACCGGCCGCACGATGGACGGCAACCGGATCTACTACTCGGGCGCCGGCTCCCTCGGCCCCAACGGGAACCTCGAGCTGGAGCTGGACCGCGCCGAGCACGTGGGCTATTCCCTCATCAAGACCTACGTCCGCATGCCGGACCTCATCCAGCGCCGCATCATCGAGTTCGCGCACGGGGTCGGGATTCCGGTGGCGAGTCACGAGATCTATCCCGCCGTCGCGCACGGCCAGGACCACGTCGAACACATCTCCGGCACGAGCCGCCGCGGCTATTCGCCGAAGGTGACGGCGATGTACCGGACGTACGACGACGTGATCCAGCTCCTTGCCGCCTCCGGCATGACGATCACGCCGACGATGGCCCTCATGGGCGGCTGGTGGAAGTCCGTCGGCGACGACCCGTCGTGGACGACCGACGCCCGCTTCCAGGCCGTGTTCCCCGAGGGGATGGCCGAGGCCATGACGACACGCGCCCTCACGAGGGGCCGGGCCGGCGGCATCGACGCGCTGCTCGCCGACGCCGGCCGTACCGTAACCCGCGTCGTCCGCGGCGGAGGCAAGGTCGTGGCGGGCACGGACTCCCCGATCATCCCCTACGGCGCCGCCCTCATCGCGGAGGTCGAGAACTACGTCTGGGGCGGCCTCACCGAGGTCGAAGCCCTGCGCACGGCCACATCGGTGGCCGCCGAGGCCCTCGCCATGGAGGGAGAGATCGGAACGCTGGAGGCCGGCGCGCTCGCCGACATCCTCATCGTCGAGGGCAACCCGCTGGAGGACATCGAGGATCTCCGCCGCGCCCGCATCGTGCTGAAGGACGGCGAGATCTTCCGCCTCGAGGACCTGCTGGAGCCCCCTCGCACGCTCGTCCCCTGAACGCGCGCGGGGAAAGCTCCGGCGGGTTACGGCGGGGGCGTCTCCGTCAGCCTCCGAACGGGATCACGATGCCGGCCTGAAGCGCCAGGTGCCGGGTCTTGATGTCCTCCATTGACGTATCGTCGATGTTCACGAGTCCCAGAGAGTAGATCAGGTCGACACCCAGCCGCAGACCGCCGGAAACCGCCATCTCCAGACCGGCGCCGGCCGCGATGCCGTAGTCGATCGATTTCGTCGCATCGTCGCACGATGCCGATTGGCTCACCGATCCCTGTTCGCCACCATCCACACTGAGGCTCGCGTCGCAGGAAAGGAGAGAGGCTGCCCACGGGCCCAGCAACAGGCCGATGGACATCCCGCCGTCTCGCGGCGTCCCGATGCGCGCCAGCGCCGACGCCTGCACCCAGTCCGCCTCGACGGTGGCCGTCCCGACGCCGGCGAAGCCTTCCGACGCGAGGTCCACGGAAGAGCTCGTACCCTTCTGGGCATACGCTCCCCCGATCCGAAGCTCGACCGTGCTTGCGAGCGGAAACGCGAGGTCGACCCCCGCGACCACACCCTGCCGAGGGTCCTGGTCCGGCGATCCCTCCACGTCCGAGACGGTGGCCCGGCTGAGCCCGCCACGAATTCCGAGCGTCGTCTGTGCCATCAGCGGGGCGGCGACCAGCAGGGGAAGGAGCGAGGCGACGATTCTGCGCATGCGGAAACCGACCTTTCAGAAGAGACTCGTTGCGATGAACAGTACGGCGACGCCGCTGAGCACCCAAATTACGCGGTCGCTGCGCTGCAGGAGGATGTGTTTGTTGAGGACGGCCCCGATCGGAGCCGCGAAGGCGTAGGTCGCGAAGAAAGTCTGGACGTAGTCCAGCATCAGGGAACCGGGGTTGAAGCCCCCGGGCCCGCCGATGCCGGCTTCGATGAGGTCGAAGACGGTGAAGATGATCGTGAACCAGGCGCCGAGTTGCAGATAGAGCCTGGCCTCGGCACGCCGGCGGCGGCGAAACAGGGCGAACAGCGCAAGCACCTGTCGGAAGGCGAGCGACACGGCCCCGCCGGGATCGTTCGTGTAGTAGAAAAGTCGCAGTCGGTGCGCCCAGCGGTCGAACCCCCGCAGCACGGGCAGTCCGGAGAGCGCATCCCAGCGCGTCCCCAGCAGCGTGATCGCGATGAGCGCGAGCACGGCGATGATCGGCTCGTAGACGCCGGTCCCGCTCGCGAAGGCGCCCATCGACCCGGCCGCGAGCATCATCACGACGGCGTCGGCCACCAGGCGGACGCGCGTCCGCCGCTTGGCGGCCCAGTACGGCTCCGGCGGGAGCGTCTCCCCCTTGGCCGGCATGAAGGCGAGCTGGCGGGGCGGCTGACCCAGGAACTGCCGCCGTGCCTGGTCCTCGTTGAACTTTCGCACCATTCGCGGGATCAGCAGAACGTCCGCGAGCCACCACAGCCCCGCGCCTCCGATGGTGAAGAACATGAGGAGGCCCGTTCCGGGACGGTCGAGATAGAAGCGATGGCCGCCGAAGACACCCGTCACGAGCCACAGCGGATAGGCGATGGCTTCGCGCTTCAGCCGGTAGCGGTACAGCTGGTCGAGCACCGCCCGAGAGAAGTCGAGGTCGCCCCTTCCCGGCACCCGGGGCGGCCCCCCGTGCAGCGCGGATAGCCCGAAGAAGGTTTCGTCGGAGGTCCCGGCGGCGGGGTCTCGTCGCTTCGGCATCGGAGGGCGGGAGAGCGGCGGCTAGAAGGCCACGGGCTCCTTGAAGCGTCCGTACACCTTCTCGAGCACGATCCGGATCTCGCCAAGCGTCGCGTAGGCCCGCACCGCGTCGAGCAGGGGCGGCAGCAGGTTCTCCTCCTCGCGCGCGGCACGCCCCAGCGTCTCGAGCGCGCGCTCCACGGCGCCGGAATCGCGGCGCGCGCGGAGATCCGCCAGCCGGGCCTCCTGCTTCGCGGCCGCCTCCTCCCCGATCCTCAGAATCTCGATCGGGGGCTCCTCCGCATCCTCGAACCGGTTCACGCCCACGATCGTCTGCGTCCCCTTCTCCACCTCATCCTGGAACCGGCTCGCGGAAGCCGCGATTTGCGCCTGGAAGTAGCCGGACTCGATCCCGTACACGACCCCGCCGATGTCGTCGATCTCGCGGAAGATCTCCTCGGCCTCCGCCTCGAGTTCGTCCGTGAGCGACTCGACGTAGTAGGAACCCGCGAGGGGATCGATCGTGTTGGGGACGCCGGTCTCGTAGGCGAGGATCTGCTGCGTGCGGAGGGCGATCTTCGCCGCCTCCTCCGTGGGGAGCGCGAGCGTCTCGTCCATCGCGTTCGTGTGCAGCGACTGCGTGCCGCCGAGCGCCGCCGCCATCGCCTGGTACGCGACGCGCACGATGTTGTTGTGCGGCTGCTGCGCGGTGAGGGAGACGCCGGCCGTCTGCGCGTGCGTCCGCAGTCTCAGGCTCCGGGGATCCCGGGCCCCGTACACGTCGCGCATGTGCCGGGCCCAGATGCGGCGGCCCGCCCGGAACTTCGCGATCTCCTCGAAAAAGTCGTTGTGCACGTCCCAGAAGAAGGAGAGCCGCGGCGCGAAGCTGTCCACGTCGAGCCCGCGTTCGATCCCCCGCTCCACGTAGGTGAAGCCGTTCTTGAGCGTGTAGGCGAGTTCCTGCGCGGCGGTCGCCCCCGCCTCCCGGATGTGGTAGCCGGAGATCGAGATCGTGTTGAAGCGCGGCGCTGCGTCGGCCGACCACTCGAAGATGTCGGCGATGATCTTGAGCGCGGGCTCGGGCGGGAAGATCCACGCGTGCTGGGCCTGGTATTCCTTGAGGATGTCGTTCTGGATCGTCCCGCGGACCCGGTCGAGCGGCACGCCCTGGTTCTCCGCCGTCACGAGGAGAAAGGCGTACAGCATGAGCGCGGGCCCGTTGATCGTCATCGACACGGAGACCTTGTCGAGCGGGATCCCGTCGAAGAGCGTCTCCATGTCGGCGAGGCTCGAGATCGCGACCCCGCACTTCCCCACTTCCCCTTCGGAGCGGCGGTCGTCGGAGTCGTACCCCATGAGGGTGGGGAAGTCGAAGGCGACGGAAAGCCCGGTCTGTCCGCGCCGGAGGAGGTACTTGTAGCGCTCGTTCGTCTCGTGCGCGGTGGCGAAGCCGGAGAAGAGCCGCATCGTCCACAGCTTCGTCCGGTACATCGAATGGTACGGGCCGCGCGTGAACGGAAACTCGCCCGGCGTGCCGAGCCGGTCCAGGTATCCCCCCGGACCGGTGTCGCCGGCATCGAGAGGGGTGTAGAGCGGCTTGATCTCCCGCCCGGAGATGCTCCGGAAGCTGGTGTCGTCGCGCTGCGGCGCCTGGCGGAATACCGCCTCCCACAGCTCGAGTTGATCGCTCAGCGCGCCGTGCTTGCTCATGCCCCGTCCTGTATCGTCCCGCTCAACAGTGCCGCCCGCGTCTCTGGCCTCCAAGGTAGGGAATGACCGTTCCCGCGGGAAACGCGTGCGATCACGAACACCATCGCCAGCACCTCGGAGAGGGCAGCATGAACCGCAGACGATGGAACGTCCCTGCCCTCGCTGTCGGCTCGATCTTCGCGATGGCGGCGGGGCCCGCGCACGCGCAGCGGGGACCGCTCGTGGCGGACCGTCCGGACTTCACCGAGGCGGCCGCGACGGTGGGTCGCGGCGTGTTCCAGCTCGAGTTCGGCTACACGTACGAGTACGACCGGCCTGAGGGCGGCGACGACGGCAAGACGTGGACGCACTCCATCGGCGAGGCGCTGCTGCGGGTTGGGGTGCTGTCCGAGGCGGTGGAGCTCCGGCTCGGCCTCAGCCCCGTGTCCGTGGGCGCCGGGGCGGACGGGCGCAGCTTCACCGAGACGGGAATGGAAGACGTCTACCTGGGGATCAAGCTGGCCCTGGCCGGGCAGGAGGGGCTGCGGCCGGCGCTGGCGATCCTGCCTCAGATGACGGTCCCCACGGGGAGCGAAGCCTTCACCAGCGGCCGCACGCTGCCGGGCGTGAACGTCATCTACGGATGGGACGTCACGGAGGACGTCACGCTGGCGGGCAGCACGCAGATGAATCGGGCCGTGACGGGGTCTCGCGGCGGCGAGGAGGAATACGCCGAGTGGGCGCAGTCGGCCGTGGCCGGGTTCTCCGTGGGCGCGCGGGCCGGGTTCTATGCCGAGTGGTTCGCCTTCTTCCACGCGGAACCGGATGGGACCCGCGCGGAACACTACGCGAACGGCGGCTTCACCTGGAGCTTCAGCGACGATCTTCAGTGGGACGTCCGCGCCGGCGCGGGGCTGAACGCGTCCGCCACGGGCTTCTTCGCGGGGACGGGACTCGTCGTCAGGTTCCCCCGAGCGTCTTCCTGAACTCCTCGTACAGCCGGCGCGCGGTCGCGTAGGGGGAAGCCCCGGAATCCAGCGTCTCGCGGGAGGCGCGACGCCAGATCCGCTGCGCGTCGCGGCGGGAGCGGCGGAGGAGCGCGTCGTGGGCGCGGCGCAGGCGGGCGGTTTGCCGGTGGGTCTCGAGTTTTTCCGTCGACCGGAGCCAGTCGAAGTGCCGGTCCAGATGCTCCGCGAACTCCTCGATCCCCCGGGCCTCCGAGGCGACCGTCTGCATGATCGGCATGCGCCAGACTTCGTCCGCGTCGCCGTCCGCGTCGCCCGGGGGGCGGTTCGCGAAGCGGATCGACATGATGATCGCGATCTCCTTCTCCAGCCGATCGGCGCCGGGCCGGTCCGACTTGTTGATGACGAAGAGGTCCGCCACCTCCATGAGCCCGGCTTTCATCGCCTGTACTCCATCTCCTGATTCCGGGACGAGGACGACGGCGGTCGTGTCGGCGGAGACGGCGATGTCGAGTTCCGCCTGGCCTACGCCGAGCGTCTCGAGGATCACGCGGTCGTAGCCGGCGGCGTCCATGAGGTCGGCGGCTTCCCGTGTCGCGGTCGCGAGACCGCCGAGCGATCCGCGGCTCGCCATCGAACGGATGAAGACGCCGGGCTCGGTCGAGAGTTCGCCCATCCGGATCCGGTCGCCGAGCAGGGCCCCGCCCGTGAACGGACTCGTCGGGTCCACGGCGACGATCCCGACCTTGAGTGACTGGTTGAGGTAATGTCGCGTAAGTGCCGCCGTGAGCGTCGACTTGCCGGCACCGGGCGGCCCCGTGATGCCGATGCGACGCGCGCGTCCGGTGCGCCCGTCCAGCCGCTCGAGAAGCGCCTCGAATCCGTCGCTCTCGTTCTCGACGTGCGAGATCCCCCGGGCCAGCGCCAGCGGCTCGCCGGCCGCGATGCGCCCGGCGAGCCGCCCCGGATCGAACGCCGGACTCACCCTGCGTCCCCCGCCCTCACAGCTCCCCCGCCCTCACAGGAGGAACCGGGTCGCGAGCCCGAGCAGCAGAACGAACCCGATCAGGTCCGTGAAGGTCGTGACGAAGACCGACGAAGCGACCGCGGGGTCCGCGCCGAACCGCTCGAGCAGGATCGGGAAGAACGCACCGAGCGCGGAGGCCACGGCGAGGTTCGCCCACGTGGCGATCATCACGACGAGTCCGAAGATGGCCCCGGTATTCGGGAGCAGCAGCGAGACGAGCGCCACGAGCAGCCCGATCGCGACCCCGTTCACCAGGCCCACGACGAGCTCCTTGACGACGGCGGACCAGCGCTCTCCCGGCAGTTCGTCGGCGAGCGCGATGCGACGGATCGTGACCGCGAGCGCCTGCGTTCCCGCGTTGCCGCCGAGCCCGGCGATCACCGGCATCACGGCCGCGAGGATCGCGAGCTGTTCGATCGTCCCCCGGTACAGCCACACGGCGACCGCGGCGACCGCCAGGGTGAGCGCGTTCACCGCGAGCCACGGCAGCCGGCTCTGGATCGCACCGACCGTCGTCCCGCGCAACTGCTCCTCGTCCGACACCGCGGCGAAGCGCAGGATGTCCTCGGTGACCTCCGCCTCGACGACATCGATCACGTCGTCGAATGTGATCTGTCCGACGAGCCGATCCTCGTCGTCGACGACCCCGATCGCGGCGAGGTTGTAGCGGGACAGGATCCTCCCCACTTCCTCCTGGTCGAGATCCACCGAAACCACGGCCGGAGGCTCCTCGAGCAGGTCGGAGATGCGCGTATCCGGCGACGCGAGCACGAGGTTGGGGAGCGTGACGACGCCGCGCAGCCGCCCCCCCCGCCCGACGACGAACACGGTATAGAGATCCTCGGTCTCCTCCGCCTGGGCCCGAAGCTCCTCGATCGCCGCGGCCGCCGTCGTCCCGGAATCCACGGCGCACAGCTCGCGGGTCATGATCCCGCCCGCGGACTCCTCCGGATACTCGAGCAGTTGCCGGATCTCCTGCTCTTCCTCGTCCGGCACCGACTCGAAGACGCGGGCCTGCTCCTCCGGGTCGAGTTCGCCGATGAGGTCGGCCGCGTCGTCGTCCGCGAGTTCCTCGACGATCTCGGCGATCCGCTCCGGCTCCATGCTCGCGAGCAGTTCGCCCGGCCTCTCCTCCTCCTCCATCTCGGCGAGGGCGTCCGAGGCGAGGGCGGCCGGGATGAGTTCGAGGAGGGCCATGCGCTCGGCCTCCTCGACGTGCTCGAGCACGTCCGCCATGTCGCTCGGATGCAGCGGTTCGACGAACGCGAAGAGCGCGTCCATGTCGCCCGCCTCGAGGCGGACGCGGATCTCCTCGATCAGGAGCCGGCGCTGCTCTTCCGGATTCTCGTGCATGCTCGCTCGGGAGCCGGCCCGCGGAGGCAGGCGGTTCGTGGATCAGGGCCTTCGAGAAGACCTCGGAAGACGGGGAATGCTACGCGCGGCCACGGAACTCGGCCAGCAGGCGCGCCAGCAGCCGTTCCTGGAGTTCGAACATCGGAGAGGCGTAGCGCGCCTCGCCTTCCGGATGATCGTGTCCGAGCAGATGAAGGATGCCGTGGATGACGAGGCGCAGGATCTCCTCGCCCGGATCGAGCCCCAATTCGCGCGCCGAGGCCTCGGCGGCGTCCGGGGAGATGTAGATGTCGCCGACGAGCGGATCCTCGCCGAGCCCGAACGCGAGCACGTCGGTGAGGTCGTCGACCTCGTGGTAGTCCCGGTTCAGCGCGCGCATGGATTCCGCCGGGAGAAAGGTGACGGAAAGCTCGGCGGCATCGCCCGGAGTGCCGCCCGCGCCAGCGTCGGCCTCCCCGGCCGGCCCTGCGCTCCCCGTGCCGAGGGCCGCCAGCGCGGCCGCCTTCAACTCCGACTCGGAGGGACCCCGCCACGCGGCCTGCTCGCCGGAGGGGAAGTCGATGCGGATCGTGGGCGGCACGGAGTCGGTCAATCCGTCCGCCCGCTGGCGACTCCTTCCGGCTCCTCGGCCGGCTCCGGGAGCGAGTCCAGGGCGGGGATGGGGCCGGTGTCGCCCTGCGCGGCCTGCTCGAGGTCGATCGGCGCCGACGCGCCCTCCGCCCCCGCGGTCGCCGCCTCCTCCACGCCGCTCGTGTCCGCCTCCTCCCCGGCCTGCGTCTCACCCGCATCGCCGGACGTCTCGCCGGGCGCCGCCGGTTGCGGATAGTCGATGCGGTGGTGATAGAGCCCCGTGAGGACGTGCGCGAACTCCCGCTTGACGATGCGGAGGTCGCGGTACGTGAGCGGGCAGTCGTCGAGTTCGCCGTAGTCGATCCGGTCCTGCACGAGCCGGTCGATCAGGGCCCGGATGCGCTCGGGGCTCGGGTTCGAGAGGACGCGCGACGCCGCTTCCACCGCATCCGCCAGCATCGCCACGCCGGTTTCCCTGCTCTGCGGCTTCGGGCCGGGGTAGGCGAAATCGCTCGGGTCCACCTCCGCAACGCCCTCGCGGGAGCGCGCCTTCTCGAGGAAGTAGCGGATGAGCTGCGTCCCGTGGTGCTCCCGAATGAAGTCCTTCACGACCTCGGGCAGACGCGCTTCCTCCGCCATGGCGAGCCCGTGGCGCACGTGGTCGCGCAGGATCTCGGCGCTCTGCCACGGCGTGAGACGGTCGTGCGGGTTCAGCCCCCGCGGCTGGTTCTCGATGAAATACTGCGGACGCTCGAGCTTTCCGATGTCGTGATAGTAGACCCCCACGCGGCCCTGCAGGGAATCGGCCCCGATCGCCTCGCACGCGGCCTCGACGAGGTTCGCCACGTTGATCGAATGGGCGTACGTGCCGGGCGCCTCGCGCGCCAGCCGCCTCACGAGCGGCCGGTTCATGTCGGAGAGTTCGAGCAGCGACGCCTCCGTCGTCCGTCCCGTGAAGGCCTCGAGCAGCGGGAGGCCGATCCCGACGCCGAGTCCCGTGCACACGGTGGCGTTGAGGAATCCGAGCGCCGCGGTCGTTCCCATCTCGCCCAGCGCGTAGTGGCCCGTGAGGACGAGCAGGAGGCCGGCCCCCACGTACGCCGCGGTAATCAGCGCGACGAGGACCCAGCTCTGCGAACGCGTGCGGATCGTGTGTACCGCGAAAGCCGCCGTGACCCCGCCCGCCACGGTGACCATGGGGGGCGCGAGTCCCGCGAAGTACGGCTGGCCCATCAGGATCCCCGCGATCGTCGAGACGACGACGAGGCCCAGGAGGCTGTCGAACAGCGCCGCGGCGAGGAAGCCGGCCAACGCGATCGGCACGAGCGCGGGCGAACCCTGGGCGGCGGCCACCGCGCCGGCCGACGCCATCACGATGACGACGAGCCCGAGCAACACGGTGAAGCTGGGGAGATCCTCGTAGACGTCGCGGCGGAAGCGGAAGGTCGCGAAGACGAGAATCCCGAGCATGCTCACGACGAGAAGGATCATGCCCAGGTTGCGGAGGAAGTCCGATGTCGTGCGCGTCCCCCCCCGCTCCAGGATCTGTGCCTGGTAGGCGAGGAGTCGGCGGTATTCCTCCTCCGTCACCACCGTATTTTCGGTGATGATGCGCTCTCCCTCGAGCACGAAGCCCTCGACCTGGGGGATCGCGGCCCGGGCCTGCTCCCGCGCCTGCCGGGTCGCGTCCTGGTCGATCCGCAGCGTCGGCTGCGCCATGAGGAGGAGTTGCTGGAAGAGCGCCGCGCCTCCGGGCGGCAGCTGGTCTCCCACCCCCTCCCGGGCCGCCCGCGTGAAGTCGTCGAGCCGGACGAGATCCGCGACGGCGCGCACGCGGTCGTCGCCGGTTGGCCCCTCGCGCGCGACGACGTTCGCGGCGCTGATGTCCGCGAGTTCGCTCCCGCGGATCACGCCCTCGCGCAGTCCCTCGAAGGCCGTCGCCAGTTCGTCGCGCAACTCGGCGCGCGACGCCTCGTCGAGGAGATAGTCGACCTGGAGCGAGTCGATCACCGCTTCGGCCGAGAGGTCGATCCCGATCCCCCCCGCGACCCGTCGGACCTCGTCCCGGACGACCGCGGCGCCGGCCGCCGCCGGGAGTCCTTCCTCCGAGACTCGCGCCTCCGCGGCCGGGATGATGGAATCGAGCCGGGCGATGAAGGCGTTCACGCGCTCGATGCTGCTGTCCGCGCGCGCGGGTTCGAAACGCAGCCTCGGCGTCACGCCGGCCTCCGCCTCGTCCTGCTCCTCCCGGAGGCGGTCGGGGTCCTTGGGCACGTCGAAATCGAAATCGGCGTTGATCGTCTGCCGGGCGACGCTGCCGGGGTCGATGCCGTCGAACCCGCTCGGCGTGAGCTGCGGGAACATCAGGGGGACGGCGAGGGCGATGACGGCGACCATCCCGGCCCGGAATCCGTGGTGGACCCACGCGTCCCGGCGGCCGCCGGCCGGCGGCCGGTTCACGGGACGGAGGTAGTCTCGGACGCGACCCAGGAAACTCAACGCTCGGACTCCCGGTACGCGCGGATGATCTCCTTCACGAGTCGGTGCCGGACGACATCCGCGTCATCCAGATAAACGAAGTCGATCCCGACCACGTCGCGCAAGACTTCCTCGATCTCCAGCAGTCCCGAATCCTCGGGGCGCGGGAGGTCGATCTGCGTCTTGTCCCCCGTGATCACGGTCTTGGAGTTCAGCCCGAGCCGGGTGAGGAACATCTTCATCTGGGCGGTCGTCGCGTTCTGCGCCTCGTCGAGGATGAGGAACGCGTCGGAGAGCGTCCGGCCGCGCATGTACGCGAGCGGGGCGACCTCGATCACGCGGTCCTCGATCGCCCGGCGGACGCGGTCGTGGGGCATCATGTCCTCGAGCGCGTCGTAGAGCGGACGCAGGTAGGGGTCGACCTTCTCGCGGATGTCGCCGGGCAGGAAGCCGAGCGCCTCGCCGGCCTCGACCGCGGGCCGGGTGAGGATGATGCGGCGGATCCGTTTCCGGTTGAGCGCCTCCACCGCGGCGGCGACGGCAAGATAGGTCTTTCCGGTGCCCGCCGGGCCGATGCCGACGACGATGTCCCGCTCGCGCATCGCGGCCAGGTACTTGTCCTGCCCCGGGGACTTGGGCCGGATCGCGCGCCCGGCCCCCGCGAGCGCGACCTCCGCCTTGCCGGAGTCCCGGGCGCCGGCGGACTTTCGGGAGGCGCCGTCGCCGTCGGGCGGCGCTTCGAGAAAACGCTCCACGTCCACCGCATCGAAGGGACGCCGCAGCCGCGCGTAGCGGATCATGCGCCGCGCGGTGGGGGAGGCGCGGTCCACGTCGGCCTGCGGTCCGGACAGGATCATCTCGTCGCGCCGGAGGACGACGCGGATGTCGCAGTGGCGCGCCAGCGTCGTGAGGTTCGAGTCGTTCACGCCGGCCAGCAACTGCTGATCGGCCCCCTCGATGGAGAGGCGCCGCTCCGTCGCCACGCTCAAGTTCCGCTCCTTCCGGTCCCTCCCGTCACCGAGATCCCGAGTTCCTCGAGTTCAGCCGGAGTCACGGACGATGGCGACCGCTCGAGCAGGCCGCGCGCCGCGGCGGTCTTCGGGAACGCGATGACGTCCCGGATCGACGCGCAGCCGACCATCTCGGCCACGACGCGGTCCATGCCGACCGCGAACCCTCCGTGCGGCGGGACGCCGTAGCGGAACGCCTCCAGCAGGAAACCGAAGCGTGCCTCGACCTCCTCGGGCGTGAGGCCCGTCGCCTCGAGGATGACGCGCTGCACCTCGGGGAGGTGACACCGGATGCTCCCGCTGGCGAACTCGATGCCGTTGTAGACGATGTCGTACGCGACCGCGTTCACGGAGAGCGGATCTTCGCGCAGACGCTCGGGATCGGGGTCCGCCGGCATCGTGAAGGCGTGCTGGGCCGGAACGGGAAGGCCGGTGTCGGAATCCCGGTGGTAGAGGGGGAACTCCGTGATCCAGAGCCACGCTTCCCCGTTTTCGTCCACGGCGCCGAGTTCCCGGGCCGCCGCGCGCCGCAGCCGGTCGAGCGCCGGCGAACTCTCCGCGTCGAGGCCGGCGACGAAGAAGACGAGATCGCCCTCCCCCACCCCGAACTCCGCTTCGAGCATATCCGCGACCTCCTCGCCGACGAGCTTCGCGGGCGGACCGGACCAGCCGTCCGCGGTGCGCTTCAGCCACAGGGCGCCCTTCGCGCCGGCCTCCTGCGCGAGCTTGTCGTAGTGGGCGATCCGCGAGCGGGAGAGCGCTCCGCCGCCCGGAAGGACGAGCCCCCGGACGCGTCCTCCGGCGCGCACGGCGCCGTCGAAGATGCCGAAGCCGATGCCGGTGAGCGCGTCCGTGAAATCCCGTATCTCCCACGGGATGCGGAGGTCCGGCTTGTCCGTGCCGTAGCGCTCCATCGCCTCGGCGTGGGGCAAACGCCTGAAGGGGATGGAGAGGTCCCGCCCGAGCCCGTCCCGCCAGATGCGCGCGAACATCTTCTCCGCGGCACGGAAGACATCGTCCTGCTCGACGAACGCCATCTCCACGTCGATCTGCGTGAACTCCGGCTGGCGGTCCGCCCGCAAATCCTCGTCCCGGAGACACTTCGCGATCTGGAAATACCGGTCGAAGCCGCCGCACATCAGAAGCTGCTTGTAGAGCTGGGGCGACTGCGGGAGGGCGAAGAACCGGCCCTGGTGCACCCGGCTGGGGACGAGGTAGTCCCGTGCCCCCTCCGGCGTCTGCCGCGTGAGGAGCGGGGTCTCGATCTCGATGAATCCCTGTTCGGTGAGCGAGGCGCGCACCGCGTTCGTCGCCACGTGCCGCAGCCTCAGGTTGCGCTGCATCTCGGGACGGCGCAGGTCGAGGATCCGGTGGCGGAGGCGAAGCTCCTCCGAGGGCAGCTCTTCGTCCGGGGGTTGATAGACGAGGATCGGGAGCGGGTCGGAGACGGAGACCCGCCGAAGACTCGACACGCGGATCTCGATCTCGCCCGTGAGCATCTCCGGGTTCGGCTCGGGGCGCGGCGCGACGACGCCCGTCGCCTGCACGACGTCCTCCGGATTCAGCTCCGCCACAAGCTCGAGGCCGGCGGCGTCCGACCACTCCGGGCCGAATGACAGCTGGAGCAGACCGGTCCGGTCGCGCAGGTCGACGAAGAAGAGTCCTCCGAGGTCGCGACGGCGGTGTACCCATCCGATGACCCGGACTTCGCGTCCGGACCACGAGGCCTCGACCTGCCCGCAGCCGGCGTCGCGCAAGGCGGTCTCGAGGGAGGCCGGCTCACGCCGTTCGGTCGGTAGCGATAGTTTGGTCAGGAGAACTCGCGGCGTAAGGGAATCGGCTCGGAATCGGTTCTGAACCGGTTCTGAGAAGTGCGGAACGCCGTGGAAGATAGCCGATTTTCGGCGGCGCCAGCAAGAAGCGGGGAATGACGGAAAGCACACGAGCGGAACTGCTCGCGGAGTCGGGAGATGGCGGGCGGGAGCGGCTGGCGGCGTTCTTCGCCGCGCGCGGAGAGCCGGCGTATCGGGCGCGGCAGGTCGAGAAGTGGATCTGGGAGCGGGGGGCGCGTGCCTTCGACGAGATGACGAACCTCCCCGCCAGCCTCCGGGAAGCGCTGGACGCCGCCTTTTCCCTCACCCCGATCGAACCCGACTACGTCGCCCGCTCGAAGGACGGGACGGTGAAGCACCTGTGGCGGCTCGAGGACGGCGAGCGGGTCGAGTCCGTGCTCATCCCGACGCGCGACCGCCTCACGCTCTGTCTATCGTCGCAGGCCGGCTGCGCGCTCGCGTGCCGCTTCTGCGCCACCGGCGACTTCGGGTTCCGGCGCCAGTTGAGGGCGGCCGAGATCGTGGCGCAGTACCGCGACTCCCTGCGCGTGGCGCGCGAGGAGATGGGGCGGCCGGCGTCCAGCCCCATCTCCAACGTCGTGTACATGGGAATGGGAGAACCCCTGGCGAACCTCGACGGGGTCATAGGATCGCTCGCATCCCTGCACGGAGGGTTCGGCCTCGGGGCGCGGCGCATCACCGTGTCGACGGTGGGACTCATCCCCGGGATCCTGGAACTCGCCCGGCGGCCGGAACCGTTTGAACTCGCCGTCTCCCTTCACGCGCCGTCCCACGAACTGCGGCTGGAACTGATGCCGATCGAGAAGCGCTACCCGCTGCCGGAGCTGTTCGACGCCCTTCGCACGTATCAGAGCTACAAGAACCGGCGCATCAGCTTCGAGTACACGCTCATCCGGGGGGTGAACGACGACCCGGCGCTGGCGGAGTCGCTGGCGAAGCTCGCGCGGGGGCTCATCTGCTTCGTGAATCTCATCCCCTTCAATCCCATCCCCTCACGTCCGGAGTGGGGCCCGAGTTCGGCCGAGGGGATCGCGCGTTTTTCGGAGGCGCTCGCCGCGCGAGGGGTGGGCAACGCGGTGAGAAGGCCGCGGGGACGGGACATCGCCGCCGCGTGCGGGCAACTGCGCCTGTCGCGGGAAAGCTAGTCCGGCTCAGCCTTTCCGAGATTCCCGAGCAGGCCGGCCCAGTCGCTCCCCACCACCACGCTCGCATCGAGGAAGAGTTCGGGATCGATGGCGACGGCCAGCGAGTCCGCGCTCAACTCGCGGGCGACGGTGAGCGCGGCGCCGAGGCGGCCCGATCGATCCAGAACGTGCGTGATCTCGTGGTCGAAGTGCTCGGCGTTCCCGGTCGCGACGACATCGAAACCGAGGAGCCGGAGTCGGTCGGCGAACTGACGCGCGAGCCCCCGCTCTCCGGCCCCGTTGAGGACTTCGACCTTGATGCGGTTCGTCAGGCTCTCCCGCCCGGGCGTCTCTCCCGTCGCGGAACCCGTCACCGTGGGACCGCCCTCCGCTGCGCCCGGAGACACGGTCCCCGCGGTCGCGGCCGGTACGGATCCGGCCAGAATCGCGAGTCGCACGACCTTCCATTCCTCCCAGAAGAGACCGATAAAGGCGCCGGCACCGATGAGAACCGCCGTCGTGATCAGTCCCCGGAATGCGGAAGCCACTCGTTTGAAGGAACCCTGCCGCCTGCGATAGCGGGCACGACCCTCGGGACCTCGTCGCGTCTCCCGCCTGGACCGTCGTCTGGACCTCGAAAGCACTCTGTCGCCTCCCGTCGTCCTCCCATCCACCCATGGATCGTGCTCGGCCGCCACCCTGCTTCACGCCTCCCCGCGCTGCCGGCAATCTAATCAACCGTTTCGCGATTTGCGAAAAACCGGCGCGGTGATCGTCTCCCAGAACCCGGCGGTCGCGGAGGAAATGGGGAGGAAACCGTCGATGAGGATGCCGATCTTCGCGGTCGCGACGTCGACGAGCACGGCGTGCCAGTCGTCGGGCAAGCGGCGCCGGAGGTCGGCACGCTCCTGGCCCAGGGCGAGGCGGCCCGGCTCCAGGAAGTCGGCCATGTAGAGGGCCTGTCCAAGGGCGTCGAGATCCCGGTGTCCGGTGGTGTGGAAGGCGATGGCTCGCAGGAGCGGCTCGTCATCGACGCCCGCCGCGCGCAGCCGGTTCGCGCATGCCGGACCGTGGAGGAGCGGGTCGGGCCATGCTTCCGCCTCGTCGACGAAGGGACGCAGGGCTTCCACGGCTTCTTCCTTGAGTGCGTCGTGGAGGAGGCCCGTCGCGCGCCAGCGGATCCGCGTGCTCTCGTCGTGCCCGAGGGCGGCCGCCCACTCCCCCATCAACGTGGCGACCCGCCCGGCGTGATTGATGCGCGCGGGGCTCATGACGGCCCAGTCGGGGGGGCGTTCCTCGGTGCCGGCCGCGTGGATGATCGGGTGAAGCTTGTCCACGTGAGGTTCGTCTCGGTTGCGGAGTTTGTCGGGATTGCGCGGGGCCCCGAATATAGTCGCAATGGGCATTCGATACGACTCCTTCCTCGCCCGGGCCCTCGCCCGCGAGATCCTCGATCGCTGGCGGGGCGTCCGCATCGCCGGGCTCCGCATGGCATCGGGGCGGCGCGCCGTGGAACTCGCCTTCGAGGACGGGTCGCGGCTCGTCGCGATGCTGCACCCGCTGCACGGGCACGTCCTGGAGCTCGGCGCCGATGCACCGGACTCGGGGGTGGAGGGGAAGGCGCTGCGGACCGGACGACTGTCGCTCGCGGACGCGCGGTCGCCGGCGGACGAGCGCGCCCTGCTCCTGACGTTCGGGGACCGGGCGGGGCGTCCGTGGGAGATGCTGGCGATCGAACTCCAGTCCCGCCGCTGGAACGCCGTGCACTGCCGCCGGACGGAGCCCGACGCGGACGAGCGCCCGGCGTGGCGAATCGAGGCGGCGCTGCTCGCGAGAGATGCGGGGGACCGCTCGCTGCGTCGCGGGGCGTCGTACAAGCCGCCTTCGTCCGCGCGGCGAGCCATTGCGGCTCCGCCATCGGAAGCGGAATGGGCCGCCGTGCCGGCAGGAGAGGAGGCCGACCGCCGGCAGGCCGTGCTGCGGACGTGGGCGTGGACGAGCGCGCTCAACGTCGACTGGATCCTGGCCGGATCCAACCCGGCGGAGACGTACGAGCGATACCGGGCGCTCCACGCGCTCGCGGCGGCGCCCCCGCGCGGCCCGGCCGCTTCCGATGCGCCGGGCACGCCGCCCCGGCCGGCCTTCGTGCTCGACCGCCCGTGGGGCCCGCAGCCCTATCCGCACCCCGTCGGGGCCGGCAGCGGGTCCGCCGCCGGACTGCTGACCGCGGCCGCGCAACTGCTCGCCCCCGGCGGCGGCCCCGCCCCCGCCCTCCAGGCCCTCCCCGGGGCTGCCACCGACGACGACGACGGAGACGAAGCGGCGCAGATCCGGAGGCGCCTCCGAGCGCGCCGAAAGCGGCACCGGCGCCGGGCCGCCGCGCTCGAGCGGCAGCTGGCCGCGGCCGGTCCGCCGGACGAGCCCCGCCTCCTCGGCCAGATCCTCCTCGCGCGCAAGGACGAGGTGCCGAAGGGCGTTTCCGCCGTGACCCTGCGGGACTTCGATAGCGCTCCGCGCGAGATCGCGCTCGACCCCGCCCGTGATGTCGTCGCCAACGCGGAGGCCTTCTTCGACGAGGCCCGGCGCCGGGAGCGCGCGCTGGAGCGTCTGCCGGGCGCGATCGCGACGGCCCGGGAGCGCGCGGCCGAGTTCGACGCCCACCTGGAGCGGCTCGCCGAGTCCGGTCCGTCGGACGCCCTGTGGGCCGCGGCCGGCGGGAAGCCGGTGCGCGCCCGCGCGGGCGGGACACGCGCGGGCGGGCCCGAACTCCGGGTGCCCTACACGCGGCTCCGGTCCTCGGGCGGGCTGGAGATCCGGGTCGGGCGCGGCCCCCACGACAACGACGACCTCACCTTCCGCCACTCCGCGCCGGACGACATCTGGCTGCACGCCTCTCAGGCCTCGGGCGCGCACGTCATTCTGCGCTGGGGGCGAAGGGACGAGAACCCGCCGAGGCGCGACCTGCTCGAGGCCGCGACGGCGGCGGCGGTCCACAGCGGCGCGCGCCACAACCGCACGGCCCCGGTCGTCTGGACCCGCCGCAAGTACGTCCGCAAGCCGCGGAAGTCCCCGCCGGGCACGGTGACCCCGGACCGCGTGCAGACGATCTTCGTCGAACCGGATTCGGATCTCGTGAAGGCGATGGGCCGGCGCACGGAGGACGCATGAACGCGCCGAGCCTCGACCGCGCGCGCGGCTGCCTCATCGGCCAGATCGCCGGCGATTCGCTCGGCAGCCTCGTCGAGTTCCAGTCGCCCGAGGACATCCGTTACGTCCATCCCGAAGGGGTCCGCGACCTGCGGGACGGCGGCACGTTCGACACGCTGGCGGGACAGCCGACGGACGACTCCGAGATGGCCCTCGCGCTGGCCCGCACGCTGATCGCCCGCGGCACGTACGACCTGGAGGCGGCAAACCGCGCCTACCGCGAGTGGCTCGACTCGGACCCGTTCGACTGCGGCCTGACGATCCGCGACGGCCTGCTCGGAAGTCCGCGCCGCGAGAGCCAGGCCAACGGGGCGCTGATGCGCATCGGTCCGCTGGGCATCTTCGGCTCCGGTCATCCACTCGACACCGTCGCGCGCTGGGCCCGGGAGGACGCCGGCCTCACGCACCCGCATCGCGTCTGTCTCGACGCGAATGCCCTCTTCGCGATGGCGCTCGCCCACGCGATCGACCGCGGTCCGACACCGCACGAGTTGTACGAACGGATCGTGACGTGGGCGAACGAGGAGGAGATCTGCCCGCCGGTGCGGGCGTGCGTAGAGGAGGCCGCCGTCGGGCCGCCGGAAGACTACATGACGCACATGGGCTGGGTCCTGATCGCGCTCCGCAACGCCCTGTGGCAGCTGCGGCACGCCCCATCGCTCGAAGAGGGCGTGATCGACAGCGTGATGAGGGGCGGCGATACCGACACGAACGCCGCGATCTGCGGAGCGCTCCTGGGCGCGGTCCACGGGCTGGAGGCCGTGCCCGCGCGCTGGACCGCGGCGATCCTCCGTTGCCGCCCCGAAGC
The DNA here is from genome assembly GCA_022826685.1 of Gemmatimonadota bacterium. Classification (GTDB taxonomy): domain Bacteria; phylum Gemmatimonadota; class Gemmatimonadetes; order Palauibacterales; family Palauibacteraceae; genus Palauibacter. The sequence goes on along the minus strand of JAJDUL010000003.1, from coordinate 3,382 downwards.
AGGCCGACCCGGCGTCAGGCGACCGCGCCCCAAGGCGTACTGGCCGGTCGACGCCCTCGATCTCGCAACCCAACTCGCGCGCCCGACACCCCCAGCGACCTGACGCCGCCCGGTGCGTGGGTCGTGTCAGCGGGCCTCCAGGAGCGCTCGGATCGCGGCCATTTCCTCGCGGATCGCGTTCAACTGGCGATCCTTCGCGTCCTCCCGCGGCCGGATCACCCAGGACACCAGCGTGGCGGTCAGCGTCCCGACAAGCGCCGCGCCGACCGTCATCAGGGCGAGGCCAATGGCGCGCCCCGCCGCCGTGACCGGGAACGGGTCGCCCTGCTGGCCCGTCATGACCGTGAAGAAGGACCACCACAGCGCGGCCGGACCCGAGCCGATCTCGCCCCCCGCCGCCCGCTCCAGATAGAGGACGGCGATACTCGCGCCCACAACCGTCAGGATCGCGACGGACACGGCGACGAGCGCCGTGGTCTGTGCCCGGCGGCCCATCCAGAACGAGCCGACGACCCTCGCGGCGCGCGCGGCGCGGAGGAACCTCAGAATCCGCAGGACGCGCCCGATTCGGAATGCGCGGAGTTCCGTGATCGCGGGCAGGCTGGAGAGGAGATCGACCCAGCCCCAGGTGAGCATATATCGCTTGCGGTCCGGCGCCCGCGCGAGGGAGAGGAGGAAGTCCGCGAAGAAGACGACGCAGAAGGCCGTGTCCGCGTAGAAGAGAATGCGCAGGATCTCGGGATCCAGCGGCAACGCGAGTTCCACCACAAGAGCCACGAGCACGAGCACGCAGCAGACCAGCATGAAGATCTGGTACGGTGACGCCGTCGGAGGTGGTCGATCCGCTTCCGTCATGCTTCCTCCCGGGAGTGAGTGTTCGAAGTTGCGAGCCGCCGCGGCGTCAGAGACCGATCGAGCCTTCGAGGCAGGATCGGGGGACATCGAACGCGTCGACGAGGGGGATGGCCTGGGGACGGATCTCGGCGCAGAGCGCGGTCACGGTGCGGCGGATGGCCTTGCTCTTGGGCGGATCCAGGTAGCCCCGCTCCAGGAACCACGCCGCCTCGCGCTCGATCGTGGCGAGCGCGTAGAGGGAGCGCAGGCGCTCGAGCCACTCCGCGACGCCGGAACTCGGCGTCCCACGCTCGGCCGCGATCATCGAGCGCAGGATCTCGCACTCGACGTGGGCCCTGGCGGCCGTGAGCGCGTGATGCTGGCAGTCCGTGAGGGCATCGAACGAGGTCATCCCGCGCGCGATCCGGTGCCGGATCCGCCGGGCGAGGGAAAGCACGAGGTCCGAGCGGCGGGCGTCAAGAACCGTGTCGTGGAACCCGGGGTCGCGGAGGTGCGCTTCACCCGTTTTCCTCGAGATCACCCAGTTGCGCTCGGCGATCGCGCGGCGGGCGCGGCCGGCGGCGAAGCGCGCGATCCCGAGCCCGCCGAGATCCCCGAACTGCTGGCGGAAGCCCGTGAGGAGATCCTTCGCCACAAGCTGCATAAGGACGGTGTTGTCGCCCTCGAAGGTCGTGAAGACGTCGCTGTCCGCCTTGAGCGCCGCGAAGCGGTTGTTCGCGAGGTATCCGCGCCCCCCGCACGACTCGCGACACGCCTGGATGGTGTCCGTCGCATGCCAGGTGGCGCAGGCCTTGAGCCCGGCCGCGGCCGCCTCGAGGCGTCGTCGGTCCGCCCCGGCGCCGATCTCCGATTCGCCGGAGTCCTCGTCTTCCGCGGTCACCGCGGCCAGGTACTCCGCCTGCAGGTCGTGGAGGGCGAAATTGAGCGCGTACGTCGTGGCGAGGCGCGGGAGCAGTCGCCGCTGATGTGCGGGATAGTCGAGGAGGATCCGCTCGGCCTCGCCCGGCGGACCGAACTGCCGGCGCCGCGCACCGTACCGGACCGCGATCGTGAGGGCGACCTTCGTCGCGCTGAGCGCCGCGCTCCCCACGGCCACGCGGCCGCTCACGAGGGTGCCGAGCATGGTGAAGAAGCGCCGGGCCGGGCTCGCGATCGGACTTCGATAGCCCCCCTCATCGTCGATCGAGGCGAAGCGGTCGAGGAGGTTCGCGCGCGGCACGCGCACGCGATCGAAATGGAGGCGTCCGTTGTCCACGCCGTTCAGGCCGAGCTTCTCCCCGCAGTCCTCGATCGTCACGCCGGACAGCGGCTCCCCGTCTTCGCCGCGGATGGGGACGAGGATCGCGTGCACGCCGCGCCCTTCCCCGCCCACCTCCAGTTGGGCGAACACCGTGGCGAGCCGCCCGTCCCGCGCCGCGTTCCCGATGTAGTCCTTGCGCGCCCCCGGCACCGGGGTGTGGACCACAATCTCCCGCGTCCCCGGGTCGTAGACCGCCGTCGTCTGGATGTCGTAGACGTTGGACCCGTGCAGCGTCTCGCTCATCGCGAAACACCCCGGGAGCGCCAGCGTCCCCGCGTCTCTCAGGTATTTCTCGTGGTGTCGCCGCGACCCGAGCTGGTGGATGCTGCCGCCGAAGAGCCCGAACTGGACGCCGAACTTCGTGAGCAGGCTGATGTCGAAGAAGGCGAGCGTCTCGAAGGTGGCGATGAAGGCCGCGGGATTGTCCCGGCCCCCGAACTCCGCGGGGTAGCTGAGCGCCCCGAGTCCCTCGTCGGCGAGCTCCCGGCACCACTCCGAAACCTGCGTCCGGTAGTCGGCCGTCGAGAGCCCGGCCACCGTCTCGAACCGGCCGTCCGAAAGGAGCGCACACACGCGCCGCCGGGTCTCCGGAGCCGGACCGCCGAGGAGGCGCGCCATCGCGTCGGGGTCGAACCGGGGCCGGACGTCGGGGAGCGGCGCGATCGGCCGCACCGGGTCGAAGAGCGTCGCCACCGCGTCCGGACCGCCCAGGCCCAGCGCCTCCTCGATGCGGAGGATGGCCGCACGCTCCTCGCGCGTCGGGTGCTCCCCGTCGGCCTCCGCGATCGCGATGCCGAGTTCGGTGAGGGATCGCTTTCGCTCGGGCGAGACCTCCGCCGCCCGACGCCGCACCTCATCGACGAGGTGGAGGAGCCGCTCCGACGAGGGTGGAGCGTCGGGATTCAGCCACTCGGCGAGGGCTCCTTCGCGCAACCCCGTCTCGCGCAGGTGTCCGTGCAGCAGTTCCAGCTCTTCGGCCGCGAGTTCCCCGTCGGCCCACGCCACGTAAAGGAGGGGATAGAAGGCAAGCGGCCCCGGCTCGGCCACGCCCTAGAGGCCCTCCGCTTCGAATCCGATCTCCTTGTGGGACCCGTCGCAGAAGGGCTTGTTCTTCGATGCGCCGCAGCGGCATAGCCACGGCTGCCCGAAGTGGGCGGACCCCTCGTGCCCTTCGCCGCTGATCTCCACGACGCCGTCGAAGTGCAACGGGCCGTTCGCGTGCGCCGT
>JAJDUL010000041.1 GCA_022826685.1 Gemmatimonadota bacterium | reverse complement strand
CACGCGGACGGGCTGCGCGTGAAGGTCTCGGACGGGGGGAGCGGATTCGATCCCGATGCCGTGCCGGACCCCGTATCGGAGGAGGGCATTGGGCGGCCGCGGGGGCGGGGCCTCTTTCTGCTGAGGCAGCTCGCCGATGGCGTGACGTTCAACGAAACCGGCAACAGGGTCACGCTCTCGTTCCGGGGCGCGCCGGATCCCCTTGTGAGGATCGAACCCCTCCTGAGGCGTTTCGCCGATGTCACGGGTCTCAGATTTCGCCTCGACCGGCGCTTCGAGGACGGCTCGCAGGTGTTGTTCGACAGCTGGGAGAATGACGAGGAGTCGAACGGCCCGCAGGAGGTTCGGGAGACGTGGCCGCTGGGCGATGCGGGACGGCTGCGGCTCGTCCACGAGCCGGCGAGCAGCGGCGATGCCGCCGCCACGCTGCTCGCGGGCTGGATCGGCGCCGTGGCCGAGGGCGAACATTCGCGGGAGCGCCTCCTCGCACGACGGTTGCGCCGGGAGCGCGTGCTGGCCGAACTGGAGATCGCACGGGATCTGCAACTGAAACTTCTGCCGCCCCCCGAGGATTTTCGCGATCTCGGACGGATAGCGGCCCGGTGCGATCCCGCGCTCTCCCTGGGCGGCGATTTCTACTACCTCGTCCGGCTCGCGGACGGTTGTCTGGGCGTCATGCTCGGCGACGTGAGTTCACACGGTCCCTCCGCCGCCCTCATCATGGCCCGCACGCTGAGTGCCGTGGTCCTGGCGACGGGCGTGGAGACCGAGCCCGCGGCCGTCCTGGACGCCATGCACGGGCAGCTCCGGGCGGCGCTCGACGCGACCGAGATGTACATGACGCTCGTCTACGGAGTCATCGATCCCGAGCGTGGAGAACTGCGCTACGCGAACGCGGGCCACCCGTATGCGTACCTGCTCGGATCGGACGGGACACGCCGTCTCGCCGCGCTGGATCCCCCGATCGGCGTGGCGACCGTTCGGTCGTACCGGCAGGCACGGGTTCCGTCGGCCGGGGAAACGCTGCTGGCGTTCACCGATGGTCTCGCCGAGCTCAGCGATCCTCTCGAGACGCCCGATGCCCGGGTGCGGAGGTGTATCGACCGCGGGGACTTCGATCCCGAGCTCCTCGTGGCGGCCCTCTTCGCGGACAGCGATGACGAGATGAGGCTGGACGATCGGACGGCCGTCGCGGCTTCCCTGTGAGCGCCGGGAAGGCCGAGGGCACCCGGCCGAAGCGCGCGCTCGGCCAGAACTTCCTGGTCGACCCGAACATCCAGCGCAAGATCGTGCGGGAACTCGAACCGCGGCTCGCGGATGTAGTGCTCGAGGTTGGACCGGGGCACGGAGAGCTCAGCCAGTACCTCGTCGGCCGTTGCCGTCGCCTCATCCTCGTCGAGAAGGATCACGACCTTGCCCGGGGGCTCCGCGCCCGCTGGGGGGACCGGCCGGACGTGGAGGTCGTGGAAGGCGACGCGCTTCGCATCGGACTCTCGGAGTTCGTGCGGGATGCCGCCGCAGTTCGCGTGGTGTCGAATGTCCCCTACAACATCACGTCGCCTCTCGTCTTCACCTTTCTCGAACTCGAGCCGGCGGCCGGTCGTATCGTGCTCACGGTGCAGAGAGAGGTGGCGGAACGTATCGTCGCGCCGCCGGGCATCAAGGCGTACGGCGCGCTCTCCGTGGGGGTACAGGCGATCGCCGTCGCCTCGCTTGCCTTCCGGGTGGGCCGCCAGGCGTTCCGTCCCGTCCCCGCGGTCGATTCGGCGGTGGTTCGCCTGGAACCGCGGCCGGACGCCGCCGACGTGGACCGCGTGGCGCTCAGGACGCTGACGCGCGCGTGTTTCAACCGCCGCCGGAAGCAACTCCAGAAGACGCTGCGCACGGCTCCAGAGCTGAGTTTCGCCGGAGATGTGGATGCGGTATTGGGGCGACTCTCGATCGATCCCGCGGTGCGACCCGAGATGCTGGATCCTCCGACCTTCGTGCGCCTGGCGGCGGCGCTTCGGGCCGGAAAGGAAGGGGGCGCGTCGCGTTGAGTTGAGCACGGGCCGGCCCTATCTTGGTTTGTGAAACCTTTCACAAGGGCGGGCATGAGCGGCAGAATTTCCGATTCGACGGTTCGGCGCCTCTCCCTGTATCTCCGCATGTTGCGCGACCTCGAGCGAGCCGGCGTCGAGTTCGTGTCCAGTTCGCAGCTTGCCGAACCTTCAGGGGCCACCTCGGCCCAGGTCCGGAAAGATCTGAGCCACTTCGGCTCGTTCGGGAAACGCGGGCGCGGATACTCGGTCGACGGGCTCGTCCGGGCGCTGGAGGAAATCCTCGGGCTTTCGCGCAGTTGGCGGCTCGCGCTGGTGGGTGTCGGCAAGATCGGGTCCGCGCTGCTCGGGTACGGCGGGCTTGCGGCGCGCGGCTTCGATGTCGTCGCGGCCTTCGACGTCGACGAGGCCAAGATCGGGACACGGGCGCACGGGCTCAGGATTCGTCCCATGAGGGAACTGCGGCCGGCCATCGCGGAGTGCGGAGCGGAGATCGGGGTCGTCGCAACCCCCACGGAGGTGGCCGCCGAGGTCGCTGCGGAACTCGAGCGCGCGGGGGTGGGCGCGATCCTCAACTTCGCGCCGATCGAACTCTCCGAGGTCAATGGCGTGCCGATCCGGACCGTGGACATCGTGCTCGAACTGGAAGGCCTGAGCTACCTGATGTCCGAGGCGGGTCGGCGTACCGGGAGCGATGGGTGACGGGCATGCACTTCGCGCCCGACGGGGTGCTGGTGCGCAAGGCGCTGCGCCGCCTCGAGGATGGTCCCCGCTCGTCCGTGGATCTCGCCGCCGAGGTGCTCGGAATGCACGGGTGTCCGCCGACCATGGCCGGGCGGCTCGTCGCACAGTTGCTTGAAGGGATTCCCGAGGTCGCCCGCGACGGGGAGGACGGCGACGCCTGGCGGCTGGCCGGGGAAAGCCGGCGGACCCGCAAGGCGGCGGCCAGGGGGCTGCGCGACCTCCGATACGCGGTCGTGGACGTCGAGACCAACGGCGGTGTCGCGGGGGGGAACGGCCGGGTCGTGGAGATCGCGATCGTGGACGTGGATCGTGGCGCCATCGGCGGATGCTATTCGACGCTCGTGGATGCCGGCGTGGCGATTCCCCCATGGATCACGCGCCTCACCGGCATCCGCACGGAGATGACGCACGGGGCACCGAGTTTCTCCCAGATCTGCGATCCGGTGCGCGAGCACCTGCGCGGCCGGGTTTTCGTTGCACATAACGCGGCGTACGATTGGGGTTTCGTGCGGGCCGAGATGCGGCGGGCAGGGGCCGGCCTGCCGCGCGGACCTCGGCTGTGCACGGTTCACATGGCGCGCCGGCTGCTGCCGGGACTCGAGCGTCGAGGCCTGGACTCGGTCGCCGACTACTACGGGATCGAGATCCGCGAACGGCACCGCGCGCGGGGCGACGCGGTCGCTACGGCCCGGATCCTCGTCCGCATGCTCGAGGACGCGGAACGACGTGGCTGGACGACGTGGCCTGCGCTCCGAAAAGCTCTCGGGCCGGTTCCGCGACGCGAGCGCGACAAACGGCGGGATCGGCCTTCCGAACGGGTTGAAAAACACGAACGACGGCATGAGTGATGGAACATGAGCGATAGCGAAAGAACCCCGGTCATCGTCTCCGCCGCGCGGCTCCCCACGGGTCGCTTCATGGGCGGACTCTCCTCCCTCGCGGCCCCGGATCTCGGCGGTCTCGCGATTTCGGCAGCGGTCGACCGGTCCGGCGTCGACCCGGAGGAGATCGACGATGTGATCATGGGGAACGTCGTGCAGGCGGGGGTCGGACAGGCGCCCGCCCGCCAGGCGGCGATCCGGGGCGGGGTGCCCGTGACGGTCCCGGCGGTGACCGTGAACAAGGTCTGCGGTTCCGGCCTGAAAGCCGTCATGCTGGCGGCGCAGGCGATAAAGGCGGGTGACGCCCGGGTCGTCGTGGCCGGCGGAATGGAGTCGATGTCGAACGCCCCGTATCTCCTCCGGGGACACCGGGAGGGAGTGAAGTTCGGAGACCGGTCGCTCGTCGACGGTCTCATACACGACGGTCTGTGGTGCGCCTTCGGTACTTGTCACATGGGTGGCCACGCCGAGTACACGGCCCACAAGGCGGGCGTGAGCCGCGAGGACCAGGACGCCTTCGCGCTCGGTAGCCACAAGAAGGCGATCCGCGCGATCGATGGGGGGGAATTCGCCGAGGAAGTCGTCCCCGTCCACATCGAGACGCGCCGGGGGACCGTGACGGTCGAGGCGGACGAGCCTCCGCGTCGCGGCACGTCGCTCGAGGCGCTCGCAAAGCTGAGGCCCGCCTTCGCGGGCGATGCTCCGCCGGAGGTCACCGAGCCCAGCGTCACGGCCGGAAACGCGCCCGGCCTCAACGACGGGGGGGCTGCCACGCTCGTCACGTCCGAAGCGTACGCCGCGGCGCACGGCCTTCCGGTCCTCGGGCGGATCCGGGCCTATTCCGTGGGTGCGATGGCGCCCCGCGACCTCTTCTTCGCGCCCGTCGCCGCCGTGCGGAAGCTCATGACGCTCGATGGGACGGTGGTCGCCGACTACGGACTCGTGGAGATGAACGAGGCGTTCGCCGTGCAGTGTCTCGCGGACGCCCGCGAACTGGGGCTGGATCTCGGTCGCGTGAACGTCCGCGGCGGGGCGATCGCCCTCGGTCACCCGATCGGGGCTTCGGGCGCGAAGATCCTCACGACGCTCCTCCATGCCATGCGGGACCGTGACGTCGAGCAGGGGATGGCCACCCTGTGTCTTGGCGGAGGCAACGCCGTCGCGCTGAGCGTGGAGCGGCGATGAACGTGAAGCCCGAAGGCTTGGCCTGGGCCGGGCGGCTGGCGGCATTCGCCGGTCTCTTCATCGCCTTCGGGCTCGTGTTCGGGTTCGCGACCGCGGTCATCGCCGGGCTGCCGGGCGCCGAGGCGGCGGAGTCCATCGACTGGCGGACCGTCGCGCCCGTGCTCGTCGCCGCGTGCGCGGCCACCTGGCTGCTGGCGGTCGGCATCGACAGGCGTCCACTGTCCGCGCTCGGGTTGAGGCCCGGACCACCGGGCCTCCTGGAACTCGGTTCCGGCGTGCTGGCGGGCCTAGCGATCATCGGCGCCGCCATTCTCGCCCTGATCGCACCGGGCTGGGTCTCGTGGACCGTGTCAGCCGCACCGATCCTCGAGGGATTGAACATCTCGGCCCTCCTGCTGGTGGCGGCGTTCACGGAGGAACTCCTTTTTCGCGGGTATCCGTTCCGCGTCCTCCACCTCCGGTTCGGGCCCGTTCCCGCCGTGGCCGCGACCTCGGTGGCGTTCGGCCTCGTGCACGGCGCCAACCCGGGGGTGACACCGCTCGCGCTCGTCAACCTGACGCTTGCCGGCGTGTTGCTCGGCGTGGCGTACTGGCGTTCGGGCAGCCTGTGGTTCGTCACGGGGCTCCACTTCGGCTGGAACTGGGTGATGGCGGCGAGTGGTCTGCCCGTGAGCGGGCTCGACGTGTCGGTCTCCGGCCTCGAAGCCGCCGTCACGGGCCCGGTACTGTGGACGGGCGGTGCGTTCGGGCCGGAGGGGGCGCTGATGATCACCTTCGTGACGGTACTCGGGACCGCGTGGCTGTGGCGGGTCGCGGGGTCGCGAAGCCGATCCGGTTCCCGGTTGTCGACGACGACGGGAAGCCCCGATGACAATGGTGGGAGTCTCGATGCGAGCGGGTGAAGTGTCGCGCGTCGGCGTCGTCGGCGCGGGGACGATGGGAAGCGGCATTGCCCACGTCTTCGCGCTCGCCGGCATCGAGGTCCGCCTCGTGGACGTGGCGCCGGAAGCGCTCGGCCGCGCGCGCGCCTCCATCGAGCGAAACCTCGAGCGCCAGGCCCGCCGGGAGTTCATCTCCACCGAAGAGGCCGGGGCGGCGCTCGACCGGATCACGACGGAGCGGTCGCTGGGGGCGCTCGGTGACGCGGAAGTCGTCGTGGAGGCCGCCAGCGAGGACCCGACGCTCAAGTTCAGGCTCTTCGAGGAGTTGTCCGCCGTCGTGAGTCCGGAGACGCTGCTCGCGTCGAACACGAGTTCGATCTCCATCACCCTCATCGCCTCGCACGCCGCCGACCCGGGGCGCGTGATCGGGATGCACTTCATGAACCCCGTGCCCGTCATGCGTCTCGTCGAGGTCATTCGGGGGCTCGAGACCTCCGACGACACGGCCGACCTGACACTCGGCCTCTGCGCGCGGCTCTCGAAGACGGCGGTCCTGGCGAACGACTATCCCGGCTTCATCGCCAACCGGATCCTGATGCCGATGATCAACGAAGCCGTGTATTGTCTCATGGAGGGCGTGGCGGAGGCCGAGGCGGTGGACACCGTGATGAAGCTCGGCATGAACCACCCCATGGGACCGCTTGCGCTCGCCGACCTCATCGGACTGGACACGTGCCTCGCGATCATGCGCGTCCTGCACGCGGAACTCGGCGACTCCAAGTACCGTCCCTGTCCGCTGCTCGCGAAGTACGTCGCCGCCGGACGGCTGGGCCGGAAGTCCGGTCGTGGCTTCTACGACTACCCCGCGGCATGATGACCGGCCGCCGCTCCTGGTCTGCCCTCGAACTCTCCTCCGAGGCGGAGCAGATTCTCACGCTCGCCCGCCAGTTCGCCGAAGAGCGCTTGCAGCCCACGGCGGAAGCCCGGGACGCGAACGAGGACCGCTTCGATGCCGCGATCCACCGGGAACTGGGCGAGCTCGGCTTCCTCGCCATGCGGGTGCCGGAGCGGTACGACGGCCTCGGGCTCGATCTCGTCACGTACCTCTACGTGCTGGAGGAACTCGCGTGGGGCGATGCCGGGGTCGCGGTCTCCGTCAGCATTCACAATTCGCTCGCCGCCGCGATTCTCCTGCGCCGGGGAAGCGAGGCACAGCGAGAGGAGTGGCTCCCCAGGATGGCCAGTGGAGAGCTGCTCGGCGCCTTCTCCCTCTCCGAAGCCGATTCCGGAACGGATGCCGCGGCGCTTCGGACGCAGGCCACACCCGCGGACGGCGGCTGGATTCTCAACGGGGAGAAGATGTGGGTGACGAACGGCGCGTCCGCCGATGTCGTGTTGATTTTCGCCAGGACGGACACGGCGGATGACCGGCGTGGATCGCGGGGCATCAGCGCCTTTCTCCTGCCGGCCGGGACGGACGGATTGTCGGTCGGCAGGAAAGAGAAAAAGATGGGACAGCGAGGTTCGGAGACGGTTGCTTTGTCTCTGAAGGATGTCTTTTTACCGCAAGAACTTATGGTCGGAGAGGTGAACCGGGGCTTCAGCTACGCGCTCGAAGGCCTCGAGGCGGGCCGGCTCGGGATCGCGGCGCAGGCGCTCGGGATCGCCTCGGCTGCGGTGGACGCGGCGTTCGAATACGCGGAGACTCGACGCCAGTTCGGGAGTTCACTTCGCGACTTTCAGGGGATGGAATTCAAGCTCGGCGACATGGTGACCCGGCTCGAGGCCGCCCGGGGACTCCTCGAGCGTGCGGCCGCCGCGCACACATTGGGCGACCCGCGGGCGCGCCGCCTCTCCAGCGTGGCCAAGTTGTTCGCGAGCGAGACCGCGATGACGAACGCCCGCGAAGCCGTGCAGGTGTTCGGGGGCTATGGATACTCGCGGGAATACCCCGTCGAACGTCTCTTCCGGGACGCGAAGGTCACCGAGATCTACGAGGGAGCCAACGAAATGCACCGCAGCCTGATCGCGCGGCAACTCTACAGAGAGAGGGGATACGTGTGAGTGCGACGGCCGAACGCAGAGCCATCGGCGCCTTGGACCCACGCCCGCTCCGCGAGACGGATCCCGCGGTGGCGGCCTCGATTGACCGGGAGCTCGAGAGACAGCGCACGGGTCTCGAGTTGATCGCGAGCGAGAACTTCGTGTCGCGGGGAGTGCTCGAGGCGACCGGCTCCGTGATGACGAACAAGTACGCGGAGGGCTATCCCGGGCGCCGTTACTACGGCGGCTGCGAGTTCGTGGACGAGGTCGAGAATCTTGCCCGTGAGCGCGCGCACCGGCTGTTCGGGGCGGACCACAGCAACGTCCAGACGCACAGCGGCTCCGGAGCGAACATGACCGCGCTTCAGGCGCTCACCGAACCCGGGGCGACGCTCCTCGGGATGGATCTCTCGCACGGCGGGCACCTGACGCACGGTTCGCACGTGAACTTCTCGGGTCTCTGGTACCGCGTCGTCCCCTATGGAGTGCGAGCCTCGGACCGGACGATCGACTACGACGCCCTCCGGGCGACCGCGCTGGAGGTGCGTCCCTCCGTCATCATCGCGGGCGCCAGCGCCTACCCGCGACGCATCGATTTCGGCCGTTTCGCGGAGATCGCCGAGGAATGCGGCGCCGCCGTCCTCGTGGACATGGCGCACATCGCGGGTCTCGTGGCGACGGGACACCATCCATCCCCGGTGCCGCACGCGGATGTCGTGACGACGACGACGCACAAGACGCTGCGCGGGCCGCGGGGCGGGCTCATCCTGTGCCGCGAGGAGCACGCGAAGGCGGTCGACAAGGCCGTGTTCCCCGGACTCCAGGGCGGTCCCCTGATGCATGTGATCGCCGCAAAGGCGGTCGCACTCGGGGAGGCACTGCGCCCCGAGTTCGGCGAATACTCGGACCTCGTCGTGCGCAACGCCCGCGCTCTGGGACGGCGGCTCGCCGAACACGGCTACGACCTCGTGGCGGGAGGGACGGATACGCACCTCCTCCTCGTGGACCTCCGGACGACGGATCTCACCGGCAGGGATGCGGAGGCTCTCCTGGGTCGGGCGGGCATCACCGTCAACAAGAACACCGTGCCGTTCGAGACCCGTTCGCCCTTCGTGGCCTCCGGCATCAGGATCGGGACGGCGGCGGTGTCGACCCGCTCCATGGGCGAGAACGAAATGGAGAGAATCGCCGACCTCATGCACCGTGCGCTGCGCTCCGAAGGCGATGATGGGACGCTCTCGGCGGTGGACTCCGAGGTCCGGGCGTTGTGCGCGGATTACCCGCTTTATCCGTAGAACGACGGCGTTCGCGGCGAGAGCGTAGCTTGACGCCAACTTTTTCCCCTGTCTAACTTTGCCCTTCATGTCCTTGTGGGCAGTGCACGCCAAGGCCGGAAAAAGGGGCCCGGGACGAGGTGAGAAAAGGTGGACACAGCGGGGGTTCTGACGGGCATCAGGAAGGGCAACCCCAGGTATACGGAAGCCGCATACCTGTTTCTGCTCTCCGCCCTCCAGCGCCGGCTGTCCAGCCTCGAACTGCCTCGTCACATCAGCGGCGCCGAGGTCGCAGACGCGGTCCGGGAACTCGCGCTGGAGCGGTTCGGCCCTCTGGCGCGGACCGTACTCGAACATTGGGGTGTGCACGGCACGACGGACATCGGCGAGATCGTCTTCGCGCTGGTTGAATGTGGAGTGCTGATCAAACAACCCGACGATTCGCGAGAGGACTTCGAGGGGCTCTTCAGCTTCGACGAAGCTTTTGAGGACAGCTACCCCTGGAGCGCGTAGGGGAGGAACTGGAAGGGGAGGGGGTGAGCGCGTGGCCGATTCGGGGCCGTTCACGGAGTGCTTGAGTTGCACGAAGGGGGTCCTGCTCCCGCTTTCGGACTACGGACGCGACGGGGCGCCGATCCGGTACAAGGCATGGGTCTGCTCGAACCCCGACTGCGGGTTCAACATCCGGATCGACAACGGTGAGATCAGCTTCGGACGCAACGTCCAGCAGTCCTACAAGTAACCTCTCCGGCGGAGACTCCGTCGATACCGCGCGGAGTCCCGCCAGCCGGGCTCCTGCCTACTCGTCAGCGGACTGGTGGCGCTGTGCCGCGCGGGAGGTGTGGCTACCCACCGCGGCCGAGATGGCGGAGATCGATCGCGTCGCCGTCGAATCGGGGGCGATACCCGAACGCGCGCTGATCGAAAACGCCGGACGCGCCCTGGCGCGGCACGTGCACGAACGGTTCCCGGCCGGTCGCGTCGCGGTGCTTGCGGGAAGCGGCCACAACGGCGCGGACGCCCTCGTGGCCGGACGGACCCTTTCCGCCTGGGGGCGAACCGTCGGGTTCGTCCAGTGCGGAAGCCGCGCTCCGGATCCGGACGTCCTCGCGGGCTGGGAACTGACGCTCGAGCCGTCGGAAGCGCTGGATCGGGAACTTGCAGCGGCGGACATCGTCATCGACGGCATCCTGGGGACGGGCCTGACGTCGGCGCCGCGTCCGCCCCAGGCGAGGATGATCGGGCGCGTGAACGCCGCCCGGGTCGCCGTGGTCTCCGCGGATGGTCCCAGCGGCGTGAACTTTACGACGGGCCGCGTGCCGGGTGCCGCGATTCGGGCCGACCTGACCATCACCTTCGGCTGGCCGAAAATGGGCCTTCTGAAGTTCCCGGCTCGCGAACGCATCGGCGACCTTGTCTCCGTTGAAATCGGCTTTCCGCCACCGGCTGCGCCGCCGTCGGCGCGGGCGGTGACGGCGGCGTGGGTGGCCGGCTTGCTCGGGGTGCGGCCCGCAGATGGCCACAAGGGCGACGCGGGCTATCTCGCGATCGTCGGCGGGGAGCGGGGCATGGCCGGGGCCGTGGTGCTTGCGGCGCGCGCGGCGATCCGGGCGGGGGCCGGCATCGTGCGCGTCGTGAGCGCCCCGGAGAACCGGGAGGTCGTGCAGACCAGCGTGCCGGAGGCCGTATTCGTGGACTGGTCCACGTCCGAAGCGGTGCGGTCGGCGCTGAGCTGGGCCGGCGCGGTCGCGGTCGGACCGGGTCTGGGAACGGGGCCGGAGCGAACAGCGTTGATGCAGCGCGTACTGGAGGTCGGGTCCGTCCCGCTGGTCATCGACGCGGACGCCCTGAACGTGCTCTCGGCGAAGGCGGCGGAGGGAGGGGCGCCGTTCGGTCCGCCGGCTCCGCGGCGATCCGTCCTCCTGACGCCGCATCCCGGCGAGATGGCCCGGCTGCTCGGAACCTCCGTCGGCGAAGTGCGCGGGGATGCCCCGGCCGCGGCCCGGCGGCTGGCCGACGCGACGCAGGCGACCGTGCTGCTCAAGGGCGCACCGACCTGGGTGGCGCGGCCCGGGGGTGAACTGCGCGCGACGACGCTTGTGAGTCCGGCGTTCGCGAGCGGGGGTATGGGGGACGTGCTGACCGGCGTCTGTGGCGCCTGCCTCGCGTCCGGCCTCGGCCCCGCCGACGCGGCGTCCGCCGCCCTGACGCTCACGGCGCTCGCCATTCTGCGCGGCGTGGACGAGATTGGCGGATCCGCGGCGGACGTGCCGGATGCGCTGCCGGAGGCGCGGCGGGCGCTGGGAAGATTGCGATCCGGAGCCTGGCCGGGCGTCAACCTTGCCCTCCCCGCGTTGCCCGGGGCCGCGACCGGGAACCAGGTCGGATGAACGTCACCGGTCCGGCGCTCGCGGAGGGGCCCGAAACCGCGCGCATTCAGGCCTTCCTGGACGGAGCGGGCGCGCACGCCCCCCGCGGGGACCCGGCCGTCACCATCACGTTGCCGGTGGGGGATGACGCCGCGGCCTTCCGTCCTCCGGACGATACGCAGGTCGTGGTGAGCTGCGACGCGAGCGTGGAGGGGATCCACTTTCGCCGCGAATGGATGACGTGGGAGACGATCGGGTACCGTGCGGCTGCGTCGGCGCTGAGTGATCTCGCGGCCATGGCCGCGACCCCCGTCGGCCTCGTCGTGGCGGCGGCGCTGCCCCCCGAACTGGACGTCGAGATCGCCGCGGCGCTCGGACGGGGCGTGGGAGAGATCGCCGGGCGGGTCGGCGCGGAGGTTCTCGGCGGCGACCTCGTCGCGTCGCCGGGTCCCGCCTTTCTCGACGTCACCGTCCTCGGCTGCGCGGCGGCACCGGCGACGCGGCGCGGCGTCCGCCCGGGCGACGAGTTGTGGGTGACCGGCGAACTCGGGGCGGCCGCGGCTGCCCTGCGCGATCTGGAGCGGGGGCTGGAGCCGGACCCACGGGCCCGTCGAGACTTCGACCGCCCGCGCCCCAGGATCGAGGAAGCGCTGTGGCTGCGGGACCGGGTCCGGATCCACGCGGCGATCGATCTTTCGGACGGCGTGATGCGGGATGCGCGCCACCTCGCGGCGGCTTCCGGAGTCGCTCTGGAAATCGAGGCGGATCGCCTCCCGGCCGCCCCCGCCCTCGACGGATTTCGTCAGACGCCGGCGGCGGAACACCTCCTCCTTGCCGGCGGTGAGGATTACGAACTGCTCTTCGCCGTACCGGCCGGCGCCATGAAGGGGACGGAGCGGGCCTTCGCCGTCGCCTTCGATCTCCCGCTCACACGGGTCGGGAGGGCGCGCGAAGGGGAAGGGCTGACCGTGAGCGGGCGGTTGAACGCGGTGCTTCCCGCGGGATTCGATCATTTCGAGGGCGGGCGTTGATCAGGACGGCGATCTTCTACGTCACGCTCGTGCTTGCAACGATCTTCTTCGGGGCCATGGCGGCGGTCGTTGCTCTCGTCGGCGGCGGGCGGGCCTGGATGGATCGTGCGAATCGCGGCTGGGCTCGCTCCGCCCTTGCGGGCGCAGGTGTGCGCGTCACGGTGCACGGCCTCGAGCACCTCCATCCCTCCGGGACTCAGATCATTGCCGCGAACCACCAGTCGTACTTCGACATCTGGGCGCTCATCGCGGGTCTCCCCGCGTCCGTGCGCTTCATCGCGAAGCAGGAGTTGGCGAACATTCCGATGCTCTCGGTGGGGATGCGTTCCGCGGGGCACGTGCTCATCGACCGCGACCGGGCCCGCAGCGCGAGGGAAACGCTTCGGGAAGCAGGCGACCGGATGCAGGCCGAGCAGCTGACTCTCGTGCTGTTTCCGGAGGGGACCCGGTCGCGTGACGGCGAGCTGGGGCGTTTCCGGCGAGGTTCCTTCGCCCTCGCCCTGGCGACGCCGGCGCCCCTGGTTCCCGCGGCGCTCGATGGCGGCCAGCGCATCTATCCACCCGGAGCGAAGCGGGTGAGGCCCGGCTCCATCACCGTGCGGCTGGGACCGGCGATTCAGTCGGAAGGCGCCGAGCCGGCCGACCGGAAGACGTTGCTGCGCAGGACCCGCGCCGCCATCGAGGCGATGCTCCCGGAGGGAGGATCGAGCGGCGGTGCGTCCGGATAGCCTGCGGATGGGTCCGCGCGCGACTTGTTCCGGGGCCGCGGGACCCTATCTTCCGGCACGGGTGGAGGAAGACGCGATCGTCCGGATCGCCGGGGGGAGGGGACTCGCCTGCATGAACCGCCCCAGACATCACCGAAGCCGAAGCGTCCCGTGACGGCCATCGTCCGGGTCGTCGGCCGCGAGATCGTCGATTCGCGGGGCAACCCCACGGTCGAGGCCGACGTGCATCTCGAAGACGGTGCGGTCGGCCGCGCCGCCGTTCCCAGCGGCGCATCGACTGGAGAGCACGAATCGGTCGAACTGCGCGACCGTGACCCCGCGCGCTACAACGGCAAAGGCGTTCGCCGTGCGGTCGCGCACGTCAGCGGGGAGATCGCGTCGGCGGTGCTGGGACGCGACGCCTCGGACCAGCGCGGGCTCGACTCCGCGCTCATCGGGCTCGACGGCACGCCGAACAAGGGCCGCCTCGGGGCGAATGCCATCCTCGCCGTCTCCATGGCGACGGCGCGCGCGGCCGCGGCCTCGGCGGGGACGCCCCTGTTCCGTCAGTTCGGCGCCGGTGATCCGCACGTCCTCCCGGTCCCGATGCTGAATATCCTCAATGGCGGCGCGCACGCGAACAACACGGTCGACATACAGGAGTTCATGATTCTGCCGCTCGGCGCGCAGAGTTTCTCCGACGGTCTTCGGGTCGGCGTGGAGGTGTTCCACACGCTGAAACGCCGACTGTCGGACGCAGGGTATGCGACCGCCGTAGGGGACGAGGGCGGGGTGGCTCCGGACCTGTCTTCGAACCGCGAGGCCCTGGACCTCATCATGGCCGCGATCGTCGACGCGGGTTACGAGCCCGGCGCCGAGGTCGCGCTCTCGCTCGACTGTGCCGCATCGGAGTTCTACGACGCGCAGGCCGGAACGTACCGGCTCGAGAGCGCCGGTGAGGCCGGAGAACTCGACGCGCGGGATCTCGTGTCGCTCTACGAGGACTGGCTGGACGCGTACCCCATCGTCTCGATCGAAGACGGGCTCCACGAAGACGACTGGGAGGGCTGGGCAACCCTCACATCCCGGGTCGGAGATCGCGTTCAGCTCGTCGGGGACGACCTCTTCGTGACCAACGTCGATCGTCTGGCGCGCGGTATCGAGGCGGGAATCGGGAACGCGATCCTCATCAAGCTCAATCAGATCGGGACCGTGAGCGAGACGCTGGATGCGATCCGGCTGGCCGCGAAGGCGAACTTCGGCATCGTCATTTCGCACCGTTCGGGGGAGACCGCCGACACGTTCATCGCGGACCTCGCGGTGGCGACGAACGCCGGGCAGATCAAGACGGGAAGCGCGTGCCGGTCGGAACGCGTCGCGAAATACAACCAGCTGCTGCGGATCGAAGAACAGCTCGGCTCGAGGGCGACCTATGCGGGGGCCGCCGTGTACGGAGGCCGGTGATGGCGGAGGCGGCCAACCGTCGGCTCACGCGGGCCATCACCTTCATCGCCCTCATCGGAGCGGGGTACTACTGGATGGTGGGCGGAGAATACACGAGAGCCGATCTGGTCCGACTGGAGGGGGAAATCGAATCGAGGAAAGCGGAGATGACGGCCCGTAACGATGAACTCGCGTCGATCCGGGCCTGGGCCGACAGTCTCGTGTCGAACGCCTGGGCGATCGAGCGCGTCGCTCGGGAACGGTACGGGTTCGTCCGGCCGCAGGAGATCCTGGTGCGGTTCGTCGACCTGGGAGACCGGGGGGAGGCTGCCTCCGCGACGCCCCCGCAGGTGAACGTACCCTGATATGCGGCAAGACCCGCGCCCGGACGCACCCGGGGCCGGCGGCTTGCCCCAAGCGCCACGACGTGTAGGATAGCCCACCCACCGGCAGGGTAGCTCAGCTTGGTAGAGCAAGGGACTCATAAGCCCTGGGTCGGGGGTTCAAATCCCCCCCCTGCCACTCGTTATGGCGGTGCAACACGAACTCGGAGCCGGGCCCGTTCGGGCCCTCGTACGATTCTCCGGCGAGCTCTCGACCAAGGCGCGCCGGACGCGGTCGCGCTTCCAGAACCGGCTCGCAACCAACCTGCGCGACGCGTTCGAGGCCGAAGGGATCGACGCGGTCCTCGAGCCCGGCTGGAGCCGTTTCCATATCGAAGGCCCGAACCCGGCCTTTCTCGACCCCCTGCTGCGCACCTTCGGGGTGTCCAGTTGTTCCCTGCTGGCCGGCGAGTGCGAAGCGGACCTCGACACGATCGTCGCCACGGGCACGGTCCTCTTCGCAGAGTCCGTGCGGGGCCGGAGCTATGCGGTGCGGGCGCGCCGCTCCGGTTCACACGGCTTCTCGTCCTCGGATATCCAGCAGCGTCTCGGGGCGGCCCTCAACCCCGGCGCCACCGTGGATCTTGGGCATCCTGACATCACCGTGTTCGTCGAAGTCCGCGATGACCGGGTGTTCTTTCACGAGGACCGGGTTCGGGGACCGTCCGGCCTGCCGCTCGGAGTACAGGGACATGCGCTCGCCCTCATCTCCGGCGGTTTCGATTCGGCCGTGGCCGCCTGGATGGCGCTGCGCCGGGGGATTCGCCTCGACTACGTCTTCTGCAACCTCGGCGGAAGCGCGTACGAGCGGATGGTGGTGGAGGTGACGAAGGTGCTGGCCGACCGCTGGAGCTACGGAACCCGTCCCCGGCTGCACGTCCTCGAGTTCGGCCCGGTCGTGGAGGCCATGCGGGCCCGCGCCAAACCCGCATACCTGCAGGTCGTCCTCAAGCGGATGATGTACCGGGCCGCCGCGAAGATCGGGGAACGCATCGGCGCCGAGGCGATCGTCACGGGCGAGTCGGTCGGACAGGTCTCCTCGCAGACGCTCCGCAATCTCCGCGCGATCGAGAATGCCTCCTCGCTTCCGGTGCTCCGACCCCTGCTCGGATTCCACAAGGAGGAGATTCTCGACCGGGCGCGGGAGATCGGCACGCACGACCTGTCCGCCCGTGTGCGCGAGTACTGCGACCTCGTGCCGCAACGCCCGGTCACCGCGTCATCGCCGGAGGCCGCGGAGGCGCAGGAGTCGGCCGTGGGCTTCGAGGAACTGGGCGCGGCGGTCGCCGGCGCGACGGTGCACGACGTGCGCGCCCTGCGTCCGGAGTCCATGGTCGGAGCGTCCCTGTACGTGGCCGAGGTGCCCGACGGCGCGGTCATCCTCGACACCCGCGCCCGCGACGCGTTCGAGGCCTGGCACTGGCCGGGGGCGACCCGTCGCGACCTCCCGCAACTCGAGCGGAATTTCGGCGAACTCGATCGCGACACGACCTACGTGCTCTGCTGTACCGAGGGTGTGCGAACGGCCTACCTGGCCGAGGTCATGCAGCGCGCGGGATACGAGGCCTATTCCTTCCTCGGTGGGGCGCCCCGCATGCGGCGCGTCGCGCGAGGCGGGGCGGAGATCGACTGATCGCCTCCTGCTTTGACACCCCCGCCCGTGCGGAGCGAGCTTGGGCCGCATGAGCGGGGAGAAGAACGGCATGACGGCGGCCCTGGAAACCGTCCGGCAGGGAGAAGTGCCGACCCATGTCGCCGTCATCATGGACGGGAACGGCCGCTGGGCGAGACAGCGTGGCCTGCCGAGATGGGAGGGGCACCGCGCGGGCATGACGGCGGTGCGCGAGATCATCGAAGGGTCGGTGGAGGCCGGCGTGGCCCACCTTACCCTGTACGCCTTCTCGGACGAAAACTGGTTCCGGCCTTCAATGGAGGTGGAAGCGCTGATGACCCTCCTCCAGGAGTACGTGCGGAGCCAGCGCGAAGCCCTGGTCAGACACGGAGTGCGGGTCACCGTGTTCGGCGACCGGCTGCGGCTTCCCGGGGAGGCCCGCCGGGCGATCTCCGAGCTCGAGGCGTCGACGGAGGGCGGAACGGCCCTGGAAGTGCACCTCGCGATCAGCTACGGATCGCGGGCGGAGCTCGCGGGTGTGGCGCGAACGCTCGCACAGCGTTGCCTGGAAGGCGAGCTGGCCCCGGAGGAGATCGATGCCGAACTCTTCGCGGCCGAACTCCTGACGAGGGACTGGCCGGATCCCGATCTCCTGATCCGGACCTCGGGGGAGCAGCGCATCTCCAACTTCCTCCTCTGGCAGCTCGCGTACGCCGAACTCTTCGTGACGGACGTCCTGTGGCCCGACTTCACCCGGCAGCACCTCTTCGGCGCGCTCGTCGACTACCGGCGCCGGGAGCGGAGATTCGGGCTGGTGAAGACGTGAGGCGGCCGGGTCCGGCATGAGTTCGAACCTCCGCAAGAGACTCGCGGTCGCGGGTGTCGGAGTCCCCCTCTGCGCGCTGGTGACCTACGCCGGCGGCGTCGTTTTCGTCACCGGGCTGGGGGTGGCGGCGGCGCTCGGTTACCGGGAATTTGCCGCGATGATGCGCGGTACCGGGACGCGAGTTCTCGCCCTGCCGGGAACGGGAGCGGCGTTTCTCTTCCCCTTCGCCGTTTTCGCGGGCGGTCTCGAGGGTGTTGGATTCTATGCGGTGGGCCTGATGCTCGTCTTCCCCGTGCTCGCGCTCGTGATCGCGGACCTTTCGGAGCGGCCGATCCGTGCCGCCGCCTGCACGACGTTCGGAGTGTTCTACGTCGGGGGGCTGCTCGCGTTGGGGCTCCCCCTGCGCGAAGGTGGACTCCTGCTGCCGGCCGGCACCGATGCGAGCGCCGGCCGGATGGCCGGTACGCTCCTGTTCTTCCTTCCGGTCGTCATCACGTGGCTCGCCGACACCGCGGCGTACCTCGGCGGACGAGCCCTCGGGAAGCGCCCGCTCGCCCCGCGCATCAGCCCCAACAAGACGGTGGCGGGAGCCGTGAGTGCGCTGCTGGCGGGCCTCGCCACCGCCGTCCTCTATCCGCGATTCCTCCTTCCGGAGCTCTGGACGCTGGAACTGGCGCCCACGCTGGCCTTCGGACTGGTCGTGACGGGGTTGGCGATCGTCGGCGATCTCGCGGAATCCGCCCTCAAGCGCGAGTGCGGCGTAAAGGACTCATCGGGTCTGCTTCCGGGGCACGGCGGGATGTTGGACCGGCTCGATTCCATCCTGTGGGCGGTCCCGGCCGCGTTCCTCTTCCTCGTCCTCTTCGCGTGAAGCGCGTCGCCGTCCTCGGCGCCACGGGATCCGTCGGCGCGGGCACGCTCGAAGTGATCCGCCGCCACCCGGCGCGGTTTCGCGCCGCCGTCCTGACGGCGAACCGCAGCTGGGAGGCGCTCGACGCGCTGGCGCTCGACCGGGACCCCGATTTCGTCGTACTCGGGACCCCGCCTCCGGACGACTTCGCGCCGCAATGGGCCGGAGAGTGGCGGTTCGGCGCCGATGCGCTCGCGGAGGCCGCCGGATCGCCGGGGATCGACATCGTTCTCAATGCAATCGTCGGGTTTGCCGGGCTCGACGCGACGCTGGCGGCGCTTGGAGCGGGGAAGCGGCTGGCACTTGCCAACAAGGAGTCGCTCGTGGCGGGCGGAGAGCTCGTGATGCGTGCGCTGCGCCGCGGAGGCGGTGAACTCCTGCCGGTGGACAGCGAACACTCCGCGGTCCACCAGTGTCTGGCCGGGCGTCCGGTGTCGGAGGTCGCGCGCGTTACCCTCACGGCTTCGGGCGGTCCCTTCCGCGAGTGGCCGGCGGGTCGGCTCACCACCGTCACGCCGGCCGATGCCCTGCGGCATCCCACGTGGTCGATGGGAGCCAAGATCACGATCGATTCCGCGACGCTGGCGAACAAGGCGCTCGAGGTCATCGAGGCGCACACGCTGTTCGACCTCCCGTACGAGCGTATCGAGGTCGTCGTGCACCCCACATCGATCGTCCATTCCCTCGTCGAATTCAGGGACGGTTCTTCACTGGCGCAGCTGGGCAGGCCATCGATGGAGATCCCGATCCTGTGGGCTCTCGGCTACCCCGACCGGCTGGACGACGCGCGGCAGGAGGCGGGGTTCGACCCCGTGCGGGACGGTCCGCTGGAGTTCGAGCCCGTGCGGGAGGACGATTTTCCCCTCTTCCGCGCGGGGGTCGCGGCGGGAAGCGCGGGAGGCGAGTTTCCGGTGGCCTTCAACGCGGCCAACGAGGTGGCGGTCGAGCGGTTCCTCTCCGGGGACGTCGGCTTCAGGGAACTCGCCGACGTCGTGCTTCGTACACTTGAACGGTTCTCGTCGCGCGCCATCGAATCGGTCGAGGATGCGCGGCGTGTCGACGCGCGGGCGCGCGCCATCGCCCGCGACCCACACGGGGAGTCCAAGTCGGGAGACGCTGAGTGATCGTAACGATTCTGGTGACCCTCATTGTCCTGGGCGTGCTCATCTTCGTGCACGAGCTGGGGCATTTCGCCGCTGCGAAGAGCGTCGGGATCGACGTGCCGCGGTTTTCGATCGGCCTGGGCCCGAAGATGGTGGGGTTCCGGCGCGGCGGAACGGAGTATGTCCTCTCGTGGATCCCGCTCGGCGGCTACGTCAAGATGGCGGGGATGGCGGACGAGGAGGTGACGTCGACGCTCGAGGGCGGCGGCGGGGGCGCGTCTCACGAGACGGCGCGGAGCGAAGCGCGTCCGGGGCCCGGAGACTTCGACGGAAAGCCGCTCTGGGCCCGCTTTTTCGCCATCTCGGCCGGCGTGATCATGAACTGGATGTTCGCGGTCGTCGCCTTCGCCGCGATCGCGATGGGGCGTGGCGTGTTCGAGCCGCGGATCGCCGAGGTCGCGCCGGGGTCACCCGCCGCGGAGGCGGGACTTCGGAGCGACGATCTGGTCCTGCGCGTGGATGGCGCGGCGGTGCACGACCCCGCCCAGGTGACGATGCGGATCGAGCGCCGGGCCGGCGAACCCGTCGACATCGTCGTGGAGCGGGGAGGGGAGCAGCTCACCTTCGTCGCGACGCCCGAGGCGGTCGAGCAGTATTCGGACCTCACGGGAGAATCGAGGACGGTCGGGCGGGTCGGGATCACCGTCGGCGCCGATGGAGGTCGAGCGGGCCCCGTCGCGGCGCTGGGGCAGGGCTGGTCGAACGCGAACTACTGGGGCGGCGCCGTCCTTCAGTTCCTCGCAGATCTCGTCACCGGACGAAGTTCGGCGCGAGACGTCGGCGGGCCGATCCTGATCGGGGAGATCTCCGGACGCGCGGCGCGCGCGGGATTCTGGGAACTCCTGAGTTTCATGGCGATCATCAGCATCAATCTCGCCATCTTCAACCTGCTGCCGATTCCCGTCCTCGACGGAGGACACCTCCTCTTCCTGGGGATCGAGGCGATCCGGGGCCGGGCGCTCAGCGTCCAGGCGCGCATGCGGTTCACGACGGTGGGGATGGTTTTCGTCCTCGCCCTCATGGTTTGGGCCGTGGGAAACGACGTGCTCCGAGTGATTCTCCGATAGGCAGCGGGCCGGGGACGCGTGGCCTGCGCGCCCGGGCCGGGATCAGATCGGGAGAGAGAGTTGTTCGGCGGCGCCGCGAGCCCTCGCGAGCGCGACCACGTCATAGCGCGGGCTGGGTTCCTCCTGCGCGGCGGCATCCAACAGCCCATCGTACCCCGTCGGCGCGAGGCCCCCCGCGACTCTTTCGAGAGCGGTTTCCCGGTCGTTGCACTCCTGGCTCAGGTGGGCGAGCAGGATCCCGCCCAGCCCGGGGTGCGCGAGTTCGCGCGCGAACTCGGCCGCGTGGCGATTGGAGAGGTGTCCGCGACTGCCTCCGATCCGCTGCTTGACCCGCCAGGGATAGGAAGCCGCCCGAAGACGGTGTTCATCGTGGTTCGCTTCCATGACGAGAAAGGCGCACTCCCGGAGCGCCACGCGGACGGGTGTCGTCGGTCTCCCGAGGTCCGTCGCAATCCCCACCCGCAGGCCCGTGGGTCCGTGCAGAACCGTGATGGCGACGGGTTTCGCGGCGTCGTGCGCGGTGGGGGCGGCCTCGATCGCGAGGTCGCCGACCTCGAGTCCCGTGCGCGGCAGATCCTCGCATCGCTCCTGCCCGCGCAGGAGGGGAGCGCAGGCGCGGCGGGTCGGCGGGTTCATCGCGAGACGCCAGCCCCAGCGGCGTGCCCCGATGCCGGCGCCCGCGGCGTGATCCCGGTGCTCGTGCGTGACGACGACGAGGTCGACGGCTTCCGGCTCCACATCGAGTTCGGCGAGTCGGCGGGCAAGTTGAACCCCGGAGAACCCCGCATCGACGAGCACGCGGGCGCGGTCGCTCTGCACGAGGAAAGCGTTGCCGCGGCTCCCCGAGCCCAGCGACGCGACGGTCAGGCTCATGAGCGGCGGGCCTCGTCCCAGACGTCGCCCAGCCAGTTCCGGAGTTCCGGGCTTCCTTCGCGTCCCCGGCGCTCGACGACCCGGACGGCGGTGGAGAGGAAATCGCCGCGGCGGTGGAGGTCCGGGCTCCGGCCCCCTCCCCAGGAGAAGGGTTCCACCCACCGGGGCGGCGGCTCCGCTCCGAACAGGCTCGAGCCGGCGCCGACGACCGTGCCGGTCTCGAGTCGAGTGCCGACGCCGGTCTTCACGTGATCGCCGAGCAGGCAGCCGAACTTCATGAGTCCGGTGTCCCGTCGCGCGCCCGGCGGTCCCACCCGGATCGAGCCGTAGGTGTGTTTGAGATCGCTGTTGACGGTGGACGCACCGAGGTTGATCCAGGAGCCGAGGTACGCATGTCCGAGAAACCCGTCGTGCGCCTTGTTCGAATGGCCCAGCATCGTGACGCGGTCGACTTCGCCCCGCACACGGGAGCCGGGTCCGCCCGAAAAGCGCGAGATGTGGCCGCCGAGGAGCTGCGAGCCGGACCCCGCGTAGAGCGGCCCGCCGAGGCGCGTGCCGCCGCGGACCTCGACTCCGGAACCGAGTTCGATCGGGCCTTCGCGCGCATCGAACAGCACGCCGGGTTCGACACGCGCCCCCTCGCCGAGGCGGATCGGGGCGTCGCCGAGGCGCCAGCAGCCGCTCGGCAGCGCCGCCGCCTCCGTGCCCGAGCTGGCCGCCAGGTCGGCGCCGAGCCGGTCGGGTCCCGCCGACACGAGGTCCCACGGGTATCGAAGCCAGGCGCCGGGCACCTCGCGGTCCGGCAGCCCGGACCGCGGGCGCGGAGCGGCGAACCAGTCCGCTCGCGGCGGCTCCGCGCCGGCGCCCAGGCGGACGCCCGCCAGCTCGCCGGCGACCCAGAGGTTGGCGGGCGCGTGGTTCCATGCCGCTTCGAGTGACGGCACGGCCCGGGCGTTCCATGCGGTGCACGGCGCACCCAGCCCGCCCGCGTCCAGGCAGCGCGGCGCTCCGGGCTCCGCGTACCGGCGCAGCCAGGGGCGCGTCACGTGACCGGCGACGCGCATTCGCGCGACCCGTTCCAGCCGCTCGCGCAACGTCCAGCGGCCGAAGACGAGTTCGCCGCACGGCCGGGTGAGCGCGAAAGGCGCCCATCCGTCCGCCCGCTCATCGTCGAACATGACCAGCGTCGTCAACGCGGCGGTTCGGAGGAGGAGGAGTCCGTGTCGATCTTTCGCAGACGGGCGTCCAGCCCCGCGGCCTCTTCGCGCGGCATCACGAGGAGTTCGCCGTTCGCCTCCACGATGACGAGGCCCGAAACCCCGATGACCGTGGCCCGGCGGGACTCCGTCCACACGACGTTGTCCGCCGCGTCGAGGAGACGCGCGGAGCCGACCGAGGCGTTCCCGGCCTCGTCCACCTGCCGGGCGCGCAGGAGCGCGCTCCACACGCCGAGATCATCCCAGGCGAATCGGGCCTCGACGGCAGCCACGCGTTCGGCGCGCTCCATCACGCAGACATCGATCGCGACCGGCTCGGCACGCGCGAAGAAATCCTCCGCATCGCCGCGCTCGAGGGCCGGCCACGCCCCCTGGAGTTCGCGTGCGCAGCGTCGGGCGGCCTCGATCAGATCGGCCGCCCGCCACGCGAAGATGCCGGAGTTCCACAGGAAGCGTCCCGACTTCAGGTATTCCCGGGCCCTCGCGGGACCCGGCTTCTCAACAAAGCGCCGCACCTCCCGTGCTCCGGACGTCGTCTCCCGCCCGGTCTCCAGGTATCCGAATCCCGTCTCCGCACGGTCCGGCCGCACGCCGACGCAGCACAGGTATCCTTCCCGGGCCGCCCGGAGCGCCGGCCGCAGCGTCTCGTGAAGGGCCTCCACAGGCTCGATGCGGTGGTCCGCGTGCATGGAGATCATCAGGGCTCCCGGTTGAGCCCGCTCGATCTCGGAGGCCGCCCAGACGAGGGCGGGTCCCGTTCCGCGCGCCCCCGGTTCGACAAGCGCATCGACGCCCGCCGCATCGAGGCTCGGGCGCATGAGTTCCACCAGGGGTTCGGCCGCGACGACCCGGACGCGCGGGGCGCCCACCAGCGCGACGGCACGCGCGAGCGTATCGTCGATGAGCGGGTCGGGGCCCGCGAGGGGCAGGAGTTGCTTGGGACGGGCCGGGGTCGAAGCGGGCCAGAACCGGCGGCCGATCCCGCCCGCGAGGACCGCGCAGTACGCCTCGAGGTGCACCGACAGAGCCTCCCTCCCGTCCTCCGAACCGCCCGTTGCCTGCGCGGGATCTTCCCGCCGCGGGCCGGCCGCGACGCGGGCAAGCTACGGACGCCGCGGGTGCCGCGCCACGTTGCCGATCCGGCCCGTCGATCCGCCTTCGTCCGGGTGTTTTTTCTTGCCCGAGTCCCGCCCGGACGACAGTTTTCGCGCCATGTTACCCCGACACCGAATCCGCCTGACTGCACGGCTCGGAGCGCTGATCCTCGCGCTCGCGGCGACCGCCTGCGACGATCCGTTCGATGCCTTCCTCGGCGATGTTCCGCTCACGCCGACGGAAGTGACGCTGTATGACTACGTCACGGGTCGCCTCGAAGATCCTCCCGCTTTCGATATCGTACTCGCGGTTCCGGCCCGGGTGGACCAGACGCTGAACTGGGATTTCCTCTTCCAGATCCGGGACGGGGCGGCGGAACTCGTCCCCTTTTCGGCGGTCGCCGACAGCGTGACGGACGCAGGTCTGCAGATCACCGGCGAGCGCTTCGACGCCGTGCTCGAGGCCCCGGAGGACGGGTACACCCTGAACGCGCCCCTCGCCGTCCGGCCCGGGGACGTGCTCGTCGCCCGCAGTCGCGTCGACCCGAACAATTTTCTCGCCTGCAGCCGCTATGCGAAGCTGCAGGTTCTCTCCATCGATCCCGAAGAGGGAACGATCACCTTCCGCCATCTGGTCAACCCGAACTGCGGAGACATCGTCCTCGAACCGGGAACGCACGGTTCCCTGTGACGCCCTGTCCGGCCGACTACGCCCCGCATCGACATGCTTGACCTCAGAACCCTCCGCGACGACGCCGAACTCGTCCGCGACGCCATGCGGAAACGCGGCGACGAGCACGCGGCGGGCCTCGTCGAGGAGACGTTGAAGGCGGATCAGGTCCGCCGCCGCCTGATCCGGGAAGTGGAAGTCCTCAAGGCCGAGCGGAACACCGCGTCGAAGGAGATCGGCGCCGCGAAGGGCCGGGGCGAGGACGCATCGGCGGAGATCGACGCGATGCGCCGCGTGGCCGCCCGCATCAAGGCCCTCGACGCCGACCTCGCGCGCACCGAGGCGGAACTGCGCGATCACCTCCTGCAGATCCCGAACATCCCGGACCCCCGCGTCCCGCCAGGCGAGGAAGGGGAGGGGCCGACGGTCGCGGAATGGGGCACCCCGCGGAAGGGCGAGGTGCCGCCGCACTGGGTCCTCGGGGCGACGCACGGCCACGCGGAGCCCGGCGGTTCCGCGCTCCCCGGAGGACGGACGCCGCTGCTGGATATCGAGCGCGGGGCGAAGATCGCGGGCTCCGGCTTTCCCCTCCTCGTCGGGGGCGGCGCCCGCCTCAGCCGCGCGCTCGTCCAGTTCATGCTGGACCTTCATGTACGCGAGCACGGATACCTGGAGGTCCTGCCACCCCTCGTCGTCTCCCGCGATTCGATGACGGGGACGGGGCACATCCCCAAGTTCGAGGACGACGCCTACCGGACGGACCCCGACGACCTCTTCCTCGTGCCCACCGCCGAGGTGCCCCTCACGAATCTGCATCGCGGAGAGATGCTGTCCGCGGACGACCTGCCGCTCGCGTACGTCGCGCACACGCCCTGCTTCCGGCGGGAAGCCGGTGCGGCGGGCCGCGATACGCGCGGGCTCCTGCGGGTCCATCAGTTCGACAAGGTGGAGATCGTCCGCATCTGCCGTCCCGAGGAGTCGGAGGCGCAACTCGAGCTTCTCACCCGCCATGCGGAGCGCGTGCTCGAGCTGCTGGACGTCCCGTACCGGCGGGTCCTGCTTCCGCTGGGCGATCTCGGATTCGCGAACGCGATCACGTACGACCTGGAGATCTGGGCTCCCGGCGTCGAGGCATGGCTCGAGGTGTCCAGCTGTTCATCATACGGGGACTTTCAGGCACGACGCTCCGATATCCGTTTCCGGCCCGAGGGCGGCGGACGCCCCGCCCACGTGCATACGCTGAACGGTTCGGCGCTGGCCCTCGCCCGGCTCATCGTGGTGCTGCTCGAGACCGGCTTCCGCGAGGGTGAGGGGATTCTGCTGCCGGAGATCCTCCACCCCTACCTCGGGTTCGAGCGGCTCGAGTTCTGCCGGTGATCCGGCTCTGGAACCGGCGCGGGGGCGCGCTTCTGCTCGCGGTGCTGTCCACGGGTGTTCTCGTCTCGTCCGCCATCTTCTCGCGTCAGCAGGCAGAGGAACGCCGCCTCGACGCCGCGGTCCTCGGGCAGTTGATGGCGGTGAGCACGGCGGCCGCGGCGGGCAATCTCACGGTCGAGGAACAGAACGAACTATGGAATCAGGCCTCGCAGCAGGTGGGCGCCCAGGTCCGGCGCCTCCGCATCCCCATCGTGATCACGGACACGCTGGGCAATCCGAGCAGCTGGGCGCACCTGCCCGACGACTTCCCGCGCGGCCCGGCCGGCGACCCGGACGACCAGGCGCTGCGCGAATTCGTGGCCGAGCTCGACGCGCTGAGGCCGCCCTTCGAGGCACCCGGCCTCCAGGTCCATTTCGGCGACCCCGAATTCACGAGCCGCCTCCGCCTGATCCCGTGGCTGCAGGCGGCGTCGCTCCTCGTGATCCTCGGCAGCGGCGGCTGGCTCCTCTTCCTCTCCTTCCGGAGCGAGCGTGAGCGTATCTGGTCCGCCATGGCCAGGGAGTCGGCCCATCAGATGGGAACCCCGCTGAGTTCGCTCGTAGGCTGGCTGGAGGTGCTCGAGGCGCGGCCGCGCCCGCGCGGATCGGAGGTCGGGGAGCCCGACCTCATCGACGAGATGGCGGCGGATGTGACGCGCCTGCAAAAGGTCTCGCGCCGCTTCGAACTCATCGGCCACAAGCCGAAGCTGGAGCCCCTGTCCGTGCGCGCCACGGCCATCCAGCTCCGGCAGTACTTCGAGGCCCGCCTCCCCACGCTCTCCCGCACCGGCAAGATCGAGATCGCGGTGGAGATGGAACCCGAGTCGCCCGAGGTGCTGGGCAACGCGACGCTCCTGGAGTGGGCGTTCGAGAATCTGATCAAGAACGCGATCGACGCCCTGGCCCCGGATGGCGGCCGGATCGTGATCTCCCACCTCGGCCCGAACGGCAAGCGTTCGGTGTTCCGGGTGCTCGACACCGGTCCGGGAATCCCTCCCGCGCTCCGGGACAAGATCTTCAACATCGGCGTCACGACGAAGAAGCATGGCTGGGGCGTCGGCCTGTCCCTCGTGCGGCGCATCATCGAAGACATGCACGATGGCTCCATCCGCCTCGAGGACACGGGGCGGGGCGCGAGCTTCCGGATCGAACTCCCGCGTTACCGTCCCGGGAAACGGGGGACGTGAGGGGACTCCGCCTCAACCCGGAGCAGCGGGACGCGGTCGAACACGGCGAAGGGCCGCTGCTGGTCCTCGCCGGCGCGGGCTCCGGCAAGACGCGGGTGCTCACGGCCCGGGCCGCCCGCCTCATCGAGGAGGGGCTGGAGCCCACGCGCCTTCTCGCCGTCACCTTCACGAACAAGGCCGCCGGCGAGATGCGGGAACGGATCGAGGGACTCATCGGCCGTTCCACGCGGGGCCTGTGGATCGGCACCTTCCACTCGGTCGCCGCGCGCATCCTTCGCATTGAGGCCCCGCACACGTCCCGCACGCGCGCCTTCACGATCTATGACGAGGATGACTCCACCCGCACGCTGAAGGACGTGATGGAGTCGGTGGGCTACGACCCAAGGCGCTGGGCGCCTCGAGCTCTGCGCGGCCGGATCTCCAGCGCGAAGAACGCGCTCATGGGGCCCGCCGAATACGAGTCCGAGGCCTTCGACCTGCTCTCGGAGGTCGTGACGAAGGTCTATCCGGCGTACCAGCGCGAGCTCGCGCGGCGCAACGCCTACGACTTCGACGACCTCCTCTTCGAGACGGTGCGCCTGCTCGAGACCGTCGACAGCGTGCGGGATCGCTACGCCGCCCGCTTCGCCTACGTGCTCGTGGACGAATACCAGGACACGAACCACGCCCAGTACCGGATGGTGAAGGCGCTGGCCTCGAAACACGGGAACCTGTGCGTCGTGGGGGATGACGATCAGGCGGTGTACGGATGGCGCGGAGCGGATATTCGGAACATCCTCGACTTCGAGGCCGATTTCCACGGCGCGCACGTCGTGCGGCTGGAACGCAACTATCGCTCGACGGCGTCGATCCTCGAGGTCGCGAACTCCGTGATCTCGCGGAACCTCGCGAGGAAACCGAAGCGGCTGCACACGGAGCGGGAGGCCGGCGATCCGATCGAGGTCGTCCGCTGCGATGACGAGCGGGCCGAGGCGGCATGGGTATCGTCGCAGATCGAGGCCGGCCGCGGCAACCGGGGGCTGAACGAGTTCGCGGTGCTCTATCGGACCAACGCCCAGTCGCGGGCGTTCGAGGAGGCGTTCCGGCGGTCCGGCATTCCGTACCGGATCGTGGGAGGCGTCCCGTTCTACGAACGTCGCGAGGTGAAGGATGTCATCGCCTATCTGCGCCTTCTCGTGAACCCGGCGGACGACGTCGCGTTCCTGCGTGCCGTGGGCTGGCCGAGGCGCGGGGTCGGGGCGAAGAGTCTGGAGCGGCTGGAGGATCTCGCCCGCGGGGGCGGCGACGCGGACGAGACCGTCGAGCCCCTCGCGCTCGTCGCGGCGCGGGCGCGGCACGAGGACGGCATCCCGAAGATGGCGGCACGCGGCTTGAGGCGATTCTCCGACGGGCTCGCGGATGTGCGGGCCTCGCTCCCCGCCTGCGGC
This sequence comes from Gemmatimonadota bacterium, assembly GCA_022826685.1. GTDB lineage: Bacteria > Gemmatimonadota > Gemmatimonadetes > Palauibacterales > Palauibacteraceae > Palauibacter. The sequence goes on along the minus strand of JAJDUL010000041.1, from coordinate 29,742 downwards.
GCCCGGGAGGCGCTCGAGGCGTGCGTGGCGACCTTCGGCCTGGCCACGGCGTTGGCGGAGGAGGAGGACGGCGCAGACCGGCTCGAGAACGTGAGCGAGCTGTTTGCGGCGGCGGAGGCGTTCGAGCGCGACGATGTGGAGGACCCCGATGACGAGGCCACGGATCTCGAGTTGTTCCTGCAGTCCGTCTCGCTGCGCTCCGACCTCGATGAGGCCGACTTCGATGGCGAAGCGGTGACGATGATCACCCTGCACAACGCAAAGGGACTCGAGTTCCCCGTGGTCTTCCTGGGGGGGCTGGAGGAGGGGCTCTTTCCCCTCTCGAGGGCAATGGAGGCGCCGGGCGGGCTGGAGGAGGAACGGCGCCTGTTCTACGTCGGGGTCACGCGCGCGATGGACCGGCTGAGCCTGACGTACGCGGACCACCGCTGGCGGGCGGGGATGGCGAGCCGCTCGGCCCCCTCGAGCTTCATCGACGAACTCCCGGAGGAACACGTGCTCCCGCGGCTCGCCGCGCCGCATTGGAGGCGGCGCCACACCCGCCGGGCAGGCGCGGTGGAGCCCGACCGCACCTTCGCCTGGCAGAGGAGGGTGGAGCGGGGATCCGGCCGCGTCGGCGGCCCCGGCAGCCGCGCCGGGGGTGGAAGGTCGGCGCCTCCGGGCGAACTCGAGTATGACTACGACGATTCACAGGTGCCGCTCGCGCTCACGCCGGGCGTACGTGTCATACATCCGCGCTTCGGGGCCGGCGAGGTGCTGCAGGTGTACGGCTTCGGGAGGGAGGCCAAAGCCGACATCGCGTTCGAGGAGGTCGGTCGGAAGAAGGTCGTCGTGGCGTACGCCGGGCTGCGCCCGGCCTAGGTCACTCTCCGCCGCGGTCCCCCAGGGCTCGAGCCACCCGCTTCGCCGTCGAGACGTTGTCCTTGCCGCGCCGGAGTCCCCGCAGCAGGGAGGCCGTCGTGACGAAGGTCTCCTCGGCCTCCTCCTGGACGACCGCGAGCAGCGCCGCGACCTCCACCACCCGCTCCTCGACCAGATCCACCATGCGGCCGGTGGATTCGCTCGCGTTCTTCAGCGCCTGTCCCACGCCGTCCGCGTCGTCCCGCAGCCGGCCCGCGATGCGTCGAGCCTGATCGCTCGCCTGTTCGACGTTGTGCAGCACGGGTTTGAGGCGGTCGCTCAGATCGGTGACCGTGCCCGAGATCTGTCCCAGAGGCTGCCGCGTTTCCCGCAACAGGCGGATCGCGTGCAGCAGGACGATGAGGATCGCCAGCGCGACGACGAGCCAGACCGCCATCCCGGCGACGACCGCGATCTCGAATGTGGTCACTGCGGCTCCTTCGAAGGACGGTCGGAAGGACTACGGGAGGAGAGTATAGGTCTGGTTCCCGTGGGGCTCAACCGCGTTTGCCGCGACGTTTGCCGCCCTCGGCCCGCCGGCTACTTTGGCGCGCGGTGCCGGCTGACAGTCCGTGGCAAAACCCCGCGTCATCGCCGCTCGAACGCAGCAGGGGGTTTGCCACGGGCTGCAGGGCCGGATGCGGGAACGGGCGGGAGGAGGCGCGATGTACTACCGGATCGAGGGCGGAAACGAGCTGAGCGGCGTGTTCACGCCGGCCGGCAACAAGAACGCCGCCCTCCCGATCCTCGCCGCCACGCTCCTCGCGCGCGAGCCGGTGCGAATCGAGAACGTCCCGCGCATCACCGACGTGGAGACGCTGCTCGACCTCCTCCGCAGTCTCGGCGTCGAGGGCGGCTGGACGGCGCCCGGCGTTCTCGAACTCGACGCCGCCGGCGTGAACCCGGAGGCGAACCCGGACGCGGACCTGGCCGGCCGGATCCGCGGATCGGTGCTGCTCGCGGGCCCCATGCTCGCCCGCCTGGGGACGTGCCAGCTTCCGCACCCCGGAGGGGATTTCATCGGGCGCCGCCGTCTGGACACCCACATGCTCGCACTGCGGGCGCTCGGCGCGACCGTCGACGTCGGAGACCGCTACTTCCTGCGCGCTCCGCGTCTCCGCGGCGCTTCCATCTTTCTGGATGAGCCGTCCGTGACCGGGACGGAGAACGCAGTGCTCGCGGCGGCGACGGCGATGGGGACGACGGAGCTCCGCAACGCCGCCACGGAACCCCACGTGCAGGATCTGTGCCGCTTTCTCGTCGCGCTGGGCGCCCGCATCGATGGCATCGGGACCTCGCGGCTCGTCATCGAAGGCGTGGAGGATCTGGGAGGCGGGACGTTCCGGATCGGGCCGGATCACATCGAGATCGGAAGCCTGATCGGCCTGACGGCGGCGACGGGCTCGACGCTCGGGATCGCCGGAGTGGACGCGGCCCACTTCGACCCGCTGCGCGTCGGATTCCAGCGCCTCGGCCTCGAATTCGCGTGGCGCGATGACCAGCTCGTCGTGCGCGGCGGGGGAGAACTCGAGATCCAGCCCGACCTCGGCGGCCAGATCCCGAAGATCGACGACGGGCCATGGCCGGCGTTCCCCGCGGACCTCATCAGCATCGCGCTGGTGGCCGCGACCCAGTGCCGCGGCACCGTCCTCATCCACGAGAAGATGTTCGAGTCGCGGATGTTCTTCGTCGACAAGGTGATCGCGATGGGCGCACGCATCGTCCTCTGCGACCCGCACAGGGCCGTCGTCGTGGGGCCTTCGCCGCTGCGCGCGGCGATCCTCGAGAGCCCCGACATCCGGGCCGGCATGGCGCTCCTCATCGCGGCGCTCGCGGCGGAAGGCACGAGTCGCGTGCACAATATCGGGCAGATCGAGCGTGGCTACGAGCGAATCCACGAGCGTCTGGCGTCGCTGGGGGCCCGCATCGAACGCGTGGGGCCGGAAGGGGGATGACGGAGGTCGCGGAGACCCCGAGGGATGGCCTGCTGCGGTTGTCGCAGTGGGAATCGCTCGATCCGAACGTCGTGTGCGGGATCACGACGGCGGAGCGCGGAGACCTCGCGGTCGGTGAGACCTCGCCGGAGCGCGTGACCGCGGTCTACGCGGATCTCGCCCGGGAACTCGGCTTCCGCCGGGTCTCGGTGCCGACTCAGGTCCACGGCACGGATCTTCGGGAGATCAGCGCCGCGCCCGTCCCGGACTCGGAGGTCTGCACCGTCGACCGGGCGGGTCGCGTGGACGGCCAGCTCGTCGACGGGCCCGGTTGGCTCCTGGCCGCGACGGCCGCCGATTGCGTACCCGTCTACCTGTGGTCGCGCGAACTCGGGCGCATCGGGCTGATCCACGCGGGATGGCGCGGGGCCGCGGCCGGCATCCTGCCGCACGCGATCTCCCGGCTCGTTCGCGGCCTCGACCGCCGCCCACCTGACGCCGTCGGGGATCTCCGCGTCCATCTGGGGCCTGCGATCTGTGGGCGCTGCTACGAGGTCGACACCCCCGTGCTTTCCGCTTTCGGCCTCGGCGGCACGCGCGCGCAACTCGATCTGAGGGGAATCCTCGCCGCCCAGGCCGCGACGGCCGGCGTCGCACCCGACGCCCTATCGAGTTCCCGCTTCTGCACGTCGTGCGGCCCCGGCGACCTTCATTCGCACCGCGCGAGCGGCGGGACGGCGGGACGGATGGCCGCCTTCCTCGGGCTGCGGAGCGACTGAGCCGGAGGCGCCGACAAGCGGCCCGGCCTGTTGCAGCGGGTCGGACCCCGCCGTATGTTCCGGGTCGCATGTCCACATACGTCCGCGCGGGCCGGCGGGCGATGGCGTTACTCGAAGTGGGGAAGCTGTACGGGCCCCACTTTTTTTTGCAGTAGGGCGAACCGGATTCGCCGAAAGGGTCGGTCATGCTGGACTCGGCGGACATCGAACGCGCGGTCGAAGCCCTCGGCTTCGAGGTCGTGCAGATGGAGCGGGGCGGAGGCCGTCGCCGGCCGTTGCTCAGGCTCCGGATCGATCGGCCGGGTCCGTCGTCCGCGCGGTCGGGCGTCACCGTCGACGATTGCGTCGCGGTGACGAGGGAACTGCGTGGCGCACTTGAAGATGGGGCGGCCGACGACTGGGTGCTCGAAGTGTCGTCGCCGGGAGTGGACCGGCCGCTGGTCAGGGCTGCGGACTACGACCGCTTCGCCGGGTCGCGGATCCGCGTGCGGGGCTACGGCCCACTGGCTGACCGCGGCCGCAAACTGGAAGGGACGCTGCTCGGGACGGTGGACGGACTTCCCGGGACGTTCGCGCTGGAGATCGAAGGGGATCGTGTGGAGATCCCGCTGGAGCTCGTGGCCTCCGCCCGCCTGGTCTATGACTGGGACGCGGCTGGAGGCGTGGGTGGGAGATAGAGAGACGCAATGAGCGATCAGATCCCGATCGTTGAAGCATTCCGCATGATGGCGGCGAACAAGTCGCTGACGGAGCTGGAGTTGCATGATCTCATCCGCGAAGGGATCCATGCGGCGCTCGCCCGTCGTTTCGGCGGTCCGGTCGAAGCGGAAATCGACGTCACCGAGGAAGGCGACATCTCGATCGTCGTCCTCAAGGAAGTCGTCGAGGAAGTCGAGGATCCGGCCCGGGAAGTGACGCTCGAGCAGGCCCGCTGGGATGACCCCGATTTCCAGGTCGGCGACCTCATGGAGATCCCCGTCGATTTCAGGGATTTCGGGCGCAGCGCGGTCATGGCCGCCAAGCAGAGAATTATCCAGCGCATCCGCGAAGGAGAACGCGACCGGATCCGCATGGAATTCAACGATCGGGTGGGAGACCTCGTTTCCGGCGAAGTGCAGGCGAGCGAGCGCGGAAAGCTCGTCGTCATGCTGAACCGGTCCCGTGAAGCGGAGGCGATCATCCCGTGGCGGGAGCAGAACCCGCGGGAACGCTTCCGGCAGGGCGAGCCGATCCGCGCCGTGTTGAAGCTGCTGGAGGAGACGCCGCGCGGCCCGCGGCTCATCCTGTCGCGGGCGGATCCCCAGTTCGTCGCGTCGTTGTTCGCGCTCGAAGTGCCGGAGATCTACCAGAATATCGTCGACATCAAGGAGATCGTCCGTGAAGCGGGCGGACGCACCAAGGTGGCGGTTGCATCCCGCGATGAGTCCGTCGATCCGGTCGGAGCCTGCGTCGGCCTCAAGGGGTCGCGCGTCCAGGCGGTCGTGTCGGAGCTGAGCGGCGAACGCATCGACATCGTCCCGTGGCACCCGGACCCGGAGATCTTCGCGCGCCGAGCCCTGGCTCCGGCCCGGGTCGCCAAGGTGATCTCGGATCAGGAGCGGCACGTCATTACGGCGATCGTGGACGAGGACCAGCTGTCGCTGGCGATCGGACGGAACGGGCAGAACGTGCGGCTGGCGTCACAGCTCATCGGATGGCAGATCGACCTGTATTCCAGCCGTGACTGGATGGAGCGCGGCGGAGAGGCCGGCCTGTTCGGAGGCGACGACGAGTACGAGATGTCCGACTTCCCGCTCTCCGAGCTCGAAGGGATCGCCCCGGCGACGCTGGCGGCCCTCGAGGCGGCCGGGGTCAGCAGCTTTTACGGACTCCTCGACATGGATCGGAGCGATTTCCTTCAGGTCCCGGGGATCGGTCCCGATGAGGCGGACACACTGGAAGCGCTCATCGACGAACTCACCGTTGTGGACGAGGCGCAGGCCGAGGTCGCCGCGGCTGCGAAGACCGCTGCCGAGGCGTCCGCGGAGGCGGAGGCGCCGGATGCACCCCCGGAGGCGGCGGTGCCCGCTACGCCTGTGGAGGCGGCGTCCGCGGAAGCGGCCGAAACGATGAGCACGGCGGCCTCGGGCGAGGGGACCTCCTGAAGCGCGGCGGAGGTCGGGCACGGGGGGGTACCCTGAGCCTGCTCGGGATCGCGACGCGCGCGGGCCGGGTCGCTCTCGGAACGCGGGCCGTGGACATCGCGGCGCGCAGGGGAAGGCTCGCCCTGCTCGTGGTTGCGGGAGACGCATCGAGGCATGCGCTGGGCCGCCTGACTCCACAGGCGCGGCGGGCGTCGCGTGTAACGGTGGCGAGTCGCAGAGCGCTCGGACGGGCGCTGGGACGGAACGACGTAGCTGTGGTCGGCGTCACGGATTCGGCGCTGGCGCGGCGAATTCTCGAAGGGGAGCGCGCGCCCTCGCGGCGTGACGAGAGCTCCGGGTCGCAAGGAGATCCGGAAGGGCAGGTGCCTGGACAATGAAGCGTGTCTTCGAGGTCGCGGAGGAGCTGAGACTCGACACGAGTCACCTCATCCAGTTGCTGCGTGAGATGGATGTGCCTGTGCGAAGCCACATGTCGAGCGTGGACTCCGCGAGTGTGGCGCGTCTTCATGCGCGGCTCGAGCGCGAGCGGCGGGGTGAGGCGGTCACCGGTACCGCGGCCCCCGTGCGGCGACGCCGTCGCCGGCGGAGGGCCGCTCCCGCGTCGCTCACGACCGCGACGACGGAGACCGAGTCCGAAGAAGAGGTCCAACCGCCCCCCGAGACGGCGGAAGAGGAAATTGCGGCGGCCACCGGTGTGACGGAGATCGAATCTCCGGTCGAGGCCGAGACCGGGGTCGGAACCGAGGTCGGGCCCGAGCCCGAAGTCGTGACCGAGACGCCACAGCCTGAGCCCGAAGTCGAGCCTGAGGCCGAAATCGCTCCGGAGCCCGCCGACGCGCCCGAGGAGCCCGCCCCGGAGGCGGACGAGCCGGCGGCGGCGGAAGCGCCCGTCGAGATCGCGGAGTCGGCAGAGACGGAAATCGCCGAACTCGAAGCGGAACCGGAGGAGACGGAAGCGGCAGCGGAGGAGCCGGCCGCTCCGGCGCGCCCCGCGCGTCGGCCGAAGCCGGTCCGCCGTGACATGCCGTCGCCCGCGGCCCCCCCCGCGCCCTCGGGCCCGAGGGCTTCGGCGGGTCCCGGCGGCAAGGTGCGAATCTCGGCCGAAGGCTACACCGTCGACGGTCGCAAGAAATCTCGCGGCGGAGACGGGAAGAAGCGGCGTCGGGTGGATCGAAACGCCGTCCAGCAGAATTTCCGCAAGACGCTCGCCGCGATGGGGCAATCCTCGCCGCGGAAGCGGCGTCGCGAAACGCAGCAACAGCAGCGCGAGGCGGAGCGCGAGCAGCGCGAACTCGAACAGCGCACCGAGAAGGCGACGGTTCGGGTCAACGAGTTCCTCACCGTGTCCGAGCTCGCCGACCTGATCGAGGTCCCGCCGCAGGCCATCATCACCTCGGCGTTCAAGAACCTCGGCCTCATGGTGACGATCAATCAGCGGCTCGACTTCGGCCAGATCGAACTCATCTGCGAAGAGGCCGGCTTCACGGCGATCCGGGAGGAGGGGTTCGAGGCGGACCTCGCGAGCGACGACGAAGACCTGCCCGAGGACGAGAGCCAGTTGGTGTCCCGGCCGCCGATCGTGACCGTGATGGGCCACGTCGACCATGGAAAGACTTCGTTGCTCGACCGTATCCGGAGTACGAACGTGATCGCGGGAGAGGCGGGAGGCATCACGCAGCACATCGGCGCGTATCACGTGGTCCTCGCGGAGGGTCGGACGATCACCTTCCTCGACACGCCCGGCCACGAGGCGTTCACGGCGATGCGGGCACGCGGCGCGGAGGTCACGGACATCGTGATCCTCGTGGTGGCTGCCGACGACTCCGTGATGCCCCAGACGATCGAAGCGATCAGCCACGCCCGGAACGCGTCGGTACCGATCATCGTCGCGGTGAACAAGGTCGACCTTCCGTCGGCGGATGTGGATCGCGTCAAGAGGGAACTCCTGGCGCGCGAGGTCGTCCTCGAGGACTTCGGCGGCGAGATTCTCGGCGCGGACGTCTCGGCGAAGACGGGCGAAGGGCTGGACGACCTTCTCGAGAAGGTCCTTCTCCAGGCGGAGATCCTCGAGCTGAAGGCGAACCCGGAGAGAGAAGCCCGCGGGACCGTCGTCGAGGCGCAGCTGGACCGCGGCATGGGCCCGGTCGCGACCGTGCTCGTGGAGCGGGGGACGCTGGAGGTGGGCGCCGACTTCGTCTGCGGACTCCACGGCGGGCGCGTCCGCGCGCTCCTCGATGAGCGGGGCCGAAAAGTCACGAGCGCCGGCCCGGGAATCCCCGTGCGAGTGCTCGGGATCGAGGGCGTGCCGCAGGCGGGCGACTCCCTCGTCGCCCTCTCCGCGTCGAGGGTTCGCGAGATCGTCTCGCGGCGCCAGCAACTGGAGCGGGAGAAGGACATCCGCCGCAGGGCGACCGGAACGCGGCTCGAGGATGTCTTCGCCGCGGTCAAGGCGGGCGAGGGCGCGCGTCTCAACGTCGTCATCAAGGGCGACACGGATGGGTCGGTCCAGGCGCTCTCCGACAGCCTCGAGCGGCTGTCGACCGACGAGGTTTCGGTCGAGGTCATCCACCGGGCCGTCGGCGGCATCAACGAATCCGACATTCTGCTGGCCTCGACTTCGGAGGCGATCATCGTCGGCTTCCACGTCCGACCCGACGCCGGAGCGGCGGCCGCCGCGGAACGGGAGTCGATCGAGATCCGGATCTACAACGTGATCTACGAGGCGGTCGAGGAGATCCGCCTCGCGCTCGAAGGGCTGCTCGCGCCCGAGCAGCGCGAGATCACGGCCGGCATGGCCGAGATCCGTGAACTCTTCCGCGTTCCGAAGGCGGGGACGATCGCGGGCTGTTACGTCCAGTCCGGCACGATGCGGCGCAACCTTCCGATCCGCCTCCTGCGCGACCAGATCCAGATCTACCAGGGTCGGATCGACAGCCTGCGGCGGTTCAAGGAGGATGTGCGCGAGGTGAAAGACGGCTACGAGTGCGGCATCTCGATCGAGAACTACAACGACATCAAGGTCGGCGATGTGATCGAGTGCTACGAGGTGGTGGAGGTCGCGCGCACCCTCTCCGGAGCACCGGCGGGCTGACCTTCCGCGGGGCGTCATGGCCGTCATCGGGGTGCGCCGCTGGGTATTTCACCTCCCGGGCTGCCGGTCGCTCAAGGCGAAGCGGTCGGTGATCCGCGGTCTGCGTGAGCGCACGATCCTGAAGTTCCGGGTTTCCGCCGCCGAGACCGGGCTTCGCGACCGGGCCTCGATGGCCGAGATCACGGCCTGCGTCGTATCGGGCGAACGTCGGCACGCCGAGTCCGTTCTCGGACGCGTCGACCTCTTCCTGAGGTCCGACCCGCGGGCGCAGGTCATCGAGTCCGAGACCGAGTTCCTGTGAAGGCCGGCTACCCGGCGCGGGAGAGCGCGTGAGCCATCGTCACCGGAGCGAACGGCTGGGCGAACTGTTCCGGCGCGAACTCACGCGCCTCCTTCTCGGGTCGCTCAAGGACCCACGTCTCGACGGCGTGGTCGTGACCGATGTGCGGGCGACGAGAGATCTTTCCTTCGCCACCGTCTACATTCGCTCCGACGAGGACGTATCTGAGGGTATCGAGGGTCTGGAACACGCGGTGGGGTTCATACGACGGGAACTCGGCCGGTCGCTCCGGTTGCGGAAGATCCCCGAATTCCGCTTTCTGCCCGACGAAACGCCCGAGCACGCGAGCCGGATCGAGGAACTGCTGCGCCAGGCTCGCGAGGACGAGGGGTCGCGTGACGGCTGAAGCCGGTCTGCTCCTCGTCGACAAGCCGGCCGGAGCCACCTCGCACGACATCGTCCTTCGGGTCCGCCGGGCGCTGGGCGTGCGCCGGGTCGGTCACACCGGGACGCTCGACCCCTTCGCGACGGGGCTCCTCCTGTCGCTCGTCGGGTCTTTCACCCGACTCGCCGATCTCTACCACGGGCTCCCGAAATCCTACGATGCGACGATGGCGCTCGGGCGTGAGACCGACACGGACGATCTCATGGGAAAGACCGTATCGGAAGACGCTGCCTGGCGGGAGCTGGATGCGGAGGCGATCCGGGCTTCCCTGGCGGCTCGCGAGGGCGTCGGACGACAGGTGCCGTCCGCCTACTCCGCGCGCCGCGCCGGTGGCGAGCGCGCCTACGCGGTGGCCCGCCGAGGGGAGCGTCCCCGGCTCGAGGCACGCGAGGTGACGATCCACGAGATCGCGGTTACGGAGGTCGATCTCCCCCGGGTTCGCTTCCGCGCGAGCGTTTCCACCGGTACCTACATGCGTGCGCTCGCCCGTGACATCGGGCGGGATCTCGGACCGGGGGCGCACCTGACGGCGCTGCGCCGCACCGCGATCGGCCCCTTCGGGGTGGACGAGGCGACCTCTCCCGCCGCGGCGGCGGAAGCCGTGGCCGCCGCGTCCACGGCCTGGCGCCCCGGGATGGCCGCGCTGCCGTGGGTGTGGCGGCGGGAGCTGAGCGACGGGGAGCGGGACGAGATCCGCCACGGAAGATCGGTCGAGCGCGGAGAGGTGCTGCCCCCGCCGGGGTGCGCGCGCGACTCGGGGGAGGCCACCGGGGGTCCGGTCGCGCTGTACGCCTCCGACGACCTCCTCGCCATTGCCGAGGAGCGCGACGGTCGCCTCCATCCGAAGAAGGTGTTTGCCGCGTGAGCGGGCTCCCCCCGTACGTTCGGGGCACCATCGTCACCGTGGGGACGTTCGACGGGGTCCACCTCGGACACCAGGCGATCCTGCGCGATGTCGGGCGTCGCGCGCGCGCGCGGAGCGGCCGGGCGGTGCTCCTTACCTTCGACCCGCATCCCCTCCGTGTCGTGCGTCCCGAGGTTGCCCCCCCGCTTCTCACGCTGCCGAACGAGAAGAAGGAGATCCTCGCCCAACTCGGCCTGGACTACGTCGCGTTCGTTGCCTTCACGCCCGAGCTCTCCCGTTACTCTCCCGAGGAATTCGTGGAGGACATCGTCGTTCCGCGCTTCCGCCCGGCGGAGGTCGTGATCGGGTACGACCACGGCTTCGGGCGCGGGCGCGCGGGAGATGTCTCCGTGCTTGAACGGCTGGGCGGAATCCACGGGTTCGAAGTCTCCGTCGTCGGAGGCGTCGAGACGGACGGATCCCCCGTCTCATCCACGCGGGTTCGGCAGGCCGTGTCGGAGGGCGACATGGAGGGAGCGGCCGCGGGCCTCGGTCGTCCGTATTCGTTCCGCGGCACCGTGATCCGGGGACTCGGGCGGGGCAGGACGCTCGGTTTTCCGACGGCCAATCTCACGCCTCCCCCTCCCGATAAACTCCTTCCTGCCGAGGGCATCTACACGGTGCGCGCCACGCTCGGCTCCGAACGCGCCGACGGACTGCTCCACCTCGGCGCCCGGCCGACCTTTGCGGGCTCTCCGCCGGCCATCGAACTCTTTCTCATCGACTTCGAGCGCGACATCTACGGAGAACGCGTGATCGTCGACGTCCTCCACCGGCTCCGCGAGGTGCGGACGTTCGCCTCGGGGGACGATCTTGCCGCGCAGATGCGCCGGGACCTCGCAGACGGCCTCGAATACTTCAGGGAAACGGGTAGATGAGCGGCAAGCTGACGGTACGGGCCGGACATCCGTGGCTCATCGCCATCGTCGTCTGCGCGGGAGTGCCGCAGCCGTCCCATGCCCAGTCGCTCGTGGCGATTGCGGGCGAAGCGGGGGAATGTGCGGTGCAGCTCCGGGAAGTCCTTCGCCTCGGCGCTCCCGGCGACCCCGGGACGATCGGAAGCCGCCCGGAGATCACGCGCACGGTGGTGGGTCACTACGTGGTGGCGAGCGTGGAGAACCGCGGACAACTGCTCGTATTCGACCCGGACGGCGCGTTCAGGGAGGCCCTTGGAGGGAACGGAGACGGGCCCGGCGAATATCGCGTCCCGGGACGCGTGCGTCCCGGATCCGATGGCGGTCTGCGGATCCTCGACCTCGTCAACCGCCGCATCACGCACGTCTCGGCGGATGGGGGACTGCTCGAAACGACGGATATCCGAAGCCTTCACGGGCTCGACTTCGTGACCCTTGGGGCCGGGGAGCGGCATGCCGTCTCCGGGTTCGGCCAGATCGACGATCAACTGAGTGCGACGACGGAAATCGTCGGCCGCGACGGAGTCCGACTTGCGAGCCTCGGTGCCGTGCCCGTGGCATCGTGGGTCGTGAACTTCTTCCGCGCCCCCGTCGCCCTGGACGGGCAGGGCAGCGTATGGACGACCCGGGCCGGGGGATACGGGTTCGAGGCGTGGGATCCGGAAGACGGGAGCGAGCCCGTCACGCGCCTGGCCGGGGACCCGCAGTGGTTCGACCCGGGACCGCCACGCCCGGGGGCGCCCGTCTCGGCGCCGGCCCCCTCCATCGTCATCAGTCTTCGTATCGACCGCGGCCTGTTGTGGGCGGGCACCTGGGTCGCCGACGAAAACCGGGAGGCAAACGCTGCCACCGCGCCATCGCCGCTCGACCTCGACCGGCTCCTCGACACCATCCTGGATGTGATCGATCCCGCGACCGGCGCACTCATCGCGCGTACCCGGCGCGACGAAGCGCTGAGAGGCACGGGAGATGATCAGCTCCTGTTCGGCGTCCGGGAAGAAGGCGGGATCGCCCGCGCCGTCCTTTTCGAGCCCGCGCTCGCCGGCCCCGATTGCCCGGCGGCGAACCCGTCCGGCAGGTGAGCGCGGGAGCTTACCTTTACAGAGACACGTGTCGATTCTAGTTTTATGGATTGTATGTGAAGCGGCACGGCAGAGCTTCGCCATCTTGCCGGTCGCTCCGCGGGCTGAAGCGGGGCGGCGGATCGAGGGATAATAGAGAGACGTGGAAAAGACAAAGAAGCAGGAAATCATAGAGGAGTTCTCGCGGCGCGAGAACGACCAGGGGTCGGCTCCGGTGCAGATCGCACTGCTCACGGCTCGCATCGAAGAGTTGACCGGGCATTTCCGGGATCATCCAAAGGATCATCACAGCCGTCGCGGACTACTGAAGATGGTTGGCCGACGCCGTCGACTGTTGAACTACCTCCGCCGGACGGATCTCGACCGCTACCGAACGGTCATTGAGGAGCTCGGGCTACGCCATTGAGGCGCCGTCCCGCTCCGCAGACTTCCGCCTCCGCTTCCGCCGGCCCGCATCGTCGGGCCTCCGCCTTCCTTCCCTCGTACCGCGCCGGATCCCCCCAACCGGGGTGCTGAATCGAAGAAGCCGATGCAAGGTCGATAAGAAACCATGAGCGTCCGGTCCGGTGAGAGGCCGGCGCGGCGCGCGGAATCCCGCGGCGCCACACTCGAAAGAAGAAGAGAAAAACAGAATGACACACCGAATCGAAACTGAATTCCACGGACGGCCCCTGATCCTGGAGACGGGCAGGATGGCCCGGCAGGCCGATGGCGCCGTCTATGTGCAGTACGGGGAGACCGCCGTGCTCGTTACCGCCACGGCGGATCGCAAGCCGACGCACCTCCCCTTCTTTCCTCTCACGGTCGAGTACCGCGAGAAGACCTACGCCGCCGGCAAGTTCCCCGGCGGGTTCATCAAGCGTGAAACCCGGCCCGGCGAGAAGGAGACGATCTCGGCGCGGCAGATCGACCGGCCCCTTCGGCCGCTCTTCCCGGAGGACTACCGCAACGACACGCAGGTCGTCTGTTTCATCATCTCCGCGGATCAGGAGAACGACGCGGATGTTATCGGGATGCTGGGCGCTTCTACCGCGCTCCTCCTGTCGCCAATTCCGTGGGGCGGGCCCATCGCCGGCGTCCGCGTCGCGCGCCGCGACGGCGACTGGCTCGTCAACCCGACCTTCGACGACCTCGAGATGTGCGACCTGGAGATCGTGGTCGCCGGATCCGAGGACTCGATCGTGATGGTCGAGGGTGCCTGCCTGGAAGCCACCGAGGACGAATTCCTCGAGGCGATGCAGGTGGGGCAGAAGGCGATCGTCGAGTTGATCGGGCTCCAGCGCGAGTTGGTTCGGATGGCCGGAGCCCCGGACACGTTCGAGTACGAGCCCGTCGGACCCGATCCGGAGGTTGTGAGCAAGGTCGCGGAGCAGGCGGCCGGACAGGTCGGGGATGCGCTGAGGATCGCCGACAAGGAAGAGCGCGGGCGCGCCCTGTCGGCCCTGCGCGAAGCTCTCACGGAAAGGCTCGAAGCGGACCACCCCGACTGCTCCGGCGATGTCGGCGCAGCCCTGCGCAAACTGGAGAAGGGGATCATGCGCCGCCGCATTCTCGAAGACGGCGAGCGTATCGACGGTCGCGGCATGAACGACGTCCGCGACATCACCTGCGACGTCGGCCTCCTGCCGCGAACGCACGGTTCGGCGCTCTTCACGCGAGGTCAGACGCAGGCGCTTGCGGTGACGACGCTCGGAACGGTGAGGGACGAGCAGCGGATCGATTCCGTCGATGTGCGCGAAGAGACCTCGAAGTCCTTCATGCTCCACTACAATTTCCCCGGCTTTTCCACGGGCGAAGTGCGGATGTTCCGGGGCACGAGCCGGCGGGAGACGGGCCACGGCATGCTCGCCGAGCGCGCGCTCCAGGCCCTGCTCCCGGCGTACGAGGACTTTCCGTACACGATCAGGGTCGTGTCCGATATCCTGGAGTCGAACGGGTCGAGTTCGATGGCTTCCGTCTGCGGCGGATCGCTCTCCCTCATGGATGCCGGTGTACCGATGCGGGCTCCCTGCGCGGGGATCGCGATGGGGCTCGTCAAGGAGGGCGACAAGGTCGAGGTGCTGACCGACATCCTCGGCGTGGAGGATGCCCTCGGCGACATGGACTTCAAGATCGCCGGCACCGAGCGCGGGATCACGGCCGTCCAGATGGATATCAAGGCCGACGGGCTCTCCGTCGACACGCTGCGGGAGGCGTTGGCCCGGGCGCGCGAAGCCCGGCTGCGGATCCTCGAGGCGATGAATGAGACGCTCGAGGCGGCCCGCGAAGAGATGTCGCCGCACGCGCCGCGGATCGTCACGCTTCAGATCAACCCCCAGAAGATCGGCGAGGTCATCGGGCCGAAGGGGAAGACGATCCGGATGATCCAGGAGGAGACGGGCACCGAGGTCAACATCGACGACTCGGGCACGGTCACCATCGCGGCGCCCTCGGGCGCGGGTGCGCAGCATGCGCGCGAGATGGTGGAAGGCATCGTCCAGGAGCCGGAGGTCGGCCGCGTGTACCGCGGCGTCGTAAAGAACACCACGGACTTCGGCGCCTTCGTCGAGATCATCCCCGGGGTCGAGGGCCTGTGCCACATCTCGGAACTCGAGGAGGGCCGCACCGCTAGGACGGAGGATGTGGTGAGCCCCGGCGACGAGGTGAAGGTGAAGCTGCTCGCCGTGGATGACCGCGGCCGTCTCAAGCTCTCCCGGCGCGCGGCCCTCGCCCCGGCCGAGAAGGCCTGACCACGTCACCTCCCGGCCCGCCTGCGCGCGGGCCGGCTCGGGACCTGCGGCTGCTCGCCGGCACGGAAGCGCGGCTCGACCGGGAGGTGTACCGAACCTGTCTCCCGGATGGCCCGGTCGTGCTCAGCGAGCGCATGGATTCCGTGCGGTCCGTCGCCATCGGCTTCTGGGTGCGGCAGGGTCGTGTTCACGAGGATGCCGGGCACGGCGGCGTGTCCCATCTGCTGGAGCACATGGTCTTCAAGGGGACGCGCCGGCGGTCCGCGCGCGAGCTCGCCTGGGAGCTGGAACGGCTCGGCGGCGCGCTGGACGCCTATACGACCCACGAGTTCACCGCATTCCAGGCGCGCGTGCCGGCGGGCGCTCTCCATACCGCGCTCGATGTGCTGTGCGATCTCGCCTTCTTTCCACGGCTCTCGGAGCGGGACCTGGACGTGGAACGCGAGGTCGTGCTGGAAGAGATCGCTTCTGCGGCGGAGGTGCCGGAGGACATCGCCTTCGAGGCGCACGCGCGCTCTCTCTATGGCGGACATCCGTATGGCGAACCGATCCTCGGCACCCGCGAGTCGGTGCGGGGACTCACCGTGTCCGCGCTGGCCGAGGTCCACGAACGCGCGTACCGGCCGGGGAACGTCGTCGTGGCGGCGGCGGGAGCGGTGGGGCACGAGGATCTCGTGGACGGACTCGCGCGCTGGCTCCCCGACCGGCCCGCCGCCCCCGGACCCGCCGACCCGCCGCCCCCGGTCGGTGAATCGGGCTTCCGGCGCATGCGACGCGAGGGCGGCCGACAGACCCACATCGTGACGGGGGGGCTCTCGGTGCCGTACCGCGATCCGCTTCGCTACGCCATTCATGTGACCGCGACCGCTCTCGGCGGTGGAATGAGTTCACGGCTCTTCCAGAGAATCCGGGAAACGCGCGGCCTCGCCTACGCCGTGTATTGCTTCCACGGGTTCTATGCGCAGGCGGGCCACGTCGGTGCCTACGTCGGGACCCGGCCCGAGACCTCGAAGGATGCGCGCGAGGCGCTGGATGAGGAGCTGGCCCTCCTCGCACGGGAGGGATTGACGCGTCAGGAGCTGGACGACACCCGCAGTCAGCTGAAGGGACAGGTCCTGATTTCGCTCGAATCGCCGGCAAGCCGAATGAACCGGCTTGCCGGAGTCGCCCTCTACGGCCACGAGTATCGCACCCTGGACGAGGTGGCGGCGAGAATCGACGCGGTCGACCGTGCGCAATGTCTCGAAGCCGCCGCATACTTCTCACCCGAACGGCTCGCGACGCTCGAGTTGGCGCCCGGCCCCGCCCGGGAACGGCCCGCAACGGACGCGACGTGAGCATCCCCCTGGGAGGGAATGAAGATGATCGTTGGCGTACCGAAGGAGATAAAGACGGACGAGAACCGCGTGGCCCTCGTTCCGGCCGGCGCGACCGCCCTCGTCGCGGCGGGACACGAGGTGTGCGTCGAACGTGACGCGGGGCTACGCAGCGGCTTTCCGGACGACATGTACGTCGCCGCGGGGGCGCAGATGCTGGGGACGGCCGACGAGGTATGGGACCGGGCCGAACTCGTCGTGAAGGTTAAGGAGCCCATCGAGTCCGAATACGATCGGATGCGGGCCGACCAGGTCATCTTCACGTACTTCCACTTCGCGGCGGACGAACGCCTTACCCACCGTACACTGGAGAGCGGCTGCGTCGCGATCGCCTACGAGACGGTCCAGCTTCCGACCGGCGAACTCCCCCTTCTGACGCCGATGTCCGAGGTGGCGGGGCGCATGGCGATCCAGCAGGCAGCCAAGAATCTGGAGCGGGTCGCGGGCGGGTACGGGATCCTCCTCGGCGGCGTGCCGGGCGTCCTCCCGGCTGAAGTCGTCATCCTCGGGGGAGGCGTCGTCGGCGCGAACGCGGCGACGATCGCGGCGGGTTTCGGCGCCCACGTGACGGTCCTCGACGTCAACCTCCCGCGTCTCAGGTATCTGGCCGACGTCATGCCGGCCAACGTGGATACGCTCTACTCGAACCGCCACTCGATCCTGGAGCAGATCGAACGCGCGGATGTCGTGATCGGCGCCGTGCTCGTCCCCGGCGGGAAGGCGCCGAAGCTCGTGCGACACGACGACCTGCGGCGGATGAAGGACGGTTCCGTGATCGTCGACGTGGCCGTGGATCAGGGCGGCTGCGTCGAATCCGCCCGCCCGACCACGCACAACGACCCCATCTACACCGTCCACGGAGTCATCCATTACTGCGTGGCGAACATGCCGGGGGCCGTCCCGAGAACCTCCACTCTGGCCCTGACGAACGCGACGTTCCCCTACGTGCTGAACCTGGCGAATCGAGGGTGGAAGGCTGCATGCGACGAGGATCCGGATCTCGCCCTGGGAGTCAATATCGCGGGAGGACGGGTGACGTACGAGGCGGTCGCGCAGGCGTTCGATCTCGAATACACGCCGCTCGAGGTGCCCCCCGCGTGAGTCTCGAATGCCGGGGGGCCTCGTCAGGCGAACGCCGCACCGCTGTCGGCGCCGGCGCGGGGTTGAGCCACGGGCCGCCGGAGGAGCCGCGGAGCGACTTTCCTGCATTCGAAAGTACGTTTACATTTCGGCGTCCTTCACCCGGACTGGCTGTCTCCGGTAAGATTCGCCGCCTTGGAGGGGTCCCACCCGTGTCCTTCAGCCCACCGATCTTGCGCCGGCCCGGAAGAGCGGCCCTCTAGATGGCAACGTGGTCGCTGCGGGGTAACTTCCTGCCGATCAGCAAGATCGGAGTGGATCTGGGGACCGCGAACACGCTCGTGCACGTGGAAGGCGAGGGCATCGTCCTCAACGAACCGTCGGTCGTCGCGGTTCGAAAGGAAACCGGACGCATTGAAGGGATCGGCCTTGCTGCCAAGCGCATGCTCGGCCGCACGCCGAGCGGGATCGAAGCGGTCCGACCGCTGAAGGACGGCGTCATCGCCGACGTGGACATCACGGAGATGATGATCCGCTACTTCCTCAAGGAAGTGATGACCACGCGGTTCTTCAAGATCCGGCCGCTCGTCGTGGTCGGCGTGCCGTCCGGGATCACGGAACTCGAACGCCGGGCCGTCCGGTCCAGCGCGCATGCCGCCGGCGCCAAGGAAGTCTACATGGTGGCGGAACCGATGGCGGCGGCCGTCGGCGTCGGACTGCCGGTGGAAACGCCGACGGGCAATATGATCATCGATGTCGGCGGCGGGACGAGCGAAATCGCCGTGATTGCGCTCTCGGGATCGGTCGCGGACACGTCGATCCGGGTCGGCGGCGACGAACTGGACTCGACCATCGTCTCCTTCCTCCGCAAGAACTACAACCTCCTCATCGGCGAGCCGACCGCGGAAGCCGTCAAGATCCAGATCGGATCGGCCTATCCCACGGACGACGACAAGGAGATGCTGGTCAAGGGTCGGGATCTGGTCTCCGGCATTCCGAAGACCGTGCGGATCCATTCGGCCGAAGTCCGCGAGTGTCTGCAGGAGCCGATCCAGCAGATCGTGGCGGCGGTGCGGCGGGCGCTCGAGATCACGCCGCCGGAACTCGCCTCCGATATCGTGGACCGGGGGGTCGTCATGACGGGGGGCGGCGCCCTCGTGCGAGGGCTGGATACGTTGCTGGGCGAGGAGACGGGACTCCCGATCCACGTCGACGCGGAACCGCTCACGTGCGTCGTTCGGGGTTGCGGAAAAATCCTCGAGGAATTCGGACGGTATCGTGGAGTTCTCACGAGTTGACGCCGAGCCCGTTCTGAATCGCCCCCTGTGAGTTACCAGGCCGTCCGGCCGCAGGGTCGCAAGCTGCTCGATGTCGTGGTCTTCTCTCTCGCCCTCATCCTCAGCGGCATCGCCGGGGGTCTGTCCAGCGCACTTCAGAGCCAGGTGGAGTCCGCGGTCCGCGCCACCGCCCTTTATCCGTTCCTTCTGCTCCATCGCCTCGCCGCCGAGCGGGGACAGATGGAGCGCCGCGTCGAGGGCCTGCTGGCGGAGCGGGACTCCCTCACGGAACTCCTGCTGCGCTACCGGGACCGCGCGACGCCGGTCGTGGAAGAGTCTTCGGCGCAGGTGCTCGCGGCGCTTCCCGCGGGCTCGGTCGAGGCGGCGGTCGTCTACCCGGGACGGCCCAACGTCGGCAATCCGGACCTGTTCGTGTTGTCGGGACCTGATTTTCGGGGTCGCGAGTTTCCCGTCGCTGTCTTCACCGGCATCGGGCTGGTCGGCGTCGTCAGAGCCCCTCACGGTCGAGGGGGGCGTGGCGAATTCTGGAGCCATCCCGACTTCCGGGTCAGCGTTCTGGCCGAAGGGGAAGGCGTATCGGGGCTCGTGCGGTCGGAGCGCGCGGATGGAGGGCAGCCGGTGCTCCTCCTCGAGGGTGCGCCCTTCCAGGCGGACATCCCGGCAGGGACTCTGCTCGTGACGACGGGGATCGCCGGCGTCTATCCGCCGGGCGTGCCGGTCGGGCACATCCGCGAACCCGCCGAGGCGGAAGCGGGCTGGATGAAGCGCTATTTCGTGGAGCCCTCCGTGCGCCCGGAAGAGGTCAGGGACGTGTTCGTGTGGAATCGGCCCGCGTTGCCGGCCAACGTCGAGGCGGACACGGCGTCTGCGCCGACGGAGCCCGAGCCTGCGCCGACGGAACCTGATACTGCGCCGACCGACGCCGCTTCGGTCCGTCGATGAGTCCGGCCGGAAGGTGGTTTGTCGCCGCGCTCCTGCTGCTTCTGCACTTCGCCCTGCATCCGCTCTGGAGCCGCTGGCCGGTCGCGCCCGACCTCGTTGCAGGCGGCTTGATACTGGGCTCGCTGCAACTCCGCTGGGGACGGGCCGCGGGCTTCGGGTGCGTCATCGGCCTCATGGAGGCAGCGATCTCGCTGGGACCGATGGGCCCCACGATGTTACTCTTCTCGTTGACGGGGGCGATCGTCGGGTGGGTGCGGCACCTGATCTATTCGGACTCGGACAGGGTCACGCCGGTTTTCGTCTTCTTCGGGACGTGGCTCCTGCGGTCTGCGGTCGCGATCTTCGTCGTCCGAGACTGGTCGGCAGGCGCCCTGCTCGTCGACAGTGTCGGATCCGCCGCGCTGACTACGGCGGGGTGCTGGGTCGTGGCAAGGCTGGTTTCGGCCGTCACGAGGTGAAGGGGAGGATGTGAAGGGCGACAACGAACACCGCTCGATCCGGAGACAGCGAGGCCGCTGGGCGGCGCGCGCGATCTTCTTCTGCCTTTCGGTCGTCGCCGCCGGGTTCATCAATCTCCAGATCTTCAGCACCGACCTGTACACGCTCCGTTCGAGCGAGAACCGGCTGCGGACCATCACGGTGCCGGCGCCGCGCGGGACCATCTACGACCGCCATGGACGGGCCATCGCGGACAACGTGCCCGGGTACGACGTGTCGATGCTGCCCGGTCCCCGCGATTCCATCTCCGCCGGACTCGATCGCCTCGCGGAGCGGCTGGAACTGTCGCCCGAGCGCCGCGCCGCGTTGTTGTCGCGCAATCGGGACCGTCCGGGCGAGGCTCTCGTCGTGCGCGAGAACGCGAACTTCGAGCAGGTCGCGTTCATCGAGGAGCGCCGACCCCGGTTTCGGCGCATCGTCGTGGATCAGAGGCCGCACCGGCGCTATCCGGCGGGACCCTCGATCGCGCACATGATCGGATACGTGGGGGAGATCAGTCAGGAGGAACTGGATCGACCCGAGTATGCCGGCTACGAATCCGGCCAGTCGGTCGGGAAGGCGGGGCTCGAACAGCAGTACGAGCACAGGCTGGCCGGGCGCAACGGGATCCGCTACGCGGAAGTGAACGCCCTGGGCACGGTCGTGCGGGACCTGGGGGTCGGGCAGGCGCAGGCGCCGGTCCCCGGAGATGACCTGCATCTCGGCATCGATCTCGACCTGCAGGTGTACGCCGACTCGGTGTTTCCCGAAGGGATGCGGGGCGGCGTGGTGGCGCTGGACCCGGCCACCGGAGAAGTGCTCCTCCTCTACAGCCACCCCACCTTCGACCCCAACGCGTTCATCGGCGGCATCCCTCTCGATTTGTGGAACGCGCTTCGCGAGCACCCGGACGAGCCCCTGCTCGACCGGGTCTCCATGGCTTCCTACCCTCCGGGGTCCACTTGGAAGCTCGTGATGTCGGCCATCGGGATGAAGACGGCCGACCTTGCGATCGATACCTACCAAACCGACACATGCGATGGTGGGCTCTGGTATCACACCCGCCGCTTCCGCTGCTGGCTGTCGAGGGGACATGGTCGACTGAACCTCTCCGAAGCGATCAAGCACTCGTGCAACGTCTGGTTCTACCAGGCGGGGCAGAGGATCGGTCTCGACCCGCTCCTGGCGGGGGTCGGGGAATTCGGCTTCGGGCGCAGGACGGGGATCGACCTCCCGTCCGAGAGGCCGGGCCTCTTCCCCGACTCGCGACAGTGGTACGACGACCGGCTGGGGCGCGGCCGGTGGACCGAAGCCGTCGTCTGGAACCTCTCGATCGGGCAGGGCGAAAACGAGCAGACGCTGCTCGCCATGGCCCAGTTCTACGCGGCGCTGGCGACGGGGAGGTCGCCCGTCATACCCCACCTCGTAAGGGATGAGATGCTCGCGCAGCAGCGCGCGGACTGGACGCTCGATCTCCCCGAAATCCAGCGGCGCCAGCTCGTCGACGCGCTGGCGCGCGTCGTGAACGAACCCGGAGGCACCGCGTACGGCAACCGCCTGGCCCGCTGGACGCTGGCCGGGAAGACCGGCACGGCCCAGAACCCGCACGGCGAGCCCCATTCCTGGTTCGTGGGCTTCGCGCCCGCCTACGACCCGCGCATCGTGATCGCCGCGGTCGTGGAGCACGGGCACCCCGACGGGGCCCCGTCGCTCGCCGTACCGCTCGCGGCCGGAATCGTGGACCGCCACCTCGAGGCGCTCGGGCTGCCGCCGGAGGAAACGCCCGGCGTCCGTCCGACGGAAGCGCTTCGGGTACAGGCGGGCGGATGATCGCCCGATTGCGAATCCCGGGCGTGGGAGATCCCACGCTCCTCGCGCTGGTCCTGTTCATGACCGGGCTCGGGATCGCGATGATCTATTCGGCCGGACTCGTCGACGTGCCGTCGCTGGCCACGGGCATCTGGGTTCGCCAGCTCTACTGGTTCGGGGTGGCGATCGTCGCGCTCGCCGTGACCTCCCGCTTCTCGCTCCGTTTCGTCGAGTGGCTGGCGCCGTGGGCCTACGGGATCTCCGTGCTACTCCTCATCCTCGTGCTGTTCATCGGGACGGGTCCGAACGGGAGCTGGCTCGAACTCGGCCCCGGACGGCTGCAGCCGGCGGAGGTCGCGAAGCTGGGGACGATCCTCATGCTGGCGCGCGTGCTGGGAGGCGCGCCGGGACCGTACGAGCGGTTGTTGGAGCTCTGGAAGCCCGCTGCCATCACGCTCGTTCCGTTCGCGCTCGTGCTGCTGCAACCGGACCTCGGGAGCGCGATGATCTTCGGAGCGCTCCTGCTCGCCGCGCTGTTCTGGAGCGGCGTCCCGCTGTTCAAGATCTTCCTGCTCGCGTCTCCGGGACTCAGTCTCCTCCTCGGCTTCAACTGGATCGCGTGGGGTGTCGGGTTCCTCGTCGTCGCGGCCGGCCTGTACGTGCACCGCCTCTTCATCCTGGAGACGGTGGGCGTGCTCCTCGCTAACGTCTTCACGGGCGCGTTCACGCTCCGCATCTGGGATTCGCTCGCCGACTATCAGCGGAACCGGCTCCTCGTCTTCCTGGATCCGGATATCGATCCCCTCGGCGCCGGCTGGCATCTCATCCAGTCGAAGGTCGCGATCGGCTCCGGCGGATTCATCGGCGCCGGTTTCGCCAACGGCCCGCAGAAGCGGCTCGCCTTCCTCCCGGAGCAGCACACGGACTTCATCTTCTCCGTCGTGGGGGAGGAGTTCGGATTCATCGGCGTGATACTGTTCCTGGTGCTCTTCGCCTTCCTCCTCTGGCGCGTGCTTCATGTCGCATCCTCGATGGACGACCGGTTCGGAAGCCTCATCGCATTCTGCCTCTTTGCGGTCCTCCTCACGCACATCGTGGTGAACCTGGGGATGGCGGTCGGCATGATGCCGGTCATCGGACTGCCCTTGCCGCTCCTCAGCTACGGGGGGAGCTTCCTGCTCGTGCTCTACGCGGGCTTCGGGATCGTACAGCGCGTGGCCTGGGAGGCCTGAAGTGTCCTGGTTCAGCAAACCAAAGCGCAAGCTGGTCTCACAGAAGCGTGAGCTTCCGGGCGACGTGTGGGATCGGTGCGCGGGATGCGGCGAGATCCTCTACAGCGGACGACTGGAGGAGAATCTCCACGTCTGTCCTCACTGCGGCCATCATTTTCGCATCACCGCGGAGTCCTACGAGGCCATGCTGCTCGACGGCGAAGGTCTCGCCGAACTCCACGATGGGCACCTGCGCTCCGCCGATCCGCTCGGGTTCGTCGATTCCCGCAGCTATGCCGAACGCATCGTGCAGGCCGAGCAGGGAGGCGGCGACCAGGATGCCATTCGGACCGGGCGGGGTGAGATCGGGGGCAGGGAAGTCCACCTCGGGACCATGGATTTCCGCTTCATCGGCGGGTCGATGGGTTCGGTGGTGGGTGAGAAGATTCGTCGTCTCGCCGACCGCTCTCTCGAGCGGCGGGTGCCGCTCATCATCGTCTCCGCTTCGGGCGGAGCGCGGATGCAGGAAGGGATCCTCTCCCTCATGCAGATGGGCAAGACGGCGGCCGCGCTCGAGCAGCTCGCGAGTGCCGGCATCCCCTACGTGAGCGTCCTCACGAACCCGACCACGGGCGGGGTGACGGCCTCGTATGCGATGCTGGGGGATGTGATTCTCGCGGAGCCTGGCGCCCTCATCGGCTTCGCCGGCCCGCGGGTCATCAAGGAAACGATCCGGCAGGACCTTCCGGAGGGTTTCCAGACGGCGGAGTTTCTGGAGGAGCACGGGATGATCGACCGCATCGTCCCGCGGCCGGAGATGCGCGACGCCCTCGCGAGCCTCCTGGATCACATGTGCTGATCGCGGGCGGGGACGCCCTCGCGGCCCTGTTCGACCTCCGTCCGGTCACCACGATCCGCTGGGGTCTCGAAAGAACCGAAGCGCTCCTCGCGGAGTTGGGCCGGCCGGAACGGACCTTCGACGCTCTCCATATCGCGGGCACGAACGGCAAGGGGTCGACCGCGTGCTTCGCGGCGTCGGTGCTCGAAGACGGCGGCACGCGCACCGGCCTCTATACCTCGCCGCACCTCGAGGACGTTCGGGAGCGTTTTCTGATCGACGGGGCCTGGGTGGAGGAGTCGGCGCTCCAGTCCGCCGCCGCCCGCGTCCTCGGCTGCGAGACGGCCGAACACTGTACGTACTTCGAGTTGGCCACCGCGCTCGCCTTCACCTGCTTCGCGGAGTGCGGCGTGGAAGTGGCGGTCGTCGAGACCGGTCTCGGCGGCCGGCTCGACGCGACGAACGTGCTGCGTCCCGCCGGCACGGCGATCACCCCGATCAGCCTCGACCACACGGAGTGGCTCGGCGGATCTCCCGAGGCGATCGCGAGGGAAAAAGCCGGGATCATCAAGCCGGGCGCGCCGGCCTGCCTGGGTCGTATCGATCCGCTTCCGCTCGCGGCGCTCGAGCGGGTCGCGAGCCGCGTCGGGTCGCCGGTTGCGCGCCTCGGAAGGGAGGCGGAGGTGTCGGATGTGGAGGTGCGGACCGAACCCCTGGGAACGACCTTCCGCTACGTTTCGAGGTCACGGCCCGGCGGCTTGCGGCTCGCTACCGGCCTGCCCGGCCGGCACCAGGCGGACAACGCGGCTCTCGCCCTCCTGCTGCTGGACTGTTCTGGCCATCCGCCGGACGAAGGCTCCGCGCGCCGCGGGATCGCGCGCGCGCGCCTGGCCGGCCGCTTCGAGATCCGGCCTCCGCGCGGCGGACGCCCGGGCTGCGTGTTCGATATCGCGCACAATCCGGCGGCCATCGCAACGCTCTGCGAGACGGTGGCGGAGCTGTCCGTGGCGCGCCCGCTCATCGCCGTGGTCGGAATGCTGGCCGACAAGGACTGGAAGAAGACGTTGACCCGGCTCGCGCTTGACAGCGACGCTATGATTCTGACGCGGTCCGCCGCCCCCGCGGAGAGGCGGTGGGACCCGTCCCGGGCGCAGGAGTGGCTGTCGCGTGAACGGGGCCGTGAGTCGATCGTGTGCCGGAACGTGGCCGAGGCGGTCTCGCGTGGGCTGACGCTCGCCGGAGCCGGAACGCTGCTGGTCACGGGATCCGCAACCACCGTGGGCGAGGCCCGGGCATTGCCGGAACTCGCCGGCGTACGGACAGGAGACTGAAGATGCTGTACGATCCCAGACTGGTACAACCGATGAGAGACGAACTCACCCGCATCGGCGTGCGTGAGCTTCGGACCTCCGATGAAGTGGACGAAGCTCTCGGAGCCGGCGGAGAGACGCTCGTCGTCGTGAACTCCGTCTGCGGCTGCGCGGCGCGCAACGCGCGACCCGCCGTGGCGATGGCCATGAGCCACGGAGAGCAGCCCGACCGCGTCGTCACGGTCTTCGCGGGACAGGATGTGGAAGCGACGGCGCGCGCGCGGCAGTATTTCGTCGGCGTCCGGCCCTCGTCCCCGGCTCTCGCGCTGCTCTCGGACGGAGAACTGCAGTTCATGCTCGAGCGCCACCAGATCGAGGGCCGCGAGGCGCGCGACATCGCGTCCGACCTGACAAAGGCGTACGACCGATACTGCGCGACGAGCTAGCCCAGCGGGGTTTGCGCCACGGGCTGCCGCCGCTCTTCGGGCCGTGACCTCCGGAGAGATCCGCGGTCTGCCCGGTTTTCGAGATTTCTTTCCCGAGGAACTCGCCCTCCGCCGACACATCTTCTCGGCCTGGCGCAGGGTCGGCGCCCGCTATGGATTCACGGAGTACGACGGACCTCCGCTCGAGGCGCTCGAACTCTACACGCGGAAGTCCGGCGAAGAGATCGTAGGGCAGCTGTACGAGTTCGAGGACAGGGGAGGGCGGGCCGTGGCGCTGCGGCCCGAGATGACGCCGACCTTCGCCCGCATGATCGCCGCCCGGGCCGCCGGGCTCGCGAAGCCGGTCCGCTGGTTCTCGATCCCGCAACTCTTTCGCTACGAACGGCCGCAGCGCGGTCGACTCCGCGAGCACTTCCAGCTCAACATGGACATCGTCGGCGAGACGAACCCGCTCGCCGATTCGGAGATCATCAGCGCGGGCATCGACGCGCTGCGGGAACTTGGTCTGGGAGCCGCGGACATCGTGGTCCGCATCTCGGACCGGCGCCTCATCGGCGCGCTTCTCGACGTCCACGGAGTCTCCTCCGAAGACCATGTCGCGGTGTTCGGGGCCCTCGACCGGCTCGAGAAGGAAGGGGAGGACGGGGTCCGCGCGCGCCTCGCGGAGAACGGCGTGGACGGGGAAGCGGCGACGCGGCTGCTGGCGGCCATCCGGCTCCCGCTCGAGGAACTGGCGGCGGCGCACGGGGGAGACGAAGCGGTCGCCGAGGCGGCCGACCGGCTGTCCACCGTGTTCGCGCATCTCGGCGCGACGGGCTTCGCGGACTTCGTCAGCTTCGACGCGGGCCTCGTCCGCGGACTTGCCTACTACACGGGGACGGTGTTCGAGATCTGGGATCGCCGGGACGAGCTGCGCGCGATCTGCGGAGGCGGCCGCTACGATGACCTTCTGAAGGCGCTGGGAGGCGTGGATCTGCCGGCTCTCGGCTTCGGCATGGGGGATGTGGTCCTCGCGGAACTGCTCAGGGACCGGGGGCTCGTGCCCGAGGCGGCCCGCCGCGTGGACGACTACATCGTATGCGTATCCGATGCGGAGCGCCCGCTCGCACTCGGTCTGGCCCGCGCGCTGCGCGACCGGGGACGGCGCGTGCTCTACGACCTTCGGTCGCGCGGGGTCGGACGTCAGTTCAAGGCCGCCAACCAGGCGGGCGCCGGCCGGACCATCGTACTCGGGCCGCAGGAGGTCGAGCGGGGCGTCGCGGTGCTCCGGGACATGGCGTCCGGCGAGGAACGGGAAGTCGCGATCGAGAGCCTGGCCGGAGCACGCGCCGGCGAGACGAGAGGGGAGGAAGTGCCGTGAGTCGCGTTCTCATCCTCGATTTCGGATCCCAGTTCACCCAACTCATCGCGCGACGCATTCGCGAGGAGGGTGTGTACTGCGAGGTGCATCCGCCGACGCGGAGTCCGGCGTGGGTCCGCCGCTACGATCCGGCGGCCATCGTCCTGTCCGGAGGGCCGGCGAGCGTCTACGACGAAGGCGTCCCCACGGCCCGGCGCGAGACCCTCGCCATGGGCGTCCCGATTCTCGGGATCTGCTACGGAATGCAGCTCGTCGCGGATCTCGTCGGGGGCGAGGTGCAACAGGCCGAGCGCCGGGAGTATGGGCGGGCCGAACTCCGGGTCCGGTCGACGGACCCCCTCTTTCACGGGTTCGACGACGACGAGCCCACGCAGGTCTGGATGAGCCACGGCGACTCCCTCCACGCCCTGCCGCCGGGCTTCGAGGTCTCCGCGACCACCGAGAACTCCATCGCCGCGATCCGGTCCGAGGAGCTGCGGATCTGGGGCGTGCAGTTCCATCCGGAAGTCGCCCACACGACGCGCGGCGGCGAGATGCTGCGGAATTTCCTGTTCGAGATCGCCGACTGCGAGATGAGCTGGAACGCCGCGAACATCATCGACCACCAGCTCACCGCGGTTCGTGAGACCGTAGGCGGCGGACAGGTGATCTGCGGCCTCTCCGGCGGAGTGGACAGCTCCGTGGCCGCGGCGCTCGTGCAGCGGGCCGTGGGAGACCAGCTCACCTGCATCTTCGTCGACACGGGCATGCTGCGGAAAGGTGAACGCGATGCCGTGGAGGCGGTGTTCGGCGAGCACATGGGGATGCGGCTCGAGGTCGTCGACGCGGCCGACCTCTTCGTCGACCGGCTCGCCGGCGTCGAGGAACCCGAGGAGAAGCGGGTCATCATCGGCCACACCTTCATCGACGTGTTCGAGGAGGCGGCGGGCCGGTACGGTGACGCGCGTTACCTCGTGCAGGGAACGCTCTACCCCGACGTCATCGAATCCGTCTCCGTGTGGGGACCATCGGTGAAGATCAAGTCCCACCACAACGTGGGCGGCCTCCGTCCCGATCACCCGTTCGAACTCATCGAGCCGCTTCGTGAACTCTTCAAGGACGAGGTGCGCGCCGTGGGCCGCGAACTGGGCCTTTCGGAGGAGATCGTGGGGCGCCACCCCTTCCCCGGTCCCGGCCTCGCCATCCGGATTCTCGGCGACGTGACGCGGGAAAAGCTGGATGCGCTGCGAGAGGTGGACGCGATCTATCTCGACGAGATTCGCGCGGCGGGCCTCTATGATGAGATCTGGCAGGCGTTCGCCATTCTGCTGCCGGTGCAGTCGGTCGGCGTCATGGGGGATGCGCGCACGTACGAGAACGTCGTCGCGCTGCGCGCGGTGACCTCGCTGGACGGAATGACGGCGGACTGGTTCCAGTTCCCCCACGACGTGCTGGGCCGGATCTCCAACCGCATCATCAACGAAGTGAAGGGAGTGAACCGGGTGACCTACGACGTGTCCTCGAAGCCCCCCGCCACGATCGAGTGGGAGTAGCCTCCGTGCCGTCATCCGGTGCCGGGAGCGGCCCGAACTGCCGGGAAGTCGCCGCCTGGCTCGACGATTTTCTGGACGTAGCCCGGATAGAGGACTACCCGTTCGCCCTCAACGGGCTGCAGGTCGACGGGCGCGGCGCCGTCGTCCGCATCGGGGCGGCGACGGATGCCTGCCAGGCCACGATCGACCTCGCGGCCGACGCCGGGTGCGGGATCCTCCTCGTTCACCACGGACTGTTCTGGGGCGGCCTGCGTCCCTTCGTCGGTCCCGCGTACGAGCGCTGCCGCCGGCTCGTGGAGAGCGGGATGGGGCTGTACTCGGCGCACCTCCCGCTCGACGCGCATCCCGGGATCGGAAACAACGTCCTCCTCGCCGCGGAGCTCGGCGTCGCGGATGTCGAACCGTTCGGGTCCTTCAAGGGGAATGACGGGATCGGCGTCATCGGCGCGGTCGACACCTCTCGCCGCGAACTCGCGGCTCGGGCGGAAGTCGCGTGCGGGGGGGCGCCCTTCGTGATCGCCGGCGGCCCGGAACGCGTGTCGCGGCTCGCCATCGTCACGGGCGGCGCGGGCTCGATGATCGAGGCCGCCGCCACGGCCGGAGCCGACACCTTCCTCACGGGAGAGGGCAACCACCACACGTACCACGAGGCGATGGAACTCGGGATCAACGTGATCTACGCCGGCCACTACGGGACGGAAACGCTCGGCGTCCGGGCTCTGGCGAAGCGCGCGGCGGAGCGTTTCGGGGTGGAGCACGCCTTCTTCGACGTTCCCACCGGCCTCTAGCAGTCCGTGGCAAAACCCCTGCTGCGTTCGAGCGGCGATGCATTTCGCCTGAATCGCTGCGCTCTGCGTTGCT
>JAJDUL010000060.1 GCA_022826685.1 Gemmatimonadota bacterium | reverse complement strand
GTTCAGTTGCACGGGATCACCGGCCGGCGTGCGTCAACGATCGCGGCGATCGAGCAGCGAGCCTCTACCACTCCCAGCCCGAACGGTAGTCTGCCCTTACGTAGCTCTCGGGGATCGAGACCCCGTTCAGGATCTCGCCCGTGTCCGGGTCGAGCCGGACCTCGCGGCCGCTTCGCACGGAGAGGTTGCCGAGGAGCACCATCTCCGTCAGCGGTCCCGCGTGGTCGACGAAGTTGGAACCGGCGGGCGGCCCGTCCTTGCAGGCGCCGGCGAACTCCGCGTACACGCCGTCCGTGCGCGCATACTTCTCCGGCGGCGGGTCGGCCCGAACCTCCGCATCCCGTTCGGCGTCGAGCAGCCGGGGGTTCTCGCCGTAGATGCCCGCGAACATCTTGCCATCGGTCCCGATCCACAGTTGCCCGCTCGACTCGAAGGGCCAGCGGGCATCGTCCGGCACTTCCTCGGGCCGGGGCGGCGAGAGGTTGCCGTCGCGCCACACGACCTTCACGGCCGGCCGGTCCCCCCGGGCGGGGAAGTCGTACTCGATGCGCGAAGCCGCGGGCGCCGTCTCCGGGAAGCGCGTCGTCGATTCCGCCGAAATCCGCTCCGGCGTCCCAAGGTCGAAGGTCCAGAAGGCGGCGTCCATCGCGTGGCACCCGATGTCGCCCAGCGCGCCGGTCCCGAAGTCCCACCAGCCCCGCCAGTTGAACGGAGCGTACGCCGGGTGGTAGGGGCGGTCGCTCGCGGGCCCGAGCCACAGGTCCCACTCCAGCCAGGGCGGGGCGTGGTGCGCCTCGGTCGGCCGCAGGATCGCCTGCGGCCAGATGGGACGGTTCGTCCAGTACTCCACGCGCCGGATCTCGCCGATGGCGCCGGATTCGTACCACTCGCGAATCTCCCGCGTCCCGTCCTGGGCGTGACCCTGGTTGCCCATCTGCGTGGCGACCCCCGCCTTCTCCGCGGCGGCGACGAGTTGGCGCACCTCCCAGATCGTGGTCGCGAGCGGCTTCTGGATGCGGGTGGGCTTGCCCAGCGAAAGCGACATCATGCCGGCCGCGGTGTGCGTGTGGTCCGGCGTGGAGATCAGGACCGCGTCGATGTTGTCCGCCTCTTCCGAGAGCATCGCCCGGAAGTCGCGGTAGCGTTTGGCTTGCGGGAAGGCGCTCCAGGAACCCGCCGCCTGGCGCTCATCCACATCGCAGAGGGCGTAGATGTTCTCGCCGACCCCCGCCATGCCCCGCACGTCCCCGCCTCCCATGCCGCCGACACCGATGTGCGCGACGTTCAGCGTGTCGCTCGGGGCGCGGTGCCGGGGCCCGCCGAGCACGTGCGCGGGTACGATGCTCAGGCCGAGGCCGGCCGCGCCCGAGGCCCGAACGAAGTCGCGCCGGGAGAAGTTGTTCTTCACCGTCATGCTGTGCCTCACTCCGGGACAGGTCTGCGGAAGAAAGCTTGTTCCATGGTCTCGCGCCGACGGCTTCTAGGCCAGACCCAGGCGTTCGAGAACCTCGGGGGGCGGGCCGTCGAAGGTGGGCATGGGGCGGTTCCCCACGAAGCCGAGATCGGCCATCCCCTCCGCCGTCGTCCAGAACGCGGTCGACGTGAGATCCCGCACCCGGTCGAAGAAACGGGCCGCCACCCTGTATTCCGGGGCCGCATTCTCCGCCCAGCAGATGTCGTCGCAGATCTCATGCTTCTGCTCGATCGTCAACTCCGTGAACCGCCCGCCGAACCGCTCCGCCGATTCGATGTCGAGCCACACGAGTCCGCCGCGAACGAGCGTCAGATCGTCGCGATTGCCGTCGTAGGGCGCGCTCACCCACTCGTCGATGAAGGCGTGCGCGCCGAGGGCCGCCGCACCGGGGGAATGTTCGTCCTCGGGGATGATGACGTCGCACAGGGAAGCGAGCGTGGTGAGTTCGTCCTCCGTAAGCACGAGATCCCACCACACGACGGGTGAGACCATGTCCGGGTCGGTCGGCGTGCCCGCGGCCCGGGGGTTGCCGCCGCTCGTCGCGCCGGAGAAGGCGGTCGCATCTTCGGCGCGAGGCACGCCGGATTCGGTCCCGTCGGCGCACGCCCCGGCGGAGATGGCGGCCGCGCCCGCCGCCCCGGCCGCGAGCACCTGCAGCGCCCGTCGGCGCGTGAGTCCCTCGACCGCCTCCGGTTCCCGTTCTCGCACTCCCTCGTGTTCCGGCGTCGGTGCCCGATCGCGTTCGTGGTCGGACATCAGAGAGCCCCCTGCCGAAGCTGGTCCACGAGGTACTCGGACGACCGCCATGCGATCGCCATGATGGAGAGCGTCGGGTTCTTGTCCGCGTTCGAGACGAAGGGCCCGCCGTCCATCACGAACAGGTTCGGGACTTCCCAGGACTGGCAGTACTGGTTGAGTACGGAGTTCTCCGGCCGGTCTCCCATGCGGACGCCGCCCACCTCGTGGATGATCTGCCCCGGCGCCAGGATCGCGCGGGCACCGTCCGTCTGGACCGTCGAAAGCACGCGACCGCCCATCTCCTCGATAATCCCGGCGAAGGTCTGCTGCATGTGCCGGGCCTGGTTGAGTTCGTGGTCGGACCACTTCCAGTGGAACCGGAGCACGGGGATGCCCCACTGGTCGACAACCTCGGGATCGATCTCGCAGTAGCAGTCCTCGTTCGGGATCATCTCGCCGCGGCCGTCGAAGTACATGAACGAACCGTAGTAGCGGCGGCACTCCTCCTTGAAGCGCTGTCCGTAGGCGCCCCCGGTGAGCGGCTCGATGCCGCTGAAGGCGCCGTAACCGGGCATCCGCTGTCCGCCGCCGAACTCGATGTGGTAGCCGCGGGCAAAATCCATGCGTCCGGCCGCCTGTTCCCCGTACAGCCACCAGGGCATGTACATGTGCATCGCCGAAGACCCTTCCTCGGCGTGCCGGGGCAGGTACTCGAGTGCGGGAATCTGGCCGGAGACACCCGCGCCCACCGTATCCATCACGTACTTGCCGACGAGGCCGCTCCCGTTGGCAAGGCCATCGGGGAAGAGCGAACTGCGGGAGTTGAGGAGGATGCGCGCGGACTCGCAGGCGCTCGCCGCGAGGACGACGACCGGCGCCGAGGCATGGCGGTCGGCGCGCAGCTTCTTGTCGATGTAGTGAACGCCGGTGGCCCGTCCCCGCTCGTCGATCGTCACCTCGCGAACCATGGCGTCGGTGATCGTCGTGAGGTTCCCGGTCGCCTGCGCCGGCGGCAGGCAGACGGTCGTCGACTGGAAGTTGGCCCTGATCGAGCAGCCCCGCCCGCACGGCGTCGCCCAGTAGCAGGCCGCGCGCGAGCGCATGGAGTCGTACGTCACCCGGCGAGCCATCTCGTTGCTCGGCCAGAGCATCCGCGAGAGCCGGTCGGCGTCCTGCGGCTCCGTCAGGATGGCCAGGTGGGCCGGGATGACCGGGATCCCGAGGCCGTCGCACGTCTTCTTCGCCAGCAGTTCATAGGCGCGCGGCGCCGGGGGCGGCTGAAGGATTCCGTCGGACGAATTCGGCGTGTTCTCCAGTCCTTCATTCGACCCGTAGATGCCGGCGAAGGCCTCCGTGCGATCGTACCAGGGCGCGAGATCCTCATACGTCATGGGCCAGTCGAACCCCAGCCCGTCCCGGCTCCGGGGCTTGAAGTCGTAGGGACCCATGCGGAGGGAAATCCGGCCCCAGTGGTTCGTCCGTCCCCCGAGCATCCTGGAGCGCCACCACATGAAGTTGACCCCCTCGGCGCTCGTGTAGGGCTCGCCGGGGACCCGCCAGCCGCCGTCGACCGTCGCGTCGTAGAAGCCGAACGGCTTGTCGGCGGTCCCCGCGGCCCGGAGCGGCGCGTCGGCGGGGAGCTGGAACATCGGCGTCTCGGATACGGGATCGTAGTCCCGCCCCGCCTCGAGAAGGAGCACGCGGACGCCGTGACAGGCGAGCACGTAGGCGGCCATCCCGCCCCCCGCGCCGGAGCCGACGACGATGACGTCGTGGGTATCCTGGCTGCCCCGGCGTAACGCGGGTGCCGAGGCGGTCGTTGTCCGACGCGGGCGTGGTGAGGGCATGGCCCGAGGATGAGCGCGGAGGGCGCCGGAGGTCAACGGGTCACCTTGCCGCGTCCGACCAGTGGGCGAACCTTCAGCGCCACCGGAGCGGAAACTCGATGGGAGGCGAGATGCACGGACGAGCCGTCGCGGGGCTCATGGTCATGGTGGCGCTGATGACGGTGACTGGCCGGCCGGCGGCGGCGCAGTCACTCACGGACCTCGTGTCGGAACTGTTCGTGTTCGGGCAGTGCGGCGTGCCTCTGTGCCTCGATCCGGACTTCGAGGAGACCGGGCGTTTCAATACGGAGCACGGCCGGCACTACCTGCGCGAACGGGTTCCGCGGAACGACGCGCTCATCCTCTCCTTCCAGGAAGGGATCGCCCGCGTGGTCGGCAGCCTTCCTCCGACCGCGATGGCCGGCGGCCGCATCTGGTCGGACGGAGACCGGAGTGCGTCGTTCGGGCCGATCTTCGCCGAACGAGCCGAAACCCTCGGGATGGGACGTTTCTTCCTCGGCCTCGAAGCGACCGCGTTCCAGGTCACGAACTTCAGCGGCGTGCCCACGGACAACCTAGTCCTGAACTTCTTTCACGAGGACTCGGATGTGGCCCTCGGTCCGGACCCCGGGCACGGCCTGCCCTTCTTCGAACGCGACGTGCTGCGCGTGCGGACGAACCTCGATCTCGACTACACGGTGGCCACGGCGGTCCTGAGCGCCGGCCTGACTTCCTTCCTCGACGTGGGATTCGCCGTGCCGGTCGTGCGGGCGAGTCTGAGGGGAACGACTCACGCCCAGATCCTGTCGCTCGGCAATTCGCTCGCGCACCGTTTCGGCGGAACGCCCGACGCGCCCGTCCTCCAGGCGAGCAATTCCGTGAGAGGGTCGGCGACGGGAATCGGCGACGTCTCCGCCCGGATGAAGGTGAACCTCATGGGAGGCACGGCCGTGGGCCGCGCGCCGCCGCCCGTGAACATGGCGCTCCTGGCGGACGTCACCTTTCCTACGGGACAGGAGGAAGATCTGCTCGGACTGGGCGAAGGCCGTGGCCGCGCGCTGGCGGTTCTCTCCCTCAACCGGGGGCGATTCTCGCCCCATCTGAACGCCGGGTATCTCCTGCGTGAAGGAAACCTGCGCGACAGCAACTTCGATCAGGACGCGGTGCTCGCGACGGTGGGCTTCGACGCCCATGCGTCGGACGCGTTGACGGTGGCCGCGGACCTCATCACCCGTTGGGAACTGGCGGATCCGGAGCATCCGATGCCGGGTCCCGTCACCTTTGTCGGCACTCCGGCTCTTACGGTCGAGTCGTCATCCCTCCCGGACGTCGGTCACCACTACATCGACCTCGCCGTGGGGCTCAAGTACATGCTCGGCCGCGACATGATTCTCGCCACGAACGCCCTGCTCCCGATCCAGGCCGCGGGCCTGCGGCCGGACGTCCTGTGGACGCTGGGGATCCAGGGCACGTTCAGATAGAGATCGAATAGACCGAATCGCATAGTCCCTCACGTGGAGGTGTCGATGTTCTTCTTGCCACGAACGGGATCGGCCCGCCGCCGCCCGATCGCGCTGATGCTGGCCGCCGCCGGAATGCTGACCGCCGCCGGAATTCTGACCGCCGGAGTGCTGACTGCCGGCGCCCTCGATGCCCAGACTCCGCCGAGGGCGCGGGACCTCGGGATCCCGTTCCCGGGGGAGCCCGGAGCCTGGAACGCGATTACGGATGTGGCCGGCATCCGGGTCGGGCATGCGACGATCATCGAGGGGGAGGGGGCGCTCGTCGTCGGAGAGGGTCCCGTGCGCACGGGCGTGACCGCCGTGCTCCCGCGCACGGACAGCTACGAACCCGTCTTCGCCGGGTGGTACTCGCTGAACGGGAACGGCGAAATGACGGGGACGACCTGGGTCGAGGAATCGGGCTTCCTCGAGGGTCCGGTGATGATCACCAACACCCACAGCGTGGGAGACGTCCACCAAGCGGTCATCGAGTGGTCGCGGGATGCGGAGGCGAACCATCCCATCGCGCCGGGCATCTGGTGGAGTCTGCCCGTCGTGGCGGAAACCTGGGACGGCCGGCTCAACGACATCAACGGGTTCCACGTCGGCAGAGAACACGTGTTCGCCGCGATCGAGAGTGCGGCCTCGGGCTCCGTCACGGAGGGATCGGTGGGCGGCGGGACCGGCATGGTCTGTAATTCGTTCAAGGGCGGGATCGGAACCTCGTCCCGGCTCGTGGGGGACTACACCGTCGGCGTGCTCGTGCAGTGCAACTACGGGCGTCGGCCGCAGTTGCTGATCGCGGGCGTGCCGGTGGGACAGGAACTCCTCGACTGGACGCCGCCCGGCGACGCGGACGGATCGGCGGACGCGGGCGTGTTCGACGGCCTCGGTTCGATCATCGTCGTCATCGCGACGGACGCTCCGCTGCTGCCGCACCAGTTGAAGCGGCTCGCGCGACGCGCGCCGATCGGGATCGGGCGGATGGGCGGATACGGGATGAACGGTTCCGGTGACATCTTCATCGCCTTCTCGACGGCGAACAGCGGGGCGTGGAGCCGGGGGGAGAACACGATGGTGGAGATGATATCGAACGACGCCATCTCGCCCCTGTTGCTCGCGACGGCCCAAGCCACGGAGGAGGCGATCACGAACGCGATGGTTGCGGGTCGGACCATGGTGGGGCGTGACGGGAACACGGTGCCTGGACTCCCGCACGACGAAGTGCGGCGCATCCTCGCGGCGCACAATCGATTGGAGAGGCCGTAGTGGTCCCCGGGCCGCGGCGAAACGGACGACGGGGTTCGGCGGCCGCCTGGATCGCGCTCCTTCTGGGGGCGCTTGTGCCGGCCTCGGCGGAGGGGGCGGTCGATGCCCGGCCGGCCGGCGCGGGTCCGGAGTTCGGCCCCCCGCCTCAGCAGCCCGTGGCCGCCTCGCCCTTCCCCGGGCAGGCGGTCCAGGCGCCGGAGTCCGCGGCGGAGGAGGAACTGGGCTTTCTCGCGCGACTCGTCACCTGGCTGCGCGAGACCACGGCGGAGCTGGGGTGGCTGGGACCCTTCTTCTTCGGACTCTTCTACGCGCTCGCCGTGGTGCTCTTCGTGCCGGGTTCGGCGCTGACGATCGCCGGAGGCGTCACCTTCGGCCTTGCGCTCGGCACGCTCACCGTGTTCGTGGGCGCGAACATCGGGGCCGCGCTCGCATTCCTCATCGCCCGCTATGTGCTGCGCGACCGCGTAGAGAAGCTCCTCGCCAACCGCCCGGCGCTGCGGGCGATCGACCGCGCGGTCGAAACCCAGGGTTGGCGCATCGTCTTCCTCACCCGCCTCTCCCCCGTGTTTCCGTTCAACGCGCAGAACTACTTCTACGGCCTCACCGGCGTGACCTTCTACCAGTACTTGGCGGCCTCGCTCGTGGGGATGTTCCCGGGGACGCTCCTGTATGTGTACATCGGCGCAGCCGGAGCGGAGGTCGCCGAGGCGTCCGGCGGCGCGGCCAGCTGGGGGCAGACCGCGCTCCTCGTGGCGGGCCTCGTCGCGACGGCCGCCGTGGTCGTCCTCGTGACGCGCGTGGCCCGGCGCGAACTGCAGAAGGCGCTGGCCGAGGCGGAAGAGACTCCCGGCGCGTCGGCGTAACTTCGTGAGGGGGCGGGCCCCGCGGCATCCGCCGCCGCGGGGCCCCGGCAACCGCGCCGGTCAGGAGCCGCCGAGGATGACGCGTCCACCGACGTACAGCCCCTGCCCGGGCGCCGCGAAGCCCCAGACCTCCTCGTAGGCGGAGTCGAGGAGGTTCTCCGCGCGCACCGTCAGCGTGAATCCCGGACCTCCGCGATTCCCGGCGATGTCGAAGCTGGCCGTGAGATCGAGCACCGTGTAGGCGGGGAGCGTCACCGGATCGGCCGGAAAGGAGGAGAAGTCACGATCCTCCCGTTCTCCCACCCGCCGCAGGCTCACGTCCAGTCCGACCCGCGACGAGACCGGATAGAAGGCGGACGCCGCCATGGCGTGTTTCGGCCGCCGCAACAGCGCGGAGCCTTCCACGAAGGTGGCGCCGGGTCCCTCGTCGAAGCCGGCGTCCCGCACCTCCGTGTCGAGGTACGTCCAACTGCCGGTGAGCCGCAGTCGGCGGGCCTCGACGGACGCCTCCGCCTCAAGTCCCCGGCTCCGGGCCTTCGCGACGTTGAAGAAGTTGGGGTCGCCCTCGGCGGGCGGAGAGCCGGTGTACTGGATCAGGTCCCGGTAGCTCTGGCTGAAGCCCGTCAGCGAGAGCCTCAGCGAGCCGCCGAGGTTCTGATCGATCCCCCCCTCGAAGCTCGTGGAACGTTCCGGCGTGAGGTCGGGGTTTCCCGTCACGAAGCCCGTGGCGAAGGTTTCGAAGAACGTCGGCTCCTTGATTCCGGTGCCGGCCGAGACCCGGAGGCGCGTCCCCGCCGCTTCGGCGCGCCAGGCCGCTCCCGTCCGCCAGGTGGCCGCTGCCCCGAACCGCTCGTCGTCCTCGGCCCTGACGCCCGCGTTGAGCGCCAGCGCGTCGCGACCCCACGAGAACTGCGCGTGGACGGCGCGGTTCCACCAGTCGTCCTCGGAGTTGCCGGAACTCTCCCCGAACTGGGAGAAGGATTGATTGAAGCCGCGGACGGACTGTCGTTCCTCCTCGTACCCCGTCGTGATCGCCATCCCCTCGGAGGGGCGCCACACGGCGCGGCCGCCGGCGGTGACGCGCCGGGTGTCGGTGAGACTCTTGAACCCGAAGAAGCCCAGGCTGTCGGCGGGGCTGTCGGGTCCGTCGTCCGTGCCGCGGTCCGATTCCCAGACGTTGAGGAAGAGCCGCGTCTCGAGCGCGTCCGTCCAGCGCCGGCCCGCGTCGATGTTCACCGTGAGCGCGTCGCCGAAGGAATACGCGTTGCGGTCGACCACGTTACCCGACCCGTCCGTCGGATAGTGGAAGCGCGAGTCGTTGTAGCGGATGGCGACGGTCGCGTCGGTGTCCGCGTCCAGATTCGCCTGCACGCGCCCCGTGGCCGTCGTCTGCCGGTGCTCGTTGTTGAAGGCGAGGATCCCGTCCGTCGCGTTTCCGCCCAGCGAGAAGGCATAGGAGAGTCCGCCGCCGCCTCCGGAAAGGTCGCCCTGCCAGCGCGTCGTCCCGAAGCTCCCGGTCTGGAACGAGACGCTGCCTCGGGGCGGCCCTGCCCCGCGCCGCGTGAAGATCTGGATGACGCCGCTCACGGCGTCGGAGCCGTACAGCGCGGAAGCCGGCCCGCGCACGATCTCGATCCGCTCCACGTTGTCGGTGGTCAGCGAGGCGAAGTCGTAGGATCCGCCGGGCTCGTTCACGCGCACTCCGTCGACGAGCACGTGGACGTAGTCCGATTCGCCCCCCCGCAGAAAGACGGACGTGATGGCGCCGAAGGATCCGTTCCGGGCGACCGCCAGACCGGCGACCTGTCGGAGCGCATCGGATACGAATTCGATCCCGGCCCGCTCGAGTTCCTCGCCTTCGATGACCGTGGTGTTGGCGGCCACGGTCCACTCGGGCTCGGCCCAGCGATAGGCGGTGACCACGAGCCCGTCGAGGCTGATCGGTTCCTGCGCCCGAAGCGGGAACGCGCCGGCAGCGGCAAAGGCGGCGACAAAGGTGCAGGCGGCTGCGGCGAGTGCGTGAAACGGGCGCCCTCGCGCCGGATTCACATGTCTCATCTCGGCTCTCCCTTCCCGCGGAAACGAGAGGGAGATTTCCAGGGTGTGCCGAGCCCGGAAGACGACCCCTCACCTCCCCGCGGAGGTGTGTTGTGGGCACCGGATGGGCACGTCTCCTGGCTCGAGGCCGCCGGGGCTCGCCTTCCCGGGACCACGCGGGTCCCAGTGGCACGTCCGAGTCGGCGTTCCGGGAAATCCCGGGCCTCTCACAGTGGCGGGGCCGCGCCGGATTCACACCGGCTTCCGTAAGCCCCCCCGGCCGATTCTGTCGAGCCCCGAGGATGCGCATGGGGCCGCCCGCCGTCAACGCCGACGTCAAGCCGCGGCGGTCGAGTCGCGACCGCGCGGCGGGCGCCTACGGGCGGACATCTGCCCGGGCGACGTCCACCACGAAGGGAAGACTCGGGGCGACGGGAGCGCGCCGCGCCATGCGGGCTCGCAGCAACTCGCTGTTGGCCGCGAACCCTTCGCCCGACTTTACGAGAAGTTCAGTCTCCACCAGGAGAGCAAGGTCCCGTCGCAGCGTGCGCTCCGAGAGGGCGCCGTACGCCTTCGCCGTGCGAGGGTCGTTCAGCACGATCTCCTCGGCCGTGAGTCGGCGGTCGAGCGGGATCGCGAGCATCAGTTCGCGACGGCGCTTGAGGACTGTCGTCTTCCGGTGCCTCAGTCCGGCGAACCGGTCGTGCACGAGACTGCGCCATGCGATCTCGAACTGGGACTGCTGAACCGCGGCCAAGGTCTCCATCAACCCATCCCGGAACCCTTCCGCGGCGTAGTCGATGAACGCCGTGAGCGATTGCTCTCGCCGCGCCCGGTCCAGATGCCGGTAGTACGCCGGACGGGTGCGATTGTAGAAGTTCGAGAGGACATGACAGGCGATGTCCGGATTACCCGCCCGCAACAGGATGTAGAACTCCAGAAGGCGCCCGGTACGGCCGTTCCCATCTCCGAAGGGGTGAATCCATTCGAGGTAAACGTGCGCCACCACTGCCCGGATTACCGTCTCGGCGAAATACTCGCCACCCGCGCTGAAGTCGACTCCGTCCTGGAGCCAGACGCTCAGGCGGCTCAGGAGGGCCGGCACATCCTCGTGTCGGGGGCACCGATAGGCTCCCACAACGCGCGCGTCGTCCCGCAAGCGTCCCGGTATGGCATCGAAGTGGTCCCCCAGATCACGGCCGATCAGGCGGTGCATCTCGAGCAACAGTTCGGTCGTGACCGGTTGCCACCCGTGCCCTCCGAGCACGCGATTGAGCAGGACGTTCATCGCTTCGAGAACGTTCCGGACCTCGGTGGCCTGGTACTCTCGACTGGATGGCAGATCGTGGCCGGCCAGCACCTGCTCGACTTCCTCCACCGTCAGAGTGTTTCCCTCGATTGCGGTGGTCGCCATCGCGCCTTTGACCATGGCGACTTCCAGCAGTTGCCGATGGTGTTCGGGCCGGATCGGCGTCTCCGACATGGCCGCGATCAGCCCCTCGCATTGTCCCAGCGAGTATCGAGCCTTCGGCGACACATCCCAGTGCCTCCGAAACCGCAAATGAGGATATCTTCGCTCCATCACCCTAACGGTCACATGTGGATGTCATATTCATACCACTATATGTCCAGCAATCTGGCACGCGGCAATGTGTCGGGCAAGATTGCCAGTGTGTGCGTTCATGTGCCCCGCCGCCTCGTAGCGCCGACGTTCAGGAAAGCTCTTCGACCCGGTGGCCGAGTTCGCGGAGCTTGGCCACGATCGTCGCGATGTGGTCCGGTCCGCGCGTCTCGATCGTGAGCTCGATACCGACCCGGCCCACGGAGATGTCTCCGAAGGCGCGCGTGTGCTCGACGTGGAGGACGTTGGCGCCCTCGATCGCGACGAGGGCCGTCACTTCATTGAGGTAGCCGGGGCGGTCGCGAACGACGACCGTGAGACGCGCGAGCCGGCCATCGGCCCAGAGCGCGCGGTCAATGACCCGTGACACGAGGTTCATGTCGATGTTGCCGCCCGACAGGATGCAGACGGTGACATCGGACGGGCCGAACTCGACCTTCCCCTCGAGGACGGCGGCCACGGACACCGCTCCGCCGCCCTCCACGACGAACTTCTCGGATTCGAGGAGAAAGAAGATCGCGCGGGTGATCTGTTCCTCGTCGATGAGGACGACGTCGTCCACAAGCGTCGCCAGGTGAGGGAAGGCGAGATCGCCGATCCGCTTCACGGCGATGCCGTCGGCGAGCGTGTCGGAGTTCTCCAGGTGTACGGGCTTCCCGGCCGTCAGCGACTCCCGCGCCCCCGGCGAGGCCGCGGCCTCCACGCCGATCACGCGCACGTTGGGGCGCTGCGCCTTCACCACGGTCGCGACGCCGGAGATCATCCCGCCCCCTCCGATGGGGACGATGACCGTCGTGAGGTCGGGCACCTGTTCGAGGATCTCCAGCCCGATCGTCCCCTGGCCTGCCATCACATCGATGTCGTCGAAGGCGTGAACGGGCGTGAGTCCTTCCTCCCGGGCCAGGCGGTCGACGAGCGCCATCCCGTCGGAGAGCGTCTCCCCGGTCTGAATCACGCGGGCGCCGTAGCCGCGCGTGTGGGCGACCTTGATGAGGGGCGCGTGGGTGGGCATCACGATCGTACACGCGACCCCCAGCCGGGAGGCGTGATACGCGAGGGCCTGGGCGTGATTCCCGGCGCTGGCCGCAACGACACCCCCCTCGCGGGCGGTCGGGCCGAGCCGCAGGAGCTTGTGGAGCGACCCCCGGTCCTTGAACGACCCGGTGCGCTGCCGGAACTCCGTCTTCAGATGGAAGCGGCCGGCGGCGCGGGCCTCGAGGGCGAAGGACTGCGGGCAGGTGGTCCGGGCGACCCCGGACCGGATCCGTTCGCGGGCCGCGACGACGTCTGAATTGCTGAGCATGGATTCTAGACCCGGTTGACGGTAACGGGGTTCCGCGACGGGTGTCAGGACGCTGGCAGCCCGAGGCGCCGAAGCTGGGCGATGGCGCCGGCCGCGTCGAGACGGGTCAGGTCGATCGCGTGTCCGTCGTCACTGCCCTCCTCGATCCACCGGCCGACCATCACGCTGGGTACGGACTCTCGCGGCGAGAGCACGGTGGGCGCCCGCAGTTCCGCCACCCGCACGGCGTAGCAGGCGTCTTCCACGGCGTCCTCCCACGCGCCCTCGACCCACGCCACCCGGCGCCGACGGAGCACCTGCCCGTGCGCCACCGGCTGGAGCACGCGGTGCGCCTCGTCGAGCCCCGGGAGCACGATGAGCCAGGAGTGCGGTTCCGCTTCCGGCTCCAGCAGGAACCGAAGTTCCTCGAGTTCCTCGATCCAGTCGAGACGCAGCTGCGCCGCTGCGGCCCGCTCGAACTCCAGCGCTTCGGAGGCGGCGCCGCGCGCCTCCGTGAACCGGTCCATGAGTTCCCATGCGTAGCCCGCGTCGGCGAGCAGGCGCCCGGCCGCTTCCGCCTGCCGCCGATAGGCGTTGAGTCCCACGCGGCGCGCGCAGGGCGCGGTGCAGAGCCCCATGTCGAACTGCATGCACGGGCTCCGCGCGGCGTCCGGCCGCACCGATTCGGCGCAACTCCGCAGCCGGAAGATCTTCTCCACGAGGCGACGGATGCGCTCGGGCAACTGACGACTCCAGAAGGGGCCGACGTAGCGGGCCTCGGCCCGGCGCGGCCGGCGCACGACGCGCAGCCGCGGGAAGGGTTCGTTCCGGCGCAGTTCCAGATACCAGCCGGCGTCGCGCCGTTTCAGCGCCTTGTTGTAGGGCGGACGCTGGCCGAGGATTCGCTCCGCCTCCACGAGTCGCGCCTCGAGGTCGCTCCCGGTCGGGTATGCCTCGACGCCCCGGGCGATCCGCAGCATCTCCGCCAGGCGCTCGTTCGATGGCCCGCCCGAGTAGAAGTAGCCCCGTACGCGCCGCCGCAGGTTCACGCTCTTCCCCACGTAGAGGGGATGCCCGTGTGCATCCACGAAGACATAGACGCCCGGGGTCGCCAGAAGATCCGGCACCCATTTCGGAACCGGCGTCGCGCGCGGGATCGCGAGACCTCCTCTGCCTTCGGCCTTCGGTTTCCGGCGGTCCTGCCTGCCGCGGGACGGGGAATGTCGGATTCGGGTTGTCTTCGGTCAAGCGCGCGGG
This sequence comes from Gemmatimonadota bacterium, assembly GCA_022826685.1. Lineage (GTDB taxonomy): Bacteria > Gemmatimonadota > Gemmatimonadetes > Palauibacterales > Palauibacteraceae > Palauibacter. Next base: position 101,458 of record JAJDUL010000060.1, on the reverse strand, counting down.
CGACGCCGGCCTCGCGCGCGCCGCGCCGTTTGGCCGCAGCGCGCCGGCCGCGCATATTCGGCCGCCATGATCGCGCTTATCACCGGCATCACGGGACAGGATGGCTCCTACCTCGCCGAGTTCCTGCTCGACAGGGGGTACGAGGTGCACGGCGTCGTGCGCCGTTCGTCCGTGGAGAAGTACGACCGCATCTCGCACCTCCGGGATCGGGTCACGCTCCACCAAGCCGACCTGCTCGACCAGTTGTCGCTCATCCGCGTTCTCGAACGCGTGGGCCCGCAGGAGGTGTACAACCTCGCCGCGCAGTCCTTCGTCCCCACCTCCTGGGAGCAGCCGCTGCTGACGGGTGAGTTTACGGCGCTGGGCGTCACGCGCGTGCTCGAGGCGATTCGCGCGGTCGACCACACGATCCGCTTCTACCAGGCCTCCTCCTCGGAGATGTTCGGGAAGGTGCGGGAGACGCCGCAGAACGAGGACACGCCCTTCTATCCGCGCAGCCCGTACGGCGTCGCGAAGGTGTACGGCCACTTCATCACGGTGAACTACCGGGAGAGCTACGACCTGTTCGCGACGAGCGGGATCCTCTTCAACCACGAGAGTCCCCGGCGGGGCCGGGAGTTCGTCACGCGCAAGGTGAGCTGGGAGGCGGCCCGCATCCACCACGGGCTCGCAGACCGTCTGTCGATCGGGAACCTCAAGGCGGAGCGCGACTGGGGATTTGCGGGCGACTACGTCGAAGCGATGTGGCTCATGCTTCAGGCGGAGACGCCCGAGGACTACGTGATCGGGACCGGCGCGACGCACTCCGTGCAGCGGCTGATCGAGATCGCCTTCGATGAAATCGGACGCGACTGGCGCGCGCACGTCGAGCAGGACCCCGCGCTCCTGCGGCCGGCCGAGGTCGAACGGCTCTGCGCCGACCCGTCGAAGGCGAAACGTCAACTCGGCTGGGAGCCCCGCATGTCGTTCGAGGAGATGATCCGCCTCATGGTCCGCGCCGACATCGAGCGAATCGAGACGAGGCTAGGTGCTTAGTTTCGCGAAGAGCAGGAGTCCGGCGCCGAAGAAGATGATGTTCGGCAGCCAGGCCGCCGCCGTCGGCGACAGCGCCCCTCCGGCGCCCATCGCCTCCGCGATCCGGATCAGGGTGAGGAAGAGGATCGTCGTACCGAGTGCGATCCCGATCGAGGTCGGCGCGCCGCCCCGCTTGTTGCTGTGCGCAAGGGGTATCCCGAACACGGCGATGACGAGGCAAGCGAAGGGGAAGGCGACACGCAGCGCGCGAGACGTTCTCAGCCCGTTCGTTGTACCGCCCGACCGTTCGACGGACTCGATCAGGCGCCCCAGTTCCCCGTAGCGCATCTCGTCCGGCTCCTTGGGCCTGGCCTGAAGCTCCTCGGGCGTCTCATCCAGCTGCCGCACGAACAGCTCGCCGAATTCGTAGGCGGTCTCCTCTTCCGGGCCGCGGAATTCCCGCATCCACCCCTGCTGGAGCACCCAGCGCGAGGACGCCGAGTCGTACTGCGCGGTGTTGGCCGTGATGTGTACCGTGGGGTAGTCGGGCTCCGCCCCCCTCCTCTCGATCTGCACGTCGTCCATCCGGCCCTCGCGCGTGTCGAGCAGTCGCGCCTTGTACACGAGGCCGTCGTCTCCCCGGTAGACGAAGGAGTTCCGGATCGTCTGGCTGCGGGCCTCCTCCTGCTCGAGGACTTCGGCCGATTTCCGGGTCGTCACGGAGACGAGTTCCGTGAGACCGAGCGCGACGAAACTGAGCAGCGTGGCGCCGCAGAGAATCGGGAAGACGAGTCGATAGAAGGAAACGCCGCCCGCCTTGGCGGCCGCGACCTCGAAGTTCCGGGACATGGAAGCCACCGTGAACACGGACCCGAGCAGGGCGGCAATCGGAAACCCGAGCAACGACTGGTACGGGAACTCGTACACGTAGTGGAGGATGATCTGGGACCAGGTGGACCCCTGGTCGAGGAAGCGGTCGATGTTGTCGGCGACGTCGATGACCATGAAGAGGAACGGCACGCCGAGCGCGCAGGCCGCGAATATCCTCAGGAATTGGGAAAGGACGTACCGGTCGAGCAGCTTCACGGCGTCAGCGCATCACTTTGGTGGAGCGGGCCAGGGCCACGAGCCCGGCGGCGCCGAACAGGACGTTCGGGGCCCACATGGCCCATAGCGGCGAGATCCAGAGGCGGTCGGCGAGTCGCTCACCCCCGATGAGCGACACGTAGTACGCCCCGAAGATGCCGAGGCTGACGCCGACGACGAGCGCGATGCCCCCGCGCGGGAACCGGACGGCGATCGGTGCCCCGAGGAGGACGAAGACGATGCACGCGGCCGGGATCGTCCCCTTCTTGTGAATCTCGACCCAGTACTGGTTGATCCGGCGAAGGCCCGTGACTTCGCGCTCCGCATAGGAATGGAACTGGGTCGCCGCATCGAATGCGGAGTAGAAGCGGCGGGCTGCGCTCTCGGCGACCTGTGTCGTCGAGTCCGGCGCGGCGGCTTCTCCGCGCGGGGGGTATGGGGAGTCCTGCGCTTCCGGCTCGATCTCGCCAGGCGCGCGCGCCTCCCGTGTCGGGGGAAAACCGTCTCGCCGATCCGGGAGATCGATGTCCCGGCCGCGTTCCAGGTCGGGGATGTCATCCCTCCAGTCGACGACCTCGCTCTCCTGGGGACGGGTGCGGTCCGCCGGCCGGGCCCCGGTCCCCGAGGTCGGCGCGTCCGCGAGAGGTTGCTCGAAATCCAGCAGCATGCGGGTGATCGCCTGCGCATAAACGAGGCTCTCCGAGCGCGCCGCGTCCGCCATCTGCGCACCGAGAGCCGCCTCCGCACGCATGTCGGCGATGTTCATCTCGCGATCGCCGCGGATGGCGGCGGTATCGCGCTCGAGGCCGTTCGCCACATCCGGGATCTTGAGCAGCATCTGCTCGAAGGCGATGCGACGGAAGGCGTGCGGGCGCTCGTTCATGCGCACCTGGACGACGCCGTCCTCGAGGTCGAAGTAGAGGTCTTCTCCCTCCTCGGAGAAGCCCATCTTCCCGCGGGTCGCGTAGATGGAGCGGCTCTCCTGGCCGTTCCGCTCATCATAGATCGCGACATCGTGGACCACGCTCTCTTCCCGGTCGATCATGCCCGGGTGTACGTAGACATAGGACGGGAGCACTTCGTTGATCGTATGTTCCCGAAGGTTGAAGGTCGGCGTCTTGCGGCCGATCCCCCGGAGCAGCACCTGCAGATGGTGATTCGACTGCGGCAGGATCGTGTTGTTGAACCAGGTCATCCCGCCGGCCAGAATGACGGCACAGACGAGGAGCGGGGCCATCACGCGCGACAGGGGGATGCCGCTCGCCTTGATGGCGGTGATCTCGAAGTCGCCCTCCATCCGGCTGAAGACGTACAGGACCGCGATGAGCACGGCCATCGGAAGGGTCTGGGCGAGGATGAAGGGGATCGAGTAGATGAAGACCTCGGCGATCACGATCCACTCGAGGTCCTTGCCGATGAGCCGCTCGAAGCGCTTGCTCACCTGATCGAGGAGGAGCAGCACCGTGGTGCCGATGACGGCGAAGATGAACGGCCCGGCGTGACGGCGCAGGATGTAGCGGGTGAGAGTTCGCATCGCCCCGAGATTACTGTGTTTTCGGGCCGTTGTCAGCCCGGGTGGGTCATTCCGGGGCCGGTTCCGCCCCGCGGTTTCGTCACGGTCCGCCAACTTCTGTACCAGGATGCGGGCCGATAGATCCCCGCGGGGCGCGGACGCTCCCCCGCGCCGGGTCGCCATCGTGCTCATGAGCGCGGTGGGAAGCACCGTCCAGGGGATGCCCGTCGTCGCGTCCCTTCGGCGGGCCTGGCCCGGCGCCCATCTCACGTGGGTGCTGCAGCCTGGCCCGGCGACGCTGATGGCCGGCCGGCCGGACGTCGACCGGACCATCCTCTTCCACCGCCGGCTCGGCGCCCGCGCCTATTCCCGCTTTCGGCGCGAGGTGGCGGAGGAGACGTTCGATCTCGTCATCTGTCTGCAGCCGAACTTCAAGGGAGGGATGGTCACGCGTCTCCTGCGCTCTCCTGAGCGCCTCGGCCACGATCGCGCGCGCGCCCGCGACCTGAGCTGGCTGGCCACGAACCACCGCATCCCTCCGGCCCCCGTGGCCCACATTCAGGACGAACTGTTCGAGTTCCTCGATCATCTCGGCGTCCCTCGATGCCTGGAGTGGCGTTTTCACTTCACGGAGGAGGAACGGCGAAAGTCGGCGCGGTGGAGGGAGGAGTTCTCGCGCCCGGTGCTTGCGATCGTGCCGCGGAGTTCCAACGCCCGACGAAACTGGACCCTCGAGGGGACGGCGCGGGTAATCGACGTGGCGGCCGGCGATCTGGGCCTTCAGCCCGTCCTCCTGGGAGGAGACTCGGAGGAGGAACTGCGGGATGCCTGCCGCCTCGAGGAGTTGTGCGGGGTCCCGCCGCGCGTCGCGCTGGGAGGGACGCTGCGGGAGTTGGCGGGCCGGCTCTCCGCGAGCGACCTCGTGCTGTCGCCGGACACGGGCCCTCTGCACATGGCGGTGGCGCTGGGGACGCCGACCATCGGACTGTACGGGTACACGGATCCCGCGCGCAGCGGTCCCTACGGCCGGTTCACGGATCTCACGGTGGACCGGTTTCGCGGCTCCGCCGGCTCCGATGGCGGGCGAGCGCCGTCCCGGGCCACTCGGCCGGGACGCATGTCGAGAATCCGCGCCGGGGACGTCGTGCTGAAGCTGGAGCGGGCCATCCGCTTCTATCTGAAAAGCTGAAAGGCCTCATATGACCGAAGGGACGAAGACCGTGGCGGGCCGCATCCTCTGGGTGGACGACGAAGTCGACCTGCTGCGTCCGCATCTCATGCTGCTGCGGTCCTCGGGATATCACGTCGATGCCGTGATGAACGGTCAGGACGCGATGGAGCTCCTGACGGCGGCTTCCTACGACCTCGTGCTGCTGGATGAGCGGATGCCGGGGCTGCGCGGGATCGAGGTTCTCGACCGCATCCGGAGTTCCGCCCCGCGCCTCCCCGTGGTGATGGTCACGAAGAGCGAAGAAGAATCGACCATGCACGAGGCGATCGGACGGCGGGCGGACGATTACATCGTCAAACCGACGAGTCCCCGGCAGGTGCTCTCGGTCGTGACCCGGCTCCTCGCCGGCCCGGCCCTGCGCCACGAGCACATCACGCGCGATTTCTCGCGCCGCTTCGGCGAGTTGCGGGAGCGGGTCTCCACCGCGGCGTCCTGGCAGGATTGGGCCGACCTCTACTCGGACCTCGTCGACTGGGACCTGAAGCTGGAGGAGGCCGGCGAATCGGGCCTGCGCGAGATCCTGAAGGGGCTGCACACCGAGCTGAGTAGAGGCTTCTGCGATCTCGTGGCGGATCGATACGGGGAATGGGTACACGAGGGAGGCGAGCGGGGGCCGACCCTCTCGGTCGACGTGCTGCCCCGCTTCTTCCGACCGATCCTCGACGAGGATCCGGCGGCGCTGCTCGTCGTGATGGACTGCATGCGGCTGGACCAGTGGCGGGCTGTCCTCCCCATCGTCAGCGAACACTTCGAGATCGAGGAGGCGCTCTACGCGGGCCTCCTGCCGACGGCGACCCCGTTCGCGCGCAACGCGATCTTCGGAGGCATCTTCGCGGACGAACTCGCCGAGCGTCGTCCGGAGTGGTGGGAGAGGGGCAGCGAGATCGGCTACAACTCGTTCGAGGACGAACTCTTCGAGCGGCAGATCCACGAACTGACCGCGTCGCGGCTCCCCGTGCACTACGAGAAGATCTTCTCGGCCCAGGAGAGCGAGCCGATGCTGGCGCGGCTCGGCGGCTACCTGTCGTCCCCTTCCGCCACCGCGCTCGTGTTCGGCTTCGTGGACATGCTCACGCACGGGAGGGCCCGATCGCGCCTGATCTGGGAGATGGCGCAGGACAGCAGCGCGCTGCGCTCGCTCACCGTGACCTGGTTCGAGCGTTCGCCGGCGCTGAAGGCGCTGCAGCTGGCCGCGCAACGGGGAGTGCGGGTCCTCCTGACGACGGACCACGGTTCGATTCACTGCCGGCGGCCCGCCACGATCTACGCCGGACGCGACGCGTCGACGAGCCTGCGCTACAAGATCGGCGACGACATGAAGGTCGAAAATCCGGCCGCGGTCATGTCGACGTCGGACGCGGACGAATGGCGCCTGCCTCCCGGCGGGATGAAACAGACCTTTGCCCTCTGTCGCGAGGACTACTTCTTCGTCTATCCGACGAGGCTGCGGGAATACCAGAATCGGTACCGGGACAGTTTCCTGCACGGCGGCGTAAGCCCCGACGAGATGGTGCTCCCGGCCGCGCTGCTCACGCCGCGGTGACTCGATGACTCCGGGCCGGAGCGGCGAGGGCGCATCCTCGTACCGGCGGCTGCTCCGGTTCCTGCGTCCCTATCGGTGGACCTTCCTCGCGAGCCTGGCGCTCGGCGTGCTCGCGGCCGGACTCGAGGCGTTCAGCCTTCTCCTGCTCATCCCGTTCCTTCGCTCGCTCTTCGGCATGGGACCTCCCCTGCCCGGCGGCGGACGGAACGCGGCGGAGCGCTTCATCGACGGGATCGCCGGGGGGTGGCTCGGCCCGGAAGCCGGACTGGACGGGCTGCGGGCCGTGTGCGTGCTGGTGCTGGCTGCGCTCCTCCTCAAGAACTTCTGCATCGTCGGGGGGCGGGCGCTCTCGATCCGCACGCAGGAGTTCCTCGTCCGCGACGTGCGCAACGCCGTGCACGCGCACCTGCAGCACCTGCCGCTCGCCTTCTTCGAGCGTGGAAAGGTGGGGCAGTTGATCGCGCGCGTGATCACGGACGCCGGGGAGGCGAAGCCCGTCGTGACGGATGCGCTCGCGCAGGCCGTGCGCCAGATCGCGACCCTCGCGGCCTACGCGGCGGCGCTGTTCGCTCTCTCGTGGAGGCTGGCGCTGATCGCCGTCGTCCTGGTGCCGCTCGTGTGGCTCGGTCTGCGGCCGCTGCTCGGACGGCTGCGCGAGAGGTTCCGCCGCACCTGGGATGACCACGGCGAACTCGTCGCGGCGCTGCAGGAGTCGCTGGGCGCGGTGCGGCTCGTGAAGTCGAGAGTCGCCGAGGACTTCGAGAAGGAACGCTTTCGCCGCCGTTCGGACGCGTTCAGCCGCAAGCGGATCGCCGCGGCGACGACCCGGCACCTCGCCTCGCCCCTCTCCGAGGTGCTCGCGTCCGTCGTGGCGCTTGGCCTCGTCTGGATCGGAGCGTCGTTCGTGGGGGGCGGAGGGTCGATCGCTCCCGAGCAGTTCGTCGCCTTCGTGACCATCGCGCTGCGCGCCATCACGCCGGTGAAGGCGTTCGCGCAGTATCCGGCCATCGCCGCGCAGGGGCTCGCCGCGGCGGACCGCTTCTTCGAGGTGCTCGACCAGGACCCGGAGCCGGCCGGAGGGTCGCGGATCGCGACGGGTCCCAAGCGGGAGATCCGCTACGAGGGCGTCAGCTTTGCCTACGAGCGGGGGCGGGCCGCGCTGCGGGACATCGACGTCGTCATCCCGCGCGGATCCGTCGTCGCCATCGTCGGGGCGTCCGGGAGCGGGAAGTCCACACTGGTCGATCTGCTGCCCAGGTTTGCGGACCCTCAGGCGGGGCGGGTGACGATCGATGGGACGGACATCCGGGAGTTCTCGGTGGACTCTCTCCGCCGGCTCATCGGTCTCGTGGGGCAGGAGGCAGTGCTCTTCCACGACACGGTGGCGGCGAACATCGCCTACGGGGAGGATACGCCGGATCCGGCGGGCGTCGAGGCGGCGGCGCGGACGGCCGGGGCGCACGGCTTCATCACGGGGCTGCCCGACGGCTACGGCACCGTACTCGGCGATCGCGGCGTGCGTCTTTCGACGGGCCAGCGCCAGCGCATCGGGATCGCGCGGGCCATCTTCCGCGATCCGCCGATCCTCATCCTGGACGAAGCCACATCGGCCGTGGATGCCGAAACGGAGACGGCGCTGAGGACGGCGGCCGAGGGCTTTCGCGGCCGCACGGTGATCGTGGTCGCCCACCGGCTCTCCACGGTGCGCGAGGCCGACCGGATCTTCGTCCTCGAGCGCGGGCGGCTTGTGGACGCCGGTCGCCACGACGCGCTCGTCTCTCGCGGCGGGCCGTACCGCCGGCTCTTCGGCCACCAGCTCGAACACGTCTCGCAGCCGTGACGGACCGTGCGGGCCGGCGTGGACCGAGCGGCGGCCGACCGCTCGCGGATGCGCTCGTGGACGGCGGAGTCGCCGGCCTGCATCTCGGATTGCGCGTCGCGCCGGAACCGGTGGCGCTCGCGGCCGGCCGGGCGCTCGGGACGCTGTGTCGCGACGCTCTCCGCGTGCGTCGCGGCGTCGTCGACTCCCAGCTCGCCGCGAGCTTCCCGACCGCGACACCGCGTTGGGTGCGCGGCACGGCTCGCGCCTGCTACCGACACTTCGGCCGGGAGGCCGCGCTCCTCATGGGCGGTCCGTCCCGGATCGAGCGAGCGCTGTCCCGCGTCGTCGACGAGTCCGGGCTGGGCCCGCGCCTGCGCACCGCGGTCGCGGAGCAGGACGGCGCCGTGGTTGTCTCCGGGCACCTCGGAAACTGGGAGCTCGGCGCCGCCGCCGTGCGAGCGCTCGGAGTACGCGTGACGACGGTCGTGCAGCGGCAGCGAGGCGCCTTCGGCCGTCGGCTGGGCGAGCTGCGCGCGCGGCTGGAGCTGGAAGTGCTCGACCGCGACGCGGCGGCGAGGCCCGCGCTCGACGCCCTGCGATCGGGCCGAATTCTTGCCCTGGTGGCCGATCAGCACACCCGGCTGGGCAGCGCCCCGATCGACTTCCTCGGCCGCCCCGCCTGGACGTCGCTCGCCCCGGCGCGTTTGTGTCTTGCGGCCGATGTCCCTCTCTTCTTCGCGGCCCTGGTTCGAGACCCATCGGGGTACAGGATCGTCCATGAAGAGATCGACGGCCGTCGGTCCGGCGCCGGCGCCGATCCGGTCGAGGTCACGAAGGGATGGGTTCGGGTGTTGGAGAGGGAGATCGAACAGCGGCCGGAGCAGTATTTCTGGTTCCACCGGCGCTGGAAGCGGGTGGCGCAACACGGAGAGGGCGCGTGATTCACATCGGTATTCCGGTTCACAACGAACGCGAGACCGTGGGTCCGCTGCTGTGGCGCATCCGCGAACTGCTCTACGGCGAGCGGCGGCAGTTTCACGTGCTCGTCTGCGACGATGCCTCGGACGATGGGACGGACGAGGCGCTCGAGCGTTATCCGCGGGTGCTCCCGCTGACCGTGCTCCGCAACGAGGAGCGGCGGGGCTACGCCGCGAGCCTCGACCGGTTGATCCGGGCGACGCTTCGCCGCTCGGGTTATCCGCGACGCGACGCTTTCGTCTCCATGCAGGGCGATTTCTCCGATCCACCCGAGCGTTTGCCGGAGATGCTTCGCCGCTTCGAAGGCGGAGCCGATCTCGTCACCGTCGCGCGCGGCGATGCGGAACCGTTCACCCGGCGTCTGACCCGGGCCGGCGGCCGGCTCTGCGCCCGTCATCTGCTGCCGGCTCCAGCCGTGACGGACCCTTATGCTTCTCTTCGGTTATATAGGTTGTTCGCTCTGGAACGCGCTGTCGCCGCCGGCGATGGGCCGCTGCTGCCGTACGAAGGTTGGGCCGCCAGCGCCGCGCTGCTCCTGCAGGTGTGGCCGTTCGTACGAAGATTCGAGGAGATTCCGCATGATCCGCACCCCCTTCGCCGATACCGTGACGCCCGCTTCCGGGCCGGCGAGCAACTCCGGCAGCTGTTCGCCGCCGGCCGCGACCGCGCCCTGCGCGAGATCGGCCGGCAGATCGCTGAAGCGGCCTGACATGCGGAGACGAACGCTGCGCCGCGGCGCCGTGGCGTGTCTGGCGCTCCTCGCCCCGTCGCTTTCGGGTACACCCGACCTCGCGGGGCAGAGCAGCCCGGACGAAGTGGCCGATGACCTCTTCTCCGAGAGCTGGCCGTTCGAGATCGGGGAGACCTCCGAGTACGCCGTGCTGTTCGGGCCCGTGAACTTCGGGCGCATGCACCTCCGGGTCGAAGCGCAGGATACGATCCGCGGCACGCCGGCGTACCGGCTCTCGATGGAGATGAAGGGGAGCATTCCCTTCTACAGGATGGACGACCGCACGGTGAGCTGGCTTGCCCCTGACCCCTACCGGTCGCTTCGCTTCGAAGAGAATCTTCGGCAGGGAGGGTACCGCAGACAGCGCCGCTGGGAGCTGGATCACGAGGCCCTCGCCGCCACGAGGCAGGACTGGAACGAGGAGGCCGAGGCCTATCTTCCGCACCGCCGCCAGCGGGATCTTCCCATGCCCCCGGGCGCGCTCGACGAAATCTCCTACCTCTACCTGATCCGGACTCTCCCGCTGGAGATCGGCCGGACCTACGAGTTCGACCGTTACTTCGAGGAGGACGGCAATCCGGTCGTCGTCGAGGTCCTGCGCCGCGAGCGCGTGCGCGTGCCGGCGGGGACGTTCAACACGATCGTCCTGCGTCCGACCATTCAGACCGAGGGTCTGTTCGGAGAGGAAGGACAGGCCGAGGTCTTCATCTCGGACGATGACCGTCGCCTCATCGTGCAGATCAAGAGCCGCATGAAGATCGGTGGCGTCGACATGTACCTTCGCGACTTCGAGCGGAACGAGGTGGAGACCGGTCGCTGACGTTCGGAACGGCACTCCCGTTTTGCCCTGGTGCATCCTAGTTTAGTCTGGAAGCCGTAAAGCGACGACGACCAGCAGGAGGTGCCTTGAGCAAAGGAAATCATGTGCCGAATTCAAGTGACAGGGCCCGCGACGAGTTGTTCAGCCACATCCGCCGCTGTGGCGTGCTCGACGCGGAAGAAGAGCAGCGGCAAGAGTGGTTCGACGATACGATCCAGTACCTCGGGGAGCGGTATCCGGAGTTGACGCCGGCCGAACTGTCCGTGCTGCGCACCATCGGCGAGCGGTACTGTGCCCCGGCGATCCCGCACGGGGGCGCGGCTCGGCAGTCAGAGCAGGAAGCCCCGGTTTAACCCGATCCAGGACCACCGGCGAGGTAACGAGGTAACGTAGCCTGAACGAACCCCCGCCCCCGGACAGACCGGGAGCCACACCATTTGCTGGCCGGACCGCTGAATGGACCTCGGACTCGCTCTGAGGCTCGGCGCGGTCCTCGCGCTCGTAGCGGCGAACGCCTTCTTCGTCGCCGCGGAGTTTGCGCTCGTCAGCGCGCGCCGCACCCGCATCGACGAACTGGCCGATGCCGGGGATCGTCTCGCCCGCGTCGTCCGCAGGGCGCAGGACAACCTCGACCGCGCCATCTCCGGTACACAGCTCGGGATCACCCTCGCGTCGCTCGGCCTGGGTTGGATCGGCGAGCCGGCGCTCGCGCGCTCCATCGAGCCTCTGTTCGGCGCGCTGGGCTTCGCCGCGGGGCCGGTGGCTCTCCACACGACAGCCCTCGTCGTCGCCTTCATCCTCATCACCTACCTTCACATCGTACTCGGCGAACTCGCGCCGAAGACGGTCGCGCTCCTGCGTCCGGAGGCGGTAAGTCGCTACCTCGCCGGTCCCCTCCTCGCCTTCAACCGCATCGCGACGCCGGCGATCTGGCTGCTCGATGGCTCGGCCCGGCTGTTCCTGCGGATGATCCGCGCCCCCGTGGGTGACACGCACGGCGTCGAACATGCCCACAGCCCGGACGAAATCGAGGTCCTCGTCCGGCAGAGTCTGCGCGAAGGAATGGTGGAGAAGGACGAACAGGCGATGATCGAGGGCGTGTTCGATCTCACGCATACCGTCGTCCGGGAGGTGATGACGCCGCGGCCGGACATCGTCTCCGTCGGGGCCGGGGATCCGGCGAAGGTCATCCTGGAGGTCGCGGCGGAGTCGGGACATTCGCGTCTCCCCGTCACCGACGACTCGCTGGACGATATCGTCGGCATCATCGTCGTGAAGGACCTGCTCGCGGAAGTCCTCGCGGCGCGTCCGACGGGACTCGTCGCGCGGGACGTGATGCGCGAGGCGCTCTTCGTCCCCGAGTCGAAGGCGGTCGACGACCTGCTGGCGGAAATGCGGACCCGGAAGACGCACATGGCCGTCGTCGTCGACGAGTTCGGCGGCACGGACGGCATCGCCACGCTGGAGGACCTGCTCGAGGAGATCGTCGGCGAGATCTACGACGAGCACGACGAGGCGGAGGCGGGGCTGGAGGTCGGGCCCGATGGGTCGGTCGGACTCGATGGGGGGGTCTCGTTCGCGGATCTGCTCGCGGGTCTGGATCTCGATGATCTCGACGAAGACGAGGAATACGACACCGTGGCCGGCTACGTGATCGGCACGCTGGGTCGAATCCCGGAGCCGGGAGACCGGGTCCCGCTGGGAGATGCGCGGCTGGAGGTCGCGGAACTCGTCGAACGGCGGATCACGCGGCTCACCCTGCTCGGCGTGGACGAGAAGACGGTCGGGAGACTGTGCGACGCCCTCGAATCGTGACTGCAACCGAGCCCGAACTTGCTGGCACGGGCATCGCGCCCGAAATTGGAAGCGCGTCCTTCAACGAAAGGCTCCGCTCTGGCTCGCCGAACACGGTCGGAAGGGTTCGTGACTTGAGGTTCCGGATTTGAACCTCTCCGACTCCTGGAACTACGAGCAGTTCGACGCCGAAGCGCAACGGCTGTACGAAGCCGGCGACTTCGATCAGGCGCTTGGCCTCCTCAAGGAGGCCCTCACCCGTTATCCCGACTCGGTCGAACTCCTCGTCTCGCTCGGATATACGCGTCTCGCCCGAGAGGAATATGCCTGGGCGCGCGCGGCCTTCGACGGCGTCCTCGGGATCGACCCGGAACACGAGGAAGCGCTGGCCGGCCTGGGAGACGTTCTGCTGAAGCTGGGGGAACGCGCGGCGGCCTTCCAGATCTTCGAAGGCCTCATCGCACTGGGGTACGATCGGGATGTGGAACTCATGCTCTGCGTGGGCCGCAGCCTGCTGCGCGAGGGTCTCCTGCGCCGCGCGGAGCGGTTTTTCCGGCTCGCCCTCGCCGCCGATCGCGAGAGCCCCGATGCCGCGCTGGATCTAGCCTTCACCTTCTACCGGGACGGCGACACCGAGGGGGCGCTGTTCTGGAGCCGCGAGGCGGTGCGTCTGGATCCTCGTTTCGCGGAGGCCCGCGCGCTCTACGGCAACGTCCTCTACGAACGCGGTGATTTTCAGGGAGCGCTCGCGCAGCTTGCGGCGATCCCGGTGACGGACCTGGCGGATCCGATCGTCGCGTGGCGGGTCGTCGACCTCAAGCGGCGACTCGAAGACCTGCCATCGGATGCCGAGGAGCTGCGGCCCTACCTGCTCGCGCTGGAGGAACTGGCGCCGGAACCGAGTCCGGAGGAACGCCTGCTGGCCGAGGTCGAAGCCCGGGCGAACGGGTTGACGGCCGGACCCGGCACGGGTCAGCTCGATCTCTTCGGTCGCCCCCCCGACGCGTCGGCCGTGGAGGTGCACCGCGTGCGGGCCCCGAACGGCGTGGTGTACGAAGGAGACTGGGATGGGATCGTGCGGGCCATGCGCAACGGGTCCGAAGAGCCCGGCGTCTCGCTGGCGGACTTCATGCGCAACGAGGCGATGCGGCTCCAGGCGCTGACGGGCATCGCCGTGTCCTGGCAGACCGCGCGTGCCTTCCTCGAGGACTCGGCACGGGTCGGCGCGCTCGAGATCGAACGTTAGCAACGACCCGTGGCGAAAGCTCCGTTGCGCATCGCCGTTATCGGCGGCGACGGGATCGGACCCGAAGTCACCCGCGAAGCGTGTCGCGTGCTTCGGGCGGTGGCCGCGAAGGGTCTCTCCGACCTCGAATTCACGCACTTTCCGCACGGCGCGGATCACTATCTCGCCACCGGAGAGACGCTGTCACAGCGGGCCTTCGCGTCTCTGAGGGATGACTTCGACGCGATTCTCTTCGGCGCCGTGGGGGATCCGCGCGTGCCCGATGGACGTCACGCGCGCGACCTCCTGCTCGGACTGCGGGTGCGGCTGGACCTGTTCCTCAATCGCCGGCCGCTCCGGCTGCGTGCGCCGGAGTTGTCGCCGCTGCGGTCCGCGGACTCGGCGCCCATCGACTTCGAGATCTTCCGGGAGAATACGGAGGGCCTGTACGTGGGCATCGGGCGGGTCGAGCACGAGGGCACGCCCAAGGAAGTCGCGGTGTCGGAGTCGGTCGCGAGCCGGTTCGGGGTCGAGCGCATCGTGCGGCGGGCGTTCGAGCACGCCGCTCTCCGGGGGCTGCGCGTCACGCTCGCGGACAAGGCGAACGCGGTGCCGCACATGTTCGGCCTCTGGCGTCGCGTGTTCGCGGAGGTTGCGGCCGGGTATCCGGGGGTGGAGTCGGAGATGCGCTACGTGGACGCGCTCGCGATGGAGATGATCCGGGTGCCGGACCGGTTCGGCGTCATCGTCACGTCGAACCTGCTCGGCGACATTCTCTCCGACTTGGGCGCGGAGATCGTCGGCGGGCCGGGGCTCGCGCCCTCCGCCAACGTGAACCCCGGCGTGCATGGACTGTACGAACCCGTGCACGGCAGCGCGCCGGACATCGTCGGGACGGGACGGGCGAATCCGATGGCCGCGGTGCTCAGCGCCGCGCTCCTCCTGCGAGATCACGGGGCGCCCGACGCGGCCGACGCGGTCGAGGCGGCCGTGGATGCGGCGCTGGCTTCCGGCGTGCGGACCCCGGACCTCGGGGGAAGCGCGACGACGTCGGAGGTCGGAAACTGGCTCGCGAAGCGGGTGGGCGCGGCTGATACGCCACACTAGTTTCCATGCGGGGACCGGTCGTCGGGCCCCGCGCGGCCAACGGGCGGTGTCGGCGGAGCCGCATTCATGGCAATCATACATGACACGGATCCGGTCGGACGACCGGAAAAAGATGGAAGGACTCGGCGAAAATGAGTGACAGCAACGGAAACGGGACGGTGTTTCTCTCCGCGGCGCGAACCGCCATGGGCGCGTTCGGCGGCAGCCTGAAGGACTACTCGGCGGTGGACCTGGGCGTCGTCGCCTCGGAAGCGGCGATCGAGCGCTCGGGCGCCGAGCCCGGCGACTTCGGACACGTCGTGATGGGGAATGTGATGCAGACGTCGGCTGACGCGATCTATCTCGCGCGTCACGTGGGACTGCGGGCGGGGCTGCCGATCGAGACCCCGGCCGTCACCGTGAACCGCCTGTGCGGCTCGGGCTTTCAGGCCGTGATCGACGGCTCGCAGGAGATCGAACTGGGGGAGAGCGACGTCTGTCTCGTGGGCGGAGCCGAGTCCATGAGTCAGGCGCCGCATATCGTGCGCGGGGCCCGCTGGGGTCTGCGGCTGGGTCCGGCGCCGAAGTTCGAGGATTCGCTGTGGGAGGCGCTCACGGATCCCTACTGCGGTTTCTCGATGGCGCAGACGGCGGAGAACCTGGCGGAGGAATACGGGATCGCGCGCTCGGAAGCCGACGAGGTGGCGGTGCGCAGCCAGCAGCTCGCGGCGGAGGCCTGGGAGGGGGGCCGCTACCGGGACGAGGTCGTGCCGATGACGGTGGGGAGGAAGGGAAGGGAAACGTCCTTCGAGCGGGATGAGCACCTCCGTCCCGATACGACGGTCGAGGGGCTCGCGAAGCTCCGGCCGTACTTCAAGCAGGATGGCCTCGTCACCGCCGGCAACGCGAGCGGGATCGGGGATGGGGCGGCGGCGCTCGTGCTCGCGGGCAGGGACTATGCCGCCGCGCACGGCCTCGATCCGGTCGGCCGCCTCGTGTCCTACGCCGTGGCCGGCGTGCCGCCCCACATCATGGGCATCGGGCCCGCGCCCGCCTCGCGCGCCGCACTCGAGAAGGCCGGCCTCACCCTCGACGACATCGATCTCGTCGAAGTGAACGAGGCGTTCGCTCCGCAGTTCCTGGCGGTCGAGCGTGAACTCGGTCTCGACCGCGACAAGGTGAACGTGGACGGCGGGGCGATCGCGCTGAGCCACCCGCTCGGCATGACGGGGGCGCGGATCACGGGCCATCTGCTTTATGAACTGCGGCGGCGGGGCGGTGGACTCGGACTCGGAGCAGCCTGCATCGGCGGTGGGCAGGGCGCGGCCGTCGTCGTGGAGGTCGACGCCTAGCGGAGGCCGGCCCGGCCCGGCCACGAGCAGTCGGAGGGAGCGAACATGGATCCTCTGTTCTTCATTCTCGCCGGGGCGGGCGCGCTCGCGCTGGCCACGAGTCTTCGCATCCTGAAGGAATACGAACGGGCCGTCGTCTTCCGGCTCGGCCGCGCACGTCCGACCCGCGGGCCGGGGCTCATCTTCCTCGTCCCGTTCGGTGTCGAGCGCATGGAGCGGGTGAGCCTGCGGATCATCGCCATGGACATCCCGCCCCAGGACGTCATCACGCGGGACAACGTGTCGGTTAAGGTCAACGCGGTCCTCTATTTCCGGGTCGCGAATCCGAGACGGGCCATCCTCGAGATCGAGGACTTTCTCTTCGCCACCTCGCAGCTTGCCCAGACGACGCTGCGCTCGGTCATCGGGCAGGCGGAACTGGACGAGGTCCTCGCGGAGCGGGAGAAGTTCAACCAGATCCTGCGCGACATCATCGACCAGGGGACGGACGCCTGGGGGATCGATGTCACGGGCGTCGAAGTGAAGGATGTGGACCTGCCGAACGAGATGAAGCGCGCGATCGCCCGGCAGGCGGAGGCGGAACGCGAGCGGCGCGCAAAGGTGATCAACGCGCAGGGCGAGCTGCAGGCGGCGGCGAACCTGCGGGACGCGGCGCGCCAGCTGAGCGAATACCCGGCCTCGCTGCAGCTGCGTTTCCTGCAGACGGCGACGGAGATCGCGGCGGAGAACAATTCGACGACGCTCTTCCCGCTGCCGGTGGAGCTCGGGCCGATGGCGGGTCTGTTCAAGGGATTTGCGACGGCGGCGGACGATGCGGCGGCGGCGGACGATGCGGCCCCCCCTCCGGTCGACGAACGTGTGCTCGAAGGCTCGGAAGGAGCGCCGCAGCTGCCCCGCGCGGGGGCGGACGTGTCGGAGGCGGAGGGCGAGGCGGAAGCGGTGACGAGGGAGCGCGATGCCGCCGTCTGACGACAGTCGCGACGGTTCAGGCGGTTCCGGTCTCCCGGGACGCCGCCCGTCGCTCCCCCAAACGGTCACGCAGGAGCAACTCGAACGTGTGATCCGGCGGGCATCCGATCTCCAGTTCCGCAGCTCCACCGCGATCGGAGGGGAACTCGGTGCGGGCGACGTCGTCCAGATCGGAGCGGAAGTCGGGCTCGAGGAGCGATACGTCCGGCAGGCGCTGGCCGAGATCGAGGCCGCCTCGCTGATCCCGGATGCACCCTCGGACGAGGGATTCGCGCGCCGGATCGTCGGTTCGGCCATCGTGAGCACGAGCCGGGTGGTACCCGGCAGTCCGGCGGACGTGGAAGCGAATCTCGAATCATACCTGCGCGAGGAGGAGCTTCTCCGGCAGGTACGCTCGCGACCCGGCGGATCGCTCTGGGAGCCGGGGACCGGCCTCGTCAGCCAGATGCGCCGCGCGATGGATGTCGGCGGCCGACGCTACACGCTCGCGAAGTCGCGTAACCTCCAGGTCAGCGTGGAAGCGCTCGAGAGTGGGTGGTCGCTTGTCACGCTGACGGCCGATATCGGTAACATGAGGGCGGAACGGCTCGGTGGCTGGTTCGCGGGGATGGGGCTGGGCGGGGCGGCCGGCGGGTTCGGCCTGTTCATGGCTACGGGAGGCGGTGTCCTGCCGCTCCTTGGAGGACTGGCGATCTTCTCGGGTTTCACGGCCATCGCGGCGGCTTCCGCGCGGGCCGACATGCGGAAGGTCAGGCAGCGGATGGAACTCGCGCTTCAGGGTCTTCTGGACCGACTCGAGCGCGGAGAGAATCTCCGCAGCGCGGAGGAGCCGTGGCACCGGAAACTCCTGCGCTGATGGGCGCGGCTTTCCGCGCGCCCAACACACGAACGGACACACAACACACGAACGGACACAGAGGGAGTGGACATTGACTGAGATTCGGAAGGTCGGGGTCGTCGGGGCGGGACTGATGGGGAGCGGGATCGCGCAGGTCAGCGCGGCGGCCGGATATGATACGATCGTGCGGGAAGTCGAGCAGGGACTCCTCGACCGGGGGATGGCCGGGATCCGCAAGACCATCGACCGCGCCGTGCAGAAGGAGAAGCTCGGTGCGGCGGATCGGGACGCGACGATGGCCCGTCTTCACCCGACGCTCGAGTTGGCGGACCTGGTGGAGTGCGACCTCGTCATCGAGGCGATCACCGAGAACCTCGGGGCGAAACACGCGCTGTTCGGCGAACTCGGCGGACTGTGCGCGGCGGAGACGATCTTCGCCTCCAACACATCGAGCCTGTCCATCACCGAACTCGCGGCGGAGACGGATCGCCCGGAGCGTTTCGTCGGTCTCCATTTCTTCAGCCCCGTTCCGGTCATGCCGCTGGTGGAGGTCGTCCGCTGCGGTCAGACGGCGGACGATACGTTCGAGGCCGCCTTCGCGTTCGCCGGATCGCTCGGGAAGAGCCCGATCGCCTGCGGTGACAACACCGGTTTCGTGGTGAACCGGCTGCTCGTCCCCTACATGCTCGACGCGATCCGCGCGTACGAGTCCGGCGTCGCGTCGATCCCTGACATCGACAAGGGGCTGCGTCTGGGCTGCGGATACCCGATGGGCCCGTTCACGCTGGGCGATTTCGTGGGGCTCGACACCCTGTACCACATCACGGGGATCATGTACGACGAATACAAGGAGGCCCGCTTCGCCTCTCCCCCCCTCCTGCGCCGCATGTACCTGGCCGGATACCACGGCCGGAAGACGGGGAAAGGCTTCTACGACTACAGCGGCGACGAGCCGGTCGTGTCGAGCTTCGTGCTGTAGAGGCGGCCATCGAAGGCCTTCCGGCGGGTCGTCCCCGACGACGGCGCCCCGGGCTATTCGTGGAAGCGGATCTGAACGCCCAGGGCGTCGCCGGCGATCAGCGGCCGGATCCGGACTCGGGCGGGCGGTGACAGTCCGGACGAGTCCGACGCGGGTTCGACCCGGAGCCAGCCCGCGGCGGCACCCGTCGCGCGGCCCCCCACCCACCAGCCGATGAAGCCGCCGACCACCACATCGGACAGCCAGTGCCGGTCTCCGTAGATCCGGGCGAGTCCCGTACCTGCGGCCGCGACGTAGAAGGGGATGGCCCACCCCCCGTCGGTGACCTCGTCGACCGCGGCGGCGATGGCGAAGGCGTAGGCCGTGTGCCCGGACCCAAGGGAGGCGTTGCCGCGGAAGGGGTCGAAGTGCAGGACGCCCCTCTCGGCTCTCGGGCGGCTTCGTCCCAGCGTCCAGTTGAGGACGGTGTTCGACATCGAGCCGGCGAAGACCCCGAAGAAGGCCGACGTCGCCTGACGGACTCCCCGTTCGCCGTCCAGCGCGACCCCCAGCAGAACTCCGCCCCCGGCGAGGAAGGGCGCGGTCCGCTTCCAGTCGCCGTACGTGTGGCCGCCCTCGGCCAGGTCGCGTCCCAGCGTTCCCTGATGGTCCAGCGCCAGATCGCGGACGGTCTCGTCGAGGAGGAAGGCGCCGCCGAGTACGCCCGCCGCGAGGGCGAACTCCCGCCCGCCCCGGCTCGTGCCCTGCGTCTGCACGTCCGGAGGCGCTTCGACCGCCTGAGCGGCGAGATGGGCCGGGTACAGGAACCATGCGATTCCGAGCGAGGCGACAGCCCCTCGCAGGGCTCTGTTTCGCGCGATCGGGCGGCTTGCGCCGCTGCAGCCGAAGCGTGTCATGGACGACTTCGAAGCTGCCTGCCGGGAGGCTCCCGGGCAACCGCTTGGCGGCGCTTTCCGGGCGACGTCTCCAACGGGCAAATTTCCTTGCGATACAAGGGTTTTCGCCGTATTTTGCGGGCCTGTGACGAAGACACCGGAGGCACCGTCTATCCGCCAGCCTGAGGCGTCTTCCGCGCCCTTCCTCAGGCGCTTGATCCTTCGCGACTACCGCAACTTCGAACGGCTCGAATGCGAGTTCCCCGAGGCCGGCGTCGCGATCATCGGGCCCAACGGATCGGGCAAGACGAACCTCCTCGAGGCGATCTACTACCTCGAGGTCTTTCGGTCGTTTCGAGGCGTGCGGGATCGCGCGCTCGTGCGGTTCGGACAGACGGTGTTTCGGGTGGAAGGCGAGGTTGAGGGCGGGACGTCCGTGGCGGCGGCCTACGACCGGTCGCAACGGATCAAGAAGGTCGAGGTCGACGCGCTCGAAGTGGAGCGGGTCTCGGCCGGGATCGGCTCGGTGGGGGTCGCGGCGTTTCGCCTCGACGACGCCGAGATCGTGCGTGGAGGGCCGACGCTGCGGCGTCGCTTCCTCGATGTCGCGCTCTCGGTGGGCGTGCCGGGCTACCTCCCGGCGCTGCAGCGCTACCGGGGCCTTCTGTCGCAGCGGAACGAGGCGCTTCGGCGCGGCCGGTCGAACGATGAGATCGAAGCGTGGACGGAAGGGTTGATCGAGGCAGGTGGAATCCTCACGGAAGGGCGGGCGGAGTGGGTGTTGGAGGGGGCGGAGCGATACGCCGATTTCTACGCGCGGATCTCGGGAGGGGACCGTGCGGGACTTCGGTATTCGGCGTCGATCGCATCGGACGACGGGGCGGAGGGCCCGGAGGGCGCCGGCTCGTGGGAGGACCGCTTTCGGCGGGCACTGGAGAGGACCGGAGAACGTGAGCGTCGCCAGGGGATGACCGTCGTTGGCCCGCACCGCGATGAGATCCGGTTCGAGGTCGAGGCGCCGGAGGGCCCTCGCGACCTCCGGAGCTACGGGTCGAGCGGACAGCAGCGCACGGCCGCGCTGGCCCTGCGCCTGCTCGAAGCGGACCGGCTCAGGGAACGGCTCGGCCGCGAGCCGCTGTACCTCCTCGACGACGTGTTCGCGGAGCTCGACGACGGGCGCTCGGACCGGCTGTTTCGCCTCTTCGAGTCCGAACGGGGCGGGCAGGTGATCCTCACCGCGCCGAAGCCCGGTGACGTGGGGCTGATGGGCGGGAAGCTCGAGCGATGGCGCCTGCGCAACGGACGGCTCATCGCATGACCGGCACGGCCTCCGGGGCGATGCCTCGCGGCAGGGCGCGTCGCAGGGACGCGAGAACGGGCGAGCGGCATCCCGAACCCATCGGGGGCGTGCTCGCGGAGCTGCTCGATCGCATGGGGATCCGCGAGCGGGTGGAGCGCAGCGCCACGGCGGCGCGGTGGGAGCGGGTCGTGGGTCCGCACATCGCGCGCGTCACGAAGGTTGGCGGCATCAAGGGCGGGACGGTGTTCATCGAAGTGGCCGGTGCGGCCTGGATGACGGAACTGAACATGATGAGGCGGAAATTGCTGAGCCGCCTGAACAGGGATCGCACCCGCGGCCGGATCGAACGGATCGTGTTCGTGCAGTCCGGGGAACCGTCGCCGGTCGCGACGCGCCCCGGCCGAACCGAGAAGGGGAGGGGTTGATGGCGAAGTCGACGGCGGGCAGGAAGCCCGTGGAAGATAAGGACGGCAACTCGGACTACACCGCGAGGCAGATTCACGTCCTCAAGGGGCTGGAGGCCGTGCGGAAGCGCCCGGGCATGTACATCGGGTCCACCTCGGGGCGGGGGTTGCACCACCTCGTCTACGAAGTCGTGGACAACTCGATCGACGAGGCGATGGCGGGACACTGTTCCGGGATCGAGGTGACGATCGGGACGGACCAGTCGGTTCGGGTCGTCGACGACGGGCGCGGCATCCCCGTGGACCTTCACCCGACCGAGAAGGTGCCGGGTGTCGAACTCGCCCTCACGACGCTCCACGCGGGCGGAAAATTTGACAAGTCGAGCTACAAGGTGTCGGGCGGGCTGCACGGCGTGGGCGTCTCGGTGGTGAACGCGCTCTCCGAGTGGCTGCAGGTCGAGGTTCGTCGCGACGGCCACGAGTGGGCGCAGCGCTACGAGCGCGGGGTCAGCCAGGGGAAGCTCACGAAGGGGCGGAAGACGAAGGACACCGGAACCACCGTCACCTTCCGGCCCGACCCCGAGGTCTTCAAGGGGCTCGGGGACACGCTCGAATACAGCTTCGACACGCTCGCCAGCCGGCTCCGGGAACTCGCCTACCTGAACCGGGGCGTACGGATCTCGATCGTCGATGAGCGGAAGGAGGATCTGCGCCGCGACTTCCACTTCGAGGGAGGGATCGCGCAGTTCGTCGAGTATCTGCTGGGGAACAAGACACCGCTCCACGCGGACGTGATCTCCGTGTCGGGCGCGCAGGACGACACCGAGTTCGAACTCGCGATGCAGTACACGGACGCCTACAGCGAGAACACGTTCACCTTCGTGAACAACATCAACACGCACGAAGGCGGGACGCACCTGTCGGGCTTCAAGGGCGCCCTCACGCGGACCATCAACAACTACGCGCAGCGGAACAACATCCTCAAGAAGGCCGACCCCACGCTGAGCGGGGACGACGTGCGCGAAGGACTCGTCGCCGTGCTCTCCGTGAAGGTCATGGAGCCCCAGTTCGAGGGGCAGACCAAGACGAAGTTGGGGAACAGCGAGGTACGCGGGATCGTCGAGAGCCTCGTCAACGACCGGCTGGGGACGTGGCTGGAGGAGAACCCCGCGCCATCCCGGAAGATCATCGAGAAGGCGGTCCAGGCCTCCCGGGCGCGGGAGGCGGCGCGAAAGGCGCGGGATCTGACGCGCAAGAAGTCGGCGCTCGAGACCGGCATCCTGCCGGGGAAGCTGGCGGACTGCTCGATCACGGACCCGGAGATCGCGGAACTCTACCTGGTGGAGGGAGACAGCGCGGGCGGGAGCGCGAAGATGGGACGCGACCGCAACTACCAGGCCATCCTCCCCCTGCGCGGGAAGATCCTCAACGTGGAGAAGGCGCGCATCGACAAGATCCTCTCCAACGAGGAGATCCGCGCGATGATCACGGCCATCGGAACCGGCATCGAGGGGGAGTTCGACCTCTCGCAGGCGCGGTACCGGAAGGTCGTGATCATGACGGACGCCGATGTGGACGGTGCCCACATCCGCACACTGCTCCTGACCTTCTTCTTCCGGAAGATGAAGCAGCTCATCGAGGCCGGATACATCTACATTGCGCAGCCGCCGCTGTACCGCGTGTGGAAGGGGAAGACGGAGTTCTACTGCTACAACGAAGCGGAGCGCGTCGCCGCGCAGGCGAGACTCGACAACGGCAGGGGGAACACCTCGCTGCAGCGGTACAAGGGGCTGGGCGAGATGAACGCCGATCAGCTGTGGCAGACCACGATGAACCCGGAGAAGCGCACGCTGCTCCAGGTGAGGATCGACGAAGCCGCGGAGGCGGACCGGCTGTTCGACACGCTCATGGGCGAGAACGTCGAGCCGCGCCGCGACTTCATCGAGCAGAACGCCCGCTACGTACGCAATCTCGACGTCTGAATCTCCTCCCGATCCACCGCTCGCCACCGGGCCGCGCGGGTTTGATGGCCCGTTGATGACCGCCCCGATCCTTGTGCCAGAGAGGGCGGCAGTGGCGTCGCCCTCCGGGATCATTCAGGGGAGGTGGACGATGATGAGGACGAGGAGAAGCAGGAGAACGGCAGGGCCGCTGGCGGTGGCGTGGGCCTTCGCGGGGGCCCTGGCGCTCTCGCTGGCGCAGCCGTCCGAGGCCGCGGCGCAGAGCGAGTGCTCGGAGTACATCTCGGGAGGCCCGAACTTTCCGGCGAGTGGAACGCTGGTGGGCTCCCACCGCGTTACGCTCAACATAGGTGCCGGCGCCGGGGTCGAGGGCTTGGGCTTGAACCTCGGGGTCAACGGCGGCATCACGGTGAGCTTCAACGTCGGCGTCTACCGGATGCATGATGACGATCACCGGAGCTTCCGGTGCGATGACTACACGGAGTGGGACCTCCAGTGAGCCGCACGCGCGGAGTTACCGGTTCGAGGTCGCGTCCCGCACGGGTTGAGTCTTCGGCTGCGAACCGTCCCCGGCCACCGAGTTCCGCTCGGTGGCCGGGGATCGTCTCGCGCACCGTCGCGCTGGGCCTGGCGGGCGCCCTCGGTGTTGCGGGCTGCGGAGGCGCTCCGGAGGCCGAGCACGACGGACGGGTTTATTTCAGCGAGAGCACCGGCCAGGTCTACGAGATCGGATCTTCCGAGGCCCGCCTCGATCAGTTGGACGAACGCGTGAGCTTCGGTTCCATCGCCGACGTATTGGCGACTCCCGGTGGCTATTTCGTCGCCGACGGACTCGATCCGCGGATCGTCCTCCTCGACCGGAACCTCGACCCGGTGCGGATCGTGGGCAGAGAGGGGGAGGGACCGGGAGAATACGAGTTCCCGAGTCGATTGGCCCGGGCGGATGATCGGATTCTGGTCCTCGATGGCGGAAACGGGCGAGTCGCGTACCTGACGCTGGAGGGGGACTTTGTGGAAAGCCAACGGATTCCCGGCTTTGCAAGCGATATCGCGCTACATCCGGAACTCGGGCTGCTCGTCGCGGGCAACGCGTTTCCGGACCACTACCTGGCACGGGTTACGGCGCAGGGGGATACGGCGTTCGGGCGGATTCCGGAGGAGTTGCGCGTCGACGTCGGCGGATTGTTCCGCTGGCCTATGGACCTCGTCACGGTCACGGCCGACGGCGCGATCCACGTGCTCGATGCGAACCAGCTCGCACTCGTGAGCTTTCGCCCCGACGGAGAACTCGCGAGCGTCACCTTCCTGCCAAGGGAGACACGGGCCCGCAAAATGAAGAACACGCAGGAGACCGACGAGGCGCTCGGAGGGCCGACCCGGGTTCTCGGCACGCAAAGCGTGACGACCCTCGGGTCTCTCCAGGACGGTCGACTGTTCGCCCGGATCACGTCCGTGCGCCCGGACAGCGTGATTACGAAGGGGCTTGTGCTGGACCTGGAGCGTCTCGAGGCGATCCCTCTCGTCTTCCCCGCTGCCCGCAACCGGCAATCGACGCGGGGAGGCGTCTACATCGACGGACTGAATCGGGCGGTGCTCAACCCTATGTGGACTGTGGGCCTTGAGACCGCGCCGATCCGGCTTGTCGCCCAGGACCAATGACCGCCACGGCCGTCGTTGCGATCGATCAGGGCACGACCTCCACGCGCGCCATCGCGTTCGACCTCGAGGGGACGGGGGTCGCGAGCGCTCAGCGCGAATTGCCTCAGAGTTATCCGATGCCGGGCAGGGTCGAGCACGATCCCGAGCGCATCCGGGACGACGCGTTCGAGGTGGCGCGGGAGGTCATCGAGGCCGCCGAGGCGCTCGGGTATCAGGTGGCGGCGATCGGCATCACCAACCAGCGCGAGACGACCGTGGTCTGGGAACGCGCGAGCGGCCGGCCGATTCACCCCGCCATCGTGTGGCAGGACCGGCGGACGGCGAAGGAGTGTGCCGAGCTTCGCGAGGCGGGGCACGAAGGGTTGATCGAGCGCCGCACCGGTTTACGGCTCGATCCGTACTTCTCCGGAACGAAGCTCGCGTGGATCCTCGACAACGTGCCGGGAGCGCGCGAGACGGCCGGGAACGGCGAACTCGCCTTCGGGACGATCGACACCTGGCTGCTCTGGTGCCTGACCGGAGGGCGCGTGCACGCGACGGACGCGTCGAACGCGTCGCGGACCCTCCTCTACGACATCGATGAGGGCCGGTGGCATCCGGAGCTGCTCGAACTGTTGCGGGTGCCCGCCGCCGTGTTGCCCGAGGTTCGCGATTCGGCCGGCGATTTCGGGGAAACGTCCGCCGGACTCTTCGGCCGCGCGATCCCGTTGCGGGGCGTGGCCGGCGACCAGCAGGCCGCGACGTTCGGGCAGGCGGCGTTCGAGCCGGGAGGGATGAAGTTCACCTACGGGACGGGCGCGTTCGCGCTGCTGAACACGGGCGCGGACCGGCTCGCCTCGCGCCACGGCCTGCTCACGACGGTGGCCTGGCAACTCGGGGGAGAACGCACGTACGCGCTCGAGGGCAGCATCTTCGTCGCCGGCGCATCGGTTCAGTGGCTGCGCGATGGACTGGGCATCATCTCGGACGCGGCCGAGACGGAGGCGCTCGCCCGTTCCGTGGATTCGACGGGAGGCGTCGTGCTGGTGCCCGCCTTCGTCGGGCTGGGCGGGATCCATTGGGATCCGGAAGCCCGTGCCGCGCTGCTGGGAATGACGCGCGATACGGGGCGGGCCGAGATCGCACGGGCGGCGCTCGAGGCGGTCGCCTACCAGTCGCGCGAACTGATCGACGCGATGCAGGCCGACGGAGCCCCGCGACCGGATACGTTGCGCGTGGATGGCGGGTTCACCCGCAACGACTGGGCGATGCAGTTCCTCGCCGACATCCTCGACCTCGCGATCGGGCGCCCGGTGGTGACGGAGACCACCGCGCTGGGGGCGGCGATGCTGGGCGGCCTCGGCGCCGGTGTATTCGCCGATCTGCGGGAGGTCGCGGTGCTGTGGCGTCACGACCGCGCGTGGCGGCCCGTCATGGACGCGGAGATGCGCGAGACACTCTATTCAGGGTGGCGGCGCGCGGTCGCCCGCGTGCTCACGAACTGATATTCTGGCGAACAACACCCCCCTGTAGCGGCACGGGTAGCTCATGGAAACCACCGGGAGACCGACCGTCCCTGCGGCCGAGGAGATCCTCGGCGGGTATTTCCCCGTCCTCGACCACGGATTCGTCGCGCTCGTCGACTACATGGGCTCGGATGCCGACGTGGAGGCGGCGGCTCGCGTCAGCTACGGGGCCGGCACGCGCCGCGTCAGCCAGACGCGCGGTCTCGTGCGGTATCTGCGGCGCCACGCGCACACGACGCCGAGCGAGATGGTCGAGTTCAAGTTTCACTGCTCCATGCCGATGTTCGTCGCGCGACAGTGGATTCGACACCGCACGGCGTCCGTCAACGAACTCAGCGCCCGCTACAGCCTCTTGCCTCTGCTGTTCTACGAACCGGACCACGAGCAGTTCGCCTACCAGAGCCGCCTGAACAATCAGGGCCGGGAGATGGACCCCGCCCCCGGTGACCTCTATCGCAGCGCGGTCGACCGCTGGGAGCAGCTGCGGACGGAAGCGGCCGATGCCTACGGCTGGCTGCTGTCCGAAGATGTCGCCCGCGAACTCGCGCGGATCGACCTCCCCCTCTCCACCTATACGCAGTGGTACTGGAAGATCGATCTGCACAACCTCCTCCACTTCCTTCGACTGCGGGTGGATGCCCATGCGCAGTGGGAAATCCAGGAGTACGGGCGGGTGATGGCCGGCATGCTCCAGCGGGTCGCGCCGCTGAGCTACGAGGCCTGGGTCGATTATGAAGTGTTGGGGGCGCGCATGAGCGGGGGCGAACTCGAGGTTCTGCGGAGCCTGCTTCGCGCAGACGCCGAGTCGGAATCGATCCACGCCGACGGGGTTGCGACGAAGGAAGACCTCAAGGCGGCCGGTCTGGCGCCCCGCGAGATCCGCGAACTGCTGGACAAGCTCTCCGCCGTTGAACGACCCGACTTCACGCTCGATCTCTCGCAGATGAAGAGCGCGAAGGAAATGTCCGGAAAGATGGCGAAGGCGGTGCCGGAGCCCACCGCCTGAGGGAGCCCCGACGGCAATTCGGCGTCCGGCTCACGCCCCTCGTGTCGCCCGCCCCGGAAGCGTGCGCGCCGCGAACCATGCCAGCGACGCAATCCACAGCGCGTAGAAAACGATCCGAACCGGGTGCAGGGCCAGCGATTCCTGGAACTGCGAGTCCACGCCTCCAACCAGCATCACCGTCCGCGACAACTGTTCGGCCGTGAACCATCCCCACAGGACGGCCGCCCAGAGCAGACTCCACCGCTTCCACGTCGGCGGCCCCAACTCGGCGGGCAGCCGGCGCACATTCATGTAGCCGACGACGAGCGTGAACAGGAACATGCTCGACATGGTGAAGGGGCCGGCAATGAGGAGCAGGAAGTCGGGCTGGAGCACATCGAGCGCCTCGCCGCCTACCCAGGACGCGGTGATGATCCCCATCGCCGCGAGCACGAAGATCGTCAGGAACACCAGGAAGGTCCGCTTCTGGGTGAAGAAGCGCGTCCTGTATCCGAAGCGTTCGTAGAAGATGCAGCCCGTGATGCGCGTGACGGTGTCGAGGATCGCGAGTTGGGTCGAGAAGATGACGAAGGACCCTCCCAGGAGGAACGCGACCCGAAGCCACAACCCGCCGACGCGCTCGATCGCCTCGCCCTGAAGCGTCACCATGGTGGTCAGGTCGCCGGCCAACTCGGGGTTCTCGGTTCCCAGCGTCGTCACGACGAGCATGCACGTGATGACGACGCTCAGCAGCGTCAGGAGCACGAACGTGACAAGCAGTTCCCGGTGGACGATCCTCATCCATCCTCTGAAACGGCCGAGCTGGGTGGCATCGTTCGTGTCGAAGACGAACCCGGTCGTGCTGATGTCCTCATTGCGTCCACGGATGCCGGCGATCCGTCCCTGGAACCGCGCCATCCCGAAGCCCTTGTCGCGCAGCCAGAGCGACTGCGCGAGGAGAAGCGTGCCCCCCGTCCCGGCATACGCCACCGCGAGGATCAGCGTCGGAAACTGATCGCCCGTGAACAGTTCGGCCGGGGCGCTACCGAAGGAGCCGGCGCCGACCACCAGTTCAAGCAGGTGCGACGGGACAAGGCCGACAACCAGGAGCGTGATGAGCAGCAGGGGGAAGAACCCGGCCACCAGCGCGATCTCGCAGCGTTCCAGAACGTTGTAGACGATCCGGGACACCGCGAGCCCGAACCAGATAAAAAAGAGCATGAGCAGCGCCATCGGCTGCCACTGGATCTGCGGGCCGCCGCTGATCACGATGATCTGGCCCACGAACTCCGCCGACTGCGAAGCCCAGCCGGGCCAGAAGAAGCTCACCAGCGTCGCGACGAGGAAGAGCCACGGCCAGAAGCCGAGCCGGTCGAGCCTCGCCATGCCGGCGAACGTCGACTCGCCGGTCGCGATCGTCCAGCGTTCGATCTCGCCGATGACGACGAACTGTGTCACAACGCCGATCCAGAACAGCCACCAGATTGAGAAACCGTTCGCGGCGACGAGGTTGGGCCAGAGCAGGAATTCGCCACTGCCCAGGCCCATGCCGAGCGCGATGACGGAGGGGCCGATGACGTGCCTGAGGCGCGGCACGCGCGACATGCGCCGGACGAACTTGAAGGGCGGCCCGTGGCCGCGCCGCGGGAAGTCGGCGGTGTCCGGCGCGTCCGGCACCGTGCTCTCGTCGAGCGGTTGATAGATGCCGTCCCGGTACCGGCGTCCCTCCTCGTCGCTCGCGGCGATCGCGTCCGGCGCCATGGCCCCGGATCCGGGTTCGTTCAAGATGTGGGCGGGTCGAAGCGTCCCTCGGGCACCGTCTCACCCGCGGCGACGTCCTCGAAGTAGATGAAGCGGCCTCCGCCATCGAGAAGTCGCGTCATGGCGAACTGGATGTTGCCGACCGGCTGCCAGTCGGACCACCAGATGACCTCCCCCGGCGCTTCCGCCCGCCCCAGGTGGTACTGCCAGGCCATCATGCGCCCCGTCTCATCGAGGAAGCCCCAGTACTGGTCTTCGGTGGTACCCAGGCCCTGGTCGAAGCTGAGGTGGACCACTTCGTAGGTCTCGCCGTCGGAAAGCGTGCGCGTCCCCTCGTAGGCGAGGTGAACGCCCGGGTCGTCCCACTTGAACGGCATGATCGCCCAGTACGTGTCATTGATGAAGGCGCCGTAACCGCGCCGGAGCGCGGAGTCCCGCGCCGCGCCGGCCAGCTCCTCGCCCCCGGCCCACGCGCGTCCGGACGGAACCTTCTCGAGCTCGGGGTGCGGCTCGACCTCGTTCACGTTGAAGAGCAGGAGGTGGGACGTTCCGTCCTCCGCCCAGGCGATGCGATACCGTCCGTCGTACCGGTCCCATGAATGTTCGCGGTTTACCACGACCTCGCCATCGCGTTCCACGATCCAGCGGAACGACAGGTATCGCGTTCGATCCCACGCCTCCCGTCCACCGAGGCTCTCGGCCAGGCGCGCGGCGTGCATGGCCGCGGTGTCGTCCGGCGCCGCGGCCGCTGCGGCGGTCCCTCCGCCGTCTTCCTGCGCCCCGTCGGCACAGCCGACGAACGCGGATACCGCCAACACCACAATGGGTCTGTGCATGGGACCTCTCCGGACGGGCTCTAAAAGCGAAGCCGGAAGCTAGTGTCGTGTCCCGGAAATTCGCCATGCGAGCACCGGAGACCGCTGTCAACCTTCGAACTCGAACTCGGCCTGCGAATCCTCGCCGGTTTCGCCGCGGGGAGGAGATCCGGCGCGCGCAGGGCGTCCCGAGTGCATCGGGTGTACCGCTTCGACCGCAACCCCCGCCGGCAATCGCACCGCCGGGCGCCCGGCCTCGCGAGGCGAGCGACGGATCACGCTGGCCGCCGACGTCGCCTCCACGGAGCCATCGGACAGTTCCCACGCGACCTCGTCCGCGTCGTGCGCTTCGGTGAATCCCACGAGGCCGCCGGTCCGCTCTCGCTCGGGGAGGACGGTGAACCCCTTGCCCGCCCGCCCCTGGACCTTGAATTCCGTGAACGGAATCCGCTTGCCGTACCCGGCGGCGGTCGCCACGAGCAGATCGGAATCCGCGCGCGGAGCCGCCGCGGCGACCACCACATCGTCCCGCGCGAGATCGATCGCTTTGACGCCGCGCGCCGTGCGGCCCATCACGCGGGTGGCGGACTCGGGGAACCGGATCGCCTGGCCCGACCGCGTCGCGAACAGGAGGTCGCTGCTCCCGTCGGTGACGAACGCGGCCGCGACCTCGTCGCCGCGCGCGATTCCGGCACCGATGATCCCTGCGCTCCGGGCGTTCGCGTACTCCGACAGCGCCGAGCGCTTCACGTGACCCCGTCTTGTGGCGATCACGAGAAACCGGTCATCGGCGAAGGTCTCGGCGGCGAGCAGCGCGACGATCTCGTCTCCCAGCTCGAGGTCGATGAACTCTTCCACGTGGCGGCCCCGGGAACTCCGCGTGCCCCTCGGCAGCGCCGAGACGGGCAGCGCGTGCGCGTTGCCGCGGGCGGTGATCGCGAGGAGCGTATGCGCTCCCCGCGTCAGGAATGCGTGGCGCGCGAAGTCGCCTTCGCGGGTGGACAGCACTTCGGCGCCTGCCATCCCCCCGCCGGTCGCGGCCGGCTGCGCCTTCACGTAGCCGCCGCGGCTCACCAGCACCAGCTGCGCCTCGCCCCCGCCACCCTTCGACAGCCGGAACTCCGCGTCATCGTCGAGAATCTCCGTCCGCCTGGGGTCGTTGTAGCGTCCTGCGAGTTCCCGGATCTCGTCGCGCAGGAATCCCCGCCGGGTCGCGTCGTCCTCCACGAGCGCGGTCAGACGCGTGATCTCCTCCCGCAGCGCCTGCAGTTCCTCCGCCAACCTGTCCCGCTCCAGACCCGTCAGCCGGACGAGCCGCATCGCAAGGATCGCGTCCGCCTGCCGCTCCGTGAGGCTGAACGCCGCGAGGAGTGCCTTCCGTGCGTCTGCCGGCGTCTTCGAGCCGCGGATGATGTCGATGACGCGGTCGATCTCGTCGAGCGCCGTCCGCAGCCCCTCGACGACGTGGGCGCGGTCCCGTGCGCGTGCGAGGTCGTGCGCCGCGCCGCGGCGGATCACGGAGAGGCGATGGTCGATCCACGTACCGAGGACCGTTCTCAGGTCCAGCTCCTCGGGCTTGCCATCGACGAGAGCGAGCATAATGACGCCGAACGTGTAGCGGAGCTGCGTCTTCTTGAACAGGATCGCGAGCACCTTCTTCGGCTTCGCGTCGCGCTTGAGCTCGATCACGAGCCGGATTCCGTCTCGGTCCGACTCGTCGCGCAGGTCGGTGATCGCGTCCGCCCGCCCGGCGCGCACGAGCTTCGTGATCTGCTCGATGACGCGCGTCTTGTTCACCTGGTAGGGAAGTTCCGTCACGATCAGCGAACTCTTCCCGAACCGGCCTTCCTCCAGGTGGACTCTGGCGCGCATGTCGAGTCGTCCGCGCCCGGTTCGGTAGGCGGACTCGATGCCGGCCCGGCCCTGTATGTATCCGCCCGTCGGGAAGTCGGGCCCGGGCAGGCGGGCGAGCAGATCGTCGCTGTCGCAATGCGGGTTCGCGACGAGGTGGTCGACCGCGGCGAGGAGCTCTCCGGCGTTGTGCGGCGGGATCTTCGTCGCCATGCCGACCGCGATCCCGTCGCTGCCGTTCAGCAGGAGGTGCGGCAGTCGGCACGGCAGAACCACCGGTTCGGTAAGGCGCCCGTCGAAGTTGGGCCGAGTGTCGACGGTGTCGCGCTCGATGTCGGCGAGGAGGTCCATCGCGACCGGCGTCATCCGCACTTCGGTGTAGCGGTAGGCGGCGGCCGAATCGCCATCGATCGAACCGAAGTTCCCCTGGCCGTCGATGAGCGGATAGCGCAGCGAGAAATCCTGGACCATGCGGACGATGGTGTCGTACACCGCGCCATCCCCGTGCGGGTGATACCGGCCCAGCACGTCGCCCACGACCGTCGCGCTCTTCTTGTGCGGGCGCGAGGGGCGCATCCCCTCCTCCAGCATCGCGTACAGGATTCGGCGATGAACGGGCTTCAGACCGTCGCGGGCATCGGGGAGCGCGCGCTGCACGATGACGCTCATGGAGTAGTCGATGAACGACTCGCGCATCTCCTGCTCGAGCGCGCGGCGTTCGATGCGTTCGTGCTGCAGGGTGCCTTGCGTCACTGCCGTGCCTCCTCTTCCGCCTCAATCATCCTCGTCATCATCATCCCGCGCCGGCCCCGGCCGGCGGGATCCCGGTGCTACTCACACAGCAGGTCGGCCGTCGCGCGCTGCGCTTCGGAAGGTGTCGCGGGCATGGCGATCAAGAAGCCCTTGCGGTTCGCCGCATCGGGCAGATGGATCAGCATGGGACCCGTGGGGAACGGGTCCGGCGCGCGCGCCGCGAGTCCTTCCTCCGAAATCGTGAAGAGGCTCCCGGGCTCCAGGCGGGAAGCGAGCCACGCCCCATAGGAAAGCCACGCCGCCAGCGCCTCTCCGCCCCCCGCCACGCCTTCCACCTCCGACCGGTAGCGTGTGACGGCACGCTCGTAGGCTCCCGCATCGCGGGCCTTCAACCGCCGAAGGAGTGGCCGGTAGAGGCGTTGCACGTCCTCGATTCCGTGCTCGGCCAGCGCCTGCGCGTAGGTCTCCGTCATCCCATCCTCTCCGTCACCTCGCCGTGCGCGTCCGTTTCACGGATCCGCCGCATTCACATGTCCCGGGGCGTCCGCCCGCGGGGATCAGTCGTTATGGGCCAGTTCGTACTCCCGCTGCGCTCGCGTGCGTTCACTCCCGAGCTTCGCGTCGCGCTTCTTCGCCGCCGCGAGCGACCGTTCCCTGCGGGCATCGGAGTGGACGCGTGGGAGGGAGATGAGTCGGTCCAGCTCCGCACTCCCGCATGAAGCGCACGCGGGCGTCATCGACCCCCTCACGAGGAGTTCGAACTCGTGTGAGCACTCGCGGCACCGGTACTCGTATATCGGCATGGACCCTCCAGTCGTGCGGTACTCCGCAGCATGCTTTTCAACGGTCTCGCGGGCAAGTCGCCGCCCGCCTCGCGGATCCCCCGCGCGGTTCCGGCTTTGACAGACTCCGACCGCCGGTCGGATAATGCCGGACTGTCACCCCGATCCGCACCGAGAGAAGGCTCCATGCCATACGCATCGCGCACCTGCGCCCCCCCGACGATCGTACTCGCGCTCCTTGCGGCCGTACTTGCGCCGTCAGCGCCCGCCCATGCCCAGGACGGAGCGCGGGATGAAGACGCGGAGGCCGTCATCAACGCCCCCGGGCACCCGCTGCTCCAGGGGTTCCGGTGGCGGTCCATCGGCCCGACGGAGCAGGGCGGTCGCGTCGACGACCTCGCGGTCCACCCCGAGGACACGCGGATCTTCTACGTCGGCTTCGCGACCGGCGGTCTGTGGAAGACGACGAACAACGGGACGACATTCGAATCGATCTTCGACAGCCACGAGACGCACTCCATCGGCGCCCTCGCCCTCGCGCCCTCCGATCCGGAAGTCCTCTACGTGGGCACGGGGGAGGCGAACAACCGACAAAGCTCGTCGTTCGGTTACGGGGTCTACAAGAGCACCGACGGCGGCGCCACGTTCGCGCACATGGGACTCCGGGAGACGCAGAGCATCGCGCGCGTCCTCGTCCACCCGACGAATCCGGATGTCGTGTGGGTAGCCGCGGTCGGCCATCTCTTCGGCCCGAACGCCGAGCGCGGCGTCTTCAAGTCCAGCGACGGAGGAGAGAGCTGGCGCCACGTCCTCGCGGTGGATGAGGACACCGGTGCGACGGATCTCGTCATGGACCCGTCGAATCCCGACGTCCTGTTCGCCTCCACCTATCAGCGTCGACGCAACGTGTGCTGTTTCGTCGGCGGAGGGCCGGGAAGCGGAATCTGGCGGTCCGGGGACGGCGGAGAGAGCTGGTCGCCCGTCGAGGGAGGCGGACTGCCCGCCGGCACGCTGGGCCGCATCGCGCTCGCCATGACGCCCGCCGATCCCGACGTCGTCTACGCCCAGATCGAAGTCGCCGCGGACCGGGAGGCGCCGCTCTCCGAGGAGGAGCAGGACGAATGGCGCCGGCTCGCGAGAGTCGATTCCCTCCCTCCCGACCCGCAATGGTCCGGGGTCTGGCGCTCGGCGGACAAGGGCCGCACGTGGGAGTTCCGGAGCAACGAGAACGGACGCCCCATGTACTTCAGCCAGATCCGCGTCTCCCCCGAGGATCCGGATCTGGTCTATACCGTGGATCAGCGGGTGTCGAAGTCGCGCGACGGCGGCCGCACCTGGGAGGTGCTGAGCGGGTACGGTCACGTCGATCAGCACGCCGTCTGGATCAATCCGGCCGACCACGATCACCTCGTGATCGGCAACGACGGGTCGGTCGATGTCAGCTGGGATCAGGGCGAGACCTGGGAGGCGCTGCGGCCGTGGGCCGTCGGGCAGCCCTATCACGCCTCCGTGGACATGCGGCGCCCCTACTACGTGTGTACGGGCCTTCAGGACAACGGAAGCTGGTGCGGGCCGAGCTCCGTGCGCTCGGGGCCGATTCTCTCGGAGGACTGGTATCGGGTCGGCGGCGGGGACGGGTTCTACACGCAGGTGGACCCGACGGACCCGGCGATCGTGTTCGTCGAATCGCAGAACGGGCGTCTGCGGCGCGTGGATCTGCGGGAGGGCGTCACGCGCCCCATCACCCCCCAGGCTCCGGATGAGGACGATCCGGCGGACACGAACATCGCCCCCGCCCCGTCGCCGGACACCGGGATCCGGTGGAACTGGAATACGCCTTTCCTCCTCTCCCCGCACAACCCGCGCACGCTGCATGCGGGCGGCAACCGCTTCTTCACGTCGCGCGACCGGGGAGAGACGTGGACGATGAGCCCGGACCTCTCGAAGGACATCGATCGGGACGCCGAGGTCCTGATGGGGGTGGCCAACCGCATCCCGCGCTGCAACCAGTTCGAGCGCGGGACGGAGTGCACCCTGTCGCGCAACGACGGCGTCTCGATGTGGGGCAGCATGACGTCCATCGCCGAGTCGCCCATCGTCCCGGGCGTTCTCTGGGCCGGGACCGACGACGGGAACATCCAGGTGAGCCGCGACGGCGGGGCGACCTGGACCGAGGTGAGCCGGAATCTCCCCGGCGGTACGACGCGGCACTACGTGTCCCGGGTGGAAGCCTCGCACGTGGACGCGGCGACCGCGTACGTCTCGATCGACGGGCACAAGAACGACGACCTGCGCCCCTACGTGTACGTGACCCGCGACTACGGCGCGACGTGGGAGGACATCACGTCGAATCTGCCCTCGTTCGGAAACGTGAACACGGTCCGCCAGGACCCCCGGAATCCCCGTCTCCTCTATGTCGGCACGGAGTTCGGCTTCCACGTCTCGCTCGATGAGGGCGGCACGTGGCACGATTTCATGCCGGACCTGCCCGTGGTCCGCATCGACGACGTGCTCGTCCACCCCCGCGAGAACGACCTCGTGCTCGCGACACACGGCCGCAGCATCTACGTGCTCGACGACGTCACGGCCCTCCAGGCGATGACCGACAGCATCCAGGCGAGCGACGCACACCTCTTCGACCCGCGTCCAGCCGTCCTCTGGAAGAACGACATCCAGCGCCGCCGCTCCCTCACCGGCGACAAGAACTGGACGGGCGAGAGCGCCCCCGCCGGTACGATGATCCAGTACTACCTGGGCGCTCCGGCCGACGTGTCGATCGAGGTCTCGGAACTCGCCACGGGGAGAGTCGTGCGCGACCTCGAGGGGACCGGCCGGCCGGGCCTGAACCGCGTCGCCTGGGATCTGCGCATGAACCCGGGCCTCCAGAATCAGGGCGGGGCCGGACCGCCCGTGTCCCCGGGCATGTACCGCGTGACGCTGACGGTGGGGGAGGCCACGCGCTCGGCGCTCCTGGAGGTGCTGGAAGACCGCTGGCTGCAGGCGCCGTGAGACGGCGCGAGCGAGCTGCGGGGCCGGCTATCCGCCGGCCATCGAGTCGAGGAACTCCTGATTCGTTTCCGTGCGCTGCAGCCGCTCGATCATGAACTGAATCGCCTCGGCCGGCGGCATGTCGGAGAGGAAGTTCCGCAGCAGGTACATCCGGTTGAGTTCGACCTCGTTCAGGAGGAGTTCCTCCTTGCGCGTGCTCGAGCGGTTGAGGTCGATCGCGGGATAGATCCGCTTGTCGGAGATCTGGCGGTCCAGGAGAACCTCGCTGTTCCCCGTGCCCTTGAACTCCTCGAAGATGACCTCGTCCATCCGGCTGCCCGTCTCGATCAGGGCCGTCGCGATGATCGTGAGGCTGCCGCCCTCTTCGATGTTCCGCGCCGCGCCGAAGAAGCGCTTGGGCCTGTGGAGCGCGTTCGCATCCACGCCGCCGGAGAGGATCTTGCCCGAGTGGGGGACCGTCGTGTTGTAGGCCCGCGCGAGGCGCGTGATCGAGTCGAGGAGCACCACGACATCGTGCTGGTATTCGACGAGCCGCTTCGCCTTCTCGATCACCATCTCCGCCACCTGCGTATGGCGGTCCGCGGGTTCATCGAAGGTGGATGAGATGATCTCGGCCGGAACGTTCTCCTCCATGTCCGTGACCTCTTCGGGCCGCTCGTCGATGAGGAGTACGATCACCTTCGCGTCCGGCTGGTTCTCGACGATCGCGTTCGCGATCTTCTGCAGCAGGATCGTCTTCCCGGCCTTTGGCGGCGAAACGATGAGGCTGCGCTGCCCCTTACCGATCGGCGCGATGAGGTCGAGAATCCGCATCGACACGTCGCCGTCTTCCTGCTCGAGGACGAGCCGTTCCTCCGGATAGCGCGGCCGGAGGTTGTCGAACGCGATCCGGTGTTTCGCCTTGTCCGGGTCCACGCCGTTCAGCGTCTCCACCTTCAGCAGGGCGAGGTAGCGCTCTCCCTCCTTCGGCGGCCGCACGCGGCCCTGGATCGTGTCCCCCGTCCGCATGTCGAAGCGCTTGATCTGCGACGGGGAGACGTAGATGTCGTCCGGGCCGTACAGGTAGTTCCAGTCCTGGCTCCTCAGAAAGCCGTAACCTTCCGGCAGAATCTCGAGGACGCCCTCGCCCCGGAGGACGATGTCGGAATCGAGGAGATTCTGCTCGATCCGAAAGATCAGGTCCTGTTTTCGAAGGCCCGAAAAGTTGTGAATGTCGAGTTCTTCGGCCATGTCATGAAGTTCGCCGATCGACTTCGACTTGAGTTCGGCGATGTCCATCGCCTTCCTCCGGAAGAGAGTGAGCCGGGCTGCAGCCATGCCGCGTGCGGCATGATCGGTTCGTGAGGTGTCCTGCTTGCGGCCGGGGGATGTGGTCCGAGGTGGACCCACCGACCATAATGGTGCCGCCGGGCACGGTCAAGGCGACCGCGCCTCAACGATAACTGCGACCCTCGAGCGCCGGATGGCCAGACACAATCGCGAAGGAAGGGGACTCGACCAGCTCGGCAATCTCTGGCGGATAAGCTATCAGCCCGACTGGTTCCGTCTGTTGAAGTTGTCGCGGCCGGTGCCCGGCGGGCGCCGCTCCTCCCGCACGCTGTGCCGCAATCCGGCGCGCACGGCGGACGCGGAACCCGGCCGATCCGTGCGGACGCGGATCACGGCTGCGGATGGGTCCGTCGATGTGGCGGTTTCCATCGAGGACCGCGACCAGGTCGTCGACCATGTCATCATCGGGATTCGCCGAAAGCGCGGCAGGAAGACGGAACTGCTCAAGTTCGCCGTCCACGGCGGCCTGCCGAAGCGGAGGATCTAGGAAGCCGGGGGCTGGAAGACGCGGGCTAGAAGATGCGGACGCGCAGCCAGCGCGAGGGGTTGTAGCCGAGATCTTCCGCCAGCCCGGCGGCCGCGGTGCGGAGGGCGGCGAGTTGGCGTCGGATTTCCTCATCCATCAGCGCCCGGCCCGCGGTCCCC
The DNA here is from genome assembly GCA_022826685.1 of Gemmatimonadota bacterium. Lineage (GTDB taxonomy): Bacteria > Gemmatimonadota > Gemmatimonadetes > Palauibacterales > Palauibacteraceae > Palauibacter. The sequence goes on along the minus strand of JAJDUL010000060.1, from coordinate 62,844 downwards.
TCACCGCGGTGCAGCCGCTCGGTGATCGCCGAGAGTCGCGACATCGCCGCGTCCAGCGCCTCGAGCGTGGCTTCGAGATTCTGAACGGCGCTCGCCATTTGGGGGGCGGCCTCCCAGGTCGCGAGCCGTCCCTGCACCCGTCGCGCGGCCGCGCTCACCAGCGTGTCCGTCGCGAGCCCGACGAGAGAGGAGCGCTGAAGGTCTCTCTCGAGCAGTTCCGCCAGCGACTCGAGACTGCCTTGCAGTCCGGCGAGCGTGCCCGGATCCTCGCGAAAGCGGGCGAGCGAGCCCTGATCCGAACCGAGCACGTCCCGCGCCTCGGAGGCGTCGACTTCGAGCGTGCGCACCGCCTGTAGCAGCGAATCCGACAGCGCCATGACCGTCTCCGGATCGATCGGCGGACCGGAAGCGCGCAGGGTGTCCGCGTAATTCCAGGGGGGCGCGGAGCCTGAACCCGGGTTCACGGAGAGGACGACGGGCGCGACCAGATCCGACGGCCGGACATCGGCGGTGGCATCCGCCCGCAGGATGGGCTCGGCGACCCGGTCGATGACGGCGTCGATGATGACATGGCTCTCGAACGGCCCATCGCGGTCGCTCTCTTCGGGGGGCTGGAAGGAGACCGACAGCACGCGCCCCACCGACCTCCCCGCCACCCAGACCGCGGAACCCGGCCCGAGCCCCTCCGCCGAATGGGCCAGCGCCGTGATTCGCGGGCCCTCGAGCGTCGCGCGGACGATGAGCTCGACGACGGAGATCGCGGCCGAAAGGACGATCGCGCAGGCAATCAGGACCAGGCCCCGTCGGGCCCGGGTGCGTGCGGCGTCGGAAGTGAGGTCCGTCCGGATCATCCCTGAGCAGACCCATTTCCGGTCGCGGCGTCAAGGAGGAACGCGCCAGCTCGGGCGGTGGGGGAGATGCGGTTTGAGGTGACCTCCCCGTACCGAAGATTCGCGTGCCTTGCTGCGCCCACTCACGCATCACAAAGGAGAGGAACCATGTCGAGAACCGTGAACCGGGTCATTCTCGTCGGGAACGCCGGCAGCGACCCCGATGTGCGCGAGACCGCTTCCGGCACCGCCGTCGCACATCTGTCGCTCGCGACCAACCGCGTGTTCCGCAAGAACGGGGAGACCCAGCGTCGTACCGACTGGCACCGGCTCACCTTCTGGCGTCGTCAGGCCGAGACCGTCGGCGAGTATGTGCACAAGGGTTCGCGCCTCTACGTCGAGGGCCATCTCGAGTACGGGTCGTTCGAGCGTGACGGAATCGCGATCCCCACCGTGGACGTGGTCGTGGAGGACATGGTGATGCTGGATCCGCGACCGGACGACGCGGCGGCCGACAGCGCCGAACTTCCGCAGTAGACCTCGTGCACCGCGCCGCAATCGGCGAGCCATCGGCGACGCTCGCCGGCGCACTGGAGACCCGCCCCAGGAACGTGCATCTTCCCGTGCGTGGGGCGGGTCCGTCCACCAGCTCGAAGCGGAGGCATCCGATACAGACACACGATCCGGGGTTTCTGACCCTGTCGAATCTTCTGTCCCTGAGCCGCATACCGCTCGGCCTCGCCTTCATCGTGGTCTCGGACCCCGGCATGATGGCCGTGCTCGTAGCCACGGCCGGCGCGACGGACGTCCTCGATGGGTTCATCGCCCGGGTGAGCGGGACGCGCTCACAGGTCGGACTCCTGCTCGACCCGCTCTGCGACAAGCTCTTCGTCCTGCTCGCTCTCTCCGGCTTCCTGGCGGCGGGCGGGCTCGACGCGGTGTCGTTCCTGATCCTGATCCTCAGGGATCTCTATACCGCCGGGTGCTATCTCCTGGCCCGGCTCGTCTCCATCATCATCCCCTTCAGGCCCCGGTGGCCGGGAAAAATCGCGACCGGCCTGCAGTTTCTCACGCTGCTCGCCCTCATTTTCAACCCTCGGTATGTTCCCGCACTCGTTTTGCTCGTCGGCGTGACGTCGGCATGGGCGATCATCGATTACGGAACTCACTGCCTCCGGCGGAAGTGGAAGAGCGCGACCTGACGATCGCCGGATGGCTTGAACGGTTCGGGTTTGAAGAACGAAACGGTCGACATAACGATCATCGGCGGCGGTCCGACCGGACTCTACGGATCGTTCTATGCCGGCATGCGCGGCGTCTCGGCCCGCATCATTGATGTCCTCCCCGAACTCGGAGGTCAGCTGACGGCGCTGTACCCCGAGAAGGATGTCTTCGACGTCGCCGGCTTCCCCCGGGTGCTCGCCAAGGATCTCGCGCGGGAACTCGTCACGCAGGGCCTGCAGTTCGACGCGGAGGTCTGCCTCGAGGAGCGCGTCCTCGAACTCAATCCGGGGAACGGCGGCTTCGATCTTCGCACGAACAAGGGGCCGCGGCCCACGCGCACCGTCGTCATTGCCGGGGGCAAGGGCGCTTTCAAGAGCCGGACGCTGCGCGTGCCGGGGTGGGATGAGTTCCTGAACCGGGGCCTCGTGACGAACGTGAAAGAGCCAGAGATGTTCCGCGGGAAACGCGTTCTCCTTGTCGGCGGGGGCGACTCCGCATTCGACTGGAGTTGGGGGCTGCGCGAGATCGCCGGTGAACTCACGCATATCCACCGCACAGACCGCTATCGGGCTCACGAGAGCACGGTCGCGCAGGTCGAGGGTGCGCATGAACGGGGCGAACTGCAGCTCCGCACCTTCTACACCGTAACGGAGATCCACGGCAGCGACCGGGTCGAGGCCGCGACGATCCGGCACACGAAGACGAAGGAAACGGAGCGAATCGAGGTGGACGACGTCGTCGCGCTGATCGGCTTCGTTCCGAACATCGGGCCGATCGCCGAATGGGGGCTCGAACTGCGGAAGAGGTGCATTGTCGTGGACTCGCGCATGCGCACGAACATCCCCGGCGTCTATGCGGCGGGCGACATCGCCACCTACGACGGGAAGCTGGAGTTGATCTCGACCGGTTTCGGAGAGGCCGCGATCGCGGTGAACAACGCAGTCCACCACATCGACCCGACCGCGAAGGTGAACCCGGGCCACTCGACCGACTACAAGGTCTTCAAGTAGCGGGAGCCAGTCCGTTTCCTCCGCGCTCGCCCCGCCGCCCGGCGAGTTCGATGAGGCGGGCACCGGATCCCGCGAGGTTCTCCCTCGCCCAGTCCCGTACATCCTCCTCGTGCGTGAAGAGGATGACCTGGGTCGAGCGCGCGAGCGCGTGCAGCGTCTGCAGCACCGCCTGTTTCCGGACCGCGTCGGACGCGCCCACGACATCGTCGAGGATGAGAGGACAGGTCTCGCCCTCCCGGGTGAGGTGCCGTGAGAGCGCGAACCTGAGCAGCAGGTAGATCTGCTCCGCCGTGCCGTGGGAGAGCAGGTGGGCGGAGCGCCAGCGTCCCCCCGGGGTGCGGACCTCGACGAGCAGATTCTCCGGGTCGATTCGGCACCTGGTGTAGCGGCCGTCCGTCACCCCGGGAAGCCATTCGAGGACCGTCTGCCTCAGAACGGGCGCGATGTCGCGCAGCACTCGCTCCTGCGCCTCTTCGAGGAATCCGATCGTGCAGTCCAGCGTGTCCTTGAGGCGCGCGATCCTCTCCTGCTCCCGCTCGGCCGCCGCCAGCGCGTCCTCCGCGTCCGCGACGCTGGGGAGATGGTGTTCGCGTTCGGTGAGCTGGCCGCCGGCGCGCAGCACTTCCTCGCGGGCGACCTCCGCTTCCCGTCCGAGACTCTCCACCGTCTCCCCGGTGGGCCGCCCCGCCCGAGCTTCGACGAGGAGGTCCGCCCCGAGCCGGTCGACGAGCCGGCCGGCCCGGAGACGGCGTTGCTCCACTTCGTCGGCGAACTCTTCCAGCGTGCGCTCGCCGAGCAACTGTTGCAGGCGATCCCACGATTCGTTGCGTTCGCCGGCTTCCTCGAGCATCCGCTCCCGGCCCGCGCGCCACTCCTCCAATGCGGCCGTAAGCTCCTCGGGGTCGTCGTCGGTCACCCCGACGCGAGAGCCGGCTTCACGCAGCGCGTTCACGGCATCATCGGCCCGCTCCGCCCGATGTGCGTGCCGCGTCTCCGCCGCCAGACGCCGACCCCGTTCGTCGCTCCACTCTCGGCGCTGCTCCGCGGTCCGCCGTTCGAGTTCGTCCAACTCGCTCCGCGTGATGCCCCGGGTCCTCAACTCCGCGAGCGGGGCTCCGGGCGCGTACGCGAGGAGGGAATCGGCCGCGGTGCGCAGCCGATCCGTCTCGGCGGCGAGTGCGTCGAAAGACGAACCGGCAAGCAGCCCCTGAAGCTCATCCCACTGCGAACCCCGTCGCGCCGCCTCTTTCCTTCCCGCCTGCCGGGACTCGACCTGGCGGTGCAGCGACTCCGCGAGCGCTTCAGGTTCGAGCGAAACCGCATCCTCCCCGCCGGAGAATTCACGAAGGCGGTCGATCGCGTCGCGCCGGGTCCGGAGTTCAGCCTCGTACCGCTCGTGGGCCGAGCGTCCGGTCTCGAGTTCGCGCCGGAGACTGTCGCGCCGCACGTCCAGCGCGAGCGCGATCTCCGAGCGGTCGGCCCGCGTTCTCGCCAGTCGGTGAGACAGGACGCCTCCCGCCCCGACCGCGAACAGGATCAGCCCCGCGGAGCGCGACTCCGGCGCCAGCAGCGCAAGGACGAGACCTCCGATCGCCGCGGCCGCCGAAGAAGCCAGCCACGCCGCGGCTCGCGCGGGCGAACGTTTCCGGGAGGTCGCCGGCCGCCGCTCTTCGAGATCGGCCAGATCCCCCTCGATTTCCTCCAGGCTCCGCCCCGCAGGCGGCCCGACCTCGGGAAGCGACTCCCAGGCGCGGAGCGCGTCGCGGATCTCCGCCAGACGCGTATCCTCTTCCGGGGAAACCCGGGGGCCGCCCTCCGGGAAGAGCGCCTGAAGTTCACGGGCAGCGGCAAGGCGAGCCTCGGCGTCCACGGCAGCGGCCTCCGCGACGACCGCCCGCGCGGCCGCCAGCTCCGCATCGGCGCCCTCGATCGTCTCCTCGAGCTCGCGCGCCGAAGGCCCCGTCAGTTCCACCGGATCGGGGAGGTTGCGCCACGTCGTGAGCGCTTCGGTGACCGCCCGCGTGAGGCCGCCACCCTCGGGGACCGGGTGGGGCGCCCCCTCGGGGAACTCCTCGTGCAGGGCCCGTGCCTCCCGCAGCCGTTCCGCGAGCGCCTCCGCCTCGGCTCTCTCGAGCGCGGCCTCCGCCGCCTCCACGCGGCGGCGGGCTTTCCTCGCCGCCCGCTCCAGCGTTTCGACCTTGGCGCGACGCTCCTGAAAGTCCCGGTGCGCCTCGCGGGCCGCCTCCAGGGCCTCACGCGCCTCCGCGACCCGCCGCGCGGTCGTCATGAGCGGCTTCGTCGGAGCCCGGGTCGATCCGACGCGTTCCCGGAGAACCTCCTCGAGCCGTTGCAGCGCGGCGGCCGCCGTCTGGTCCACGCCCGCCGTCGCCGCCGCGCGCTGCATGTCCTCCTGCAGCGATTCCGGATCGTCCCGGACCCTGAGGATGTCCGTCTGACGCACACAGGCGGTGGCGAGAAACGAGCGGCGGTTCAGGCCCAGCCACCGCGAGCCGTCCGGCGCCCCGTCGAACAGGATCTCGCCCGAATAGTCCCGTCCCGCGACGCTCACGTCCTCCGCCGAACTCTCGACCCTTCCCGCGAGATCGTGCCTCAATTCCACGCGCCGCCCGTCTTCGAGCGCGACGATGGCTCCGACCTCCCACGCGTCGTCGTCCCACGGCTTGTGGCGCTCCGCGAACCGCTTCTCCTCCTTCCGCATCGCCCCCTTGCCGCGCCGCATGCCGCAGAGCCCGGCGTACAGCGCCGCGTGCCAGGAGGATTTCCCCGCCTCGTTGCGGCCGAAGACGACGTTCATTCCCGGCGCCAGTTCCAGCGTCTCATCCCGGAAGGGACCGAAGCGATGGGCCGTCACGGACTCGAAGCGCATCACAGCACCTCGAGGTCGTCGCGTCCGTCGAGCGCCCGGAGTCCCATCCGCAGCACACGGCGCTTCTCATCTTCCGCCAACTCCGCTCCCATCACATCCTCGACGAATCGTCCCCGCACGGTGGGCTCCCCGCGGATCTCTTCGAGGTCGTACGCCAGGTGCAGTTCGGATTTCCGGATCTGCACGGCGTCGAACGTTTCGAGCAGCTGCTCGCGGATCGTGTCCTCCTGGAGGTCGAGCGACGGCTCGAGGTCTCCGCACACCGTGAGGCGCGCGAGTCCCGGGAGGCTCTCCGTCTTCGCGCGCAGCGTGTCCCGGATCTGCTGGCGGCTCTTGAGGCCCGTGACATCGAGCCGCAGGTCATGAACCGGGGTGACCGCCACGACGTGGCGCTCGCGCGCGACCTCGCCCTCCGCGTCGATCGTCGCCACGACGGGGCCGCGCTCCCCTTCCTCTCCGAACTGCAGAGGGTCGGGGTTGCCGGGATAGGTGTGATGGGCGCCGTCCGCCGGCCGGTGATAGTGGCCGAGGAACGCGTGATTCAGCCCGCTGTCCGGGATCTCGGCCGTCTCGAAGGGGGCGTGCGGCGCCTTCCCTTCACCCTGTGCCGCGAGCCACGACCGTTCCGCTCCGTGAAAGAGCGCCACGTGCGCCCCCGCCCCGGAGACCCTGAAGCCGTCGCCGAGGAAGTTGTCCGTGTTGGCGGGAGCGCAATGCGCGCCCCCCCACAGCGTGATGCCGGGCGCGAGGGAGACCGCCTGGAGCGCCGCATCGCGAAAGATGTGGACGTTCCCGCTCCATCCCTCGGTCGCGTAGACGCTCGTCGGCCCGTACCAGTCGTGATTGCCGGGCGCGATGTAGACGGGCACCGGGTCGAGGGAGGCGAAGGTCTGCCTTAGGAAGTTCGCCGTGTCGAGCGTGACGCGATCGTGCTCGTACAGATCGCCTCCGCAGAAGAGCGCGTCCGCGCCGGTCGAGCGCACGAGTTCCACGATCGCGAGCAGGGTATCGCGAAGCGCCTCGCGCCGCCGCCGCGCCACGTCGCCCGTCGCCTCGCACCACGCGAACGGGGAGTCGAGATGGAGGTCGGCGAAGTGGACGATCGTCCGTTGCACGGTCAGGTGAGAAACGCCTCGATGCGGCCCCAGTTCGCCTCCGCGTCGGAGGCTCCGAGTTCCACGAGCGCCCGGATGTACTCGCTCTCGAACAGGAGATAACTCAGGAAGTCGGCCGTCTTGATGTCCGGCGTTCCCAGACCTCGCACGAGGAACCTCAGCGCCGGCGGAAGTTCGATCTCGAAGTCGCGGGCCAGCTTCCCGATGTCGCGGGAGGGTCTCAGGATGAGCAGGTCGACGCGGCGCAGGCCCTGGCTCTCGGAGACCTCTCGGGGGAGTCGGTCGACGAGGAGGTTGATCCGGCGCAGCGCGGCGGCGTCCCAGTCCAGCGTGTCGAGAAAGACCGAGTTCAGCAGCAGGCCCAGGACTCTCGCCGGCGGTGGATACCCGGTCGTGTCCGGCGCCCGCGCCTCCAGTTCGGACCGCCGGTAACGGGCCGAGATCGTGAAGATGCGGTCCGCCCCCATGTGAATCGCGGGCGCCAGCGGCGCGGCGGTGCGGAAGCTCCCGTCTCCGTAATACTGCTGACCGAGTTTGATCGCCGGAAACACGAGCGGGATCGACGCCGAGGCCAGGATGTGGTCCACCGAAATGTTCGTCCGCACGAGTCGGTAGTGTGCGCTCGCGCGCTCGGGCCCCGACTGCGGTTCGCCCTGCACGAAGAGGACCGTGCGTCCCGTCTGGTAGGACATCGCCGTGAGACCCACCGCTTCGAGCTCCCCCGCCCGGATCCTGGCGTCGATCTCTCCGCGGCCGACGTCGCGCTCGATGAACTCGCGCAGCGGCGACGTGTCGACGAGGCTCTGGAAACGGGGACTCAGCCCGGTCCCGCCACCCAGCAGGGATCCTCCCATCCGCAGGCCCACCTTGAGCAGGGAAGCGGGGTTCGTGCGCAGCACTTCTTCGGTCGTGAGCGAGAGCCAGCGGCGCTTCAGGGCCTGCGTCGCGCCGCGCAGATTCCCGTTGTAGGCGGCGAGGAACCCCACGTTGATCGCACCCGCGGAGACGCCGGTGAGGAGGGGGATCCGAAGCCCGGGCAGCCGCCGGCCGATATGGCTCAGCACGCCGGTCTGGTAGGCGGCCCTCGCGCCGCCGCCCGAGAGGGCGAAGGCCAGCTTCCCCCGCGCGGCGCCGGAAGCGCCGCTCCCAGGGGCTCCCGTCACGCCGGTCCCCGCGTCAGGACCGTCCGCCGGGGCGGCCCAGGAGTTGCCGGTGCCAGGAACGGGCGGCCGGCCGCTCGAGTTCGCCCGCCCTGAGCGCCGCCAGAGTGTCGATGGTCGGATCGAAGACGGGGGTCGCGTCGCCGATCGCTCCGGTCAGCGCCCGCGCCCGGAACTCCGGTCGCGCGCAACTCTCGATCGCGCCGGACTCGTCCCGGTAGAACACGCGTGTGCTGTCGAGAAGCGAGCAGCCCAGGCGTTCCTCGAGCGCGCCCAGCCGCCGGGACATCGCGTCGATCGAGCACCCGGACGCGGGCGCCGAAGCTTCATCCACGGCGACCACCGCGAACCGGTCTTCGACCCACTCCACGCCCGCCCGGAGTGCCGCCCCGTGCGCGGTCCAGATGTCGACGAACGCGCGCAGGTCGACCATCAGCGCCTCGCGCTCCTCGGGCGTCAGCGGACGATCCGTCCCGTAGATCCAGACGCGGGCGGAGTCCGGAAGGGATGTCAGCGGCAGACTCATGCCGGGACCATACGTCGGCCCGCGACCTCCCGCCAACCCGTGTGTGTGCGGGCTGGCAGCCCGCTATTCGTACCGGAGCGCCACGATCGGATCGAGCCGGGCCGCGCGCCGGGCGGGCCAGAGGCCGAAGAACACGCCGACGGCGGCGGCGAACACCACGGCGAGGCCGATGGTCTCCGGCGCAATGGCCATCGTCCAGCCCGCCGAGCGCGAGAGCATCTCCGCCGCGCCGTAGGCGAACGCAACCCCGAGAATCCCGCCCGTCATGCAGAGGGTCGTGGCTTCGAGCAGGAACTGGAGCAGGACCGCCCTCCTCGTGGCGCCGAGCGCCTTGCGCACGCCGATCTCCTTCGTCCGCTCGGTGACCGACACCAGCATGATGTTCATGATCCCGATGCCCCCGACGAGGAGGCTGACCGCGGCGATCCCGCCGAGCAGCAGGGTGAATGTCTGCGAATTTTCCTGTGCAATCTCGAGAAACTGCACGCTGTCCGAGATCCAGAAGTCGTTCTCCCGTCCGAGGGGAAGGCGGTGCTCACGCCGGAGCACGTCTTCGATCTGCACCATCGCCACGGGGATCGCCGCCTCACTCTCGACGACGACCTTGAACTGGCTCACGCGGTCGGTCCCGAGCAATCGGAACTGCGCCGTCTCCAGCGGGACGAAGATCTGCTCGTCCTGGTTGAACCAGCCCGATCCTCCCTTCTCCTCCAGCACTCCCACGACTTCGAACGAGATGTTCCGGATGGAGATCGTCCGACCGACGAGTTCGGCGGCTTCGGTGTTCAGCACCGCCGGGACCGCGCCCCCGAGCACGGCGACGCGCCGCCGGCCGCGGTTCTCGGACTCATCGAAGAAGCGGCCGAGTTGAAGCGTGTGATTCTCGACATCCACGTAGTTCGGCGTCGTCCCGAGAATCCGCACGCTCGCGTTGTTGCGTCCGAACTGGACCTGCAGCTGCCCCTGCATCTCCGGGGCGACCTCCATCAGAGCCGGGGCTCCCCGCCGCACCGCCTCGACATCTTCGGTCGTCAACCGGGCGTTCGACCCGCCACGCACGCCGCGGAACATCCCCTGCCCGGGGCGAACCGTGAGCACGTTGGTCCCGAGCGACTCGATCTGGCTCTCGACCTGCCGCTGGGCGCCCTCCCCGAGGGCGACCATCGTGATCACGGCCCCGACCCCGATCACGATCCCGAGCATGGTCAGGAACGAGCGCAGCTTGTTGGCGCGGATCGCATCCATCGCGACCCGGAGAATCTCGAAGAAGATCATCGGGCCGTTATCACCTTCCCCCGACGCCCGGCAGCCCCGTCCGGCTGCGGATTCGGTCCAGGAACTCCTGCTGCGCGATGAGCGAGGTGGGGACGGCGACGATCTCCTCGCCCTCCTCGAGCCCGCGGACGATCTGCGTGTGATCGAAGTCGCTGAGGCCGATCATGACGGGCTTCAGGTCGAGGAGGCCGTTCGCATCGTACCTGAACACGAAGGCCGGGCGGGGCTCATCGGGCCGCCGCGCCGGGCCGCCCCGGCCGCCCCCGGGTCCGCCGCCTCCCTGGTTGCGGAACTGCTGCATCATCCGCCTCCGCTCCTCGTCGGACATGTTCTGGAAGACCCGCATCCGCTCTTCCTGCGACATCGACTGGAACTCCGACATCGGAACCCCGCCGATCATCGCCTCCTCCTCGCCCTCCGCCGCTCCATCCTCCTCCGCCGCACCCTCCGGCCGATCCTGGCTCTGGAAGTCGCGCAGCAGCGCGTTGACATCGGCGTCGATCTCGAGAGCCCGGACGATCTGGACGGCCTCCTGCTGGGACTTGATGCCGCTGTTCGCCACCGCCAGCACGTCCTCCTGCCGCCCGATCACGACCTCGACGTCCGCGTTCATCCCCGGCCGCAGCAGATCCTCTTCGTTGGAGATGCGCGTGAGCACGGCGAACATCGTCACGTTCTGTTCGACCACCGCCTGCGGTTCGATCTTGAGGACGGACCCCCGGAAGGTGCGGTTGGGATACGCTTCCACGGTGATGTCGGCGGGCAGTCCCGGCTGGAGCCGGCCGATGTCCGTCTCGTCGACGAGCATGCGCACCTGGACCTCGGTGAGGTCGGCCATCCGCATCAGCACGGTGCCGCCGGTGAGGTCGCGCGTCCCCGTGACGACCTGCCCCTGCTCCACCGTCCGTTCCACGATGGTGCCGGTGATCGGCGCCCGGAGCGTCACGTCGTCCAGCTTGTCCTCGGCCAGTTCGAGGTTGGTCGTCGCGCGGACCAGGGAAGCTCTCGCGTTCGCCGCCGAGAGGATCGCGTTCTCCAGCTCCTCCGAGGTCACGATGTCGGACTCGTGAAGCGCCTCGACCCGCTCGAGTTGGCGCCCCGCGACGTCGTTCTGGGCCTCCGCGACGTCGAGGTCGGCCTGGGCCTGGGCGTGCGCGTTATTCACATCGCGCGGGTCGATCCGCACGAGGAGCGTGCCCTGTTCGACGTTGTCCCCGAGTTCGACGGGCAGCTGGAGAACCTCGCCCCCCGCCTGCGACTTGACCTCGATCACGCGGATCGGCTCGACCGTCCCGGTCGCCTCGACGCTGGAGACGATGGTCTGGCGCCCGGCGGTCAGCGTCTGGAGCGTCTGCTCGGGCTCGTTGGCCTCGCCGGTCGCACAACCGGCGGCCGCGAGTCCAAGCGCCGTGAGGACCGTGGCGTGGCCCGGGGAACCGCCTCGCAGGCGGAAGCGACGCCGGCAGCGTTCGAATATGGACATCGGAATCTCGTCTCGTGTCGGGGTCCGTGAACGGGCTAGCGGTGCGGCGAAACCGCGCCGTGGTAGCACGCTGAGAGGACACCCCGCGCGGGTCCGACGTTGAAGAGATTACGCCACGCGACGCGGGCAGTCAGGGCTGCGGCTGGTCGAGCCTCCGGCCGAGGAGGGCCTCGATCCCCGCGAGCGCCGCCTCGTATTGGAACCGGCCGCTGACGAGATCGACCTCCGCCTGCGTGAGCGTGATCTGCGCGTCCTGGAGTTCGAGGATGGTGGCGAGGCCGAGCTGGTACCGCTCCTGCACGACCCGGAGGCTCTCCTCGCTGAGTTCGACGTTCCGCTCTGCGAGATCCACCCCCGCGAGCGCGGACTGGGCCGTCGCGTAGCGTGCGTCGAGCAGCGAGCTGATGTTCAGTCGCGCCGCCCGTTCGGATTGCCGGGCCTGGTCCGCCGAGGCCCGGGCGCGAAACACCTGCGTCTCGCGCTGGAAGCCGTTGAAGAGGGGATAGCTGCCGCGCAGCGAGAACGACCAGGAGCGGTTGGATGGAGGGAACTCCTGATTTGCCCAGCCGTAGCCCGCGCCGACCGTGATCGACGGCAGGTAGCTGGAGCGCGCGCTCGACACCGCCGCCTCGGCGGCCTCGACGGCCGCGGAGGCGGCCTGCAGCGCTGGAGCCGTCACATCGGCCATCGCGAACAGTTCGTCGCGCGTGAAGGGGATCGCGGCCATCGCGAGTTCCGCCTCGGCGGTCGGTCCCACGAGGGTTTCGGAGCCGACGACCTCGGTGAGTTCGAAGGTCCGCGTGCGCGCGTTGTTCTCCGCGTTCAGAAGCGCCAGTTGCGCGTTGTTGAGGTCCACTTGCGAGCGGAGGGAGTCCGAGCGCGTCGCCCGTCCCAGCTCCAGCTGCTGCCTGACGAACTCCAGCTGGTCCGCCTGCCGCTGGACGCGGCGTTCCTCGACGGCGACGAGTTCGCGCGCGGCGACGTTCGCTGAGTACGCCTGCTTCACCGCCTGGATGACCTGGAATTCGGCCTCGCGATAGCGGGCGTTCTGTTCGACGATTCCCAGGCGGGCGCCCTTCAGGTCCGTGAACCGGCTCCAGCCGTTGAAGAGCGTGTATCCGGCGTTGATCTGAGTGGAGTAGCTCGTCGCGACGATCCCCTGGCTGAGAGCGTCGAGCCGTCCCGTCGATGAGTTCGAGTAACCAAAGCTCATGTTGACTGACGGGAGGAGCTGGCCGATCGCGCTCAACTGGTTGTGCTCGGCCATCTCGATCTGCGAGTAGGCCTGGAGCAGCTGAGGGTTGCGGCGCAGCGCGATCTCGACCGCTTCATCGACCGTGATCTGGCGAACGTTGTCGCTCGCCTGCACCTGCGCCTCGGCCATCCGGGGCGACGCTCCCGCAAGCAGGATCGCCGGCAGCAGGACAAACCCCCATCGACGAAGACCGGCGCTCGGCCGGCCTCCGCACCCTGATCTATGTCGAATGGTCATCGTTTCCTCGCCCCCTGAGGGGCTGACTTGACGTCTCTCGGTTGTCAGTTGTTTCGCTGCGGGTCCTCACGCCCCTGGGATCCCCGTTCCCCGCCGCGCTCGCGCCCGTTCCCGTATTGCTGCCGCAGCAACTCCCGGTAGTCCTCACCCTGCTCCTCCGTCAGCACCGACTCGATCTGAGTCCGGACCGAGTCCAGCAGCGCCCGGTATTGCGGCTGAACCGCCTCGCGCAACGCGCGCGCCTCGTCGCGGTAGTGGTCGAGGAAACCTTCAATCCGAGACCGCTGCTCGGCCGTAAGGCCCAGTTCATCGGCGAACTGCTCGATCGTGGTCTGCCGCCCCCGCGATCGGTCATCGCGCTCACGCGTGTCCGGAGAGACGGTCTCCGCCGCCGGCTCTGCCTCGTCCGCGCCGGCGAACATATCGAGGCGGTCCGCCGCGACGCCGACCGCGGCGCCCGTCGCGAAGACGAGCGTCAGGAGCAGCGTCGCCCGGAATCTTGAAGTGTCCATACGCACCCGGTTCGTGTCGCGTTTCAGCAAGTTACGGATTGATGAGTGCGGCCGTCAGCACCGCGTCGCGGCTCGGCTCGGCCAGGTCGATGAGCAGCGCGGGCGGGGCTTCGGCGTCCGGCGCCAGCGAGCGCACCAGCCCGACCGGCTCCGAATCCACGCCTGCGGCGAACTCGGGCGCATCCGGCAGGGAGATGCGGTACAACAGAACGCCGGCCGCGACGAGCAGGCCCGCGGCCAGCGGCGCGAGCGCCGCGGACCAGCTTGCGGTCACGTCGAGCCAGGAGAGGGGTCGCCGCTCGAACAGCGCCTCCGCCGCGGCCATCACGCTCCGGCGCAGGCGGCGCCGCGTGACGTCATCGGGCCGCAGGGGCTCGAGATACTCGGCCCACGCGGGCCCGCGCCCGCCGTCCCGACTCTGATCTCGCCTATTCGTCCTCATCTGCTCCTCCGGCGCCGGAGGCGGACGCTTCGCCGAGAAGCCGGCGCAGCGCGTGCCTGCCGTGATGAAGGTTCGCCCTCGAAGTTCCGACCGCGATCCCGAGAATCTTTGCGATCTCCGCGTGATCGTACCCCTCAAGGTCGTACATCATGACTGCTGTTCTCTGTCGTTCCGGCAGCTGCCCAAGCGCGTCGAGCACCTGTTTCCGGGCGTGCCTCCGCTCGAATTCGCGATGCGGATCGTCCCGCGACGCCGCCGTGTCCGTCAGCTCCGAATGGGTCCGCAGAAGCTCACGCCGCCGGAGGTTCAGGCACGTGCTCCTCAGCACGCGATAGAACCACGGACCGAAGCGGCTTCCCGGCCGCAACTGCCCGATCCGCTCCAGGGCGCGAATGAACGCGGCCTGCACCGCGTCTTCCGCGTCCTGCTCGTGGCGCAGAATCGACAGCGCCACCGCGTAGGCCGGGTCCGTGTATCTCGTCACGAACAGGGAGAACGCCCGCGAATCGCCGGCCTGCACGGCCTCCACGAGGCCGGGCTCGTCCGCGCCGGGATCCGGCGGCTCCACAGGTCCGGAGCCGGGGCCGGTCGCGTCGCCCGGCGATCCGTTACGCGTTCGCGTTTCCTCCGCCAAAGGCATCCCCATCGCTTGGGTAACACGCCCTCGATGCCGGCCGTTGCACCGGCTCCGGGCGGCGTTTGCCCCGGCGCTTGTTCCTTCACCGTGGCCGTCGCATCTTCGGCTCCGTGAACAACGAAACGCAAGCCCGGCCCGCCGCCGCCGAAACGCCCGATCGAGCCCACGCTCTGGCCGGCCGAACCCTCATCCAGGAACGCATCCGCGGCATGAAAAAGGTCGTGGGGCGGAGGCTCTCGCCCGGCGACATCGTCCTCAGGAAGGCGCCTCCCGAAGTGCGGCGCCACCTCTTCGAGGAAGCGTGCGAGCTCTACTGGAACGAGATGAGTTGGGAGGAGATCACCCAGGAGGAACTCATCGGAGATGAGGAACTCACGGAGATGATCTTTCCCGGGCTGCTCGCGCTCATCGACGCGTTCCTTCCGAAGGCTCCGAACGGGGAGCCGGATCGAGACCGCGAGCACCGCGACGTCGTCCACGATTTTCTTGACTGGCTGGCCGCCCGGCTCGTGACCCTGCGCGAGGCGCGACCCGTCGCGGAGGACGCGAGGGCGCGGAACCTCCGCCAGAAGAACGTGACCGACGCCCTCATCGACCTCATCGCGTTTCGCGTGTGCGCACTGACTTCCGACGAGATCGAGACCTACCAGAACGCCTGAATTCCATTCGAAGAAAAGACGGATGAATACGATCGTCTGCATGAAGCGCGTGCCGGACTCGGCCACGCGGGTGAGAGTGACCCCCGACGGCGCGGGACTGGACCCGGCCGGCGTCAAGTATGTCGTGAACCCCTACGACGAGTTCGCGCTCGAGGATGCGATCCGGCGCAAGGAAGAGGCGGGGGAGGGGAAGGTGACGGTCGTCGCGCTCGGCCCCCCGGAGACCGCCGAATCGATCCGCCAGGCGCTCGCGATGGGGGCGGATGAGGGCATCCTGCTCGTGTGCGCGGGCTCGCACGACGCGCTTTCCGTCGCGCGGGCGCTCGCCGACGAGATTCGAGGCCGCGAAGTCGACCTCGTGCTGTTCGGGAAGCAGGCGATCGATGACGACAACATGCAGGTCCCGCAGATGGTGGCCGAGTTTCTGGGCCTTCCCTGCGCGACCGTCGTCGTCGGCCTCGAGATCTCCGGAAGGGATGCGACGGCCCGCCGCGAGGTCGAAGGCGGCCACGAGGTCGTCGAGTTCTCGCTGCCGGCCGTCGTGTCGACGCAGAAGGGGCTCAACGAGCCGCGGTATCCGAGCCTCAAGGGAATCATGGCGGCGAAGCGGAAGCCTCTCGAGGAACGGGAGGTGACCCTCGACGTGCCGACCATGGAATTCCTCCGCCTCGACGAACCGCCGGCGCCGGCCGCGGGCCGGATCGTCGGAGAGGGTGTGGACGCCGTGCCGGAGCTGGTGAGGGCGTTGCGCGACGAAGCGGGGGTGCTCTGATGTCCGGGGCGCTGGCGTACGCCGAGATCCGCGAGGGAACGGTGAGCCGGGCCTCGCGGGAGGCGGTCGGGCTCGCGCGGCGGATCGCCGCCGACGCGGGAGGAGAGACCCACGTCGTCGCGCTCGGTCCCCCCGGTACTGAGGAGGCGGCCGCGCAACTCGCCGGCTTCGGCGCCGACCGCACCTGGGTCGGCGAGTCCGAGACTCTCGCGCTGAGCCAGCCGGACATCGCCGCGGCGGCCATCGCCCGGCTCGTCGAGGCCGGGGACTACGACGCCGTGATCTTCGCGGCGACCGCTCAGGGGAGGGACATCGCTCCCCGCGTCGGTGCGCGGCTCGGGCGGAGCGTGGCCTCGGAAGTCATCGAATGCCGGCGGGAGGACGGCGCCATCGTCGTCCGTCGGCCCATGTACGCAGGGAAGGCGATCGCGACCCTGCGCTTCACCCCGGGTCCGGCCGTGATGACGATCCGGGCCAACGTCTTCGCGCCGGTCGAGGAGAGCACGGCGGGGCAGATGTCGAGCCTGGATCTCGAGGGTCTCGAGGGCCGGGTGCGGACGACCGCCCTGGAGCAGGGGGATCGCGACCGGCTCGATGTGAGCGAGGCGACGACGATCGTCTCGGGCGGCCGCGGGATGCAGGGGCCGGAGCACTGGCCGCTGCTCGAGGGGCTCGTGGAAGCGCTCGGCGACGAGGCGGCGCTCGGCGCGAGCCGGGCGGTGGTGGATGCGGGCTGGCGGCCGCATGGCGAACAGGTGGGCCAGACCGGCAAGACCGTGTCGCCCAACCTGTACTTCGCGGTCGGGATCAGCGGCGCGATCCAGCACCTGGCCGGGATGCGCACGGCCAAGGTCATCGTGGCGATCAACCGCGATGCGGATGCGCCGATCTTCGGGGTCGCGGACTACGGTCTCGTGGGGGACGTGTTCGAGGTGCTGCCCGCGCTCACCGAGGCGGTTCGCGAAGCCCGCCAGGGCAGTTGAGTCCGGATCGGCCGGCATGAGTCTCCGGGCCGTGCGCGAGGACATCGCGCGTTGGGCGGAGCAGGGCGATCCCATCGCCGTGGCGACGCTCATCGCCGTGCGCCGTTCGGCCCCGCTGCCGCCGGGCGCGCGGTTCGCGATCTCGGCCACCGGGGAGCTGAGCGGCTCGATCTCGAGCGGGTGCGTCGAGGGCGACCTGCACGAACGGCTCTCCGCGCTGCTGGGCGGCGGCGCGCCGGCCTCCGTCACGTACGGGATCACGGACGAGATGGCCGCGGGTGTGGGCCTCTCCTGCGGCGGGGAGATCGACGTCCTCCTCGACCACTACGATCCCGGCGACCCCGTCTGGCATCGCCTCTGGCAGCTCCAGGAGGCCGGCGCCCCGGGCGTCCTCCTCACCGGCGCGGCGCCGCCCACGCGCTCGCGGCAACTCCTCCTCGAACCGGACCGGTCGCTGGGAACGCTCGGGTCCGCCGAACTCGACCGGGCGGCCCGCTCCCGCGTCGACGATTGGCTCGGCCGGTCGGACGCCCGGGTCGTCGAACTCGTGCGGGACGATCCGGACAGCCTCGTCTTCGTCGAGTCCTTCGCCCCTCCCCCGCGGCTCGTCATCGTGGGGGCGACCCCGATCGGGCATGCGCTGTGCGCCATGGCGCACCGAACCGGCTTCGAGGTCGTGGTCGTGGATCCGCGCGAGGCCTTCCTGCGGCCGGAGCGGTTTCCGGATGCCGCGTCGCTCGATGCGCGCTGGCCGGACGAGGCAATGGCCGCGCTCGATCTCGACCCCCGAACGAGCGTCGTCATCCTCACGCACGACGAGAAGCTGGATGAGCCCGCGCTCAAGACGGCGCTCGCCTCCCGCTGCGGCTACATCGGCCTCCTCGGTGGACGCCGGACGCAGCAGCAACGTCGAGCCGCGCTCCTCGCGCGCGGGCTGGACGAGGCGGCATGCGACCGCGTCCACGGTCCGGTCGGACTGCGGATCGGCGCCCGCTCACCCGCGCAGATCGCCGTCTCCATCCTCGCGCAGCTCATCGCCCTCGACAGAGCGCCCTGACGCCGGCGCGGGATCGCGCCGCCGGTTCAGTCGCGTTCAGTCGCGCGCGCGCCGGATCTTCCACCGGTCCACCACGCGCCGCCCCCGCACGACCTCGAAGCGATCGAAGTGCGCGACCGTGAGGCAGGCGTGATTCGGAAGGACGCGGACCTTCTCGCCGACGGCGAACCGCCCGGACAGGCGCCCGTGTTCCTGGCTCACGGAGCTCACGCGATGCTCGCTCAGCTCCCGTCCGGACGTGTCGCGGAAGAGGCGGCCGTAGTGAGGCGGGTCGTCCGGCCCTACATCCTTGGACAGGGCGAGCGCGCCGCAGTCCGCGATCGCCCCGTCGGATCCTTGGCGCGCGGAGACGACCGTCGCGAGCACCGTGACCGCGCAGTCGCTCACCGCGCACGACCCCAGCCGCGTCTGGGTGTAGTCGTAGAGCGCGTAGTTTCCCGGCCGGGCTTCGTCGACCCCCTCCAGCGTCTCGACCCGGCTCATCCCGGGGGTCGAACCGAGCGAGAGCACCCCCGGTTCGAGCCCCGCCGCGCGGAGCGCGCGTCCTACCTCGACCATCACCCGCCGCTCCTCCTCCGCCAGCGCGGCGATGGCGGCGGGCGAATCCGCATGGTAGGTGTGGCCGGCGTGGGTGAGGCAGCCGCGCAGCGAGAGCCGGCCCGCGCGTGAGATCCGCCTCGCGATCTCGACGACCCGGCCGCTGCCGTGCGGGACGCCGGAGCGCCCGTAGCCACAGTCGATTTCGAGCCACACCGGGAAGGAAACGCCCGCGGCTTCGAGCGCCTCGACGGCCGTGAGGGAGTCCACCGTCACGCCGAGTTCGATGCGCCGGGAGAGGGCGGCCGCCTCGCCGATCCGTGAGAGATTGAGGGGAAAGGCCCACAGGATGTCGTCGAAGCCCGCCTCCGCGAAGATCCGGGCCTCCGCGAGCGTGGAAACGGCGATGCCCGACGCGCCGCGCGATCGCTGTAGTTCGGCGATCTCCACGCATTTGTGCGTCTTCACGTGGGGGCGAAGCCGAACGCCGAGGGCGTCCGTGCGTTCCTGCATGACCCGGAGGTTGTTCTCCAGGACATCGAGATCGAGGACAAGCGCCGGAGTGCGGAGATCGGAAAGGTCCGGCGCGTGGGTGGCAGCGTTCCCGGCGTTCACGCCTCAAAGGTAGTTGGGGGATCACCGTTCCGCTAAGTTGGAACTGCCGATCCTGATCACGAACGAAAAGGGTTGCGGGCCGATGGCGGGTCGAGTGACCGCGAAGCCATAGAGGTCGTCTTATTCACGAAGAGAAGATCTTTCGGATCGGGCCGGAGGGTCGGGTTCCGGACGATGAACCGAGCGACGCGGATGTCGTGACCGCCGTAATCGAAGGCGATCGCGAGGCGTACGGGGTTCTCGTGCGCCGGTACAAGGACGTGCTGTACCGCTACGCGGAGCGCATGACCGGGCGCGCGGACGACGCCGCGGATATCGTGCAGCGCACGTTCATTCGCGGCTTTCGGAGCCTCGACCGCTGCCGTGACCGGGAACGGGTGGGAGGCTGGTTGTTTCGAATCGCCGTCAACCTGTGCAAGGATCAGTTGAAGGGGCGGGCGCGGCGGGAAGTATCGCTGGAGGCGGCCGGCCCGCTGACGGCGACGCGGGGTCTTCCCGAGGCGCGCGCCGAACGGGCGGAAATACGGGAACAGATATACCGGGCCTTGCAGTCACTGAGCGAAGAACAGCGTGAAGCTTTCGTCCTCAAGCACGTCGAGGGCTGGTCGTACGAAGAGATGGCTGAGAGACTTGGAGCTTCGGTGTCCGCGTTGAAGATGCGCGTCCATCGGGCTCGGGATCAGTTACAGGTGCTGTTAGAGAACTACCGATGAACGACGATCTGAAGCTGTACCTGGATGGAGAAATCGACCGGTCGGAACTCTCGCGGGAGTTTCGCAGGGAAGCCGAGCGGTGGGATGCCCTCCTGTCGGACGTGCGGGATTCGGGGGTGCAGGGAGCTCCGGTCGGACTCGAGTCGAGGGTCATGGCCGAGGTTCGCCAGGAGAGGCGCCGGCCCTTGCCGAGTCTCGTGGACTGGTGGGTGCATCCCCGCTCCGTGCGCGTCCGGCCTTGGCTGGGACTCGCTGCTGCCGCAGTGCTTGCAACGTTCTTCCTGTTGCCGCGGGAGAACGTGTACACCGAGCCGGCGGGGGCGGCGACGGCGCTCGTGGGTGAAGAAGTCCACTACGTGCAGTTCCGTCTAGAGGCGCCCGGCGCGGCGTCGGTCCACGTTGCGGGCGACTTCAACGACTGGCAGCCGGAGGTCGCGCTGGCCGATCCCTACGGGACCGGCGTGTGGACCGGCCGGGTGAAGCTCCCGCCCGGCGTGCACAAGTACATGTTCCTCGTGGACGGCGAGACCTGGATCACGGATCCGCACGCGGAACGTTATGTGGAGGACGGTTACGGCAACCAGAATGCCGTGATCGCCATCACGGGCGGCGCGGGCGCCCGCTCGCTGGCCCCCTAGCCAGAGCAGGCAGCCCGTGGCAAAAGCCCTGTGGCGCCGTGCTCCCGCGGCCGTGTGCCTCGGCGCCATCCTACTCGGGCTCGCGATGCCGCTTGCGGGTCAGGACACGCGCGCGCGCTTCAGCCGTCATCTGGGCGCGGTTTATGCAGCGCGTACCCTTTCCGTCATAGAGGCGGGTGTCCAGGACGGTCTGCCCCGAGGTCTGCTGATCGACAAGGCGATGGAGGGCGTGGCGAAGGGGATGTCTCCGGAGGTCGTCCTCGCCGCCGTCGACACCTTCGCCGCGGAGTTGCGGGATGCGGCGTCCGTCGTCGGTCCGGGGGCGGCGCCGATCGCGCTCGAGAAAGCCGCGGATGCCCTTCGCCGCGGCGTGGGGCGCGAGCTTCTGATGCGGCTGGGACGTGATCGCGCCGATTTTGCTCTCCTGGTCGTCTCCCTCGAGGAGTTGCTGGACGCCGGCGTGGAACGGGGTCTGGCCGAAGACCTCCTGCGCTACGCGGTGGCCGAGGAGTTCGACAGCGACGCGGTCCTCCGACTGCCCGCCAGCGTGAAACTGCTCATTCGGGAGTGCGGCGACGGTCAGCCCGACTCCTGCTGGTCGCAGGCGAGCATGAGGGAGTGCGCCCGCGTGATGCCGACGCGGCCGTGCCCGACTCGAACGCTTGCGGAGGCGGCCCGCTCGGCCGCGGCGCGGCTCCTGCTGGCCCGTTCCCCGCCTCCCCGCAGCTGGCGGATTTCCGCGACACCACACTAGCAGCCCTCCCGGTCTCTGCCGTATACTCTCGGACTTTCCGGCGGCCGAGCCCGCCGACGCAGGGTTTCGCCATGGGCTGCTGGCCCACGGATCTCGCCCGCGGATCTCGCCCACGGATGATGGAGAGGGCCTTGGCAGCCAGAGTGACCGCGGCGGTCACGGGTACCGGGAGCTACCTGCCGCCGGACAGCATCGACAACTTCCAGCTTCTCGCCATGGGTACGCTGCGCGAGTCGTTCGACGCCGGTCAGGCGCGATCCGCGCTCAGGGGTGTCGAGGGTGTCAACGGGCTATCGGCCCCCGAGGTCTTCGATCAGTGGGCCTACCAGTTGACCGGCATCCGGTCCCGCCGGCGGATCCCGCCGGAAAGCGATCTGACGACCGAGGACATGTGTGCCCGGGCGGGGCTCGCCGCGCTGGAGGCGGCGGGACGCGAGCCGGACGAGATCGATCAGCTCTACGTCGCGACCGTGTCGCCCTCCGACGAAGTTCCGAACAGTGCCTGTACCGTGGCGACGAAGATCGGGAATCCACGATTGGGGGGCTTCGCGATCAACGCGGCCTGCGCCGGCTTCGTGTACGGCGTGGGGGCGGCCTGGTCGGCGATCGTCAGCGGCATGGCGGAGCGGGTCCTGGTGGTTTCGGGCGATGCCCTCACGCGCCTCGTGGACTACACGGACGTGCGGACGGCCGTGCTCTTCGGCGACGGCGCCGGGGCGGTCGTGCTCGAGCGGAGCGAAACGGACCACGGCGTGCTCGGTCCGATGGCGGCGTCCGGCTGGTTCGCGCGCGACCCGCTGTACCTCGTCGGGCAGAGCTGGCGGGACGATCGGGACCGGATCCCCATTCTCCACATGGAAGGCGGGCCAAGGATCGTCCGCAACGCGATCGTCAAGATGGCCGAAGTGGGTGATCAGGCGCTTCAGAAGGCGGGTCTCGACTGGTCCCACGTGGACTTCGTGATTCCTCACCAGGCGAACGCGCGGATCACGCAGGGCCTCGAGCAGAGGCTGGAACTCCCGAAAGGGCGCGTCGTCCACAACATCGTCAACTACGGCAACATGTCCGCCTCGACCGTCGCCGTGACGCTCGATGAGGTCGTCCGCGGAAAGCACGGACCCGTGCCGGACCCGGCCACGATCGTACTCACCTCGATCGGCGGCGGCTACACGATGGCGGCGGCGGTCGTCCGCATCTGATTCGACGGGCGGTCCGGTCGCCCGTGGCGGAACCCCGCGTCAGGCGGGACTCGCCCACTCCCTGAGCGGAATCACGTCGACGCGATCCCCGGCGCCTATGGCGTCGGTCCCGACCGGGATCGCGAGGAGCCCGTCGGCCAGCATGGACCCCAGGTTGCCCGAACCCTGCGGACCGCTCAGGCGAGCTGTGAGCACGCCGGACTCGGCGGATCCGATGAGCACGCGCACGAACGAGAGCACGTCCCGGGGCCCGCGCAGGTCGTGTGCCGCGACGCACTGCAGCGGTCGCCGGCAGGGGCGCGCGAACCCCGCCATCTTGCGGATCGCCGGCCTTACGAGCGTTTCGTAGGTGACGAGCGCCGAGGCCGGATTGCCCGGGACGCCCCAAAACGGCCGGCCGCCGAGCAGGCCGAAGACGGCGGCGCTGCCCGGGCGCATCCGCAGGCGCCAGAAGGAGCGCTCGAAGCCGAGTTCGTCGAGTACCTGCTTCACGTAGTCGTGTTCGCCGACGCTCACGCCGGCCGCGGAGACGATCGCGTCGCAGGCTCCGGCCCGCGCGAGACAACGGTGCAGGTCGTCGGGATCGTCCCGGGCGATGCCGAGCGGCACCGCTTCCGCCCCGGAATCCGCGATCTGGGCGGCCAGCGCGTGCCCGTTCGAGTTCATGATCTTCCGCCCGGCCCGCACCTCGTCGAATTCATCGAAATCCGCGAGTTCGTCTCCGTTCGCGAGCACGCCGACGCGGGGTCGCCGGCCCACATCCACCTGGTCGAGGCCGGCCGACGCGAGCAGCGCCACCGCTGCCGCCCCAAGCTCCTCGCCACGCTCCACCACCGTGTCGCCTGCCTTCACGTCCTCCCCGAGGAAACGGATGTGCCGCTCCCCGTCCGCATCGTCGAATATGCTCACGCGCTCGTCCGGGCCTCCGTCCGTGTGCTCCACGCGGACGACGCCCGTGGCGCCCTCCGGCACCGGCGCCCCCGTCATCACGCGCGCTACGGAGCCGGGCTTCAGCGGCCCGCTCGGAAAGGCGCCGGCCGGGATGTCGTCGGAGATCGGAAGGACCACGGGCCGTTCCGGGCTCGCGCCGCGAACCTCGTCGATCCGCACCGCGAATCCGTCCATGGCGCTGTTGTCCCAGGGCGGGTGCGGGGCGACGGCTTTCGCGTCGCGTGCGAGGGAGCGGCCGAGGGCGGCGGAGAGCGGAACGCGCTCCGTCTCCAGCGGCGACACGGCGTCGAGCACGAGAGCGAGTGCCTCGTCGAAGGAGATCCAGTCCGCGTCGTTCATGCCCGGCCGCCGAGGGGGTTCGTCACGGGAGACTAGAAATAGTACCAGATGGAGATGCTGAACTCCGGGTTGTGGCCCCACACGGAACCCTGCGGCGCCGGCGCCCCGGAGGCCTCGAACAGGTCCAGGGTGGTCCCGAAGAGGAATCCGTCCGGAGACGTGACGCGGACCAGGTAGTCGCGGACCTCGAAGCCGATCCCGATCGTCTCCGACGGAAAGATCTCGAACCCCAGCCCCACGAAGATGTGCGGTGCGGTGGAGATGTCGTACCTGAAGGGTTCGAGCGCCTGGTCGGCGAGGAACTCGGAGGCGCCCTCGTCGACCCCGAACACGAAGCCGCCGCCGATGAGCCCGTAGGGGTGGATCCCGTTCCAGGTCCGCGCTCCGGTGAGGCCGATCTGCGCGCCGAGGTCGGCCCGCAGCCAGCCCGCGGCGACGGTGTCGACGACCATCGGTCCCGCCGGGTCGAGGACGTCCAGCGTCCATCGGTCCGCCGCCCCGTACGTTGCGCCAAGCTCGAGGGAAAGGGGACTCGATGCCCGGACGCGCATTCTGGCGCCCGCGACGTTGGTGGGCCCCTGTGCGAACTCGAGCCGCCCCCGGTTCCCCGCGTGATGGCCCCCGAAAAGGCCGACGCGGAAGCCCTTCTCGCGCCAGCGGAAGGGTGAGTCGATGCGTTCGGCCTGCGCCTCGAGCGTCGCCGGGGCTGCGGCGAGCAGGGCGAGTCCGACGACGAGGATCAGTCTGTTTGACACTGGGTTGACGCGGATTCCATATCTTGGATGAGTCGGATCTCGAACGGGAACGGCCCCAACTCGCGAGCCTCGCGACGGGGTCACGGCGCGGGGAATGTAGGTGGAGGACCGGGTCCTAACCAGAAAAACGTCTCGTCGCGGTCGCCTGCGACACCGGCTTCTCCTGCCGGTCGTCCTGGTGTGTGCGTACCCGCCGCCCCACGCGGCCGCACAGGTGCGCGAGGTCGTCATCGATGGCGAGGTCTTTCGGAGGACGGCGGACGGCCGCCGGCTGGCCGAACTCGCGCTGCGCACGCCGGTCATCCTCAAGCGTACTGAAGGGATCTGGGCGGAGGTGGAGATCGAGGGCTGGGTCCCGTCCGGCTCGGTCGCCGCTTCCACGCGCGAGGGCCACAACGGCGTGATCGCCAGCCGGGGAGGCGAACGTCTCAGATCCGAACCCGCCGGATCCGTGACCGGGCTTCTCCTCGAAGGCTTCCTCGTCGACCGGCTCGAGGAGCGGGGGGACTGGAGCCGCATTCGCCGCTCGGGCTGGGTACGCGAGGCCGCGCTCGGGGCGACCGACGCCGCCGGTGGCGAAGCCGGCGTCCTGGCCGGCGTCTCGGCCGCGGATCTGCGCGCGAACCCGGATGACCATGCCGGCGCGCGCCTCCGCTGGACCGTCCGGTTCCTGTCGCTGGAACGGGCCGAAGCGGAACGGATCGACTTCTACGAGGGGGAGCCCTTCCTGCTCGCGCGGGCCCCCGACCCCGGGGACGGCCTGGTCTACATCGCCGTCCCTCCCGACTTGCTGGCCGCGGCCGAAAAACTCCGGCCCCTCCAGACCCTCGACGTGCTCGTGAGGGTCCGGACGGGCCGGTCGGCGCTACTGAGGGTCCCGATCCTGGACCTGCTCGAACTCTACTGAGCCGATTCCGGTCCGGGACCCTCCGCGGGGCCGGGCAGGCGGAGAGCCGCTACCGGTTCCCCTGGTTCCCCTCGCTTTCGGCCTCGTTCAGGAAGGCCTCGGCCTCCATCAGACCGGCGTGCGCAAGGCCGCTCCACAGGTCGGCGACCTTGGCGTAGGCCTCGGCGGCGAGCACCGCGTCGCCGTTGGCGGCGTGCGCGCGAGCCAGGCCGAGGAGCGAACGCGGCCGGTTCGGCATCCGCAGCAGCGACGTCTCGAACTTCTCGACCGCCTTGTCCGGCATCCCGAGTTCGAGCAGCAGCTCGCCGTAGAGTTCGTGCAACGGCTTGACCGGGCTTGCGGAGCCGCGCGGCGGCGCCATGCTCATGACCTCCGCCTCGGCCTCGTCCATGAGGCCGGTCGCCACGTCCGGATGGCCCATCGCGGCGTGCCGCAGCGCCCCGACCTGCTTGTGCATGACGTGGGTGTAGCCCTCGCCGTCCGACAGTTCCTTCAGGGCGGCCTCCGCCTCGGTGACGATCGCCTGGTCGCCCATGCGGTGGGCGCTGAGTCCCGTCGCGAGGAGTTCGTGCGCCGGAGAGTCTTCGGTGATCGGCTGCGTCTCCCACTGCTCGGTCTCGACGATGTAGCGCGCCTTGAGGAGCGAGACCGCGTTCTGTGCCCGCGCGATGCCGGCCGCGCCGCGCGCCCCGCCCGTCGTCGCGAAGCCCTCGTTGTCGACCATGTCCGCGAGCCGATCCATCCACAGCCGCGCCTTGTCGTAGTCGCCGCGCTGGAGGTCGCCGTACTGGCCCCAGTCGAGCGAGTGCACCGCGTCGCCCACCGCGTCGCCCGGCTGCCACAGCTCCTGCGCCACGTCGTAGGCGGACTGGTTGTTGCCGGACACGCGCTCCCACATCCCGTGCTGGATGAAGATGTGCGTCGGCATGTGCCGCGCATGGGAAACCGCCGGCGCGATGTCCGCGAAGGCGTACGCCGCGTCCAGGGCGAGCGGAGCCATGATCGGATTGTCGAAGGAGTGGATCGTGTAGTGCGCCGCGCCCGGGTGCATCGGGTTGGCGTTGAACAGCCGGAGCGCGATCGCCCCCGCCATCACGTTCCAGCGCTGGCTCAGGTCGCGCGTCGCCGCCGTCGCGCTCAGGAGGGACAGCGCGTAGAAGGCCGCGATCTCCGGGTCCTCCGGATAGGCGTTGTACAGGTCGCGCATCGCCTCCATGTATCCCACGCGCCGGTCGACGTGATCGGCCTCGCTCCACAGGATCTCGACCGCCTTGATGAAGCCCTTCTCCCGATCCGTCGGCGCCTTGGCCAGCCGCTCCGCGGGTGTGGCACCCAGTCGCTCGAGCGCCTTGCGCGGATCCGTGGGGTCCATCTGGGACACGAGCGGGTGATTGTAGGCGAGCGACTCGCCCCAGTAGGCCATCGCGAAGTCCGGATCCAGTTCCTGTGCCGCGTGGAACTGCTCGCGCGCCTGCTTCCAGCCGAAGCTGTGCAGGATCGCCACGCCCCGGAGGAAGCGCTCCTGCGCCTCGCCCGTCGCGGAGGTCGGGAAGGTGATCGATCCGACCTCGTCGAACTGCGCCTCGACCTGCGCGGGAACCGCCGACAGCATCGCGCCGAGGAGGAACGCCGGAAGCATCATGGACCATCTTTTCATCGTACTATCCCTCTCAGGAAAGAAACGCCGGCCTGTATCGTCCGGTACTGCACTGAAATCACGGTGTCAAAACCAGAAGCGGGCGGCAAGGCGTCACGCCGGCGCGGCGTCGCCCGCCACCTCACGCGTCCGGAAGTTCGTAGTCGATCGTCAGAGTGTGCGCTCCGTCGCCGTCGACGGCGATCTCGACGGAACCCGTCAGTCCCTTCAGATCGCCGGTCGCCGACCCCGGCACGATCTGTCCGCCCGTCTGTTCGCGGCCGCTCGCGCTCAGCCCCCAGTGCTGCATGACGAACGTCCCCTCCCGTCCGCCGAGCGCTCCCCGCACGACCTCGCGAGCGATGTAGCCCGCTCCGGCGGTGATGTCCGCCACATCCGCCTGACACATGAGGAGACGGGCCTCGCTCTCCGCCACGAGGTCCCCGCCGAACCGCTTCAGGACGGTGGCGTGCGAGAGGGTCGGCCCCCCGTCGCCGGACTCGGGTTCGCCCTGGTCCCAGCCGGTGACCTCGAAAGAGGCGACCGCGCGCGCCATGCCGGACTTCTCTGTTGCCTTCCGTGTTGCCGCCGGGCTCCCGCTAGAGCTCCGCGACGGCGGTGGACAGGTTGTCGAGGGCGCGCTGCACGAGCGTGCGCGAGGTCGCGATGTTCATCCGCATGTGCCCCTCGCCGCCGGTCCCGTAGCTGGGCCCGTTGTTGAGATAGATGCGTGCGTTCTCGGCGAGCCAGCGCTGCAGGATGCTCTCAGGCGACACCGGCTCCGCGGCCGTCCGGTTCTCGTAATCCGCCTTCCCCTGCGCGTCGATGCGGTCCATCAACCCGCTCATGTCGAGCCACGCGAGGAAGGTGCCCTCCGCCTTCGTGTACTTCACGCCCGGCACGTTGTCGCGAATGTACGACTCGGTGAGGTCATGGTTGTCGTCGAGGTAGACGAGGAGCTGGTCGAGCCATTCATCGCCCTCGTTGTTGGCGGCGCGGGCGGCGTACATGCCCAGCGTGCTGAGGTCCGCCCGCGTGTACTGGCGCAGGCGCGTCATGAAGGATGGGTTGGTCGAGAAGTACCAGGCGACCTTGTTGGCCGCGAGGCTGAAGGTCTTGCTGTTGGATTTGAAGGTGACGCTGTTGTCGGCGATCTTCGGGTCGAGGCTGGCGAACGGCGTGTACTTCTGTCCCTTCGTCACGAAATCACAGTGGATCTCGTCGGAGAGCACCGGCACGCCGTGCTCGAGACAGATCTCGCCCATGCGCGTCATGTCTTCCGCCGACCAGCAGTTTCCGGTCGGGTTCTGCGGGTTGCAGAGGATGAAGGCGTGGACGCGCTGCACGCGGCGCTCGAAGTCGTCCCAGTCGATCTCGTAGACGCCGTCGACCACCTTCATCTCGCTGTCCTCGGCGACGTTCCGCGCGAAGCGCAGGTCCGAGTAGAAGCCGTTGTAGGTCGGCGTCGTCATGAGGACCCGGCTGCCGGGAGGCGCGAAGGTGTGCAGTCCCGCGATGATTCCCGGGTGGACCCCGCTGGTCCAGACGATCGTCGAGGGGTCGATGTCGAGGTCGTAGCGGCGCTGGTTCCAGGCCACGACGGCATCCGTGAAGGAGCTGTCGCGGTGCTGGTAGCCCCAGTTCTCGTGTGCGGAGCGCTCGGCGATCGCCCGGGTGATGCACGGCGCGGCGCGGAAGTCCATGTCGGCGATCCCCATGCCGACCTCGATCTCCGGGCCGAACTGCTCGATGGCGCGGTCCCACTTGACGCAGTCGGTCCCGCGCCGGTCGTAGATCTCGTCGAAGTCGAAATCCTCGCGGGCGCCGAGCCCGGCCGGGGCGACACCGGTCGCGGCCACCTCGCTCGCGAGCGCCGAACGCGCGCCCACGGCGCCCAGCACGGCGGTGGCTCCCGTGCTCTTGAGAAACGCTCGACGGTTCAGACCGTGATTCCGCAGCATTTGCAAGCCCTCCTCGGATATTTCCGTCGCGGCGGATCGAGGCCGCCAATCCGATTCAGGGTGGTCGAAATATCCCGCTCAGGCAAGACTTGCGGCGTATCGGCCGACCCGTCAGTCGAGGCGCCCGAGGCGGGCCGAACTCTCCGCCACGCCGGCCTCGACGCCCGCCTCCCGGTACAGGTCGTGGGCCTCGCGCCACAGCAGGCGGGCCTGGTCGGCCTCGTCGAGCGCTTCGCACAGGATCGCCGTGGACCGCACGGCATTGGCCACATCGAGCGGCGGGGCGGCCGGATCCGCCCGGTACAGCGCCAGCGCCTCCGCATAACACCGGCCCGCCTTCTCGAGTTCGCCCATCTCTCGGAGGACATCCCCCAGGTGGCGCACCGTGTGGGCGTGAACGAGCGGATCGTCCCCCCGCCGGCAGAGCGGGACCGCTTCGAGGTAGAGATCAAGCGCCGCGCGCGTCCGCCCCATGTCCCGCTCGACGTTCGCCTGTCCGTGAAGGGCGCGGGCGAGCGCGACGGGGTCCTCGCCGAAGCGGGCGAGCGCCACGGCCGCCTTCATGTGCCGCATCGCCTCGTCCGCCTGCTCCGCGCGCCGCGCCGCCATCCCCTGCCGGACGAGCGACTCGACGACATCCCGGGGCGCATCGCCACTTTCCGGAGAAACCCCGTCCGGCATGGGGCCTACCCTCCGCGTGGAACGGGAGCCGAGGAGTGGCCGGACAGGATCCGCCACCCTCCCGTCTCGTGGACCCACAGCATGGTCACGGCGCCCCCGTAGCTGACCTCGAATCCGCCCTCCCCGCTGAGCGTGCTCTCGAAGCGGGACCGCAGCTGGGCGAGGCCGGGTGCCAGCGGCTCGATGTCCGTCTCCGAGTACTCCGTCGTGACCCGCATCCCCGGACCGAGATCCGCCAAGGCGGCGCGTACATCGTCGGCGGACTTGTAGCGCAATTCGCCGTTCTCGTAGAAGCGGAACGAGGGCGAGTCCGAATAGAAATCACCCGCGGCCTCCCAGGCCGACGCCGCGCCGAGGTTCCGAAACTCCTCCATCGTCGCCGACACGCTGTCGCGAATCGCCGCGGCGTGCGCTTCCGTCAACCGCGCGGCGTCCGATCCGCACCCCGAGCCCGCCCACACGGCGAAGCACAGGCACAACTTCGCCATGTTGGTCATATTCCCTCACGATCATGATGATCACGATTCGGATCGATATGTTGACCTGTACGCGTAAACGGCGAAAGCTCGCAGGCCGTTTCGGGCCCGCCCCGTACGAGCCGAACCATCGTCTCTCACACTGCGGCCATGAGTCCCGAGAATCTACAGGATCGCGCCGAGACCGTTGTGGAAGGCCGCCACGGCGACGACACGAAGGATGTCCCTAACTTCGTCGTTAGGCGGGAGGCCGCGTCGGTCGGATCCAGGTCCGCCGGCAAACAGGTCCGGTTGAAGCTCGAAAACCTCGTTTCCACCTGTCCGGATTCCCCGGTCAACGTGGACTTTGGTGGCATATCCGTCGTCTCGAGCGGCTTTGCGGACGAATTCCTGGGGAAACTGTTCCTTCGGATGGGGGCGTTGCGGTTCATGGCCGCGCTCCGCTTGCGGACCGTTTCCCCCGAGGTTCGGTCCGTGCTCGATCGAGCGATTCTTGAACGGTTGCAGCGAGAGGGTGCGGACGGCTGACGCCGTAGCGCGACGCGCCCGGGACAGCCGCTTGCGGCGAGTCGTCACGGCGGTCCAGCTTGACTTTCGTCCCCCCACTTTCCCAGGAGGCAGGCAATGAGGCTCTTCTGCGATCTTCGTCCGGTTCTGTTGGTCCTCGCGGTGGCGGTTCCGGTATCGCTGACGGCGCCTCTCGCAGCCCAGGAGGAGGAGGAGAAGGCCGGGCTCGACATCTCGCAGGGGTACATCCTGCCGGATGCGGCGGTGCAGGACCTCTTCGCGACCGACCCCAACTACGCGACGCTGGACCATGTGAGTCCGGACGGCGACCACTTCGTCGTCCCGCTCACGACGGAGCTCTCGACGCTGGCCGAGGTGGGGGAGGAGACGCTCCGCCTGGGGATGCTGGAACTCCGGGCGCGTACGGACCGCCCGTGGCACCTCGACATCTACGGCCTGTACGGCTTCCGCTTCTACTCGCTGAGCGCCCGCGCCTTTACGGACGTGGATCTGCCCGAGGGGATCTACGTGAGCGACCTCATGTGGTCGCTGGACGGGTCCCGGCTCGCCTTCCTCGCGCACCTCGAGGAGCGCACGGAGGTGTGGATCGCCGAAACAGCCGACGGCAGCGTGACGCCGGCCGGCGACGTTCATGTGATCAGCTCCATCGGGACCTCGTCGCGGGACCAGGGATCCGCCCCCTCCCGCATGCTGCAGTGGACGCCTTCGGGTTCGGTCCTCACGCTGGCGGCGCCGGCGGACCGCGGATCTCCGCCGCCGGCTCCGGGGCTGCCGTCGGGACCGACGATCCGCCACACGCGGGCGGAGGCGACGCCGACGCGCACGATGCCTTTCCTGCTGGAGGACGCGCACGGTGGGGACCTGTTCGAGCACTACACGCGCAGCCAGATCGTGGAACTAGCGCCCGGCCGGTCGCCCCGGGCGGTCGGCGAGCCGGGCATGTGGGAGTCGGTGTCGGTGAGTCCCGACGGACGTCATGTGATCGCGACACGCCTTTCCCGTCCCTTCTCCTACATCGCGAGCTACACCGGCTTTCCGCGCGTCACCGAGGTACTCGACGTGGAGAGCGGGGACGTGCTCGCCACGCTGGAGGAGCGCGAACTGCGGGAGAGCGGTCGCGGAGGCGGACCGGGAGGCGGAGGCAGCGACCCGCGCGCATGGTCATGGCGTCCGGACGGGAGTGGGATCTCCTACCTGCAGCGCGCGGAGGCCGGGGACGGCGACGAGGACCGTCCCGACCGGATCATGCTGCTGCGCGCGCCGTTCGATGGAGATGCGGAGGTCGTGGCGACGAGCGAGGACCAGATCTCGGACGTCACCTACTCCGCGGACGGCCGCCACGCCTTCGCCGCCCTGCGCCGGGGCGGCGATGCCGCGCTCGTGCACTACGGGCTGGGCGGGAGCGATCCGGAAGGACACACGCTCGTCCCCTTCCACGATCCCGGCGACGCACTCGAACTCCCGGGCGACCTCCTCACGGCGCGGAGCGGGAACGGGATCGAGTACGCGTGGGTGTCTGCCGATGGGGGCAGCGCCTACCTGCGCGGCGACGGCTGGAAGGAGGACTTCCGGCCGCAGCCCTTCGTCGACCGGCTGTCGATCCCCGACGGGGCCACGGAGCGCCTGTTCGAGGGGGCGCGCGACAGCTTCGACCAGCCGCTGGTCCCGCTCGACGCCGATCTGGAGCGCATGGTCGTGAGTCGGGAAGGGAAGAACACGTTCCCGGACAGCTACCTGTGGGCCCGGGGCGGCGGGATGGAGAATCTGACGCGGAACGTGGATCCGTTCCCGCAGCTCACCGCCGCGCGCCGCATTGACTTCGAGTTCACCCGGCGCGACGGGCTCGAGATCCAGGGGAGGGTGTCGCTGCCCGTCGACTACGTCGAAGGCACGCAGGTACCCGCCATCTTCTGGACCTATCCCCGCGAGTACCGGAGCGAGGACGACTTCGACAACGCGACGATCCGCGCGCGCAACCTCAACGCGTACACGAACGTGACCTGGCTGCGCTGGTCCGACATCTGGCTCACGCAGGGGTACGCGCTCGTCTACCCCGATATCCCGATCGTGGGCGAGAACTACAACGACTACTACATCTCGAACATGGTCGACGGGATGTACGCGGCGATGCGGGCCGTCGACGCGCTCGGCGTCGTCGACATGGACCGGATCGGGCACGGCGGCCACAGCTACGGCGCCTTCGCGACCGCGAATTTCCTCGCCCACACGCCCTTCTTCAAGGCGGGGATCGCGGGGGACGGCGCCTACAACCGCTCGCTCACGCCGATGGGCTTCCAGGCCGAGCCGCGCGACATCTGGGAGGCACCCCACGTGTACATGGAGATGTCCCCGTTCTTCAAGGCGGACCAGATCAACACCCCGCTCCTCCTGTACCACGGGGCGGACGACAACAACTCGGGCACCTATCCCATCCAGTCGAGGCGCATGATCCAGGCGCTCACCGGGCTCGGGAAGACGGCGGCGCTGTTCGAGTACCCCTTCGAGTCGCACACGCCGCGCGCGATCGAGAACAACCTCGACATGTGGGCGCGCTGGATCGACTGGTTCGACCAGTACGTAAAGGGCGTGGGGAAGGGCGACGCGCGCACGACGACCGACTCGCCGTGAAGGCGGCCCGCGCCGCGGCGCTGGGTCTTCTGATCGGCGTCGTCGTGGGCGGGGCCGGCGGGGTCGCGCTGGGTGGCTTCGGCGGTGAAGGTGCGGACGGCGGTGGCGCCGCGGCGGACATCCTGGCGGGGATGGTGGAGCGGCAGGACGAGCGCCTCGGACAACTCGCGCAGGCCGCGGATGAATCCGCGCAGCTGCAGCGCGAACTCGCGCTCGCCCTCTTCTACCGCCTGCAGGAGTTCCGGCGCTTCGGGCTCGAGGGGCAGATCGTCACCTGGGTCGTACCCGGGGCTTCGGCGGGCTCCGCCGACCCGCTGGGCGGCTCTCTGGCCGGCGCCGTCCGCCTGCCGCAGTTGGCCGTGGACGGGGCGACGAGGGCGGAGTGGCGCGCCGTCGCCGAACGTCTCGCCTCGGTCGGGGCCGAGGTCGACCCCACCGTGTTTTCCGCCTTCGAGGACGTGCTCGAGTTCGTCGAACGCCGCCCCTGGCCGGACGGTTCGGGGCTGGCGGCGGCCACCGCCTCGGGCTGGGCGGATCCCGCGACGGTGGAGGCTTGGCTGTCGCTCAACCGGGCCCTCGTCGGCCGCGCGGATGCGATCCTCTCCGGATTCTGAGCGCTTCCCCCGCTTCATGAACCGCCCCGGCAGCCCGCGGCGAAAGCCCGCGTCGCACCCGTCACGGTTCACAGGGCCCCGGATCGCCAGCCGTCGCGCCTACAGCTTGCTGGTGGCCGCGGCCGGCGCCTGCGGTCCGACCGACTTCACCGCCCCCACGCAGCCGGTGGAGTGGACGGAGGCGCCGGGCGCCCGCTGGCGGCCCCTGGCGGTCGACGGGGACGGAGCCGGGTTCACCTCCCTTCCGCCCTCCTGGTCCGGGGTCGACTTCGGCAACGCGCTCCCGGATTCGAGCTTCATCGAGAACCAGATGCGGGGCAACGGCTCGGGAGTGGCGGCGGGCGACGTGAACGGGGACGGTCGGCCGGACCTCTACCTCGCTCGTCTCGATGGGCCCAACGCCCTCTACCTCAACCTGGGCGACTGGCGGTTCCGTGAGGCGGCTGCGGAGAACGGCGTCGCCGCGGAGGACCGCTTCTCGACCGGCGCCACGCTCGTGGACGTGGATGGAGACGGCGACCTCGACCTCCTGCTCACCTCCATCGAGGGTCCGAAGTCCCTCTTCCTCAACGACGGAGCGGGGCGATTCGCGGAGGCACCGGCGGCCGGACTCCTGGACTCGCGGGGAGGGATGTCGAGCGCGCTGGCCGACATCGACGGGGACGGGGATCTCGACCTCTATCTCACGCGGTACAAGAGCCGCTCCGTGCTCGATCTCTTTCGCGGGGACGAGGTCGCCTTTCCGAACACGGTGCGGCGCGTGGGCCGGGAATTCGAGGTCGTGGAGCGCTTCGCCGACCACTACGAACTTGCGTGGCGGGCGGACGGCGTCGTGCGGCTCGAAAGGGGGGAGGCCGACGAACTCTATCTGAACGAGTTCAACGAGGGCGGCGGAGGAGACGGCGTCGGCTTTCGGCACGTCCCTTTCTCCTCCGGTGCCTTCCTCGATGCCGACGGCACGCCGCTGGAGACGGCTCCGACCGAGTGGGGACTGGCGGCCCGCTTCGGGGATCTGGATGCGGACGGGGACCCGGACCTCTACGTGGCGAACGACCTGCACAGCCCCGACCGGCTTTGGATCAACCGGGGGGACGGCACCTTCCGCCTGCCGCCGCCGCACGCGCTTCCCACGACGAGCGCCTCCTCCATGGCGGTGGACTTCTCCGACGTCGACCGGGACGGGGACGCGGACGTCTTCGTGCTCGACATGCTGGCCCGCGACTCGCGCTCACGGAAAACGCAGGATCCGGTGTCGCGCGTGGAGCACACGCCGCCCGGCGAGGCGGCCGGGGCGCAGCAGGTGAACCGCAACACGCTGCTCGCCAGCCGCGGGGACGGCACGTGGGCGGAGATCGGGCGCCAGGCGGGGGTCGAGGCGTCCGGGTGGTCGTGGTCGGCGCTCTTCCTCGACGTGGACCTGGACGGATTCGAAGACCTCATCATTCCGAACGGCCACATCCGGGACCTCATGGACGCGGACACACAGATCTCGATCCGGGAGGCCGGGCTCTCCGGCGAGCGCGAGTCCACCCTCCTGTACCGTCCGCTGCCATTACACAACGTGGCCTTCCGGAACCTGGGCGGGACCGGGTTCGAGGAGGTGGGACGGGCGTGGGGCGTGGCGCCGGAGCCGGACGTATCGCACGGAGCGGCGCTGGCGGATTTCGACGGGGACGGCGATCTGGACGCGGTCGTGAACCGGCTGGGTAGCCCGGCGCTGCTGCTGCGCAACGACGCCGCGGCCCCGCGGCTCGCCGTCCGCCTACGGGGGGAAGCCCCCAATACGGCCGGGGTCGGGGCCATGGTGTGGCTCGAGGTCGAGGGTCTGCCGCGCCAGACGAAGGAGGTCGCGGCCGGCGGCGGATATCTCTCGGGTTCGGAGGCGATCGTCTCGTTCGCGATGGGGGACGCCGCCGAGGGCACGCTGGGTGTGGAGTGGCGTGGCGGAGGCCGGTCGGTGGTGCACGTCGAGGGCCCGAACCGGCTGTACGAAGTGTTCGAGGCGGAGGCATCGGTGGGCGGGACGCCCGCGCCCACCCCCGCGTCGACCCCGTGGTTCGAACTCGACGAGAGCTTCGGGCCGATCCACGACGAGCCGCCGTTCGCCGAGGCGACGCGGCAGCCGCTCCTCCCGCTGCGGCTGTCGCGGATGGGGCCGAGCGTGGCGTGGCACGATCTGGACGGCGATGGGGATCCCGACCTGCTCATGAGTTCCGGGGCGAACGCGGCGCCGGTGCTGTTCCGGAACGACGGAGGGGTGCTGGTCCGCGTGACGCTGGCCGGACCGCGAGCGCCCGTCGACCAGACCGCCGTGATCCCGCTCCCGGCGGCGGACACGGCCAGGGTGCTGCTCGGGCTGTCGAGCTACGAGGCGCCGCCGGCGGAGGTGACGCAGGTGCCGGCCGTCGTGTCGGCGGCGTGGCCTGCGGGCGCCATGGCGGGCGTGGCGGTGACGCCGGTCAACCGCGGCGTCGCGCCTGGGACATCGGGGTCGGTGGGCCCGTTGGCCGTCGCGGACTACGACCTCGACGGCCGGCTCGACCTCTTCGCCGGCTCGCGGGTCATGCCGGGCGGCTACCCGCTCTCCGGCCCCTCCCGGCTCTTCCGGGGCCGTCCGGGCGGCGGCTTCGAAGAGGACGCGCGGGACGCGGCGGTCTTCGAGCGACTCGGCATGGTGACCGGCGCCGTGTTCACCGACTACGACGCGGACGGCGACCCCGACCTCGCGCTCTCCGTCGAGTGGGGCCCCGTCCGGCTGCTGCGGAACGACCGGGGGCGCTTCTCGGACGTCACGGAGGCGGTCGGCCTGTCCGCGCACGTCGGGCGCTGGAACGGCGTGTCCGCGGGCGACTTTGACGGGGACGGGCGTCCGGACCTGGTGGCGGTCTCGTGGGGAGACAACACCGAGTACCGCCCGACGCCCGGGGCCCCGCTCGAACTCCATTTCGGCGACGTGGACCGCAACGGCACCCTCGACCTCGTGGAGGCGCAGCGGGATGAACGCCTCGGCGCCGTGGCGCCGCTGGCCGCGCTGGGCCGCCTCGCCGAACACATCCAGCCCGTCGGCGCGCGCATGCCGACGCGCGCGGCCTACGCCGAAGCGGATGTGGGCGAGGCGCTGGGGGCGTGGCCGGAGGGTCGGCTGGAGGCGGCGGAACTGCGGCACACGGTGTTCCTGAACCGGGGCGACCGCTTCGAAGCGGCACCGCTGCCGCGCGAGGCGCAGCAAGCCCCTTCGCTCGGAGTTCTGGTGGCGGACGCGAACGGAGACGGCCGCGAGGACCTGTTCCTGTCCCAGAACTTCTTCGCCACGGACGAGGACACTCCGCGTTATGACGCCGGCCGCGGATTGTGGCTGGAGGGGGACGGACGCGGGGGGTTCCGAGCGGTGCCGGGGCAGGAGTCCGGGGTCGCCGCCTACGGCGATCAGCGTGGCGCCGCGGCCGCGGACATCGACGGCGACGGCCGCCTCGATTTCGTGCTCGGGATCAACGGCGGCGCGGCGCGCCTCTTCCGCGGAGCTGGCACCTCTCCAGGCCTGCGGGTCCGCCTCGCGGGACCGGCCGGGAACCCCCACGGAATCGGAGCCGTCCTGCGCGTCGCGTACGCCGACGGCATGGGCCCCGCACGCGAAGTAAGGGCCGGGTCCGGGACCGGCTCCCACGACGACCCGGTTCAGGTCCTGGGACTCTCAGACGACCCCGTCGCCATCGAGGTCCGCTGGCCGGGCGGCGTCGTCGAGCGCGTCCAAGTCCCCCCCGGCGCGCGCGAGGTCACCATCGGCCCGCCCTGAGCTCCCCGCTTCAGCCGGAGGGCGTGATCCTCGCTCGAACGACGTACTGGACATCGAAGGCGTCGGTCGCGACGGCCCAGAACTCGTCGCCCTGGACGACGGGCGGCAGGAACGGCAGGGGGCTCAACTCCGGAGAGGTCACCCGTCCGACATAGGCGCCGTCCGACGAGAAGAGATCCCAGGTGGCTTCGGCGCTACTGGCGTTGGCCGGGGGCGTGCGAACCCAGATGTTGCCCTCCACCGAGGTGAAGAGGTTGGCGATGGCGGGCTTGACGTCCGGGATCTTCGACCAGTCGCGGTCGGTGTCCGCACCCCGTTCCCGTAGGCGTTCCCGGATTCCTTCAATCGCCGCGTCACGATCTTCCCGCGTGACGGGGACGTGAGGCTTCCGCGCAACGACGATCAGAGTCGTATCTCCAGTCAGGTGCTGCCGTCTCATGCGATAACCCGGCGGGTCAGCTTCGTGATCGCCTGCCCAGGCCATCCCCTCGCGGTCGTAGTACCGGACACCGCGGGGGTAGAAGGGTACGCTCATGAACCCCTGGCGCCGCCCGTCACGCGACTGCCAGGCGAAGCCGGAGGGAGTCCCGCGTCCCCTTCGCTGCAGGGCCTCCTCGGGAGTAATCCCCCTGCCGGGATCGCTGGGCGGAGAGATCGATTCCACCAACTCCATGTTCAGGTCGTACACCTCGAAACCCTGCCGCGATCGGGTAGGACGAACGATGCGGCCAGCCGCCGTCATGGTTCCCTGCCAGATATAGCTGTAGAACGAGAAGTGGTAGCGGAAGGACTCCACGAACCCGTTATCGGGGTCGAACACCGACATGCGGTCGTTCGCCGGATCCGTGACCCAGATGCGGCCGCGCGGATCGAGCATGAGCCCGTGGGCGTCCCGGAGTTCCCCGGGGCCTTCTCCCTCTCCTCCGTAGGTCGCCCGGTGGGAGCCATCGGCCGCGAAGACGCGGACTTCCTGCGCCTGCGAGTCGAGGACGGCAAAGCCGCCGTCGGGGAGCACGACGAGGCCCCTCAACTCGCCGAAAACATCGTGACCATCTCCGTCGAAGGATCCGACGCGTAGTTCCTCGATGAGCGTCCACGTCGGAGACGGATCGTCGGGGACCACGTTGGTAACGCGCTCAACGCCCGATGGCAGCGTCTCCCGGGTTGTGATCCCGCCGGTATCCCCCGGCCGCTCCTGGGCGCCGGCGGGTGCGATCAGGGTCAGCCCCGCGATCGTGGTCGACAGGAGTGCGTTCGGGACTCTTCTCGAGGCGCGCGCGGTTCCGGGCATGCTCCATCTCCGGCTGAAGGTCGTCAACCTTCGTAACCGCCGACTCGCGATTGGGTCCCCGCGCTGTCGACGAGCTGGCACGGGTCAGGGAAGCTCCTCAAGGCGAGACCGGGTTGGTCAGCGGGGGATGGCGCGGCGCGCGAGCCAGCTGTCCAGGCTGAGGCGGTCGTCCTCGAACAGGAGGAGGACGATGACGAGCAGGAGCGTGCGCGGGATCACGTGCGCGCTGAAGACGTAGAGGGGTTCGGCAAGCAGGTGGCCGAAGGTGACGAGGATGAGGATCCCGCCCAGCCCCAGCGCCGCGATCCGGCGCCGCCAGCCCGCCAGCAGCAGCGCCCCGCAGACGAGTTCGATGAACGGGATCGCGACCCCGGCGGCCCACAGCGACCAGGCGGGGAGGAACGTGTCGGCGTAGGCCTCCACGAACAGGCCCCGCGCGTGCTGGACGGCCCCGAGTTCGAACACCTTCCAGAACCCGGCCATGAAGAAGATGAGGCCGAGGATCGTCCGCACCGTGAACGCGGCCCAACTCCTCGGCGCGAGCGCCTCTCCCGTGTCGGATTCCCGGTTCATGAGTCGAAAGTACCCGGAGTCGGCATGGCCTGCGACGCATCCGGGCGTTCAGCCGATACGATGCATGTGACGCGAACGACGATTACGTTGTGTTAAGCGTAATGGCCGTCTCAGCCTCTCGGGACGGAGGCCTTGTACGAGCTTGCGTGCTCCAGCTTCGGGCCAACCATCCGCGGGGACGTACCATCTGAAGGATAAGATCGACCAGCGCGCGCACATGTGCCGGACGACAGCCACATGACGGGTAAACTCAGGGGCCTCATCGAGCGCCGCGTTCCCCAGGTGCTCGCCATCTACGCCGGTGCGTCGTGGGGCTTCGTCGAGTTCGTCGCGTTCGCGGTTGACGAGTTTCTCCTCTCCCCTCACTGGACGCGGGTAGCGCTGACCGCGGTGCTGACGCTGGTTCCGAGCGTTTTCATGCTGGCCTGGTTTCATGGTCGTCCGGGTCGGGACGATGTGCCGGTGGCGGAAAAGATCGGGATCCCGCTGAACCTCGCGATTCTGGGGGCGATTCTGGTGACCGGCTTCGGCGGCGCCGACCTCGGGGTTGCGACGATGCCCGTGTCGGTCGAGACGGAAAACGGGGAGACCGTCGAGCGCGTTGTGGTCAAGCCGGAATTCCGAAAGCGAGTCGTGCTCTTCCCCTTTGATGCGGGGGCCGGGCTGGAGGAAAACGACGCCTGGGCCAGATACGCCGCTCCACTCGCACTCGAGATGGATCTGGTGCGGGACGACTTCGTCGATCTCGTCGGTTTCGGGGTCTTCAGCAGGCGTTTTTCGGAGCACCGTCCGGCCGACCTGCGCGATCTGCCGCTGCCGCTGAAACGCGAGGTCTCCAAGGAGCTTTATGCAGCGTTCTTCGCTGGCGGAGAGATCCACAGGATCGGTGACCGGTATCGAGTGAGATGGATCCTTTTCGAGACCGGGAGCGGCTCGCGGGTGAGCGAGAACGTTCACGAGGGGCCGGACCTGCTTGCGCTGGTGGACGAAATGTCGGAGGCGGTCAGGGATGCTCTGGAGATCCCCGCCCGGGAGACGGTCGAAGCTGTTCCCGTTCGCGAATTGCTGACGGCGAACGGCGCGGCCTGGGAGGAGTTCGGACGGGGCTTCGAGAGCATGATCGCCGAGGATTTCGAAGACTCGATCTCCCGGCTGGAGGCCGCGACCTCGCTCGATCCGACGTTCGCGCTGGCGCAGTACACGCTCTCGCAGGCACTTGCGGCGAACAACCAGATCGAGGAGGCCGTCGGCCCCATGCGGGCGGCGCTCAACCACCTTTACCGAGTGCCGGAACGCGTCCGCTTCAAGATCAGGTCCGGTTACTATTTCATGACGGGGCAGATGACGAAGGCGTGGTCGGTGCTGGATCTATGGGTCGAGCGTCATCCCTGGGATCTGGTTGCGCTCCGCCCCCATGCCCGGGCGCAGGAGACGAGGGGGGATTGGTGGGGGCTGCTGCGCACGCTGGAGACGCTGTATCGGCTGAATCCGAAGAATCACCTTATCCTGAGCCGGATCGCGGAGGCTCACGGAAGGCTGGGCGACGACGATAAGGCGCTGGCGGTTCAGACCGAGTATGTGGAGCGGTCTCCGGATGACCCCTCCGGTCGTGTGCGTCTGGCGGACATCCTCCGGCGTCGGGGCGAGCACGACGGTGCCCGCAAGCAGCTTGAGATTGCCATCGGCATGGCGCCGCTACGTCCGGAGCCGGTAACCGCGCTCGCGTCGCTCGACGCAAGCATCGGACGATTCGAGGACGCCCTGGCCGGCCATGAGCGAGCGCTGGCGCTGGCGCGCTCGCCGGCGCAGAGAGCGGATGCTCTGGATGGCCTCAAGGAATACCACGTGTTCCGCGGGGAGACGGAAAGTGCGGTTCGAGCGTCGAACGCCTGGCTTGCCGAGGTTTCCACCTTCATGACTCCGTTCGAGATCGCGCAGCGGCAGTTCGACGATATCCAATTCTTCTACAATGCGGGGCGCGATGACGCCAGCGCCGTGTTCGAAACCCCGAAAGAACAACTCCGGCCGCCGTTGAGCGACTGTCTCGTCCCCCTCTGGGAGATCCACGCCGCCCTGGCGGCGGAGGACGAAGAAGCGGCTCGCGCTGCATACCAACGTGCGGTGCGGGCGGTCAATGCGAACGAGTTCGGCTCGCTCCTCCCCGCCCTGATCCGGAACCTCGGGCGGATCGACGAACTCGCCGGAGACTACCAGTCCGCCGTCCGAAACTACCGCGAGGCGATGGCGCTGGATTCCCATCTCAGCCTCCACGGACAGACCGGCGCCGCGCTGAGGAAGGCGGGTCGCCTGGAGGAAGCGGAATCGGAGTTGAAGGAAGCGCTCCGCATCAGTCCGGCCGATCCGCAGGCGCATTTGGAGCTGGCGCTGATTCTGCGGGCACGAGGAGATGTCGCGCGTGCCGGGGAGCATCTGCATGGCGCGCTCGCGACGTGGGAGTTCGCCGACGAATCCTTCGGTCCCGCCCGCGTGGCCCGGGTCGCGCTCGGCGGCTGACGCGGCTGCTGTTCTCTTGCATTTCTTCCCTGACCCACTAGGTTAGCCGGCCCGATCTTCGGTTTTTCTTCGGTTTTTGGGTTTGGAAGAGTCGCATGGACGCAGGTCGCGGGAGCCGGATGGCGCTCTGCCTCTGGTGGCCGGGGTTCGAACTGGAGCTGGAGCGGGTCCGGACGCCGTCGCTCGCGGACCTGCCGCTCGCGCTGCCGACGGTGGGGGACCGCCGCCGCATCGAGATGGGGTGCGCGCTCGCGGCCTCCTTCGGAGTCGAGCCGGGGATGATCGTCTCGCAGGCGATCGCGCTCTGTCCCTCGCTCGTCCTCTGCGAACCGGATCCGGATTTCCACGACGCGGCGCGCGACCGGATCGCGGAAGTCCTCCGCGGCTGGAGTCCGGTCGTTGAGTGCTCGGCCGAGCGGGGCCGGATGTTCGTGGGGGTCGACGGGCTCGAACGCCTGTACGGCCCGCCGGAGCGTCAGATTGCGGGGCTCCGGGCGCGGCTCGAGGCGCTGTCGCCGTGGCTCGCGGCGAGCGCCCGGATCGGCTGCGCGCCGGGGAAGTTCGCGGCCTGGGTCGCGGCGCGGTCTGCGGAGTCTGCCCGGTCGGCGGGCTCCGGGCGGCCGGGCGCGGCCGTCTGCGTGGCGCCGGCCGACCTCGCCGCGTTTCTGGCCCTGCAGCCGGTCGATGTGCTGCCGGTGTCGCCGCGCATGGTCGAGCGGCTGAAGCGGCTCGGGGTCGGGCGGCTGGCGGGGATCGTGCGCATGCCCGAGCCGGCGCTCGTGTCGCAGTTCGGGGCCGATGGGCGCCGGGCGCTCGCCTGGGCGCGGGGGACGCGCATCGATCGTGTGCGGCCGGAGGCGCCGGCCCGGCCGATTTGCGTCGCGCTCGACTTCCCGAGCCCGATCGGGCAGCTCGAACTGCTGCACGCCGCGCTCGATCGGCTCATCGGTCGCGCGCTCGAGCATCCGCGGCGTCGAGGCAAGAGCGTCCGCGGCCTCAGGGTGTCGGCGAGCCTCGAGGATGGCGGCTCCTGGTCCATTCGCGCGATTGCCCGGGAACCCACGAGCGAGCCCGAACGGCTCGGGGCGTTCCTCCGCTCGCGGATCGCGCTCGACCGGCCCCGCCGCGCGGTCGAGACGTTGCGGCTCGAACTCTTCCGCTTCGGCCCGGCGAGCGCGCAGACCGGGCTCTTCGACCCGAAGGCAGGCGCGCCCCGTGCCTTCGGTTCGCTGGAGACGAAGGATGGCGAACTGCTGCCCCCGTTCCGGCGCGCGGCGCGCGTGCTGCGGCTGCGGCTGGGCGCCGCCGCGCTGTACCGGGTGCTCGAACTCGAGCCGAACTCCCGGCTCCCCGAGCGCCGGCACGCGCTCATGGAAATCGCGTAGTGGCGAGGCCGCCTGCGGGGAAGCTGCGTCCGCTCAACCGCCCGCGGCCGGTGCGGGTCCGGCTCGGCGGCGCCGGGGTGCCCGTGAGCCTCGAGATCCGGGGGCGCTGGCGACGGATCGGCGACGTGTTCGACCAGTGGCGGATCGACGACGAGTGGTGGAGGGAACCGATCTCGCGCGTCTACTTCTCGATCCTGCTCGAGAACGGCGCCCACCTCACCGCCTACCACGATCTGATGCTGGATCGCTGGTTCCTCCAGCCGGAATAGCCGCCGTGGTCACCCCTTCGCGAAGCGTCGACTACGTCGAACTGCATGCGCACTCCGCCTACTCCTTTCTCGATGGGGCGTCGCGGCCCGAGGAACTCGCGGCGCGCGCGCTCGAACTGGGCTATCCCGCGCTCGCGCTCACCGACCACGACGGACTGTACGGCTCGATGGAGTTCGCGCAGTTCGCCCGCGCCCACGGACTTCAGCCGATCACGGGCGCCGAACTCACCCTCGCCTCGCCGTTCGCGGAGGAGGGGTCCGACGAAGCGGTCGAGGACTGCCACGTCACGGTGCTGGCGGAGAGCGCGGCGGGATATGCGAACCTGTGCCGGCTCATCACCCGGGCGCACATGGAGAGTCCGCG
Organism: Gemmatimonadota bacterium; assembly: GCA_022826685.1. Lineage (GTDB taxonomy): Bacteria > Gemmatimonadota > Gemmatimonadetes > Palauibacterales > Palauibacteraceae > Palauibacter. The sequence continues at coordinate 18,659 of JAJDUL010000060.1, read as the reverse complement.
CGGGGAACCCCGGCTCGACCTCGACGCGCTCCTCGAGCGGCCCGAGGGGCTCATCCTCCTCACCGGGTGCCGCCGGAGTCCCCTCCTCGCGGCGCTCGAACGGGGGACGGACGAAGCCGAGCGACTGGCGGGCCGCCTGCGCGACGCCTTCGGTCCCGGCAGCCTCTTCGTCGAACTCCAGAACAACGCGGTCCACGGCGACCTCGCGCGCGGCCGGGCGCTGAGCGCGCTGGCCGACCGGCTCCGCATCCCGGTCGTGGCCACGGGCAACGTCCACTACCACGTCGCCGACCGGCACCGTCTCCAGGACATCCTGGTCGCGATCCGGAACCGGACGACGGTCGACGATTCGCACGAACTCCGCCGCCCCAACGCCTGCTTCCATCTCGCCTCGCCCCGGGAGATGGCGTGGCGATTTGCGTCGCGGCCCGACGCGCTCCGCAACACGCGCGCGATCGCCGAGCGCTGCCGGGCGTTCGATCTCACGGCCGATCTCGGCTACCGCTTCCCCGACTTCAAGGGGAGCGGCTTCGCCCCCGCCATGCGCGTACTCCACCAGGTCTGCCGCGGGGCGTTCGAGATCCGCTATCCCCCCGGCAGCCGATACCGCCGCGAAGCCGAGGAACGGCTCGCCACCGAACTCGCGCTCGTCGACCGCCACGACCTGGCCGGGTTCTTCCTCGTCTATCACGACATCCTCGAACTCGCCCGGGAGGTCGCGCACCGCGTGCGGGGCGACTCGATGCCGCGCCAACTGCTCCCCCCCGGCCGCGGTCGCGGATCCTCGGTCTCCTCCATCATCTGTTATCTGATCGGGCTCTCCCACGTGGATCCGGTGCGGACGAACCTCTTTCTCGGCCGGTTCCTGAACGACGCCATGGAGAGCGTCCCGGACATCGACATCGATTTTGCGCGCGACATTCGAGAGGAATTGATCCTCGCCGTCTACGAGCGCTACGGGCACGACCACGTCGGGCTCGTATGCACCTTCCCCACCTACCGCACACGCTCGATCGTGCGCGAACTCGGCAAGGCGCTCAGCCTCCCGGCCGGCGACGTGGAGAAGCTGGCCAAGCTCGCCGAACCCGGAGAGGACGGGTTCATGGCCGAACTGGAGCGCATCCCCGGCCTCGAGGTGCGCGCGAACTCGCGGATCTGGCGCGCTTTCGCCGAACTGGCCGAGGAGATCAAGGGGCTCCCGCGGCACATCTCCCAGCACGTGGGCGGGATGATCATCTCGAGCCGGCCGCTGGTGGAGATTGTCCCCCTCGAGCCCGCCGCGTGGGAGGGGCGCGTCCTCTGCCAGTGGGACAAGGATTCCTGCGACGACGCGCGGTTCATCAAGATCGACTTTCTCGCGCTCGGAATGCTGTCGCTCGTCGAGGAGGCGGTGGAGACGATCCACGCGCGCCACGGCGAGGCCCCCGACCTCTCCCGCATCGACTACGAGGACGAGAAGATCTACGACCGTATCTGTTCGGGAGACACGGTGGGCCTCTTCCAGGTCGAAAGTCGCGCGCAGATCCAGATGCTGCGGCGAGTGCGGCCCCGGAACCTGGGCGACCTCGCGGTCCAGGTCGCGATCGTCCGGCCGGGTCCGATCGTCGGCGGGGCGGTCAACCCCTACGTCCGGCGGCGCGAGCAGCTGCGCAAGGACCCGGACTACGTCGTCCCCTACGACCATCCGCTGCTCGAGGAGGTGCTCGGCGAGACCCTGGGCGTGATCATCTTCCAGGACCAGGTGCTGCAGGTGTGCAAGGCGCTCGCGGGCTTCAGCGACGGGCAGGCCGAGGGACTGCGGCGCGCCATGAGCCGCAAGCGCTCGCGCGAGGCTCTGCTCGGATACTGGACGGCGTTCCGGGACGGCGCGGCGGCGAAGGGGGTCGGCGGCCCCACGGCGAAGAAGGTGTTCGAGCAGGTCGTCGCGTTCTCGGAATTCGGGTTCCCGAAGTCGCACGCGGTGGCGTTCGGGCTCCTCGCCTTCCAGTCCGCCTGGCTCCGCGACCGCTATCCGGCCGAGTACTACGTGGGGCTCTTCAACAACCAGCCGATGGGGTTCTATTCCCTCGACGCGATCGGGCGCGACGCGCGCCGGCACGGGGTCGGCATCCTGCTGCCGGACCTGAACGTCAGCCGGGTCGCCTGCACCGCCGAGGGAGACGATGTCCGGATCGGGCTCGGCATGGTCCGCGACTGGGGGACGGAGGCGGCCGAACTCGTGGTGGCCGAGCGCGAGCGCGGCGGACCGTTCGCGTCGCTGCCCGACTTTCTGCGCCGCACCCCGGCCGCGCTCAAGCGGGCCGCGATCGAGAACCTGATCTGGGTCGGGGGGCTCGACTCGCTGGGGATCGAACGCCGCGACCTGCTGTGGCAGACGGGGCTCTGGCTGGGTCCGGAGGCCGAGACGGAGGCAGAGCGCCGGCGCCGCGAACTCGCAACGAACGCCGCGGGGCTGGGCGGGGACGCGCCGCCCGTCCGCGGACGCCGAAGCGCCGACCGCGCCGACCAGAGCCAGATCGAACTCGCGCTCGACGACCCCTGTGCGGATCTGCGGTTCGCGGGCACGCACGACATGGAGAAGATGATCGCGGAGTACCGCATCCTCTCCCTCGCCGCCTCGCTCCATCACCCGTTCGCGCTCGTGGGAGACCACCTGCCCGAGCGCACGGTCTCCTCGGCGCGCTTCCCCGATCTCCCCAACGGGAGCCGGGTCCGGGTGGCGGGGATCGTGGTGGCCCGCCAGCGCCCGCATACGGCCCGCGGATACATCTTCATCCTCATGGAGGACGAGTTCGGACCCATCAACGCGATCGTGAGGCCCGAGGTCTATCGGGAGTGCCGCGCCGCGATCCGCCTCGAACCCTTCCTCTACATCGATGGCGCGCTCCAGAAGGACGGCGCGACGTACAACGTGCTCGCCGAGGGGGTGTATCCCCTGCGCCTGAGCCCCGAACTCCGGCTGAGCCGCGAGACGGTCCCCGCCGTGGAGGAAGAGGCGGACACCGCGCCTGCTCCAGTCGACCTGGACCCGGAGCCGGATCCCCTGAACCCCGCCCCGAACCGGATTCCGGCCGGCCATCGGATCGCGTCCGCGACGAACCGGCTCGCCGGACCCGATCCGTTCGCATACCTGGAAGCGCTGAGACGCGACCCGCCCCCCACCATGAGCTGGGGCCGCGGCGGCGGCTGCCGCTAAACCGGAAACACCTGCCGCGGAGATTTGCCGGTTGTATCGTGTCTGACGATCCGCCACGAGTTGGGCCGCGGCGGAGGCTGGACGACGCAGCGCATGGAGGCAACGGATTGGGTCTGCGACCACGGAGCCTTGTCGTCGCGACCGTCGCGAGCGCGGCGGCGGGTCTCATGCTGCTCGCCGGGAGCGTTCCGGCCAGCGCGCAGTCCGAGGCGGGAACGGTGGTGTGCGTGGGGAGCGAGCTGTCCACGCCGCGAACCCCGGATCCCGACCGCCGCTTCGGTTGGGAGGGCATGGCCGTCGTCTACCGGTCCGATGTGGCGCTGGCCTACCGGGTCGGCGTCCCGCTCGACGGCCGGCAGCGCGTGGAACGAGCCCTGCGCTCGGAGCTCGACGACCACACGGAAGTTTCGTGTATCTGGTCGAACCGGGGTGACCAGCACGTCGCGATCATCAGGTACACGTCGGCGGTCCGTCTCGCCCCGACGTCCGATCCGGACGGCTCCGCGTTCCAGCGCCTTTCCATCGGATTCGGGCCGAGCGCCGAGGCGGCCGAGACGAACGCGACGACCGGCAACGATCATTTTGCGAGGTACTACGACGGGGGCGGCTACGAAGTCCTCGCCCGCGAAAGCTGGGGCGTCGAGGACGGCGCGGCGCCCGGGACGGCGGATCGGCCCCCGGCACAGGTATTCGAGGTGTTCGACGCGTTCCGCGACTGCGCGTTCTGTCCGGAGCTGGTCGTGGTGCCGCCGGGAACGTTCACGATGGGCTCCCCGGAGTCGGAGGAGTTCCGGGGAGCCGTCGAAGGTCCGCAGCACTCGGTGACGATCGAGGCTCCATTCGCGGTCGGGGTGCACGAAGTCACGTTCGCGGAGTGGGATGCGTGCGTGCGGATGGGAGGGTGCCGCTATACGCCGGCCGACCGGCGCTGGGGCCGGGGGCGTCGTCCGGTGATCCACGTGAGTTGGGAGGACGCGCAGGCGTACGTGTCATGGCTTTCAGGACTGACGGGACAGCGGTACCGGCTTCTGAGCGAGGCGGAGTGGGAGTACGTGGCGCGGGCCGGCACGGTGACGGCCCGGCATTGGGGGGAGGACTTGTCGGACCTGTGCCGCTACGCGAACGGCGCCGCGCGGCGCCCCGGACGGCTCCGGGTCGCGGGTCTCTCCGGTTACGTACGCGACGGACCGTGTGCCGATGACTACGGAACCACGGCGCCGGTGGGATCCTTCGCACCGAACGCGTTCGGGCTGTACGACGTGCTGGGGAACGTGTCGGAGTGGACGCAGGACTGCTGGAACGACAGCTACGCGGGCGCTCCGACGGATGGCAGCGCCTGGGAATCCGGGGACTGCGACCGTCGCGTCCTCCGCGGCGGATCCTGGTTTGTCACTGCGTGGTTCCTCCGCTCCGCCAACCGGTCCGGAAATCTCCCGGACACCAGGGATATGTACTACGGATTCCGCGTGGCCCGGACGCTCCCCTGACGTCGCGCCGGAGCGCGCGGCCGCGTCGTGGAGGAGGTCAGGTGCCGGGCGTAGCTTCGAGCGTTTCCAGCCAGCGATAGCCGTGGGTCGGGACGTTCGGCGATCCGGTCATGCCTTCGGGGAACATGTCGAACCGCTCGACGCGCAGGCGGTAGTCGACTTCGTGCCGGGGCTGGAAGCCCACGATCTCGCCGCGGTAGGGGACGCCGTCGAAGACCTTGCAGTACCCGGGATAGCCGTCGCCGCACTCGACCCTGTGGCGATCGACGGTGATCTCCACTTCCGTGCCGGCTGCCCTGGTCCTGGAGACGACGTCGCTCAGCACGTACCGGCCATCGCCATACCGGTTGGCTTCCAGGACATAGTGGTAGCCGCCCTCGTATTCGAAACGGTTGATGAGGTCGTTGTACGGCGCACCGTCCACCACCGGACAGAAATCATCGCTCGGTGCGCATATGACCCGCGCGGGACCCACGGAGAGGGTTGCCGGGGTGGATGGCGCCGGAGCCTTCTGCAGTAGCTCCAGCAGGCGGTAGGCGTACGCGCCGGCGTCTTGCGGCGGTTCCCTCCCACCCCAGGGATCGTACTTGCCGATCCGCAGTCGGTAGTCGTACCCGGCCTCGTATTCGAACCCTTCGATTCCGTCGTAGAACAACCCGCCGTCGACCACCATGCACGACCGCAGGCCCACGCCGTAACACTTGGCGAGGGTGGGGCCGACGGTCACCTCCACGACCTCGAGGTATGCGGGCTCGCCGGGTCCCGTGGGACCGCCACAGCCGGCAAGGACCAGGGCCGGGAGCAGAACGAAAGCGAAGCTTCTGCCGCGAATGGGAGTTCTCCTTTCTCAACCGGGTCTCCGACGATTCGACCGATAATCGTACCCGTCAGCCGCTCGGGGGTTCTCGCGCCGCGAACATCGTGCCGACCCGATTCCGCGTCCGGCGTCGCGGCGGCCGCCGGTGTATCATGTCACATCATGGAACGGCATACGACGGGGGACGGGCGCGCCGCTGCACCCATGCACGCCGAAGAGCGGGCGGCGGCGGGCCGCGGCGAGCCCCGAATCGTGGACAAGCCCTGGGGGCGCGAGGTGTGGTACGCCCACACGGACCGCTACGCGGGGAAGGTCCTCGAAGTCGAAAAGGGGCACGTCCTCTCGCTGCAGAAGCACCTCGTGAAGCACGAAACGATGCTGCTCCAGTCCGGGCGCATGCTTTTTACGCTCAACGATGAAGTCTTCGAGTGGCTCCCGGGCGAAGTCGTCTCCATTCCGCCGGGGAACGTGCATCGCATGGAGGCGCTCGAGGACAGCGTCATCCTCGAGGTGAGCACGCCGGAACTGGACGACCTGGTGCGCCTCGAGGACCGCTACGGACGGGCCGGCCGGAAGGGCTGCTGACGGCTAACGCGGCGCCTCGAAGGTCCCGACTCCGAGTCCGGCACCTGCGCCGTTGACCGTGTGCGGCACAATGGGGTATCTACGGGCATGAAAAACAAGCATGCGCAGCAGTCGGACCTTGGCCCCTTGATCCGCGAGGTCGAATCGCGACTCCCGGACGCGCCCGGCGAAGCCGTCCGCAATCTCTCCCGCCGTCTCTTCAGCCGCGGCTACGCCCACATCGCGGATGGACGTCCGGTCCGCGCTCTGGCGGACGACGTCGCCGCCCTCTACCGCCTCCTGGCCGGCGCCGCCGACGGCGAAATCGCGATCCGCCTCGCCTGGGACGAGGACGACGCATCGCGCGGCGTCCTTCAGACGGTGATGGAGGACCGGCCCTTCATCGTCGACACGCTGCGCGAGTATCTCCACTCGGCGGGGATCGACATTCCGCACCTGCTCCACCCGGTCGTCGTGGTGGACCGGGACGCCTCCGGCCGCGTGCTCGACATCCGCGACCACTCCGCCGAAGGCACGCGCGTGTCGGTCGTCCACATCGTGCTCGACGACGCGCACCACGCCGAAGTCCGCGAGACGCTGGAAGCCGAGGTACGGCAACGCCTCGAACTCGTGAGGGCGGTCACCGCGGACTTCTCCCCCATGATCGAGCGGGTGGGGACGCTCGTCAGCGAACTCGAGACCAAGCGGGTCGAGACGCCGTGGCGCAGCGCCGAATTCGAGGAGATCCAGGACCTCCTCCGCTGGCTCGTGGACCCCGGGTTCGTCTTCCTCGGCTATCGCGCGTACCACATCGAGACGGATGACGCGGGCCGCGACTGGATCCGCGTCGACGAGGGGAGCGGGCTCGGGATCCTCCGGGACGACGACAAATCGAAATACCACGAACCCCGGCCCCTGGACGAACTCCCCGCCTACCTACGCGCCCGGGTGCTGGGCGGCCCGCTTCTCATCATCTCCAAGACCAACGCCCAGAGTCCGATTCGGCGCAACGTCCGCATGGACTACGTGGGCATCAAACGTCTGCGCCCGGACGGGACGGTGTACGGCGAGCACCGGTTCCTCGGCCTGTTCACCGCGAAGGCGTTCTCGCAGGACGCCTCCTCCATCCCGATCCTGCGCCGCAAGCTGCGCGAGATCCTTCAGCTGGAAGCCGCGCCCCCGGGATCGCACGACTACAACGTCATCCTGGGGACCTTCAACTCGATGCCGAAGGAGGAGCTGTTCCTCGCCTCGGTGGAGGAGATCCGCTCGGTCGTCGACGCGGTCATGGCGACCGGAGGCGGGGACGATGTGCGGGTCACGGCGCGCCCCGACCAGCTCGGCCGCGGCGTCCAGCTCATGGTCATCCTCCCCCGGACGCATTTCTCCGGGCAGGTACGGAGACGGCTGCAGGCGGCGCTGATCGAGGCTTACCGGGGGACGCTCCTCAACTACCACCTCGCGCTGGGCCAGGGCGATCAGGCGCGCCTCCACTTCTATCTGGCCCACGACCCGGACGAGGTGGGGTCGGTCGACCTCGACGCCGTCCAGGCCAAGGTCCGCTCGATCGTCCGCACCTGGGAGGAGCGTCTCGAGGACGCGCTCGATGCCGTCCACGGCCCTTCGCGGGGCCACGAACTCGCGACGCACGTCGTGCGTTTCTCGACCGGCTACCAGGCGGCGATGGACATCGACACCGCCGTCGAGGATGTGGCGTGTCTCGCGCGGCTGGCCGAGACGGGCGAGAGCCAGGTGCTGCTCAAACGGTCCCTCGCGGAAGCGGACGGACGGCACTACCAGTTGCGGCTGTACGCCCGGAAGGGTCACTACGTCCTGAGCGACGTGATCCCCACGCTCGAGAACCTGGGGCTCCGGGTGCTCGACTCGCTCCGCTTCACGATCCAGCTCAAGGACGAGACGCCCGACGCCACGGAGGAGACGTTCGCGGCGCGCGTCCAGTCCTTCGAAGCCGAGGCGCGGCGCGCCGGCGACCTCGACATCGCGGCGGCGCAGGACCGGATCGGAGACATGCTGCGGGCCATCCGGGCGGGAATCGCCGAAGATGACCGGCTGAACGAACTCATCGTGACCGCCGGTCTCACATGGCGGGAGGTGTCCGTCCTCCGGGCCTATGCGGGCTACACGTTCCGCATCGGCGCCGTCGCCGCCCCCACCGGCGGCCAGTTTCCGCTCACGGCGTACCCCGACATCGCACGCTGCATCTTCCGGGCCTTCGAGGCGCGCTTCGATCCGGAGGCACGGGAGGGGGCGGCCGACACGATGCGGCGTCTGAAGCGCGAGTTCGCGCGGGCGCTGGCTTCGGTGCGCGGGATCGAGGACGACCGGACGCTGCGGCGGATGATGGAACTCGTCCACGCCACCGTGCGCACGAACCACTACCGGGGCGAGTTGCGCCGGTCGCCCCTCCTCGCGCTCAAGATCTCGAGCCTCCCCGTCGACTTCATTCCGAAGCCGAAGCCGAAGCACGAGGTCTACCTGCGCGGCCCCCGCACGGAGGCCGCCCACCTGCGCATGGACGACGTGGCGCGCGGCGGGATCAGGTGGAGCGACCGCTACGGGGACTTCCGGGTGGAAGTGCTCGGGCTCGTGAAGACGCAGAGGGTGAAGAACGCCGTCATCGTGCCCGGCGGCGCGAAGGGCGCCTTCATCGTGAAGGGCCTGCCCGATGAGCGCGAGGCGCGGCTTGCGGCAGGGCTGGACAGCTACCGCGACTTCATTCGCGGGCTGCTGGAAGTCTCCGACGACGTCGTCGACGGCGAAGTGACGCAACCCCGGGGGATGGTGATCCACGACGGACCCGACCCGTACCTCGTAGTGGCGGCGGACAAGGGGACGGCGAAGAACTCGGATACGGCCAATGAACTCGCGGCGGAAGCGGGCTTCTGGCTCGACGACGCCTTCGCCTCGGGCGGATCGCAGGGGTACGACCACAAGAAAGAGGGAATTACGGCCCGCGGTGCGTGGGAATGCGTGAAGCGCCACTTCCGGGAAGCGGACATCGACTACGAGAACGAACCCTTCACGGCGGTCGGCATCGGGGACATGAGCGGCGACGTGTTCGGCAACGGGATGCTGCTCAGCAAGCAGATCCAGCTCGTCGCCGCCTTCGACCACCGCGACATCTTCCTCGATCCGAACCCGGATCCGGAGGCGTCGTGGGAGGAACGGAACCGGCTGTTCGAGCTCCCGGCCTCGTCGTGGGCCGACTACGACGCCGAGCTGCTGAGCGAGGGGGGTGGCGTCTACGACCGCACGGAGAAGCAGATCCACCTCTCGCCGCAGATCCGGGAGCGCCTCGGCATCGATCACGAGGAGATGAACGGGAACGAGCTGATCCGCGCGATCCTGTCGGCGCCGGTCGACCTCCTCTGGAACGGCGGCATCGGCACGTACGTGAAGGCGAGTTCGGAACGCCACGCCGATGTCGGCGACCCGAGCGGCGATCCGACGCGGGTCGATGCGACGGGCATTCGGGCGCGCGTCGTGGGCGAGGGCGGCAATCTCGGCTTCACGCAGCGCGCCCGGGTCGAATACGCGCTCCGCGAGGGGAGCATCAACACCGATGCCGTGGACAACTCCGCCGGGGTCGACATGTCCGACCACGAGGTCAACCTCAAGATCCTCCTCGGCGCGCCGCTGTCGCGCGGGGGGATCGACTACGAGGCGCGAAACGATCTGCTCCGGGAGTGCACGGATGAGGTCGCGTGGAAGGTCCTCCGCAACACGTACAGCCAGAGCCTCGCGATCAGCCTCGACTACATTCGGGCGCGGCGCACGCCCGCCGCATTCCGCGAGGTGATCCAGCGTTTCGAGCGGGAGGGGATCCTCGATCCGGCCCTCGAATACCTGCCGGCGGGCGAGGAACTCATCGAACGGGAGAACGTCGGGGCGCACCTCACGAGGCCGGAACTGGCGACGGTCATGGCCTACTCGAAGCTCCACCTCAAGCATGCGCTCACGGAGTCCAGCGTGTCCCGCGACCCGGCCATGATGGAACTGGTGGAGGACTACTTCCCTTTCGGGGCGCTGAAGGAGGTCGAGACATCGGACCTCGAGGAACACCGGCTGCGCCCGAACATCTCGAGCATGCTGCTCACGAACCGCTTCGTGGACCGCATGGGCGCCACGAGCCATATCCGGCTCATGGAGGAGACCGGCCGCGCCGCCGCGACCGTCGCCCGCACCTGGTACGTCGCGTCACGGATCGCGGACGCCGAGGACCTGTACGAGCGGCTGCGCGTCGCCGACGTCCGGATGCGGAGCGGGGCGCAGAACGAGTGCTACCTCGCCATGGCCGACGCGCTGACGCGCGCGACTCGATGGCTCCTGCAGCGGACCAACCCCGCGGAGCCGATCAGCGAGGCGATCGAGTGGCTGCACGACCCCGTGCGGGCGGTTCGCGACGCCCTGCCGGAACTGCTCAGCGCGGAGCGGCTGGAACGTTTCGAGTCCACCTGCTCGCTGCACGAGATGGACGGACTCGATCCGGAGGGCGCGGCGCAACTCGCGACCTTCCGCTACGTGGACGAACTGCTGCCGATCGCCAGCCTCATCCGCGAGACGGGTGCCGGCACGCGCGAGGTCGGCGCCGTGTACTTCGGCCTCGCGGAGGAGATCGACTTCCCCTGGCTGCGGAGCCGCGTCTACTCGCAGGCCACGGACGATCCGTGGGACCAGAGGGCGGCGCGCATCCTCGTCACGCGACTCGAGCTGGCCCGTTCCCGCATGGCGGCGCAGATCATCGCCCGTGCCGAGGCGTCGACGACGGAAGACGCGATGCGGTCCTTCCGGCGCCGGAACGCCGTGGGGTTGAGCCGGATTCGGAACGTGATCGCCGACGTTCGGAGCACGGGCGCGGAACTCCCCGGGCTCGTCGTGGCCGTCGATGCCGTCAACGATCCGGGGATCCTGGAACCCCCGGACCGCTGATCGGCTCAGGCAGCCGGAGCGCGGCTGCCCTCAACTGCGGCTAGTAGTTGATGTACTGCTCGAGCTCCCACTCGGAGACCGACGCCACGTAGTCGCTCCACTCGGACTTCTTGCGGCTCACGAACTGCCCGAAGATGTGGTCGCCGAGCGCGTCCTTCATCACGTCGTTCGCCTCGAGTTCCTCCACCGCCTCGCCGAGGTTGGCGGGCAGCACCTCGAGCCCGATCTCCGCGCGCTGCTCGTCCGTCAGCTGCCACACGTTCGTGTCGAGCGGCGGCCCCGGATCGATCTCGTTCTCGATGCCGTCGAGACCGGCGGCGAGCTGGACGGCCGTCGCCAGGTAGCCGTTGCAGGACGGGTCGGGCATGCGGAACTCGAGCCGCGTGCCGACGCCGCGCTGCTCGGGGATGCGGATCATCGGGGAGCGGTTCCGCTGCGACCAGGCGATGGAGATCGGCGCCTCGTAGCCGGGCACGAGCCGCTTGTAGCTGTTCACGATCGGGTTCGTGACCGCCGCGATGGCCCGCGCGTGCTTCTTCAGGCCGCCGATGTAGTGGAGCATCACATCGGCCAGCTCGTAGTCGGCGTTCGCGTCGTGGAAGATGTTCTTCCCGTCCTTGAACAGCGACTGGTGCGTGTGCATGCCGGAGCCGTTCGCGCCGAAGATCGGCTTCGGCATGAACGTCGCGTGGAGCCCGTGCGCGTGCGCGACGTTCCGGACGATGAACTTGAAGGTCATGAGGTCGTCGGCGGTGCGCAGCGCCTCGCCGTACTTGTAGTCGATCTCGTGCTGGCCCTCGGCGACTTCGTGGTGCGCGGCCTCGATATCGAGGCCCATCGCCTCCATGGCGGTGACCATCTCCCGCCGCGCCCGCTCGGCGAGGTCCGACGGCGTGAGGTCGAAGTACCCGCCATCGTCGTCGGTGACGAAATTGCAGCTGCCGTCCTCGTTCGTCTTGAAGAGGAAGAACTCCGCCTCGACGGCGGAATACATCGTGTATCCCATCGCTTCGGCCCTGGCTACGACGCGCTTGAGCGCCGCGCGCGGGCAGCCGCCGAACGGCTTGTTGTAGGGGCGCCGCACGTCGCAGTACATCTGGGCCACCCGGGCGTCCGGGTTCCCCCACGGGAAGACCCGGAACGTGTCGAGATCCGGCCTGAGGAGCATGTCGCTCTCCTCGATGCGGACGTAGCCGCCGATCGACGATCCGTCGAACATGACCTTGGCGTCGAACCCGTCTTCGAGCTTGCTCGCCGGAACCTCGACGTTCTTCGCGAAGCCGTCGATGTCGATGAAGATGAGACGAAGGAAACGGACGTTCAGATCCTCGCAGAGCTTCAGGATCGCGTCCCGGTCGCCCGTGGCGACGGTGCTCCCGTAGTCGTCGTATCGAATGTGCGAGGGGTGTTCACTGGGTGCCGCAAAAACGGCGTCGGACATGGCGCGACCTCCGGGTCACTTGGGGGCGTACTGAGGGGGGGTTCGTACGTCCGGCTCCGCGCCTGGCGGTCGGGCACGACCCGCAATGTCGCGAGGCACTATGGGGAGCGGATCGGCCATCGTCAACCTTGCCCGCCGCTGCCCGACCATCGGCGGCCCCGCCGCGGTCACCGCCAACTCCACCGCCGGACGGTTTCCGGCCTCCGGGCGCATGCCACGGCGCCCGTGAAACCTTCCCCCGGGAAGAGGTCCATCAACCACCACGAACGCCCGTCGAGTTCCCCGCGAATCGTGTCGACGCGGCCGAGCGGACGCGAAAGACCGAGCCCGGCGGCCTTGAGGATCGACTCCTTCCGGGCCCAGATCCGGAAGAACTCCGGCCTCGCCGCCGGGGTCTCCCAGTCGGACCGGAGGCGCCGTTCCCCGGGGGAGAGGTGGTCGCGGGCGAGGCCCCCCGGGTAGCTGAGCGGCCGGATGCGTTCGATGTCGACGCCGATCTCGCCGAGTTGGCCCACCGCGCAGAGCGCGAGTCCGCCCGAGTGGCTGAGGTTGAAGAAGAACGGGGGAGCATCGCCGGCCCCGTCGCTACCTGGTGCGAACGCCAGCCGTGGCTTTCCGTGCTCTCCGTACTCCAGCGCCAACTCGCCGGGCGGAGCGCGCAGGTACTCGGAGAGGAGACGTCGCAGCGCGATGCGAGCGCACCGGAACCGGGCGCGCGCCTTCGCGTTGACGAGTCGCTCGGCACGGGCCCGCTCGTCCGGACTCAGGAGGGCGTCGTCGCCGGACCCCTCACAGGCGGAGAGGTCGATTCTCCAGACATGAAGGTCGGACCCCGGCAGCCCCGGGGGACGGGCGCCCGCAGGCCAGTCCCCGCCGTTCAGAGGGCGGCGTACCAGTCGAGCGTGGACTGAAGACCTTCGATGAGCGTCCAGCGGGGTTCGTATCCCAGCCGTTCCCGAGCTTTCGAGATGTCCGCGTAGGAATGCCGCACGTCACCGACCCGGAAGCGCTCGTACACCGGTTCCACGCTTCCCACATCCGGCCGCTTCTTCGCGAGCCCCGACCGGATGAGGGCGAACAACTCGTTCAGCGTCGTCGGATCTCCCGCGGCGACGTTGTAGACGCCCAGCGCCGCCCCCGCCCCCGTCGTGGCGGCGAGCAGGTTCGCCTGTACCACGTTGTCGATGTAGCAGTAATCCCGGGTCGTCTTCCCGTCCCCGTAGATCTGGCACGGCTCGCCCGCGAGCATCCGCAGCGTCCAGCGCGGTATCACCGCGGCGTACGGTCCGTTGGGCGCCTGCCTCCTGCCGAAGACGTTGAAGTAGCGGAGTCCGACGACCTCGAGGTCGTAGCTGCGGCGGTACATCTCCGCGTACAACTCGTTGACGCGCTTCGTGGCCGCATAGGGGGATGCCGGGTTTCCGATGCGGGCTTCCACCTTCGGGAGGTAGGGCGAGTCCCCGTACACCGAACTCGAGGAGGCGTAGACGAGGCGGGAGACGCCGGCGTCGCGGGCCGCGTCCAGCACGTTGATGAATCCCTCGACGTTGCGGGCATACGTCTCCTGCGGCTCCTTGACGGATCGGGGCACCGAACCCAGCGCGGCCTGGTGCAGCACGATATCGACATCGCGGCATGCCTCGAGGACCGCGTCGGCATCGACGACGTCCCGCTCCAGGAAACGGCACCGGTCCGCCGGGGCGCCCGAGGCCGCCACGGCTTCGTCGATGTTACCGCGGTTTCCGGTCGAGAGGTCATCGAGCGCCACGACCTCCTGTCCCAGCGTCAGGAGCCGCTCGACGAGGTGCGATCCGATGAACCCGGCGCCCCCCGTGACCAGCCATCGTCGAGGGGCCGCGGCGAGTGCTTCGCAGGCGAGATCATAGGCCGTTTTCACGCGCTACATGTTATGCTTGCGGCGGCGGACGGCGGAACCCCTCGCGCCGCTGCGCGCGCTGCATACTTGAAACCTGCCCCCTGTCGGGCGGAGTATGAGGGGGACCGGCGAAGGAACGCGGGGCGGGTTCGGACGACCAACGGAGTCGGAAGGCGCCATGGCCGAAGAAGGCATGAACGAGATCCTGAGGAAGAAGATCTGGAGGAAGCTCCAGGCTCTGCCCGAGGATAAGCAGTACGAGGTCGTCGATTTCATCGACTATCTCTCGTCGAAGTACGCCTCCCGGCCGGCGGCCGGCGCGGATCCGTTCCAGCACTTCGCCGAATCCGTCCATCGGGGGCTGCGGAGGACGAGGGCCTCGACGACCGCGGTCAAGGGCACGATGAAGGTGCTCGGTGCGGCCGACCGCGTGATCGACTCGTTCCGCGAAGCCGGGCGGGGATTCCTCGCCGAACTCGAAGCGGGCAGCCCGGAACCGGAACCCCGGGAGGATCGCCCTCCGCCCGAGACGCGCGAGATCGTCGTCGACCCCTAGGTCGGAGGCCGGCCGCTCGTTGACGTCGCGCGGGCCGTCGCCTACGATGGCGCATGGAAGCTCCCACGCCGCGCTCCAGCCGCGAAGCGCTGACCTTCGACGACGTTCTGCTCGCCCCCGGGCACGCGCTCGTTCATCCGGCGGATGTCGACGTCTCCACTCGCCTGACGCAGCGCATCCGACTCCAGATTCCGCTGCTCTCCGCCGCCATGGACACGGTGACGGAATCCGGCATGGCCATCGCCCTCGCGCGCGAGGGCGGGATCGGCATCATCCACAAGAACATGCCGATCGAAGCCCAGGCCCGGCAGGTCGACCGGGTGAAGCGGTCCGAGAGCGGGATGATTCTGGACCCCGTCACGCTCGGACCCGACGCCACGCTGGGCGAAGCCCGCAGGCGGATGAGGGACTTCTCGATCAGCGGGGTCCCGATCGTGGGCGACGACGGCGCCCTCGTCGGGATTCTGACCAACCGGGACCTGGTGTTCGAGACCGATCTCTCGCGGCCGGTGCGGGAGGTGATGACGAGCGAGAATCTCGTTACGGCGCCCACCGGGACCTCGCTCGAGGAGGCCGAAGAGATTCTCCGCCGGCACAAGATCGAGAAGCTCCCGGTGGTGGGAGAGGACGGGCGGCTCGCCGGACTCATCACGGTCAAGGACATCTTCAAACGTCGGCAGTTCCCCAACGCGACGAAGGACGGCCACGGACGGCTCCGGGTGGGGGCGGCCGTGGGAGCGAGCCGGAATGAGCTCGAGCGGGCGCGGGAACTCGCCGGGGCCGGAGTGGACGTCATCGTCGTCGACACCGCGCACGGACACTCGGAGGGCGTCCTCGAGGCCGTCACCCGCGTCCGGGAGGCGCTCCCCGACATCGATCTCATTGCCGGCAACGTCGCGACCCGCGAAGGGGCGGCGACGCTCGTCGAGCGGGGGGTGAACGCGGTCAAGGTCGGCGTGGGGCCGGGATCCATCTGCACGACGCGCGTCGTCACGGGTGTCGGCGTGCCTCAAATCACCGCGATCGAGGACAGCGTGGCGGGGGCGGAGGGCCGGGTGCCGGTCATCGGCGACGGCGGCATCAAGTATTCCGGCGATCTCGTGAAGGCGATCGCGGCGGGGGCGGAGACGTGCATGCTCGGGTCCATGTTCGCGGGCACCGACGAGAGCCCGGGGGAGACCTTCCTCCTCGAGGGCCGGCGGTTCAAGGTGATCCGCGGCATGGGGTCGCTGGCGGCCATGCAGGCCGGCTCGGCGGACCGGTATTTTCAGGAGGGATCGTCCGCCCAGAAGCTGGTCCCCGAGGGGATCGAAGGCCGGGTGCCCTACAAGGGGCCGGTGGCGGACACCGTGTTCCAGCTCGTCGGCGGTCTTCGCAGCGGCATGGGGTATTGCGGCGCCGCCGACATCGACGAACTCCGCCGGGGTGCCCGCTTCCTCCGCATCACCTCCGGCGGACTCCGCGAGTCCCATCCGCACGATGTCGTGATCACGCGCGAAGCCCCCAACTACCACGTCTAACGGCCCGTGGCAAAACCCTGCTGCGTTCGAGCGGCGATGCATCTCGCCTGAAACGCTTCGCCGCCGGGTCGATCTCGACACGGCACATGCGGTTCGGTACCATTATTCGCGTGTTGTCCGGTCCTGCTTCCGGAGCGACGCCTTGGCGGGGTGGAGGGGCCTGGGGGTAGCAGCACCAGAGTTGTGGCACCAAGGGGGGATTTGCCGTCTGATGACCCATCGATCATCGAGAGCGCCCGTCCGTGCGTGCCTTCACCGAGCCAGCCTCGTGCTCGCGGCGTTCGTTCTGCACGGCTGCGCGCTCACCCAGAGTACACCCGAACTCGGTCCGACCCCGGGGATCGCGAACGTCGAACAGGGGGCGCCCGAGGCCGGCGCGGCGGATCCACCTGAAACGACCCCGCAGCCGGGAGACGCCCCCGCATCGGCGCTGGCTCCGGACGACGAGTTGATGCCGGAGGATCCGGTCGTGCCGGCTCCGGCAGGCGACACGGGTGCCGAGCCGACGCCGGTAGAGATCGATCGAGCCATCCGCGAGATGCTCGGCGGCGACCCGATGGGGCTGGTGCACGAAGGAGAGGATCCGCGCGTCTTCAGGCTCGAGATGAACGAGCGCGTCCGGTCGTGGGTCCACTACTTCCAGACCGCCATCGGCGAACGCTTCGCGAGCTACCTCGGCCGCAAGACCCGTTACGAACCCATGATTCGCCGGAAGCTGCGCGAGGCGGGGCTGCCGCAGGACCTCATCTACCTCGCGCTCATCGAGAGCGGGATGAATCCGAACGCCTACAGCCGCGCGAGCGCGGTGGGGCTATGGCAGTTCATCTCGGGCACGGGGCGCCAGTACGGCCTCGAAATATCCTACTGGATCGACGAACGGAGAGATCCGGAGAAAGCGACGGACGCCGCGGTCCGGCACCTCAAGGACCTCTACGACGAGTTCGGTTCCTGGTACCTCGCGGCGGCGGGCTACAACGGAGGACCCAACCGGGTTCGCCGCGGGCTCCGCACCGTGCCGGGCGGGACCTTCTGGGACCTCGCCGACCGCCGTCTGCTGCGGCGCGAGACGCGGGACTACGTGCCGAAGATCATCGCGGCGGCCATGATCGGGCACGACCCCGCGCGCTACGGGTTCCCGGACCCGGAGAGAGAGACGATGCCGGAGTACGCGAAGGTACTCGTACCCGACGCGACGAGCTTCGACGTCCTCGCGGAAGCTGCCGGGACCGACGAGGAGACGATCAACCTCCTCAACCCCGAGTTTCCGCGCGACGTGACGCCGCCGAACCGCGAGGTCGAGGTCCGGGTCCCGGTCGAGGGCGCCGCCCGGTTCGCGGCGCGGTATGCGGCCGTGCCGGTGGATGAGCGGGTGACCTGGACGTTCCACACGGTCCAGCGCGGTCACACGCTGGGGTGGATCGGACAGCAGTACGGCGTGTCGGTGGCGGCGCTGCGCGCGGCGAACGGCAACCTGAACCCGCGTCGCCTGCAGATCGGCCAGGAACTCGTCATTCCCCGATCGGCGCGGCCCCCCGGCGTCTCGATCGCGCGCAGCTCGAACGCCCGCCCGCTCAACGCGCGGACGAACGCCGAGGGGACGACCGTCGTCACGGTGCAGCGCGGACAGACGCTGGACGTGATCGCGCAGCGATACGGCGTGTCGGTGGCGGCGTTGCGGGCCGCGAACGGCAACGTGAATCCGCGTCGCCTGCAGATCGGCCAGGAGTTGCTGATTCCGCGGACGGGCGGGTCGACCGGAACGGGTTCGGCGGGGTCCGCGAGCAACGGCGCCGGGCCCGTGACGATCGTGGTCCGGCCGGGTGACTCGCTATGGCTGATCGCCCGCCGACATTCGGTATCGACGCGCGACCTCATCGAATGGAATCGCCTCTCCTCGACCCGGATCCACCCCGGCGACCGGCTCGAGATCCGGCGCTGAGCCTTCGCGGGCGGGGCCGGACAGCGGATAGAGGACCGCACCGCCCGGCTCGCCCGGCTCCCCATGCTCCCCGGGCCGCTTCGGCAGGCCGTTGCGCGTGTCGACGATGATCCGTGCCCTCTCGAGCACGAGACTGTAGTCCACCTGCGGGTGATCCGTGATGACGACCGTGGCGTGGCTCGATGCGAGCGACTCCGCCGTCAGGGGCTGCGATTCGAGGTCTCCTCCCTCCAGTGCCAGCCGCGGCACGAACGGATCGTGGTATGAGACCTCGGAGCCCTGCCGGCGCAGGAGTTCGATGACGTCGAGCGCC
>JAJDUL010000011.1 GCA_022826685.1 Gemmatimonadota bacterium | reverse complement strand
GAGACCGGCGGCGACCAGACGCTGTACGGCTTCTTCATCCAGGACCGGATTCGGCTGAACGACCGGTGGCAGGTGTACGGAGGCCTGAGGTTCGACCGGTGGCGCAACGCCTCGGGCATGCGCCGCATCGTCAACACCGTCAGCAGGGACGTGCTCACGGACAACGCGTTCGACGACCGAAGCGGCAGCAAGCTGAGCCACAACCTCGGCATCCTGCTCGACGCAGCGGACCAGGTCGCGCTTCGGGGGAGCTTCTACAGCGGCCTGCGCGTCGCGACGCTGAACGAACTCTACAAGCCGTTCCGCGCGGCCGGGAACGTCGTCAACGAATCGAACGAGGCGCTGGATCCGGAGCAGGTCCTGGGCGCGGAGGTGGGGCTCGACCTGCAGCCGAGTTCCTCGGTCCTCATCCGGCTCACGGGCTTCTGGGCGAAGGTGAGCGACGCGATCACGGACGTGACGATCCAGGAGGCGGAGACGTCGGGCGTCATCCAGCCGTGCGGCTTCGTGGCGGCGGGCGGCGTGTGCCGGCGACGCGACAATGTGGGAACGCTGCGCAGCGTCGGCCTCGAGACGGAGATCGAGCTGCGCCCGGGCGATGCGTGGCTGCTGGCGGTGAACCACCAGTACAACCCGACCGAGGTCACCGACGCGCCGGGCCGCCCGGACCTGATCGGCAACGAGGTGCAGGGGAGCCCGACGCACCGCGCGATGCTGCGCGTCGGGCACATCGACCCGTCGACGCTGGAGGTGGTCGCAACGGCCCGGTACCTGGGCGCCCGGTTCGACAACGACCTCAACACGGGGGAGATCGCGGGCTCATTCCTCCTGGATATCCGGTTTCGCCGTCAGCTGACGAGCCGGCTGAGCGCGTTCGCGAGCGTGCAGAACCTCTTCGATGCGATCGCGGAGATGTCGCACGACGCGAACGGGTTCATTCGCGTGGGCGCGCCGCGCACACTGGTCGGCGGCCTGCGGGTGCGGTTCGGCGGCTGATCGACCAGGGGCGCAGCGCCGACTGAGCGCCGCGCCTTCTGAACGACCGGGCGCGGCTCAGTCGAGCGTGAGCTGCGCCATGAGCGTGTCGATCTCCCGGCGGAGTTCGGCCACGAGGTCGTCCAGCGGGATGATCCGGCTCTCGCGGACGCCGCGGTGGCTCAGTTCCGCGCCCCCCGCCTCCAGCGAGCGTTCGCCGATGACGAGGCGCAGCGGGAGGCCGCGCAGGTCCGCGTCGTTGAACTTCACTCCGGCGCGGAGTTCCCGCCGGTCGTCGTAGATCACCTCGATCCCGGCGGCGCACAGCTGCTCGAACACCCGGTCCGCCGTCGCCCACGTCTCCTCCTCCCGCGCGAGCACGACGAGCGAGACGTGATACGGCGCGACGGAGATCGGCAGCTTGAGGCCGTAGTCGTCGCGGTGTTCCTCGGCCACGCAGGCCAGGAGGCGTCCCGTCCCGATCCCGTACGAGCCCATCCAGATCGGGCGCTCGACCCCCTCCTCATCCGCGTACATCGCCCCCAGCCCCTCGGAGTAGCGAGTGCCGAGCTGGAAGATGTTCCCCACCTCCACGCCGCGCGCCATGCGCAGCCCGTCGCCGCACTGTCCGCACGGCGCGCCGTCGAAGGCGAGGGCGACGGGCCCGACGACGGTGGGCTCGTAGTCCCGTCCGCAGCAGACGTTGCGGAGGTGGTAGTCGGTCTCGTTCGCTCCGAGCACCAGGTTCGGGGATTCCGCGACCCAGCGGTCGACGACGAAGATCGCGGCCTCCGGCTCCACCCCCACCGGTGACGCGAACCCCGGCACCATTCCGGTCGCCGCGATCTCCTCCTCGTGGGCCGGGCGAAGCTCGAGCGCTCCCGTGAGGTTCTGGACCTGGATCGGGTTCGCCTCGAGGTCGCCGCGCACGATCGCCGCGATCAGCTTCTCTTCGCGCGCCCCCTCCTCCCCCGCGAAGCTGCCCATGTAGAAGACCATCTTCCCCGTCTCCGGGGCGGAGATCTCGAGCAGTCCCGTGACCTCTTCGATCGTGGACGTTCCGGGCGTGTGGACGCGCTCCACCGGCGACGCCCCGCCCTCCCGGGGCTCGAGAGTGAACTCGGCGACCTCCCGATTCGCCGCGTAGCCGCAGGCGTCGCAGAGCGCGAGGCTGTCTTCGCCGATCGGCGTCACGTACATGAACTCGTGGGCGATCTTGCCGCCCATCATGCCCGTGTCGCTCCGCACGGCCGTGAGCGGCAGGGCGCAGCGACGCCCGATGCGCTCGTACGCCTCGTAGTGCCGGTCGTACTGCGCCGCGAGCCCCTCCGGGTCCCGGTCGAGCGAGTAGGAGTCCTTCATGATGAACTCGCGCACGCGGATGAGGCCGCCGCGGGAGCGGAGTTCGTCCCGGAACTTGGTCTGCATGTGATAGACCATGGCCGGGAGCTGCCGGTAGGACTGGATCTCCGACGCCGCGTGGAAGGCCACCACCTCCTCGTGGGTCATCGCCAGGAGCAGGTCCCGCTCGCGGCGGTCGACGAACCGGGCCATCGTCGCGTCGATGTCGTACCAGCGGCCCGTCGCCTGCCACAGCTCCGCCGGGTGCACGACGGGCATCGACAGCTCCTGCCCGTCGATCCGGTCCATCTCCTCGCGCAGGATCTGCTCGATCTTCCGAAGCGACCGCCACGCGAGAGGCAGGTAGGAGAAGATGCCCGCCGCGAGCTGACGCACGTAGCCGGCCCTCAGGAGGAGGCTGTGGGACTCGATCTCGGTTTCCCCCGGCGCCTGGCGCAGGGTCATGCCGAAGAGATTCGAGACTCGCTGTCCTGTACGTTCGGTTCGATTCACGGGTCGACCGCTTCAGGGTGGTGACGAATGGCCGTCGGACGGCGCGGCGAGAGACACGCGACGCTAACCGGCCCGCTGTCCGCTGGCCAGCGCAGCGCTAAGATATCGGTCCGGCAGCGACTCGGCCCGGCAGCGCCCCGGCCCGGCGCCGATACGACTTCATCCCGGAGTGACCCGTGTTCCGAAGGTTCCGAAGGCCCGTGCCCCATGTGACATCTCTCGCGATCGCCGTCCTCGCCTCGGCGCTGGCGATGCCGCTCGCCGCCCGTCCGCTTCACGGTCAGGAGCCGCCGGAGAAACTCTCCGCGCTGCACGACATCGTGGCGGCCGTCTCGGTCTCGCGCGTGGAGGCGGACATCCGCCGGCTCGCGGCCTTCGGCACCCGCCACACGCTGTCGGACACGCTCTCCGACACCCGCGGGATCGGGGCCGCCCGGCGCTGGATCAAGGCCGAGTTCGAGGCGATTTCAGAGGCGTGCGGCGGGTGCCTGGAGGTCTCGTACCAGACGTCCCTCGTCATGGGCGCGGCGCGCATCCCCGACACGACGGCGATCGTCAACGTGCTCGCGATCCAGCGGGGGACGACGGACCCGGGGCGCTACGTCGTGATGTCGGGCGATATCGACTCGCGCGCCACGAACGCGCTGGACGGCGTCTCCGACGCGCCCGGCGCGAACGACAACGCGTCCGGGATGGCCGGCGTCCTCGAGGCCGCGCGCGTTCTCACGCAGTACGAGTTCAACGGGTCCATCATCTACGCGGGGCTTTCCGGCGAGGAGCAGGGGCTGTTCGGCGGGCGGCACATGGCCCGGGTCGCGCTCGACGAGGGCTGGCGCCTCGAAGCGGTGCTGAACAACGACATGATCGGCAACATCCAGGGCCAGAACGGCGTCTCGGACAACACGATCGCGCGCATCTTCGCCGAGGGCACGCGGGCCGACGAAACGGAGCAGGTCGCCGGGCGACGGCGCGTCACCGGGGGCGAGGTGGACTCCCCGTCGCGGAACCTCGCCCGCTTCATCGACCGTCTCGTGGACGGCTACGTCCCGAATCTCGACATGATGATGGTGTACCGGCTGGACCGGTTCGGACGCGGCGGGCACCACCGGCCGTTCAACGACCTCGGCTTCCCGGCCGTGCGGATCATGGAGGCGAACGAGGATTACCGGCGCCAGCACCAGGACATCCGCGTGGAAGACGGCGTCGAGTACGGCGACGTCATCGATGAGGTCGAGTTCGACTTCGCGGCGAAGCTGACGGCGGTGAACGCGATCTCGCTCGCCGCCATGGCCTGGGCCCCGGCGCCGCCGCGGAACGTGGCGATCCAGGGCGCCGTCCGGCCGTCCACGACGCTGCGCTGGGATCCCGTCCCTCCGGAGCACGCCCCGAACCTCGCGGGATACCGCGTCTACTGGCGGCTCACCGATGCGCCGCAGTGGCAGTGGAGCGTCTTCGCGGGCGACGTGACGGAGCACACGCTCGAGAACATCGTCATCGACAACTACCTCTTCGGCGTGGCCAGCGTGTCCGAGGACGGCTACGAGAGTCCTGTCGTCTTCCCGTGGCCCATCGGCGCCTACGAGCCGCTGGAGTGGATCGCGCGAGACCGCGGCAACTAGGCGCGGCGCCAGGCCCAGCGGAAGAGGACGAAGCAGAACAGCAGCGCGATGGCGATCCACAAGCCGCCCCACACGAGCGTGGGGATGCCGGTGAGTTCGGCCAGCATCCGGGCGTCCGACCGCAGCTCCGGCCGGTCGAGGATGTCGCTCTTGATGTCCAGCACGGCGTAGAGGCAACTCGTGAGGCCGAGCGCGGTGAGGAGGACGCGGTTCACGCCGGCGCCCGCCCGCCACGCCACCGCGAGCAGCGCCGCGGAGAAGGCGAGCCCGAACGCGAGGGCGAAGGATTCCTGCGTGTAGAGCAGCGTCGCGCCTCCCACGACGACGGCGAGAGCCCCTGAGAACCACGAACTGAGCGTCGGGAACCGTTCCGCGCTCCAGATCATCAGCCCGCCCCACAGCAGACTTCCGAGATACCCCGCCGACAGGCTCAGGAACGGATTCCCGCCGGGGCACCGGCACAGTCCCCCTTCGAGCGGCGTCACCTCGATGGCGATGATCTGACCGCCCGTCGCAAGCGTCGCCAGCCCGTGGCTGATCTCGTGCAGCAGGACAACGAAGAGTTTCACGGGATACACGAAGGGCGTGTCCCAGAGGAACCACACGGCCGCGAAAAGACCGGCGAACGCGGCGAGGAAGCGGACTCTTCGTTTGGTTTGATCGTTCATGCGTTCCTCATACGGGCTGCGCCCGGCGTCGGTGTCGGGCGGCCGGGTGCGGACGTCGGGCGGCCGGGGGTCGTCACGTTGCGATCAGGAGGACGAGCGCGACAAGCGTCATCGCGACGCCCGCGAGCGCGAATACCGGCACTTCCCGGTCGAACCGCCACCGGCAGACGGCGAAGACGAGGGAAAAGAGACCCAGCGTCGCGTACACGGGGAGAAGGGCTCCGGCCCACTCCGCGCGCTCGCTGAGCGCGAGCACGGCGAGCCCCGCGGCGAGTGTCGCGAAGAAAAGGGAGCGCTCGTCGGTCAGGGGCGGCTGCGGCCAGCGGGTCGCGGGCAGCCAGCCCCCCAAGGCGAGCGGCGCCAGGAGGAGCGCTTCGCCCAGCACGGTCAGCCGCCAGGCGTCCTGCGCCGGACCCGCGATCAGGAACGCGTGGGTGAACGCGGCGAAACCGGCGGAGGTCGCGGAGACCGCCGCCATCAGGTAGAGCCCGAAGGCGATGATGCGGCCCGAGATCCGCGCGGCGTGGAAGGTTCCCGGCGCGTCCCGGCGCAGACGGAGCGCCGGCACGGACTCCGCCGGGCTTCTCCCGACGCTGCGGGGGAGCCAGCAGGGGCGTCCGCGGCGCCTCGACCGGGCGAGCAGCCTCGCGCCGACCGCGCGCACCTCCCCGGCCTCCTCGGTCGACAGCTCGCCGCGGGCGACGGCGGCGTCCAGTTCGTCCTCGTCCAGCAACACGCCGTCCCCTCCCTCGGGCAGCCACACGTCGAGGTAGAGATCCTCGATGATCCAGGGCGGGGACTGCAGTCGCGGAGGCCGGATCAGGTTGATGTAGTAGCCCTGGAAGGTGCCGCGGCCGTGGTAGAAGGCGCCGATCTCGAAGGGCTGCCCCGGTTGAAGAAACCAGATGAGGAGGGAGCCCGGCCGCAGGGTCGTGGCCTCGTCGATCCTCACGGGCTTGAAGCGCGCATCGAGGACCTGGAGCGTGATCTTCCACTTCGGGCCGTCCGCGAGCAGTTCCTGGCGAAAGCGCTGCGCATCGCTCCCGCGGCGAACCTCCACGTCGACGCGGGGCGCATCTTCCGGGATCCGGCGCGCGGCCCGCAGCGCGCGGCGCCGTGCCCCCAGGAGGTCGAAACCCACCTACATGTCCGGCCGAGACCCCGGGTCACGCCAAAAGGCGTCGGACGTGAACGATCCATCCGTGTCGGCGAGCCTTTCCAGTCCGGGCGCCGGAGCGAAGCGGTCCCCGTGCCGCTCCCGCAGTTCGAGGAGACGGTCGCGCACCACGTGCACTCCGCGAGACTCCGCCCACGCCAGCGGTCCGCCGCGGAAGGGCGGAAATCCGGTGCCCATCACCATCGCGAGGTCGACGTCTCCCGGCCCCGCCACGACGCCTTCCTCGAGCGCGTACATGGCTTCGTTCACGGAACTCAGCAGGCAGCGATCGATGATCTCGTCGGGCTTCACGCCGCCGCCCCCGGAGCCGAAGGCGCGGCCCACCTCCCGGTCCACGCGCTCTTCGCGGTCCGCGTAGTTGTAGAAGCCGCGACCGTTCTTCTTCCCGAGCCGGCCGAGGCCGGTGAGCTTTTCCAGGGCCGCGGAGGGGCGCATGCGGTCACCGTACGCCCGGGTCATCTCCTTCGCGACGTGCGCCGCGACGTCGAAACCGACTTCATCGAGCAGTCGGCAAGGCCCCATCGGCAGTCCGAACTCCTTCAGCGCCCGGTCGATGCGGGCCACGTCCGCGCCATCGTCCAGCAGGAACCCGACTTCGTTCAGGTACGGCGCGAGGAGCCGGTTGACGAGGAACCCGGGCCGGTCCGCGACCAGCACGGGCGTCTTCCCGAGCCGCCGCGCGAGCTTGAACACCGTGGCGAGCGCCGCGTCCGAGGAAGACTCCCCGCGGATGATCTCCACGAGGGGCATGCGGTGCACCGGATTGAAGAAGTGCAGGCCGACGACCCGGTCCGGCCGGGCGGCGGCCTCGCTCAGCTTCGTCACCGACAGCGAGGACGTGTTCGTCGCGAAGACGGCGTGCGGGGGGAGTTCCCCCTCCACGTCCCGCAGGACCTGCTGCTTCACCGGGAGCCGTTCGACGACGGCTTCGATGACGACGTCGACGTCGCCGAACCGGTCGTAGTCCAGCGTGCCGTGGATGAGCGCGAACTTCAGCCCCACCTCCTCCGGCGCAATGATTCCCCGCTTGCCCGCCTTCTTGAGCAGTTCGCTCGCGGTGCGCAGTCCGAGGTCGAGCGCCTCCCGGTCGATGTCCTTGAGGATGACCGGGACGTCCTGCGCAGCGGCGAGTTCGGCGATCCCGCCCCCCATGACGCCGGCCCCCAGGACGGCGACCTTCTTGACCTCCCGCTGCTGTGCCGCGATCTCCGGAGCGAACGTCCGGTTCGCGGCGCGACCTCCCCGGAACAGCCGGACGAGGTTCCGGCAGACGCTCGTCGTGGCCACTTCACCGAGGCCCCTCGCCTCGACGGCGAGGGCCTCGTCGATCGGCAGATCCAGCGTCTCCTCGATGACGTCGATCGCCTTCAGCGCCGCGGGATAGCGGGTCCCGGAGGCGGTGCGCACACGCTTGCGGGCGCCCCGAAACAGGAGGCGGCGACCCAGGCCCGTGTTCTCCAGGAAGCGGTCCCGCGCCGTCGCGTGCGGAAGTTCGCGCTCCACCCGCCCGAGCACGGCATCCAGGGCGACCTGCGCGACGGAATGTTGGAAACCCGCGTCGTCGAAGAGCTGGTCGACGAGACCGTATCGATACGCGTGCGAGGCCGAGAGGCTTCTCCCCGTGAGGATCATCGAGAGCGCCCGCTGGATCCCGACGAGGCGGGGCAGCCGCACCGAGCCGCCGAACCCGGGAATCAGCCCGAGCTTGATCTCGGGCAGACCGATGGTCGTGGCGGGATTGTCCGAAGCGAGCCGCCAGTCGCACGCGAGCGCGAGTTCCGTGCCTCCGCCCAGGCAGGCACCGCGAATCGCGGCGATCTTCGGGATCCCGAGCCGTCCCAGCCGGCTGAAGATCCGCTGTCCCATGGCGCTCTTCCGGCGGCCGTCCTCCTCGTCCTCGATTTCGGCGATCTCGTTGACGTCGGCGCCGGCGATGAACGTGTCGGGCTTCGCGCTCCAGATCACGAGCGCGATGGGGTGTCCGGTGGCGATCCGCGATTCGAGCTCGGTGAGATAGTGGTCCAGGCGCTGCATCACCTGGAGATCGAGAAGGTTCACCTGGGAGTCGGGGGCGTCGAAGATCAGCCACGCGATCTTGTCCGCGTCGATCTCGAGCCTGAGCGGCGTCGGCTTGTCGGCCATGCGTCCCCCAGCCTACCCGGCAGCCAGGGGCTTATCTAGCAGCGCTGACGCACACCCTGTCGCAGTTCGGCGTTGCCCGGCACCAGCCGCAGCGTGTCCGACGTGGCCTCGTCGATCATCACGTTCCAGTAGAGTTCGCCGGCCGCCGTGTTCACCCGCGTGTGGACCCACCAGGGCCCGCCGGAGGCCGACGCTCCCGCGACGCCATCGGCGTCCGTGGTGTCCGCCATCACCTCTCTTCCCAGCGACATGAGGAGGTCGTCCTCGATGTCGCCGTACCCGGCGAACGCCGCTTCCTCCCAGGAGTCGATGACGATGCAGATCGAATCGACGCGCTGCTGGGTGGCCTGCTGCATCTCGTTGAACTCGTCGAACGCCGCCTGTCGCTGGCGGTTCAGGGCGCGTTCGCGGTCCTCGAGATCGCCGAATCGGTCGAACAGCTCCCGGTACTCCCGGCTGCGATCGTCGAGATTGTCGAGTCGCTCGGTGATCGACCGCATGGAATCACGGACGTTGTTCCAACTCGACTCCGCCGTGCTCCACCGGTCCCGCAACTCCTGTTCCGTCAGGGACGCCTCTTCGAGGTCGGCCGGGATCTCCGGCTCCGGCGTCGCGGCCTGCGCGATGATGGTCGCGAACAGGGAGTCGCGGTCGAACGGAAGGAACTGAACTTCCAGGTCGTCCACCACTTCGGTCGCGGCTTCGTCGGCGGTCACCTGCACGGTGATTCTGCTGCCGCAGGCGGCCAGCAACGGGAGGATCGCCAGAAGCGGGATAGCCACACGCAGCTTCGACATCAATCGAACTCCAGTTGGGGTGTCCGGATGAGTGGGCGGAATCTAAGAAGCTCCTGCCGAGGGCGGTAGGCTACGGACGGTAGCTGTCAAGGAAGTAGCCGACCGGGTTCACCGGGCGGCCGTTGACCCAGACCTCGTAGTGGAGATTGGGACCCGTGGCCGTCCCGGAGACGCCGACTTCCCCGAGCTTGTCGCCGCGCCGGACCTGCTCGCCGACGCGAACCGCGATGCGGCCGAGGTGCGCGTAACGGCTCTCGTAGCCATCGCCGTGATCGATTTCGACGATGCGGCCGTACCCGGTCTTCGAGCCGGCGAAGGTGACCCGCCCCGCCCCCGCCGCGACCACGGGGCTTCCGTAATCGGCCGAAATATCGACCGCGGTGTGCGGGCGCCGGAGCCCGAGCAGCGGATGCAGCCGGTTATGGCTGAAGCCCGACGAGAGGAAGGAACCCTCCGCCTGGACCGGCCAGATCGAGGGAATGCGCTGGTACCGCTCGCGCTGCGTTCCGACGGAGTCCGCCGCCTCGGTGAGACTGCTTCGAAGCAGGTCCGCGCGCCGCAGCAACTGATCGATGTCGACCGCCACGTCTCCGGCTTCCCGCGCCAGCTCCGGGGCGATCTCGAAGAACTCGTCGTTCATCGGGGCGACGCCGCCGGGACCGCCGACGCCGACCGAGTAGACCTCGGGATCGAGCAGTGGCAGGCCGGCGACGAGCCGGAATCGCTGTTCCCGCACGGAGAGGTCGTCGAGCGCCTGGCTCAGCTGTCCGCTGCGGTGTTCCATCGCCTGCAGGCTGCTGATCAGCTGCCGGTTCTCGGCCCGATAGCGCGCAAGCTGCTCCGCCGCATCCTGCCGCCCCAGCACGGTGGCGACGAACGCGGAGGCCATCATCAGGAGCACGGCGGCCGCGATTCCGGCAGCTTTCGCGCGGCGTTTCTCAACGCGATAGCTGCGCGCGCGCCCTCCACTCCCGGGCAGTATCTGTATCGTCCAGTACGAAGGCGTTTTCAAGTCTTTTCAACCGTAAAGAGGTGCTTCCGGCGGGTCGCCGCGACACGGCAACAACCCGGCCGCAGCCGCAAAATCGACCGGTGAAGCTAGCCGCGGGCGGCAATCAGTGTCAACGTTTTACCCGCTACGGTCGGAAGCGTTCCGGGTGGAGCGGTGCCGCCGGGTGGGGGCCAGCTGGGCGACCGATCAGGGGCGCGGGAAGAGGACGCCGCCCGGACGCACCGTCCGGAGCCCGGCCACGGAGGGCTCGAGACGCGCGAAGGCCGGCGGCGATCCGTCGCCCCCCAGCGTCCCCCAGAGTTCGGCGGCCTTCCGCGGAGTGAAGGGCGCGAGCATGGCGGCCACCGCGCCGAGCGCCGCGATGAGCTGCGACAGCACCCCGTCGAGCGCACCCGCGTCCGCGCCCTCCTCGCGCTCCGCCTTCGCCAGCGCCCACGGCTTCGTCTCGTCCACGAACCCGTTCGCCGCCCGCACGACATCGAACGCCGCCGCCAGACCCCTGTGCAGCAGATAGCCCTCCATCGCCGTGCGGTATTCCGCGAGGGCGGCCGCCGCCTTTTCCGCGAGTTCTCCGCCCCGCGCCGGGGGCACATCCCCTCCGCGGTACCTGGAGACCATCGAGACCACGCGGTTCAGGAGGTTGCCGAGGTCGTTCGCGAGGTCCGTCGTGTAGCGGCGGTCGAACTGCTCGATGAAGGCCTCCGGGGAAGCGTAGTCGCGGTCGCCGTCCCAGGGCACCTCCCGCAGCAGGAAGTACCGCAGCGCGTCCGGCCCGTGCCGTTCGATGAGTTCGACGAGGCCGAGTTCCGTGCCCGCCGACTTCGAGAGCTTGGCCCCGCCGATCTTGATGAAGCCGTGCCCCCACACGCTCTTCGCCGGCTCCACGCCCGCCGCGAGCAGCATCGCCGGCCAGTACACGCAGTGGAAGCGGGTGATGTCCTTGCCGATGATGTGGAGGTCCGCGGGCCAGAACTTCCCGAACGCCTCGCCGTCCGGGTAGCCGATCGCCGTGATGTAGTTCGACAGCGCGTCGAACCACACGTAGACCGTATGCCCCTCATCCCCCGGGAAGGGGACGCCCCAGCGGATCCTGGAGCGGGAGGCCGAGATGTCGTCGAGTCCCGACTCCAGCAGGCGCATAATTTCGTTGCGCCGCGTCCGGGGCCGCACGGAGTCCGGGTCGTTCCGCAGGCGTTCGAGGAGCGTGTCCCGGTAGTCGGAGAGCTTGAAGAACCAGTTCTCCTCCTCCGTCCACTCGATCTCGCGCCCGGGGTGGAGCGGGCAGCGTCCATCCGTGAGTTCCTCGTCCTTCTTGAAGGCTTCGCACCCGGCGCAGTAGTGGCCCTCGTACTTCGAGCGGCGGAAGTCCCCGTTCTCGGCGATCCGCTCCATGAGCGCGGTCACGCCGCGGTGGTGGCGCGGTTCCGAGGTCCGGATGAAGTCGTCGTTCGACAGGCCCAGGCGCCGCCAGACGTCGAGGAACGCATCGGCGATCCGGTCCACCCATTCGGCGGGGGCCGATCCCTGCTTCTCCGCCTCCTGCTGGACCTTCTGCCCGTGCTCGTCCATCCCGATGAGGAAGTGGACGTCGTCCCCGCAGGCGCGCCGGTACCGGGCGACCACGTCGGCGCCGATCTTCTCGATCGCGTGTCCCAGGTGCGGGTCGCCGTTCGAGTAGTCGATCGCCGTCGTGAGATAGAACCGGGGCACTAGCCTCGATCCAGCTCGGCGCGCCGCGCCGTACGCCTCTCGTCGTTCAGTTGCGCGAGGGGGATCGTGCGGGTCTCTCCGTCCCCCGCCTGGAGCGACACGGTCTCCTCGAACAGGTCCCACGACTTCACGTCCTCGCGGCCCTTCGCGGTCCGGATCGTCCGGCCCACGGGCGGGAAGCGCTTCTTCGCCTGCGCGTACACGGCGTGCTCGTAGCGGAGGCAGTTCATGAGACGGCCGCAGGCGCCCGAGATCTGGCTCGGATTGAGGGAGAGGCCCTGGTCCTTCGCGAGCTGAAGCGTGACGGGTTCGATGGAGGTGAGCCAGGAGCGGCAGCAGAGTTCGCGGCGACAGCGGCCGAGCCCCCCGAGACGGCGCGCCTCGTCGCGGACGCCGATCTGCCGGAGGTCGATCCGGGTGCGGAAGGAGCGGGCCATGTCCCGCACGAGGGCGCGGAAGTCGACCCGCTTCTCCGCGGTGAAGTAGACCGTGAGCTTGTTGCGGTCCCACTGCCACTCCGCCTCGCTCACCTTCATCCGCAGCCGGTGCTTCATCGCGAGCTCGCGGGTGCGCCGGCGCACCTCGAGTTCCTGGTCGCGCAGCTGCTGCAGCCGCAGGACGTCAGCCGGCGCGGCACGGCGGATCACGCGGCGGGAGGGCAGCGGCACCTGGCGGTCGCCCACGGCGTCGCAGCCCCCTTCGCAGGCCAGGTCCGCGGCCGAGGCCGCGCGCTTCACCCACCCGATGTCCTGCCCGCGGTCCGCCTCCACGACGACGTACTCGCGCTCCGTCAGCGGGGGAACGCCGTTGAAGGCGAAGAAGTCGGAGCGAAGGCCCTTGAACTGGACCTCGAGGACCTGGTTCCGCGAGCCCGCCGCCGGACCCTTCGACGCCACGGGATCCGGCGTCGCCGCCGGGCTCGGGGGCGTCGCGGGGCTCGGGGGCGCCGCCGGGCTTGGGGACGCCGCGGGACTCGGGGGCGCCGCGGGATCGGGCCCGGGCCGCC
>JAJDUL010000001.1 GCA_022826685.1 Gemmatimonadota bacterium | reverse complement strand
CAACAAGATGGTCGTGCATCGAGGCGTGGCGCTCGAAGAGGGCCCGCTTGCCAAGCGCGCGGCCTATGTGATGCGTTTCGTCGAGGCGGGATCGCGCTACGATCTACAGCGAGCGCGAAATCTCGACTATCCCACCCAGCGATACCGGAAAGGCCTCTTCGCATACAAACCCCTCACGCGCAAGCCCATCGAAATCGCTGAAGCCGGAGCAGCGGAAGGCGACCTCATTTCGGAATGTGCATACTTCGGTGACCCCGACCGTCGAATGCTCCGC
Organism: Gemmatimonadota bacterium; assembly: GCA_022826685.1. Classification (GTDB taxonomy): domain Bacteria; phylum Gemmatimonadota; class Gemmatimonadetes; order Palauibacterales; family Palauibacteraceae; genus Palauibacter. The sequence goes on along the minus strand of JAJDUL010000001.1, from coordinate 46,962 downwards.
CGCGAGCAGTGCCCCGAACGTGCACAAGGGCTGTGAAACGGTCATACAGGTCGTCACCGCAGTCTGCTACCAGAACGGTTCCGCCGCGACGAAGGTCCGCCAGGACTCGATCAGGCCCGGCTCCGCGGAACGGACCCGCTCGTCGCTCCAGTCGCGGACCCGCGACGCTCCATCGGCCGCAGTCGGATCGGCTGCGGCCAGCTCCCCCGAGATCTGCCGCGCGACCGCCGCGTCGTTCAGGCGGCCGAGATCGTCCTGCAGTGATGAGAGATGTCGGAGGCAGCTTCCCACCGCCGGGCCCGGGAAGAGGCTCCGCGAATAGTCGCACGCATAGCGGAGCTTCTTGAGCGCGATTCTGACCCGGTGACGCTCCAGCTCGCCGAGGCGCTCGAAGCCCTTCCCCACCTTCATCAGGCTGCGGTATCGCTTGTTCAGCCTGCGCCTCGCAACCGCCGGGAGGGGCTCGTCGGCGTCCCGCGCGACGAGTCCGCCGCTGTGCGCGACCTGCAGCAGGTCCAGGACGAACCGGTTGAACCGCCGGCCGAGGATCAGCTTCCGAGTCGATGCATGGGCCGCGTCCCGCCGTTCCCGGGCGGCGTCGCGAAGCCGCAGCAACGACGGGACTCCCGGGTTCGCGCCGCTCACGGCAGGCAACGTCTCGAGCAGAAAGACATCGAGGTCGCGTGCCGGGCCCAGCCGCTTGAGCGCCCGCCGGGCCTCGCGGTTCAGGGCAGCAGCGCCGGATCCGAGATGGGGCTTGAGGAAGAGGAGCGCCGAACGCAGCCGCCGCAGGGAGACCCGCAGCTGGTGGATGCCCTCGGGATCGCCGGCTTCCAGAACCGGAGCGAGATTCCCCGTCACGTGGACGGACGCCGCCCGGACCACCTTCGCGAGCGCCCCGTCGATCGAATCCGCCGAATCGAGTTTCGCTCTGGCCGCCCGGACGGCGGGCGGCGAGGTGCCGAGGAGCAGGTCCGTCCCTGTCGCCGCCTTGGAGCGCGTCCCGACCGCGAGGCGACGCTTCGCCAGGAGTTCGCGCGCGCCCGCCAGCAGGTCCCCCACCGGCCCGTTCAGCAGCTCCAACTCCAGTTCGGCGACCGGCGTCTCACGTCCGCCCGCCGAGATCCGGCCGGTGTCGAGCGACACCTCGACCCGGGCTTCGCCGGTCCGGATCTCCTTTTTCGTGCGCTCGATATCGGTGAGGAAGGTGGGGTTCAGGGCGACAGACTCCGCGAGCCCGAGATCGCCGACGGGCGCCTCCGCCGAGAGTTGGTCGAGCCTCGGCGCCGCATCGTCGCGGGTCGTGGGCGGCAGGGGTGACGTCCATTCGCCACGGGTCAGTCCATCCCCTTCGTCCCGCTTCAGGGTCAACTCCCGGGCGTCGCCCCGACTCCGGATTCGGAGCGCGTAACCGAGGCGCCGGAGATGACCCTCCGGCGTGTCGTAGTAGGTCGTCAGCAGCCGCTGGCGGGCGGGTCGACCTCCGCCAAGGTCGGCGAAGGCCGCGGACAGCTCGGCGCCGGTTCCGGTGAGCTTGACCTCGATTTCAACCGTACTCACGGGCCGCTACGCCACCGCCGTGTACGCCTCCTCGAGGAGAGCCGCCACCCGGTCGAGGGCCTCGTCGAGTTCCGCGGCCGGGTTTCCGAAACCGATCCGCAGGTACCGGTCCATGCCGAAATGGTCCCCCGGCACGAGCAGGACGCCCTTCTCGGCCCGCAGCCGCTCTGCCAATTCCGTGGAGTTGAGGTCGAGGCCGTAGCGCACGTAGCAGATCGCGCCGGCATCCGGGGCCCGGTACGAGAACAGGTCCGCGCGGTGATCGAGCCAGCGGGTGACGCGGGAGAGGTTGGTCCGGATGATCCCTCGGGTCCTCTCGAGTACGCGGGGGCGCACATCGGCGCTCAGGACGCGGCGTGCCGTGACGTCCGAAAGCGTGGCCGGCGTGATCGTCGTGTAGTCCTTCCGGCTCCAGAACTCCTCGTGCATGTGCGCCGGCGCCGTGATCCAGCCGAGCCGGAGCCCCGGAAGCGCGTACGCCTTCGAGAGGGAGTTCGTCACGATCACCCGGTCGTATCGGCCCCAGAAGCTCGGCGTCTCCGGGCCCTCGACTTCCGCCCCCGTGTAGACTTCATCCGCCAGGATCCAGGCCCCGGCCGCCTCCGCCGCCTCGACGATCTCGTCCATCGCGGCCCCGGTGAGGACGGATCCCGTCGGGTTGTTGGGGTTCGTGACGATGACGAGACGCGTCCCGGGCGTGATGACGTCGGCGGCGCTACCCGGCTCGGGCTGCCAGCCGAGATCCTCCCTCAGCTTCCACGAGACGACATCCGCGCCGAGCCCCCGCGCGATTCCCGGCGTCTGGCCGTAGGTCGGCTCCAGCGCCACCACGCGATCTCCCGCCGAGACGAGGCTCCAGAGAACCACGTAGTTCGCCTCTGCCCCGCCCGTCGTGGCGATGATGCTGTCGGGGACCGCCCCCTCGTACAGCGCCGCGATCGCGGCCTTGAGCGGATCGGAACCGTCGCTCTGGCCGTACTCCAGGCGGACGTCCGCCGGATCCAGGTCGATGAGGTCCAGGAGTTCGGAGAGGGTGAGCGGATGAACGCCGCTCTCGGATATGTTGTAATCCACGCGGTGCTCGAACGTCGACTGCCACCGTTCCATCAGAAATGGGGGGACACGCATATTGGCTCCTGCGGTTTGATCGGACGTGCTCGGGTTCAGGTCTTGCGACTCTGGAGGATACCGAAATGGCGCAGAGACAGGAACAGAGAACCGCCGATCGTCTTGGCGAACGCGAGTGTGGGCGGGGCTGACGTAACAGTCTCGTCACGGCGCTTGCCCGCCCGCCGAAACGGCCTAGGGTTGGCGCTGAAAGCGCCGCTCGCGCGACAGTCGGCATGATGGTGTTCCGGATCCAGACAGCCCCAGCCAGGCGTTGATCCCCTGTTCGAAACCGTCGCCCTCCTTCTGATCCTCGGCCTTGCCACCTTCGATCTCTGGGTCGGGGTCGCGAACGATGCGGTGAACTTCCTGAACTCGGCGTTCGGGTCGCGGGTGGCCCGGCGGCGGGTGATCATGATCATCGCCACCGTAGGGATCCTGTTCGGCGCGCTCACGTCGAGCGGACTCATGGAGGTGGCGCGACGCGGCGTGTTCGATCCCGGCCACTTCGTCGACGCGCAGGGCGCGATCATCCTGACCTCGATCCTCGCCCTCTACCTCGGCGTGATGGCGGCGGATGTCCTCCTCCTCGACCTCTTCAACACGTTCGGCCTGCCCACGAGCACGACCGTGTCGATCGTGTCCGAACTGGTGGGCGCCTCGATCGCGGTGGCGCTGTGGACGAACGGCGAGGGCGTCCTGAGCGCCCTGGGAGTGATCAACAGCGGCCCCGTGCTCGGCATCTACACGGCCATCTTCCTCTCGGTCGTGACCGCGTTCGTGAGCGCGGCCGCCGTGATGTTCCTGGTGCGGGTCGTGTACGGGCACGACCTGAAGGCGAGCTTCCCGCGCTGGGGCTGGCTGTGGACGGGCGTGTCCTTCGCCGCGATGGCCTACTTCGTCCTGTTCAAGGGACTGCAGGGCGCCGCGATCCTGGACGAAGCGACGATGTCGACGCTCCGCGACGGGATCTTCTGGATTCTCGGCGGCGTGTTCCTCGTGGCGGGCGGCATGGCCGTCGTCTGGCGGCGCCGGCCCGCGAGGGTCATCGGGGCGATCGTCCTGACCGGGACCGGGGCGCTGTCGATCGCGTTCGCGGGGAACGACCTCGTGAACTTCATCGGCCCTTCGGTCGCGGCGTTCCAGGCGGTGCTCGTCGAGGGGATCGACCTATCCGGCCGCGTGGAGACGCCGGCGTGGGCCCTGCTGCTGGCCGGCGCGGTCATGGTCACGGCGCTCGCGAGGTCGCAGAAGGCGCGGCGGGTGACAGATACGGAGATCCGGCTCGCCGCCCAGGGGCACACGAAGCAGCGTTTCCGGAAGAGCCGGATCGGCGCGGCGCTCGTGACCCTGGGGTACGCGTGTCTGAGTCTGGTCGGGCGGCTGACGCCGGGCGGTCTCCGGTCGCGCGTCGAGGGCCGGACCGCGCCGCCGCCCCTGGATCCTTCGGCCCCGCCGTACGACCTGCTGCGGGCCAGCGTGAACCTGACGGTCGCGGCGCTGCTCATCTCGATCGGGACGGCGAACGGGCTCCCGCTGTCGACGACCTACATCACGTTCATGGCCGCGATGGGCGCCTCGCTCGGCGACCGGACGTGGCGCGCCGCCGACGCCGAGCAGCGCGTGACGGGCATTCTCGTCGTACTCGGCGGCTGGCTCATCACCGGGCTCATCGCCGCCGCCGGAGCGTTCGTGATGGCGTCGCTGATCGTCCTCACCGGGACCGCCGGCCTACCGATCGTGGCCATCCTCGTCGCCTTCGGCGTATGGCGGCTCGGACGAGTCCGGCAGCCCGAACCCGAGCACGGCTGACGGCTGACGGCTTCCGGGCCGGCCCGGCTTCAGCCGGCTCGGGGAGTCACCCCAGACGCGCGTCGAGCGTCAGCTCGTCCTGGTCCATCGTGCCCCAGAGGACCATGGAGCCGGCGAGAATGATGATCGAGGGATAGAAGAGGACCTGCGATCCCTCGAGGACCCAGCCCCACGGATCGAGGATCGACCTCCACACGGCGAGCGCCGTGATGAGGAGGACGACGAACGCCACCGGGTACGCCCGCTTCCTCCACAGGCCCAACACCACGAGCGCTCCGAGGAGGATCTCCAGACCGCCGAAGATGTTCTGCACGATCGCCTGCGAGCCGATCCCCAGATAGAAGCTCTCGGCCACGCGCTGGCCGTGCTCCACGTTCGCGAACTTGTCGAGACCCCACATCACCAGCAGCCACCCCGTGCTCACTCTCAGCAGCAACAGACCCCAGCGTTTCATGTCGGCCTCCGGATTCCGGTGTCGCGGGATGCTCCTCGTGGCTTTCAGAGTGGTCCGCCGCCTTTGCGCGCGTCAATCGCGATCGGCGTGACGGGTGTTTTGACGCAGAGGCCGGGCGGCTAATTTGCCCCCGGCGTTGTCGGAAGCTCGAACTCAAGGGATCGCGACGAATGGTAGTCGGTTCGAAAGGCAGGACGGCACGAAGGGAACGCGGCGAGGCTCGGCGCGCCCGCTCGGTGTTCGCGGTGCTGTTGGCCGCGGTCGCGGGATCTCTCCTCCCGGGCCCGGGCGTGGCGCAGCTTCCTCAACAGGGGGCGCCGGATCTCGAGAAGGGGGACATCGCCGTCGCCCTCGACCGCACCGCCTACCTCGCCGGCGAGCCCGCGCAACTCGCGGTGCGCCTCACCATCGAAGACGGCTGGCACACGAACAGCTACGAACCGACCTACGACTACCTGATCGCGACGGAGATCGACGTCGAGGCGCCGCCCGACTGGCCCGCGCCGGAGACGCCTCGCTATCCCCCCGGCGAGATGAAGCGCTTCGACTTCGCGCCCACCGCCATCTCCGTGTACGAGGGCGAGATCTTCATCCGGACCGTGCTGCCGACGGCGGCGGGAGCGGCGGCCGGCACGTATCCCATTCGAACGAACGTCACCTACCAGGCGTGCGACGACAAAATGTGTCTCGCCCCGGTGACGACGCCGGCCACGGTGGGACTGACGATCGCCGCCGGGGGCGAGGTCGCGAACTCCGAGTTCTTCGCGGCGGCAGCGAGCGGAACGGGCGGCCAGGGATCGCAGCTCGGCGGGGCCGGGCGCGGCTTCCTGTGGTTCGTGCTGCTCGGCTTCCTGGGGGGGCTGATCCTGAACGCCATGCCGTGCGTGCTGCCCGTGCTGTCGCTCAAGGTCTTCGGGCTGCTGAAGAGCGCGGAGGGGGGCAGGCGTGCCCTCACGACGGGGAGCCTCGCGACGGCAGCCGGGATCATCCTCTCCTTCCTGCTTCTGGCGGGGGCGGCGATCGGCGCGCGCGCGGCCGGTGTCGCGGTGGGCTGGGGGATCCAGTTCCAGGAGCCGCTGTTCGTCGGGGCGCTCGCCGTCGTGATCCTTCTCTTCACGCTCAACATGTGGGGACTATTCGAGATCCATCTCCCGGGGTCGCTGGCGAAGGTGGGCTCGTCGGGTCCGTCCGAGGGGCTCGCGGGCCACCTGGTGACGGGCTTCTTCGCCACGCTGATGGCGACGCCCTGCTCCGCCCCCTTCCTGGGGACGGCGCTCGGCTTCGCGCTCACGCAGGACTCGGGCACGACGGCCGCGATGTTCGGCGCGATCGGCACCGGGATGGCCTCTCCGTACCTGCTCCTCGCGGCGTTCCCGGCGGCGGGGCGCGTGCTGCCGCGGCCTGGGCCGTGGATGGCGACCTTCCGCGTGGTGATGGGGTTCCTGCTCGCGGCGACGCTCGTGTGGCTTCTCTTCGTCATGTCAGGCCTCGTGTCGGCGCCGCGCGTGGCCTTCTTCGAGATCGGGCTGCTGGCCGTGGCCCTCGCGATCTGGCTCGCGAGCCGGTCGCAGCGCGGTCGGCCGGCGCGCAGCCTGGCCGGGATCGCCGCGGCGGCGCTGACGGTCGCGGCCGTCTCCACCGTGGCCGCGGGGCGATCCGAAGCCGGGCCCTCGACGATCGGGGTCGCGCCGGAGGACCGCCTGATCGCCTGGCAGCCCTTCGACCGTGAGCGGGCCGAACAACTCGCGACCGCAGGCACCTACGTGTTCGTCGACGTGACGGCGGACTGGTGCTTCACCTGCAAGATCAACGAGACGCTCTTCCTGGAGACCGAGGACGTGGCCGGCGCATTCGAGCAGCACGGCGTCATCGCCATGCGGGCCGACTGGACGCGGCGCGACGATTCGATCAGCCGCTACCTGGCCGACTTCGGCCGCTACGGCATCCCCTTCTACGTGCTCTACCGGCCGGACCGGGAGCCGCACGTCTTCTCGGAGCTGATCTCGAAGTCCGCGATCCTCGACCTGCTCGGCGACTAGCGCGTCCTGATCCGGCCGACCGCGGCGAACTCGCAGTCAGCGGGCGGCGGCGATCCGGTCGAGGAACGGTCCCACGTCCATCAGCACGATGTCGTCGCGCTTCCGGAGTTCGCGGAGGAACGGCCCCTTGTGTCCCGCCCCATAGGTGAGGAGGAAACGGACCCCCTCCCCCCGGTGACGGTCCAGCCCGCCTTCGATGTACGCCCAGTGCGAGGCGTTGATCGCCTCCCATCCCCCGGGGCCGAGATCCGCGTCGAACAGGCGGGCATACGTCCGCATGCGGATGTCGTAGGCCTCGTCGTAGGCGTCGGTGTGGATCCAGCGCGGGTCGTCGGACGCTCCCGCGGCGAGCGCCTCGGCTGAAGCCTCTGCGGCCGCCCGGTATTCGGCCCATCCTTCGGCCCGGTCCGGGTCCCGCGAGTAAGCGTCGAGATACGCGGCCCGGAAGTCCGACATCGGCTCCGTCCACCCCGCCGTGGGGATGACCTCGAACTCCAGTTCGCGGGAGAGGGGGAAGAGCCCCTCCATGTACTCGGGGAAGCGGCGGACGCGGGGCTCCTCGACCGTCCCGGTGGCTTCGAACTCGGCCCATGCCCGGTCCCAGCGGTTCGGCGGGATCTCCGTCAGCCAGTAGTCCGGATCGATCTCCCGCACCAGGTCTCTCACGACTTCCAGACTGAAGATCTCGCTGGTCTCGTGACCCGAGTGGATCATCCCGAGCACGACGACCTCGTTCAGCGTCGCCTCCCCCTCGGAGCGAGCCGGCGCCTCCGGCGCGGCCGGGGCCAGTTCAACGAGCGTGCCCGAGACCTCGTTCGCCACGAACACGCGCTCGCCGTCCGGGTGCGCGCGCAGGACGATGGGCTGCTCGCCGACCTCCAGCCGCTGCACAACGGTGCGGGATTCGAGGTCGACGACGGAGACGGTGTTCCCCCCCGCGTTGTTGACCAGCGCATGGCGACCGTTCCCGGGCACCACGACGGAGAACGGCCGCGGGCCGATGCCCTCCGAGACGCGGCCCGTGATCGCGAAGGACGCGGTGTTGATGAAGGCCACCTCGTCGGATCCGCCGCAGGCGACGACGTACGTGACCTGGTCGGGCGTGAGCGCACCCCCCGGCGGACCGGGACACCCCTCGACCGTGGCATCCAGCTCACCGTTCAGGAGGTCGATGACGGAGACCGACCCCTCATCCAGGTTGGGCACGAAGGCGTGGGACCCGTCCCACATCACGTCCGCGGGATAGGGGCGATCGCCGGTGGCATGGAACGCGAGCGGCGTTCCCTCCCGGGTGTCCACCGTCCACAGCCGGTCCGAGAACTCGGTCGTGATCCAGGTCTCTCCGCGCACCGTGCCGGGCGTGAACAGCGACGGACCCGCCCCCACGCCCCACACGGCCCCGGGGACGATCCGGCCCTCTTCGTCGAGCCGGATGAGCGTCGAATCCCGGAACTGGCTTACGAGCCAGCCGCCGTCGACGCGGACGAGGTCGAGCGGCGTGTCCCCGGCCTCCCAGCGCGCCACGACGGCGGACTCGGAAAGGTCCACGACCGCGATCCGTCCGTCGCCGCTCAGGGCCACCCACGCGGTATCCCCATCCGGACTGAACCGGATCCCGTGCGGGGCCGCCCCCACGTCGATCGTCGCGCCGACCCTGAAGGGAGCGTCGGCATCGCCGGCCGGCGGCGGGGCCTCGCTACAGGCAACCGCCGCGAGCGCCGGCAGGAGGATCGCGCTCGGGAGGGCTTGGTGCAGGCGTGCGGACTGTCTCATCTTTAGCTCCCTCGTGGGTCCGGATCGGTGCGGGCGCAAGCTCGTCCCGGCCCGGACACGACGCAACGAGGGATCGGGGCCGTGCGGAATCTCCCGAGACCCGGAGGACGAACGAACGTCATGAACGCCCGTAGAGTGCCCGGCTGGCGGGCTCATGCGATGCTGGCAGCGATCGTGACGCTCGGGTGCGGGGACGCCACGGGTCCCGAACCGCCCGCGGCGGGCGAGATCGTCTTCACCTCGATCCGCGAGAGGTTCATGCGCATCTGGGTGGCGAACGCGGACGGAACGGGACAGCGGCCCCTCACGCCGGAAGGCGAGACGAGCCTCGAGCCCAGCTGGACGCCGGACGGTTCGCGGATCGTGTTCACGAGCTGGCTCGACGGGAACCCCGACATCTTCCTCATGGACGCGGACGGCTCGGACTGGAGGCCGGTGACGCGGGACACGGCGTACGACCGGTCCGGCCGCCTTTCTCCGGACGGGAGGCGCGTGGTCTTCGTCTCCGAGCGCACGGGGGATCCGGACATCTGGGTGATCGACGTGGATGGATCGAATCCGGTCAACCTCACCCGGAGCACATCGTCCTTCGACGTGGATCCGGACTGGTCGCCCGACGGCGCCCGGATCGTCTTTGCCTCGGACCGCGGCGGGGGCGGACAGTTCTCGTTGTGGACGATGGCGGCCGATGGGACGGAGCTCACACGGCTTCCTGTCGAGGGTGGCGCGCGTTCCCCCTCCTGGTCGCCGGATGGATCGCGGATCGTCTTCACGTCCTACCGGGACATCGGTGACGCCGAGATCTACGTGATGCGGGCGGATGGGAGCGGCCAGACCAACCTCTCGGGACGCGCCGGAGTGGACGAACTGCCCCGCTGGTCGCCGGACGGCGAGTTCATCCTCTTCTCGACGAAACGCGACGGGAACTCCGAGATCTACGCGATGGGCGCAAACGGATCGGGGCCGGTGAACCTCTCGCGTCACCCGCGCTGGGATGCCATGGCCGCATGGAGGCCGTAGTGTGCGTGACGGGCCCAGGGTTCGGGCCCGCTGTCAACCTTTGCGGGATCAGCCGAATGATGTGCATGCGCGACGTTGCCAAGACTCTCGTCCTCGCCGTCCTCCCCGTGACCGCGACCGCCTGCGGCACCGCGGATGCGGAGAGCCTGAGGAACTCGTCAAGTCAGGAGGCCGCGATGAATGCTCCGGGGTCCATGGCGGGGCGATCCACCGTCTACGCTCCGAACGGAATGGTCGCGACGAGTCAGCCCATGGCATCGAGCGTCGCGCTCGGCGTGCTGCGCGACGGAGGCAACGCCTTCGATGCCGCGATCGCGGCCTCGTCCGTGCTCTCGCTCGTCGAACCGCACATGACGGGGCTCGGCGGCGACCTGTTCGCACTGTTCTGGTCCGCGGAGGAGGGCCGTCTCGTCGGTCTGGACGCGACCGGGCGGGCCGGAACCCACATGACGCCGGAACGGATCCGGGCGGACGGGTACGACCGCGTGCCGGGCTCGGGGCCGGGGGCGGTGACCGTGCCGGGGGCGATCGCGGGCTGGGGCGCCCTCAACGAGAAGTACGGGAGCCGCCCGCTCGCCGAAATCGTGGCGCCGGCCATCGCGCTGGCCGAGGAGGGCTTCCCCGTCACCCCGATCATCGCGGGCCAGTGGCGGGGGCAGTTGAGCAAGCTGCAGGCGGATCCGGGGGCGGCGGCGACCTACCTGATCGACGGCGAGCGGGCGCCCCAGGCGGGCGACTGGTTCAGGAACCCCGATTTCGCTCGCTCGCTGCGCACGATCGCGGCGGAAGGTCCGGCCGCCATGTACGGCGGTGAACTCGGCACGCGCGTGGCCGAGGGACTGGCGGAACTCGGCGGCTACCTCACGCCGGAGGACATGGCCGCGATGGAGGTGCGCTGGGTCGAGCCGCTGTCGATGGACTACAAGGGGTGGACGGTCTGGGAACTGCCGCCCGCTGGCCAGGGAGTCGCCGCCCTGCAGATGCTGGGGATGCTCGAGCCGTTCGACCTGGCGGGCATGGGGCATAACTCGCCCGAGTACCTCCACCACCTGATCGAGGCGAAGAAGGTGGCGTTCGCGGACCTGGCCCGGCACGTCGGGGACGCCGATCACATGGAGATCGACCCGAAGGAGTTGCTGGATCCCGACTACCTCGCGGCGCGGCGGGCGCTCATCAACCCGGCCGTGGCCGCCGAGCGGGTCGAGCCCGGCGAGTTCGCGACCGCCACGGAGACAATCTATCTGTCGGTCGCCGACCGGTACGGGAACATGGTCTCCTTCATCCACTCCATCTACGGCTCGTTCGGTTCGGGCGTGGTGGTGCCGGGGACGGGCTTCGTGCTGCAGAACCGGGGCGCCGGCTTCACGCTCGAGGACGGACACCCGAACCAGGTTGCGCCCGGCAAGCGGCCATTCCACACCCTCATCCCGGGGTTCGTGACCCGCGACGGGGAACCGCTGATGGCGTTCGGCGTGATGGGCGGCTCGATGCAGCCGCAGGGGCACACGCAGGTCGTGCTCAACATGATCGAGTTCGGGATGGACCCGCAGCAGGCGATCGACGCGGCCCGGTTCCGCCACATGGGTGGCCTGCGCGTCGCGGTCGAGCGGCTGACCGACGGACTCGAAGACGGCATGAGCGCGTTCGGCCACGAACTCGTGGACTGGGAGAACGCCTCGTTCGGCGGCGGTCAGCTCGTCATGAAGCTGGATCGCGGCTGGGCCGGCGCGTCAGACCCCCGCAAGGACGGCCTCGCCATCGGCCACTGACGACCGACGGCGAGGCCCGGGCGACTTTCGGCTAGCCGCCGGGGAGGGGGCGGCCGGGGGTCCAGGGGGCTCCGGCGGCTTCGAGCGCGGTCTCGGCGCCGGCGAAGGCGCCGTCCATGAAGTTCCGGAACTCGGTGAGCCAGCCGCCGAAATCCGTTTCGGCGATCTCCAGGTTGCGGCGGTGCGTCGCCGTCGGCGTCTGGCGCGTGTCCCAGTGGCCGCCGATCACCCGTCCCACGCGGTTCGAGATCGAGGGGACGGTGGGCTCGTTCAGGCGCTGCCGGGCCGGGTCGCCGAAGAGACGGATCGAGAAATCCTGCAGGCTCGCGCCGAGCGCATCCAGTTCGCCGAACAGTTCGAGCGGGGCATCCGGCGCCTCAAGGAGCGCGGCTCGCATGTGACGCAGCCGGTCGCGGGCGCGGCCGACTTCCTCGCCCGCCGAGGCGATGCGGCGCCTCAACTCCGACGCTTCGTTCTGGAAGGCGACGACGGCCCCGAAGTCCGTGCCCGGCTCGGCCGTGGGCACGGCTTTCACCTCGAACGCCTGCGCCCGTCCGACTTCCCGCGCGCCTTCGGCCGTCACCACGACGAGTTGCGCGGAGTAGTCGCCCGGGGCGACGAGGGGCCCTTGGGGCGGTCCCACCCACGGCGGCATGAAGCCGGGCATCGTGAGTTCGATCGGATCCGGCGCCGGGGCCCGCAGATCCCAGCTCACGCGGTGCAGCCCCTCGCTCGCAGGGCCGGCGACCCAGCGCACGGTCCGCCCGCCCGCATCGGCGATCGCGATCAGCGCCCGGGGCCCGCTCTCCGTCGCCTCCTCGTTCAGCACGTCGTAGCCGGGGAACGCCACATCTCCGCCGGCCGCTCGCACCTCCCCTTCGGCGGCGCGGCGGGCCTCCGCCATCGTTGTCGCCGTCTCGGGCAGGTAGTAGGAGATCACGGCGCCGAAGTCCGGGTTCGGCGCGGTGTAGTCGTCCGTCCCGAGCGTCGGCTTGCCGCGCGCCTGCAGGGGCACGGACGGGATGTACCACCACGCGTCGCGCACCGGGAACAGCGCGCCGCCCTCCGCCGCGCCCGCGACGGTGTTCGTGCCCTCGGCGAGTTCACGCAGCGGCGTGTAGTCGTCGAGCACGTAGAAGCCGCGGCCGAAGGTCGACCCGACCACGTCGTTGTCCCGCCGCTGGACCTCCAGATCCCGGTGCGGGATCGTGGGACCGGGGAGCATGTGCCAGTTCTCGCCCCCGTTCACGCTCACGTACATCCCGAACTCCGCTCCGAGGAAGAGGAGGTTCGGGTTCAGGTGGTCCTGCTCGATCGCCCACAGGATCGTGCCAGCCGGCAGGTCGCCGGAGATCGACTGCCATGAGAGCCCCGCGTCGTCGCTCCGGAAGAGGAGCGGCCGGAAGTCCCCCTCCTTGTGGTTGTCCGCCACCGCGAACACGGTCGAGGCGAGGTGCTGCGAAGCTTCGATGTCGTTGATGAAGGCTCGTTCCGGCACACCGGGCAGCGGGGCCGCGAGCCGCCAGTTCGTGCCCCCGTCCTCCGTCACGTGGATGAGGCCGTCATCGCTCCCCGTGTAGATCACGCCCGCCGTCACCGGCGACTCGGAGATCCCCGTGAGGGTCGCGTACTTCGACATGGCGCCGTTGTCGATGAGATCGTCGACGCTCCACACCCGCCCCATGAACTCCAGCTCGTAGCGGTTCACGTTCGTCGTCAGGTCGCCGCTGATCGCCGTCCACGAATTGCCTCGGTCGTCGCTCGCCCACACGCGCTGCGAGCCGTGGTAGATGCGGTCGGCGTCGTGCGGGCTGATGAGGACGGGCGAGTCCCAGTTCCAGCGCTCCGGCGGGTCGCCGGGGGCGGGCTGGGGCTGGATGTCGAGCGCCTCCTCGCTCTCCCGGTCGTAGCGGTAGAGGTTCCCCTGCTGCGTCTGCAGGTAGAGGATGTCGGGATCCCGCGGGTCGATCTGGACCGCGTACCCGTCCGCCCCCATCGGCGCGTACCAGTCCCGGTTCCGGACCCCCTCGATGTTCGTCGTGCGGGCAGGGCCCCACAGCGTGCCGAGGTCCTGCGCCCCGCCGAGCACGTTGTAGAAGGGCTCCGCGTTGTCGAGCGCGAGCTTGTAGAACTGGGAGATGGGCATGTTCGGGAAGTGCCGGAACGTCCGGCCGTCGTCGAAGCTCTCGTACAGCCCCGCGTCCGTCCCCACGAGCAGGTGCAGCGGGTCCTCCGGGTCGATCCACAGCGCGTGGTTGTCGCTGTGCTTGTCGCGCGCCGTCTCGAGGTTCCCGAACGTGGCGCCGCCGTCCCGCGTGACCTGGATGAAGACGTCCATCTGGTACACGATGTCCGCGTCGTGCGGGGAGGCCTCGATCTCCTGGTAGTAGTGGGGACCCGTGCCGCCGGAGATGTAGGAGTTCCGCCGCTCCCAGCTCTCCCCCTTGTCGAGGGACCGGTAGAAGCCGCGCTCGTCGTCGTTCGCCTCCATGGTCGCGTACACGACCTCGGGGTTCGCGGGGGTGACGGCGAGTCCGATCTTGCCCACGTCGCCGCTCGGGAGTCCCGCCGAGATCCGGCGCCAGCTCTCCCCGCCATCGGTGGACTTGTAGATCCCCGAGTTGGGACCGCCGGCGAGGTGCCCCCAGATCTTGCGTCGACGTTCATACGCCGCCGCGTAGATCATGTCCGGATTGCCTGGGGCGAATTCGATGTCGGTGACGCCGGTGTTCTCGTCGATCTCCAGAACGAGCCGCCAGGAGTCGCCGCCGTCGGTGGACTTGTAGACGCCGCGCTCTCCGCCCGCGGCCCAGAGCGACCCCTCCGCCGCCACCAGGATGACGTCGCTGTCCCGCGGGTCGACGAGGATCTTGCCGATGTGCTCCGAGGTGGGGAGCCCGACGTTCTCCCACGTCTCCCCGCCGTTGCGGCTGCGGTAGACGCCGTCCCCCCAGCCGACGTGGCGCCCGCTCACGTTCTCTCCCGTGCCCACCCAGATCACGTCCGGGTTGTTGGGGTCGATCGCGACGTCGCCGATCGAGTACACGGACTCGTCCTCGAAGATCGCGTCCCACGTCACGCCCGCGTTCGTCGTCTTCCACACCCCGCCCGAGCCGACCGCGATGTACCACGTGCTGCTCCGGTGCGGGTGCACGGCGATGTCCGCGATCCGGCCACCCATCAACGCGGGGCCGATCTCGCGTAGCGGGAGACCGGCGACGACCTCCGCCACCAGCGCCTGATCGACCTCCTGGGCTTGAGCTTCCGGCGCCAGCGGGAGCGATGCTGCCGGAACCCCCGTCAGGACGCCCAAACCGACCATCCACCGCGCGCGCGACGCGTATCGCCTCGACGAATCCCTCATCTCGCTGCTCTCCTTCGTACCTCGGCCTCGGATTTCTGCGGAGACTGCGCCGAATACGCTATCCCGAAAAACCGGGGTCAGACAGAGCGGGGGGAGAGCCGAAGACCGTCGTGTCAACTCCGGCGGGGCGACCGGGAACGCCAGGCCGCGGCCAGCGCCCGGTCGAAGGTCATGAGATCTTCAGGCTCCCGCCGGATGCAGCAGGCAAGATGAATAAGGTCGCGCGCCTGCAGTTCCGGGTGGGGTGTCGAAAGATGTCGCGCCCGTTCCACGTCTTCTCTTTCGACGGGCCAGGTCTCCGCCACCGTCGCGTCTACGAGGTCAAAGGCGACGTTCAACGTGCGACGTTGGTCTCGTCGAACGTACGTGTGAAGAAGTTCCTGAAGCACTTCCGTCGAAGTCACGAGACGTCGGTCGCGCCGCTTCGAGTGAAAGAAGAAAGCTCGGGCCTCCCCCTTGAGAGCGTGGTCGGCACCGACGAAATACATGAAGACGTTTGCGTCAACGAAGGTCATACGCCGGGATCCGGAAACCGAGTCTCGACGAGCATGCGCTTGGTCTCCTCCCAATCCGGCTCCTTGGCGCCGGGGGGATGCATCGCGTCGCACCTGGCGGCGAACGCTTCGAGTTCCTCTACGGTGAACAGGCGCGGACGGGCGGCCTCCAGTTTCTCATCGGCCGCCTCGCGCAGCCACTGCCCGAGGGACTTCCCCTCCCGCCCGGCCTGTGCCTGGTAACGGATCTTCTCCGTCTCCTTCACGACGAAATGGATGCGGGACACGATCGTCTCCTTTCCGGTTGGAGCGTGGAGAAGATGAAGGCGATGGCGTGGACGAAGATCAAAGGAGGCCCAGCTTCCTGGCGGAACTGAGCTTGTCCTCGGTGATCAGGCGCTTCACGTCCTCCCAATCCGGCTCGCGGGCGCCGGGTGGATGGCGGGCGTCGCACGCGGCGTTGAACTCGCGTAGCTCCTCCAAGGTGAACTTCCGCGGACGGGCGGCCTGCAGTTTCTCGTTGGCCGCCTCGCGCAGCCATTGCCCGAGAGACTTCCCCTCACGCTCCGCTTCCGCCTGGTAGCGGATCCTGGCGCTTTCCTCGACGACGAAGTGAATCTTCGACATAACCTCTCTCTTATATGCATGATTATGACACATGCACAATATAATGGTGCATACCGACTGGGTCAACGACCGAGCGGCGGAGCCGTGGCGGGCGGGCGGCGGTGGTTCGTCGCCTGCTCGAAGGCGTAGCCGAAGCCGAGGAGCATCGCCTCGGTGAAGGGGCGGCCGAGGAACTCGAGACCCACCGGGAGACCGTCGTCCGTGAACCCGGCGGGGACCGTGAGCGCCGGGAAGGCCGTGAGCGGGCTCAGCGAGCGGTTGTCGCCGAGAGCGTAGCGGTCGGCCGGGGCGGGGTTCGTCTCCACATCCTCGGCGATCAGGTCCGGAGGGTGGTCGAAGGTGGCGTAGACGAAGGCGTCGAGGTCGTGCTCGGCCATCGTCGCGATGACGTCCTCCCTCACCTGGTCGCGCGCCAGGAGGTATTCCAGGTAGCCGGGGTCGCGGGTCGTCTTCCCGAGGAGGTCGGCCATGCCGGCGGCCCGCCATGGATTCACGCGGCCGGAGAGGAGGATCGACGCGAGCGTGCGGTACGGCGGGTCCCGGAGTTCGGCAAGGTAGGCGTCCGTCACTTCTTCCGTCTCGTAGGTATTGGCACCGAAGATGGCCGCCACGCCCTCGATCCCGGGGACAGCGACGTCGAACACTTCGGCCCCGAGGTCGCGGAGAGTCCCGAGCGCCGCCTCGATCCGGGCGCGCACCTGCCGGAAGCCTTCCGATGACGTGTCCACGGTTCGATCCATCGGATCGCGGATGACGCCGATCCGGGCTCCGGCCAGCGCCCCCGCGTCGAGTGCGGCCACGTAGGATTCCGGGATCTGCCCCACCGAGTACGCCGTCACGGGATCGTTCGGGTCGTAGCCGGCGATGACATCGAAGAGGATGGCCGCGTCCATCACGGTGCGCGTCATTGGACCCATGGTGTCGGTGGTGGGGTTGGCGGGCATCATCCCGAAGCGGCTCACGAGGGGGAGCGTGGGACGGAGGCCGACGAGCGAGGCGACGGCCGCCGGGCCGCGGATGGAGCCGCCCGTGTCCTCGCCGATGCCGATCATGCCGAGGTTCGCCGCCACGCCGGAGCCGGTCCCGCCGGAGGAGCCGCTCGGATTCCGCTGCGGGTCGTACGCGTTGCGGATGATCCCGAACCCGGACCCGACGTATCGCGAGGCGAACTCGCCCATGTTCGTCTTCGCGATGATGAGGGCGCCGGCGTCCTTCATGCGCGTGACGATGGTTCCGTCGCGCTCCGACATGTAGCCGGCGAAGAGGGCCGACCCGTAGGTCGTCGGCATGTCGCTCGTCTCGACCTGGTCCTTGAGGAGGACGGGGATGCAGTGCAGCGGTCCCGTGAGGCCGCCGGACGCGAAGGCGGCGTCGAGGCTTCGGGCCTCCTCGAGGGCCCGCGGGTTGACGACCGCGATCGAGTTGAGCCGTGGCCCCTGCTGGTCGTACGCGTCGATGCGCGCCAGGTAGCGCGCGACGAGCCCCTCGCAGGTGAGGTCGCCCGACCGGAAAGCGGCGTGGACTTCGGCAACCGTCGCCTCCTCCACCTCGAATGCCTGTGCCTGGAGCGGGAGAGGGGCCGCCGTGAAGGCCAGGGCGAATGAGAGGGCCAACCGGATTGCGATCGACGTTCGAGCAGACATGGCAGCACCTGTCCTCAGGAGAAACTCGATGAGTAGCCGTTGATATGTGTACGCAGTCTCAACCTTAGCGAGACGTGACCCGACCGGAAGGCGTATCCGACTTCTTGATCCCGACCACGGTGCATGCATATTATGCTTGTAGATAAAGTCATATAATGACAGCACTCGGAGATGACCAGTGAAGACATTGACGGTGCGAGGCGTGACGGTCGAGTTGGGGCGCGCGTTGAACGACGAGAAACGGCGGCGCGGGACGTCGCTCAACCAAACCGTGCTGGACCTTCTCAGGCAGAGTCTCGGTGTCGGAACTCCCCGATCGAATGGATTGCGACGCTTCGCGGGGGGCTGGACTGACGCGGAATTCCGCGAGTTCGAGGCTGCGACCCGCGACTTCGGAGAGATCGACCCGGAAATGTGGGAATGAGCCGCTACTGTCTGGACACGTCGGCCTACAGCCGCCTGCGGAGGGGCAACGCCCGGATCGCAAATATCCTGGACGGGGCCATCTGGGTGGGCGTGCCGGCGGTGACGCTCGGGGAACTCCGGTTCGGTTTCCTCGCCGGCGCACATAGAACCCGCAACGAGGCCGAGTTGTCGGATTTCCTCGCGGCGCCACCGGTCGAGGTGGTGCCGGTCGACGACGCCGTAGCCCGCTGTTACGCCGAGATCGTGGCCGACCTGAAGCGGGCGGGGACACCGATTCCGACGAACGACGCCTGGATCGCGGCCTGCGCGGCCCACACGGGGTCCACCGTGCTGACCAGCGACGGACACTTCGAGCAGATCGCCAGGATCGGCACCCTGCTCGTCACCTGAAGCGGCGCCCTCCGTCGCACGGGAGACGACGCCGGCGAGGTCGTGACGGGGTTAAGTGACTTGAATAGCGCACACCGCTAATAAAGAAATGAACTCGAATCTTTAATTGCGAGCCGCTGAGTCGCAGGTATCGAGTGTGGATCAGCCCGCGCCGGGCGCGCAGAAACGGATTGCGGTGACGGCGAGGATGCGGGCGAGCTCGACGAGGTCGGCGGCGCGGACGCTTTCGTCGGGGCGGTGGGCCTCGCGGACGTCGCCGGGGCCGAAGAGCACCGTGGGCACGCGGCCGTGGTTGACGAGGAGCCGCATGTCCGCGCCGTAACGCACGCCCCCGATGCGGGCGTCCGTGCCGCCGAGCGACCGCACGGCGCCGGCCAGGGTGCCGACCACGGGGTCGCTCGCGTCCGTGCGGGCGGCCGCGAACTGCGCCCCGACCCACTCGACGGCGGGCGGGTGGTCGCGCAGCCATGCGTCACCGGAGGCGGCGTCGGCCACGGCGTCCTCCAACGCGTGGCGCGCCCCGGCGAGGTCCTCCCCGGGCGCGACGCCGTAGCGACCCTCGACGACGAGGCTCTCCGCCACCGTCGAGGGCCAGATCCCCGCCCGGAGCCGTCCCATGGTCAGGGCGTACGGCAGCGCTTCCCCGCTGAACATCGGGTCGGACACGTCGCGGTTCCGTCCGGCCTCGAGGGCCCGGAGCCGCCGGAAGATCGGAATGAACTTCTCGACCGGGTCCACGCCTTCCTCCCGCATCGCCCCGTGCGCGGCAAGGCCGGGGACGGTGAGCCGGAAGCTGAGCGCGCCGGCCTGCGCGGGCGCGATGACGAACTCCGTCGGCTCGACGACGATCGCCCCGTCGCCCGTGTGGCCACGCTCGATCGTGGCCAGCATGCCGGAGCCGCCGTCCTCCTCGCCGATCACGCTCTGGATCTGGAGGACGCCGTCCAGCTCGATCCCCACGTCGCGCAGCGCCCGCGCGGCCCCGACCGCGGCGGAGAGCTGCCCCTTCATGTCCACGACGCCTCGTCCGAACAGCCGCCCGCCGCGCTCTTTGAGTTCGAACGGCGGGTGCGTCCAGCGCTCGGCCTCGCCCGCGGGGACGACGTCGACGTGGCCGTTGAGGATCAGCGTCCGGCCCTCGCCGCGGCCCATGCTGCCGACGACCCCGAGACCCTCGTGGCGGTCCACGTCGGCCGTGTAGGCGGGGTGCCGGCGCAGCCGCTCGAAGTCGATCTCCCACACGTCCGTCTCAAGACCGAGATCGCGCATCTCCGCGGCCACGCGCTCCTGGGCGGGCGTTTCCCGGTTCGCGACGCTCTCGATCGCGATGAGGTCGGCGAGGAGCGCGAACAGCCGCTCCGCATCCACCGCTTCCACCGCGCGGCGTTCCTCGGACGACAGTGCGCTGCCGTCGCCCGGCATGGTCTCCTCTCCTGCGTTCATACGCGGAGTATGTCACGGATCGGCTTCCCGGGGCGACCCGTCGTGGCGGTCTCGTCCGGGCGCTGCGCAATGGCTACCGTACCGGCTGGAGCGGGATCCAGCTCAAACGAACCAGGGAGTAAGATCGATGCGCCTCCGGACACGTCATCACTTCACCGGGCGGGCCGCCACGAAGCGGGCAGCGACCCTGACCACGGCGACCCTTGCGATCGGGCTCGTGGCCGCCGTCCCTCTCGCGGCGCAGTCCGTCACGCCCGAAGGCGACCCCGGCCTCGGCCGTCTTCTCGCGGAAATCGAGCGGCTGGCCCCGAGCAGCGGGGGCACGGTGGGCGTGGGCGCCGTCCACATCGAGACGGGCCGCGCGGTGTGGTTCAACGAGGACGAACGCTTCCCGATGGCCTCGACCTACAAGGTTCCGATCGCGGTCCAACTCCTGTCCCGCGTCGACCGGGGCGAGATCACGCTCGCGGACATGGTCGAACTCGAACCCGGCGACATCCATCCCGGCAGCGGCACGATCTCGAACCTGTTCGACGACCCCGGCGTGGCGCTCTCCCTCCGGAACCTGCTCGAACTGATGCTCCTCATCTCCGACAACAGCGCGACGGATCTCACCCTGACCGCGGCCGGAGGCCCGGACGCCGTGAATGCCCGCATGAGTGAGTTGAACGTGGACGGCCTGAGCGTGAACCGTCCGACGTCCGTCCTCATCGGGGACTACTCCGGCGTCGAGACCCCGGCGGACGGACGGATTTCGATGGCGGAGTTCCGCGAGCGCGCGGGCGAGGTCTCCGCCTCGGAGCGGGAGGCGGCCCGCGAGGCGTTTTCGACCGACCCGCAGGACACCTCGACACCCCGCGCCATGGCGCACCTGCTGGCCATGACCTGGGCGGGGAAGGCGCTGGGCTCGAAGAACACGGAGGTCTTCAAGGACGTCATGCTGCGCGTCCAGACCGGCATCGGCCGCATCAAGGGCGTATTGCCGCCCGGCACGCCCGTCGGCCACAAGACGGGCACGATCGGCGGGACGACGAACGATGTCGGTTATATCTACCTCCCGGACGGGGCCGGACACGTGATCACGGTCGTGTTCGTGAAGGACTCGGAGCGGTCCGTCCCGGCGCGCGAGGCGACGATCGCCCAGATCTCGCGCGCGATCTACGACTACTTCCTCTTCAACCCGGGGACCCCCACGGATCCGGCCGCCGACCGCGCCAACCCCCGCTACGGCGTGTGGAAGCTGCGCTCCGACGCGCCTGCCCCGGCCCTCAACGTCATGACCTATGACCCCTGGGGGGACGGCGGGATGAAGATCACCGTCGAGTCCACGAACGCCCGCGGCGGCGAGGCGAAGTGGAGTTACGAGACGATGTTCGACGGCGAATTCCGGCCCGTGACCGGACGGGACGGGGTCGAGACGGCTGTGGAGGTCGTAGACCGCTACACGAACCGGATCACGAGCCGGCGGGACGGCCGCGTCACGCAGGTCATCATCAACGTCCTTTCCGAGGACGGGAACCGGATCGACAACGAGTACCGGAGTACGGACGCGGACGGGAACGAGCGCGTCTCGCACGCGGTGTACGAGCGAATCGGCAGGTGAGGAACGCGATGTCCCAGGACTACGACGCGATCGTCATCGGGGCGGGCGTCATCGGCGTCTGCACCGGATTCGAGCTGGCCAAGCGCGGGTTCCGCACGCTCAACGTCGACAAGCTCCCCGCCGCCGGGTACGGCTCGACCTCGAACACCTGCGCGATCATCCGTCTCCATTATTCGACCCCCGACGGCGTGGCGATGGCGCGCGAGTCCTACTTCTACTGGCTCGACTGGGGGAAGTACGTCGGCGTGCCGGACCCCTCCGGGCTGGCGCGCTACGTCAACACCGGCTGCCTCGTCACGAAGACGGAGAAGAACCACTACCTGCAGCGGGTGAAGGACAGTCTCGACGAACTCCACGTCGCGTACGAGGACCTGGACGCGGAGGGGATGCGCGAGAAGCTCTCCGTCCTCGACACGCGGCAGTTCGGCCCTCCCGTGACGGAGGAGAACCCGGCGTTCGGCCGGCCGACGGGCGGGAACGTGTCCGGGGCCGTCTACATCCCGGAATCCGGCTATATCAACGACCCGCAACTCTGCTGCCACAACGTTCAACTCGGGTGCGAGGCCCACGGAGGCGAGTTCCGCTTCAACACCGAGGTGACGGAGATCCTGCGGGAGAAGGGGAGGGTCGCGGGCGTCCGCCTGAAGGACGGCTCCGAGGTGCGGGCGCCGGTCGTCGTGAATGTCGGCGGGCCCCACTCCTTCGTCATCAACCGGATGGCGGGGGTCGAGGACGGGATGAACATCAAGACGCGCGCCCTGAAGCAGGAGGTCTGCCACGTGCCGGCGCCGGAGGGCGTCGACTATAACGTCGTCGGAATGCTGATTTCGGACAGCGATATCGGATGCTATTCGAGACCCGAGGTCGGCAACCACATTCTGATCGGCTCCGAGGATCCGCCCTGTGACGATCTGGAGTGGGTGGAGGACCCGGACGACTATGACAATACGTTCAGTTATCAGTGGAGGACGCAGGTCCTGCGCGAGGCGCAGCGGGTGCAGGGACTCCCCGTGCCGGAGGCGCGGCAGGGACTCGTCGACCTCTATGACGTGTCGGACGACTGGATCCCCATCTATGACAAGTCGGATCTGCCCGGCTTCTACATGGCGGTGGGGACTTCCGGGAACCAGTTCAAGAACGCGCCGGTCGCGGGGCAGCTCATGGCCGAACTCATCGAGCAGGTCGAGGGCGGGCGCGACCACGATGCGGATCCGGTCCGGTTCCACATGAAGTATACGAGACGGGACTGCGATCTCGGGTTCTTCAGTCGGCTCCGGACGATGAATCCCGATTCGTCCTATTCGGTCATCGGCTGACCCTTCCTCCGTCGACTCGCATCCCGTGAGCTCGCGTTCCATGAATCCTGGCAGCCCGTGGCAAAACCCCGCGTCAGCGCCGAGAGCGGTGAAGCGCTCGCCTGACAAGGAGCGACGAGGGAGCATAGCCCTTGCTATGTGACCGAGGAGCGACGCAGAGCGGAGCGTTTCAGGCGTGATGCAGCGCCGCTCGAACGCAGCGGAGCTTTTGCCGCGGGCTGCCCGGCTGGGGAGGCTGAAGTCCGCGCTGGGAGCGGGGGTCATTCGCCCGGGGCGGCTGTGGGAGAAGAGGCCGCTCCGCCGCCACTACGACGTCGTGATCATCGGGGGCGGCATCCACGGGCTCGCCACGGCCTGGTATCTCGCGAAGGACCACGGGGTCCGGGACATCGCCGTGCTCGAGAGCGAGTACATCGGGTTCGGGGGATCCGGGCGGAATACCGCGATCGTCCGGGCGAACCAGCGCACGCAGGAGAACGTCCCGCTCTATGACGAGGGCCTGAAGCTGTGGCCCATCCTCACGGACGAACTCGACTTCAACCTCATGTTCCACAACTGCGGCAACCTCAACCTCGCGCACAGCGAGGCGGCGGTCGCCGCGTTCCGGCTCTCCGTCAACACGGCGAACTTCTACGGCGTGCGCTCGGAGCTGGTGGACCCGCAGCAGTGCAAGGAACTCGTCCCGGCGCTGGACGTGTCGGACCGGCCCGCGCACCCGATCCAGGCGGGCATGTATCACCCGCCGGGCGGCGTCGTGCGCCACGACGCGGTGGTGTGGGGACTCGCCCGCGGCGCCAGCCTGCACGGGGCCTCGATCCACCAGGGCGTCGAGGTTCAGGGGATCGACACGGAGGGCGGGCGGGTCACGGGCGTGCGGACGAGCGCGGGGCCGATCGGGTGCCGGAAGCTGGGGATCATGGCGGGGGGATACGGGCCGGCGATCGCGGCGATGCTCGACATCGAGCTGCCGGTGAACCCGCTCACGATCCAGGCGATGGTGACGCAGCCGCTCAAGCCGTTCCTCCACCACGTCGTGAGTTCGGGCGCCTACCACGTCTACGCGAACCAGACGCTGAAGGGGGAGATCGCGACGGGCGCGCACATGGACCCGCAGGTGAACTACACGACGGACGTCACCGCGGGCTACTTCAAGCACCAGGCCGAAGCGCTGACGGACTTCATGCCGTGCCTGAAGGGCGTGCGGTTTCTGAGAGTGTGGGCGGGGCTGGCGGACATGACGCCGGACATGGCGCCGATCCTCGACGGCAACTTCGCGCACGAGGGACTCTACCTTGACGTGGGCTGGGGATACTTCGGCTTCAAGTCCGGGCCCGTCGCCGGCAAGTACATGGCCGAGTTCATGGCGCGGGAGGAGGCGCCGGAGATCCTGGAGCCGTTCGCGCTCCGCCGTTTCCTCGAGAACCGGTACATGGGGGAGACGGCCACGACGATGAAGTACGGCCAGTGGGACTGACGGTGGACCCGACGGGGGACGCGACGGTGGACCCGACCCGGGAACGCCGCTCGTGACGTTCCGGTTGACGTGTCCCGTGTGCGGGAAGCGCGACGTGTACGAGTTCACCTACGGGGGACCGGAGCGGGGCCCGAGGCCTGCGGAGGCGGATCCGGGGTCCGGATTGGAAGCCGCGGTCGGGTCGGATCCCGCGGTTGCCGCGGAAGCGCACTTTCGCTGGGCGCAATTCCGCATGAACCGCCCGGAGCCGCAGGAGGAGTGGTGGCACCACGGGGCGGGCTGCGGCGTCTGGTTTTCGACCTGGCGCGACCCGGCCACGAACCGCGAGGCTCCGCCCGGCGGCGCCGAGGCAGGCGGGCACGAGGCGGGCGGGAGAGACTCGTCGTGAGCCGGCTGCCTCCCTCCTCGACGGAGCGGATCGACCGCTCCCGCACGGTCGGGTTCCGCTGGTGCGGACGCGCGCTGGAGGGGTTCGAGGGAGATACGGTCGCCTCGGCGCTCTGGGGGGCGGGGATCCGCACCTTCAGCCGGAGCTTCGAATATCACCGGCCGCGGGGCCTCTACGACCTGGAGGGAGAGGGGTCGAGCCAGCTCGTCTCGATCGACGGCGTCCCGAACCAGTCCGCGGGAACGACGCCGCTGCGCGAGGGGATGGAGGTCGGCGCGCAGAACGTGCGGGGAGATCCGCGTTTCGACGTGTTCGGCCTTCTGGACCGGCTCGACCGGTTCATGCCGGCGGGCTTCTACTACCGGCTCTTCCACCGGCCCGCGTGGGCCGCCCGGTTCTTCCAGGAGCGGATGCGCGGGCTGGCCGGCCTGGGCGTGCTGCGGCTCGACGTCCCGGACCGGGGGGCGCGGGCCGAACGCTATCTCCACGCCGACGTGGCGGTGGTCGGCGGCGGCCCGGCCGGGATCTCCGCGGCGCTCGAGGCGGGGCGGCTCGGCCTTCGCGTGTGCCTGTTCGAACGCCGGCCGTGGCTGGGGGGACACCTCGACTGGCGCGTGCGGGACGGTCGTCCGCTCGCCGGGGAGGTGTCCGCCCTCGCCGGCGAACTCGAGCGCATAAAATCCGTGCGCGTGTTCCGACACGCACCGGTCACGGGGATCTGGGGGGAGAACCTCCTCACGGGCTTCCAGTGTCCCGGTACCGGCAGCCGGACCGACAGCGGGACGGCGGCCGCCTTCGACGAGACGCACTGGGAGTGCCGTGCGCGAGCCGTGGTGGTCGCGACGGGCTCGATCGAACGGCCGCTCGTGTTCGAGCACAACGACCGGCCGGGCTTGATGCAGGTCGACACGGCGATCCGGCTCGCGCGGACGTACGGCGTCCGGCCGGGCACGGCCGCCGCCTTCAGCGTGGGCGACGATCTGGGGCTGGAGGCCGCCCTCGATCTGGCGTCGCTCGGAGTGGACGTGCGCGTGGTCGCGGATGCGCGGCGCGAAGGTCACGATCAAGCGCTGGTGGCCGCGCTGGTCGGCGCGGGGATCGACTTCCGGCGGGGGTGGGCCGCGAGCCGCGTGCGCGGGCGGAGCCGGATGAGTCGCGTCGAACTGGCCGCCCGGACGACGACCGGTTCGGGGAGCGGCGCGACCGTGGGGTCCGCGGCCGGCGGGGCGGGCGATTCGTTGCGCGTGGCGTGCGATCTGCTCGTGGCGAGCGCGGGACGCCAGCCGGACATCGGCGTCCTCTCGTGCGCCGGCGCGCGCTTCCGCCACGGCGAGCACACCCGGACCTTCGAGCTCGAGCGCCTCCCGCCCGACGTGTTTGCCGCGGGCGGCGTCCTTCGGCTCACCGATCTCGAGGCGCTCACATCTTCCGGGCGGATCGCGGGGCTCGAGGCCGCCGCGGCCTGCGGCGCGGACGTCGCGGGAGCGCTGGCCCGGGAGCGCCCGCGTCTGGCCGACCTGCCGGGGCCCGCCCGGGGCTCCTCGATCGTCCGCGGGCCCGTCGCCGAACGCCGCCTCGCCCCCGGCCGCAAGGCGTTCCTCGATTTCGACGAGGACGGCACATGGAAGAACGCGGCCCAGAGCGCCGCCTACGCCTTCGACGTGCCCGAACTCGCGAAGCGCTTCGGCAACTTCGGTCTCGGCCCGGGCCAGTACCGCGTGCCTGGCCAGAACCTCGCCATGGCGATGGCCGAGATCGCGGGGCGGCCCGTCGGCAGCTTTGCCGCCACCACGGTGCGCCCGCCGGTCATCCCCCCTTCCCTCGCAACGCTCGCGGGCCCGAACCACGACATCCACAAGCGGACGCCGCTCCACGACGATCAGGCTTTGCGGGGCGCCGTGTTCCGCCGGGCCGGGCCCTGGCTGCGGGCGCGCTACTTCAGCGCGGACCGCGAGTGCCTGGAGGAGATCCGCAACGTGCGCGAGAACGTCGGCCTCCTCGACAGTTCACCGCTGGGGAAGTTCCGGATCTGGGGACCCGACGCCCTGCGCGCTCTCCAGCGCGTCTACGTCTCCGACATGACGCGGACCCGGCCCGGCCGTTGCACGTATTCGGCGATGTGCAACGACACCGGCAACATCATCGACGATGGCGTCGTCGTGCGGACAGGCGAGGATGAGTTCTACTTCACGACCAGTTCGAACCGGGCGGGGGCCACGGTCGAGTGGCTCCGTTTCCACACGCGGTACGACGGGTGGGACTACAACCTCGTGAACCTCACCGACGCCTTCGCCTCCATCAACCTGGCCGGGCCCAACGCCCGGGGGGTGCTGGAGAAGATCACGGACGCGGAGCTGTCGGACGAGGCGTTCCCGTATCTCGGCTGCCGCGAGATCGAGGTGGGAGACGGCGTCGCCGCGCGGTGTCTGCGCCTCGGGTTCGTGGGCGAGTTGTCCTATGAACTCCACGTGCGGGCGAGCCACGCCCGCTACGTGTGGGACCTGCTGTGGGAGGCCGGGGCGGAATACGGCATCCGCCCGTTCGGGCTCGAAGCGCAGAACTGCCTGCGGGCCGAGAAGGGACACGTGATCATCGGAACGGAGTCCGAGCAGCGCGTCACGCTCCTCGACATCGGCATGGGCTGGCTCTGGGACCGCGAGGACACGGCCTCCGGCAAGGTGGGCGCCGCGGCGCTTCGCTACTGCGAGGGGCAGTCCGGGCGGCTGAAGCTCGTGGGCCTCCGGGTCGACGACCCCGCGGGCGACGCGGGTGGCGGGACCGCTCGCAACGTCGCCCACCGCCCCGCAGACGGGGCGCTCGTCGTGGACGGGGACCGGATCGCCGGCTTCGTCTGCACGACGCGGCACAGCGAGACGCTGGGCTGGCAGTACGGACTCGCCCTCGTCGAGGAGCGGCTGGCGGAGCGGGGCCGATCGCTCGACCTGTACGAGTCGCTGGGCCGGCGGACCGTGCGTTCGACCGCAACCGTGGTGCCTCCCCATTTCCATGATCCGAAAGGACAGCGCCTGCGGATCGCCCCCGAAGGGCGCCCGCGCCGGTCCGGCGAAGCGCCATCGCAGCCGGCGCCCGCGGCCCATCGCCGGTCTCCGGTCCGCTTCGACGCCGCGCCCGCCCGCACCGAGCACCGTGCCGGCTGGAACGTCGTGCTCGACTACGAATCGGACCGCGCCCCCACCGACGTCATGCGCCAGGCCGGCCTCGTCGACCTCAGCCACCGCGCGCGCTGGGACGTCCAAAACCGGGATATCGGGACCGTGCGGCCGTTCGGCCTCGACGTGCCCGCCAGGCCGGGAGAAGTCGCAGTCCGCGACGGGCTGATGATCAACCGGATGAACGGGACCCAGGCATCGGTGTGGCACGTCGGACCCGGCGCGGCGCCGGCCATGCCGGACGGCCCTCACTACACGGACACCACCGACTCCCACTGCTGGCTCGCCCTCCTCGGAGACGCCGTTCCGGAGGTGCTGGAGAGCGTCACAGGTCTCGATCTCTTCGAACCGGGGCGAGCACGGCCGTTCCTGACCCAGGGGCCGGTCCTCCACGTCCCCTGCCAGATCGTCACCTGGCGGGCCGACGCCGTCCTCCTCGCGTTCAGCCGCGGATACGGGCAGACCCTCGTCGAAGCGCTCCTCGAATCGGGTCGCCACGCGGGGCTGCGCCCGGCCGGCGAGCGAGTCTTCACCGACTGGATTCACGCGCTGGAGGGCTGAGACGTTCGCGCGGGAACGCCTCCGGTGCGGTGTCACTCCTTCACCCGCCACATGTGTCAGATTTTCGCCCGCCACTGACACCACCGAAGGAGTTGAGGGTCCACGAGGTAATGACCGGATCGATCTTTTCGGCGCGCTCGCTGGTGCTCCTCAATGTTCGCCTTCGGTTCGCCATTTTCTCAGCTCCGGCCGAATGCGCAGGAGGCTGCGGACCGTTTCCTGCAGCCTCGTCACCTCCTGGCGCGACGCCACGTAGTCGTGGAGGTGAGCGATCTGGTTCCGCAGGTCTCGAATCCTCCCGAACTCATCCGGGTACTCGGACCCTTCCCAGGAACGGGGGCAGTCCATCGCACGCAGGATCCGGGCTTTGTCGCAGAAATACGTATACAGCAACGCATCGACTCGGCTATCGTTCTCTTCGCCTCTCTCAATCCGTCGGCGCACATTCCGCCGACCCTCAGACCGCAGATACACGAGCCAACCTTCTCCGGACGGATAGCGGTGCTTGATCGCATGGACCATTTCCGCCTCAAGCCCCGTCACGAGGTCGAATAATACCGGTCGCACGGGGAGTTTCTGAAGGTCGGACCATGTGACGAGTCCGGAGATCCGGTCACCGGCGACCACGAGACGATAGGGTTTTTCGTCGATCTCTCTGAGAAAGTCGAGGATCGCGCCATCACCCCCGATCAGATTCGCCGATGAGAGACGGTCCATGTGCGATTCGACGATCGCGCCGCCAACCGGGCGAATAGCCGCCGTCAGCCTCGTGCGGAAGAGTCCGACGATCTCATCTCCATCCTCCACCGGCAGGTAGTCGTAAGTCTCCCGCCGGGCACCGTTTCCGGCCTCGTTGCGATCCAGGACATCAGTGGCCTTCTCCCCGGGACGGCAAGTCACGAGATCCGCGCGCGGCGTCTGGATCAACTCTACCGTCAGGCCCGAGTGCAGGGTCTCGAACGTGTCGGCGTCGTGCGTCATCGGATCCTCAGCGCCCAAACCGAAATGTGGTCCGGGACTCGTCCCGCGGCGGATACCACCTTGAGGCTGGTCGGCGCCATGCCACCCCTCGGCGTCCAGTGGAGGTAGAACGAGGAACCGGCGCGGACGTTCCACGAACCTTCGAACGCGGGGTGCGACGAGGTCCACGGAAGGAGTTGGGCGTATCGAGGAAACCTGCCGAAGATGTCGTAGAGGTTCCAAGAGGTCATACCATACGCGTCATAGATGCGACCATCGGCCCACAGCATCGAATAGAAATCCGCCATGATCGCCTCGATGCGCCAGCCGCTGACATCCTCCAGAGACGCGAACCCGCTGTGAGGAGATTGTGTAAGCCGTCTCATCAACGCCGCCTCGCCGCCCGGATAGTCGCTACCCCAGCGGTCCATTGCATAGCGGAACACCATGGAGGAGACACCGTACGCCGGGTTACCCAGACACCGACCGTCGTTCCCCTCTCTGGGCAGACCGATCCAGGTGCACTCCTCAGGGGCGCCCGCGATGCGGCCACTACCAGCGCCGCTCCAGTCCCATCCGAAGAAGGCGGTCATGTCGGCAACCCACGCGTCCAAATACCACGAGCGCCCGGCCTGAAACTCCTCGTAGCCGAGATTCCGGTTCGATCCGTGCCCGAACAGCCGATAGGCGACGAGCTGCTCCGCCAAACTGGCTCCGCCTTCGTGCTCCCAAGTCGTTTTGAAGTCCGCCGGGCCCAGCACTTCGGCGCTTGCCTGCACCAGGTGGGTTATCTCGTGGGTGAGCAGGAGCGGGTAGTAATCGAGCAGGCGCTGCTTTGTTCTCGCTGCTCCAACCACACCCGCCGGATCGGGCACATAGAGGTACGTGATCTCCGCCTCGTTGCTGGTCGCGCACTGGGAAGCCGGATAGAGATCGTACCATGAAACGAAGCCAGCCAAACCCTCGATGCGATTCGCCTCCCGGGTCATGAGGATGAGCATCCGTTCGTTTGCATCGACATCTGACAGACGGCCAAAGTACTCGTCATGCACCGATCGCGCGTGCCGGGTCAGGAACGCGTCGAAACCGGTGAGTTCGGTGTCGGTGAACGTGCCGCTGGGATTAGCGAGATCGTCCAGCCAAATGCCGTTATCTCCCACGAGCCGGACCACGGCACGAACCTGACCGGATTGTTGACAGGTGCGGTGGGGATCGGCGTAGACAGTCACCGTGTCCCCGCGTGCATAGTTGAGCGTGTTGGCGAACGCGTCCACCGCCCGAGCCGGCCAGTCGGGCCGGCCCAAGCGCCGCACCAGACTGCGATTGCGCTCCATGATTTCGTCATGTCGCCGCCGGTCGCGCGACGGGTCGAGCGCCTCCTGGGCAAGGCTGGACGGCAAACCTTGGCTAGGTCGCGCACTCAATCCGCCAGACTCTGCGCGCGCGAGCGCCTGCGAGGCGGCGAGCTGCCCCACCATCCTGCCGCGGCCCTCCGCAGCCACCGAAGGATCACCCACGAGACTGTTAATCGTGACCCGGGTCAGCGCTGACGGCACCTCCGAAGTGGAGACAACACCTATCAGGTATTCGCCCCCTGTTCCGGAACGCGGGAGGTGTAGACACCCGGACCCGGCAGACGAGTAGCGATACCAACCTGGAGGCAGCGCAAGATCCTCTTCCCGCGCCGGCGTCACGCCGACGGAGGTCTCGTCGCTCCTTCCGAACGCGGACACCGCAAGTGCTGCCGTCCGGGGCGGGAGACAGTCCGCGTAGGGTACGTCGATGACGAGACTCGTCCCATCGGCAGAGGTCACGGTGGCGGGAAGGCCGCCGACCAGAACCTCGTTCTCGCCCGGCGACGAGGAGAAGCCCTGCCCGCGGATCGTCGCCGATTCCCCCTCGACCAGAACGGGTGGAGCCACTCCCGTGATGCGCACGGGCACGGGCTCCCGTGCGGAGACGGCCAGCGTCTGCGTCGCGCTCAGGCCCCCTGCGTCGGTCGCGATCGCCGTGACCACGGCCTCGCCTGCACCCACCGCCGTCACCGTGACCACGGTACCCGTCACCGCAGCCGAAGCCACCCTCGTCCGCGACGAAGTGGCGGTGTAGGAAAGCGCGTCGCCATCCGGGTCCGTGAACGCGCCCGAGATGTCGACTGTCCGCGACTCTCCCACGATCAGGTCGAGGCCGGGAAGCGCGCCCACCGTCGCCGGGGCGCGGTTCGGCACCGTCACCGCGAAACTCTGCTCCGCGCTTAGGCCGCCGTCGTCCGCTGCCGTCACCGTCACGACCGCCCTGCCCTGCGCCGCTGCGGTCACGGTCACGACCGTGCCCGAGGCGGAGGCCGTCGCCACAGTCACGTCCGAGGAAGACGCCGAGTACGTAAGCGCGTCGCCGTCCGGGTCCGTGAACGCGCCCGAGACGTCGACCGTCCGCGACTCGCCCACCGTGAACTCCACGGCCGGAAGCGTGCCCAGCGCAGCCGGAGCCCGGTTGGGTACCGTCACGCCGAAACTCTGCTGCGCGCTCAGCCCCCCGCCGTCCGTCGCGGTGACGGTCACCGACGCCGCGCCTTTTGACACGCCCGTGATCGTTACTACGCTGCCTGACACGGACGCGGTCGCGACCGCGGCGTTGGAGGTTCCCGCTGTGTATGCGAGCGAGCCTCCGTCCGGGTCGCTGAAGGCGCCCGACACATCCACCGTCGCGGACTCGCCCACGGTCACAGCCACGGCGGGCAGCGAGCCGACCGCGGCTGGCGGGCGGTTCGGCGGGGGAGGGGGAGGTGGCGGCGGCATCGAAGGCCCGGCGCTTTCTCCGCCACAAGCGGCGGCAAGTCCTACCAGCACCGGCAGCAGTACCGTGCCCGGCGATGGCCTGGGAGTGATGCGGGCTGAAGTCCGGCAGCGGGTAGTGTGCCAGGCGGAAAATTGCGGCGTTGAGTCTGACAAACCGGCCTCCGTTACTCTTCGGCCTTGGTCGTCGGCCTTGGTCGCAATTTCGGGCCGGCACAAGGATGGTGCCGGGCTTTTGGCACCAACTCGCAGGAATGCGGGAAGACCCTGCCTATTCGCCCGGTTACGGTGATCAGCCGCCCCCGTTGGAACATCGGCTCTTGTATTCGGCAGGTAACCCGGCTCGGGTTCCTGCGGTGGTGCCGACGCTGATCTAATCGCTTGGGGATAGACGGGTCAAGGCGAGGGGCTACGGTTCCACGCCACGGGCCTCCACCTCGTCACAGGTACGAGCAATGAAGCCGTCACGGGGAGACGACCTCCTCCTTGCGCTTCGGGCTACGGGCACGGATCGGCGCCGCGGTCGTATCGACATCCCCGCCATCATCCCGCGGTCGATCAGGGCGGTACAACAATTCCCCGTTCGGGGACGCGGGAGCGGGCGTGCCGTTCGCCGCCAGCTTAGAGGAGTGGGTGCAACCGTCCCTCGGCCAGCGAACCGAGACCTCGGCGCTCTGGGACTCAATACATAACACGTTTATAGAATATGCGTTACGGTATTTCCCAAGGAAGTCTGCGTGAACGCCTCCGGTGCGGTTGGGGGCTCAGCCGGCCGCGGCGAGGGCCCGGTCCAGATCCTCCTTCAGATCGTCGACGTGCTCGAGGCCGACGGACATCCGCAGCAGGTTCTCCGGTGCGCGGGTCGCCGCCCCTTCGACGGACGCCCGGTGCTCGATGAGGGAGTGCGTTCCCCCGAGACTCGTGGCCCGGGCAATCACGTTCACGTTGGCCGCGACCGCGAAGGCTTCCTCCCGCCCCCCCACGACATCGAACGACAACATCCCCCCGAAGTCCGACATCTGACGCGCGGCGAGCGCATATCCAGGGTCCTGCTGAAGACCCGGATAGTAGACCCGCGCGACGCGCGGATGAGCGTCGAGGAAACGGGCAAGCTCCATGGCGTTGGCGCAGTGCATGGCCATGCGCGCGGCGAGGGACTCAAGTCCGCGCCGCGTGAGCCAGGCGTCGAAGGGCGACGGGACGAGGCCGCCGTCCTTCTGGATCTTCCGCAGCGCTTCGAGCGTCCCGCCCGGCTCGCGCACGATCACGGCCCCCCCGGTCACGTCGCTGTGGCCGCCGAAGTACTTGGTCGTGGAGTGCATGACGAGATCCACGCCGAAATCCAGCGGCCTCTGCAGGAGCGGCGTCGCCCACGTGTTGTCGCAGCACGAGATCGCCCCGCCCTCCCGCGCGATGCCCGCGATCGCCTCGATGTCGGAGATCCGGATGAGCGGGTTGGACGGCGTCTCCATCCACACGAGACGGGTGTGCGGCCGCATGGCCGAGCGGACGGCGTCGAGGTCGGTCATGTCGACGAAGCTCGCCTCGATTCCGCGCTCCGAGAACGAATCCCGCAGGAGGACGCCGGTTCCGTAGTACGCGTCGTCCGCCGCGACGACGTGATCCCCGGGCGAGAGCGAGAAGATGACGGAAAACGTCGCCGCCATCCCCGAGGGGAACGCGACGGCTTCCGGTCCGCCTTCCAGCGCGGCCAGCGCCGCCTCCAGCACGGCCCGGTTCGGATTCCCGCTGCGGGAGTAGTCGAACCCCCCGGGGTACGACCCATCCTCCCCGCGCTCGAAGGTCGTCGAGAGCGTGATCGGAGGCGCGATCGCCCGGCTCGTCCCGTACGGGTCCATGCCTGTCTTCACAGCCAGCGTTTCTGGTCTCATTATAACTTGGTCATTATTGAGCGCCTTAGTCGATCCCACAGCGTATCAATAGGGTCCGCAGCTGAGTCACGCTTTCGGTCTTCGGTTCATCGGGACTGAAGTGCATAACATCGTTCCGGACTTCATTGGCTTCACTCAGCAGTCTCAGAAACTGCGTCCGGTGGGCCTTTATCCCGAGCCGCGGCCAGTCCCCTTTTGGCTCAAGCAGGCGAATGTATTCGCCGAATGTCAAATCGGCAGCGCCGTTGACTTCTCGACTTTCGTCAAGCGGGTCCTTCGCGTTGCCGATTTCTTCCGGCGAGAATGTGCGATCAATCAATGATCGTAAGCGCTCTTCAATCTCGTTTAGCAGCAGGAATGGCGCGGCTAGTTCGTGGTATTTTGTACTCAGATCGCTTGCCGTGATAATACCTGAGAGCTTTCTTGTTGCGTCGCAGACGAGAACGACTTCTTCTTTGGCGATCTTCTCCACCGCATCCAGAAACGGAGTGTCTTGAGGCACTAGGACGCTGGAGTAGGCATCGTCCAAACAGTCACCTACTCTTTCACACGGTTGGCTCTGCGATAGAGATCTGCCGATCGATCTCCAGCTGATGATGCCGTCGATTTGATATCCGTTCTGGGTGACAGGTAGCTGAGAATAATCATTGGCCATCATTAGCGTAGTCGCCTCCCGCACGGTACTATCGTACTTGACCGTGGCCACGGGTGTGCTAGGGCGCACTAGCATGCCGACGCGGAGCGCAGCTCCGGAAGTCGATGATCCGAGATCCTCGGGCTTCCGTCCCTGATCTTCGGAAGTACCCTTGGGATGCGGACCGGTGGCTGGCTGGTCGAGTGGCGAGAACGAGACGAAGGCGTCGAGATCCACGTCGCGAAAATCGGGGCTTGTTCGGAGCTGCAATTCCTGGAGGGCCTGCGTAATGGCTGAGACGACGGTCGGCCATCGACGGTGGTAGCCGAACCACCTGATTAGGGTTCGAACCTTGCGTCGGGGGTGCTTTCCTGTCGCAACCTCAGTAGCGATAGTCTGCAGTTTCGTTGGAATCGTCATGGGTTCGAATTTGTCGCCGTGGGATCATCGCTGAGAACGCCGGACGGTAACGACGCTTCAACCGTGTGTGCAACGGCACTTGGCCGGCCGGGAGTTGGGTTCTGAGTTGACCTTGGCGGTAACAACCTAGTGCGACTGCGCCTGATCGTGTCGCCTGCGACTTGAACGGCTCAAGAGCCAGAACGTTTGCGGATCAAGGACCCGCCGAGGAGGACGCCCAGGGGGCCGATGACGAGCATCGCGATGGGGTACCATGCAGGTCCGTACGGATCGCCGGAGGCGGAGAGGCCGGCGAGCGAGGCGAGGCTGAAGAAGACGAGAATCGCTGCGAGAACGCCCGCGTGGAGCCGTGGCGCGCGCGGAGCCGCCAGGGCCGCGAGGAAGCCCGCCAGGATGGTGACGGCGAGTCGCACGCCCAGACTCGTGAAGATGAACTCGGCGCCCGGAGCCATCTCCGGTTCCACGCCGAAGAGCGACAGCATCAGCCGTCCGGTAAGGACCGAGCCCAGCGTCAGCGCGACGAACCCCAGGATGACGGCCGCGACGCTGCGTAAAATCGAGGCGTCGCCCATGCGGGACCACGTCTCGACCGCCTCGTCGAGGTCGGGACGGTAGCCCGGGGGCGGCGACTCGGATTGCGTCATCCGTCTCTCTCCATGACGGGCAGCACGACGTGCGAGGCCCGGTCGCCGGCGTGATGGATCATGTTCTCGGCGACCTCCCACTCCGTCTCGTCATAGTTGTTTCCGCCCGTGTTCAGGTTGCGGTCGAAGCGGGGGAAGTTGGAACTCGAGACCTCGATCCGCACGCGGTGGCCGGGCGCGAACCGGTGCGCCACCGAATGCAGATCCACCCGAACCGGATAGACCTGTCCCGCGTCCATCATCACGGGTTCCTCGTATCCGTCCCGGTAGCGCGCCCGCATGATGCCCTCGACGATGTTGATGGCCCGGCCGTCGGGGTGCACGTCGAGGAGCTTCACGGTGAAGTCGGTGTCCGGGGCGCTCGAACTCACGTAGAGCCGGGCTTCGAGCGGGCCCGCGATCTCGAGGCCGCCGTCGCCGACCGGATCGCCGGTATACACGAGTACGTCCTCGCGTTCCTCGATATCCGACTGGTCGAACGCGCCCGGCTGGTCCTCGGGGTTCCCGGTGCAGCAGACGGAGCCTCCGCGGGAGGGGACGGGGTCCGCCGGATCGTAGACGAACCGGTCGGGGGGTTCCTCGCCGGGGGCCTCGGGGGAGAGGACGCCGTCGCCGAGCCTCGTGTTCGCGTGCCCTCCGCTGCGGAGATAGAAGCGGGTCGCCGCAGCCCCGGGGGGCGGCCACGTGTCGGCGGACGCCCATTCGTTCCGGCCCATCACGTAGTAGTAGACCCGGGGGATGTCGGTGATCCCGTTGTCCACGCCCTTCAGCCAGTGGTCGAACCAGGCGAGGTAGAGCGAAAGGTACGGCAGGCGGGCGTCCCCGAAATCGACATCGCCGACCACCGTGTGCTCCGCGGCGCGCTCGGACATGCAGTGGCTCGTCGGAGAGAGGATGACGTACTGGTGCGCGCCGCCCCGGTCGCTCACGGCGTTGTCCTGCATCAGCCGCCACTGCTGGAGCGTCTCGTTGGCGCCGAGGTCGTACCACGAGTTCACGTGGAGCGCCGGCGTGTCGAATCGGTCGGCGTCGCTCAGATATCCGAGTCCGTCCCACCATTCGTCGGCGAGCGGCGTGCTCATGACCTCTTCCCAGTCCGTGTCCCGGTCGGGCGGACCGTACTTCCGCATGAGGTCGATGGTAGGAAGCTCGCGGAGCGCGGCGAACATCTCGACCGGGGGCGACGGCTCCCCTCCCGGCCGCTTCCGGCCGTTGCCGCGGAACCAGCCGAAGCTTGCCGAGAGCCCGAAGGCGCCCCCCTCGAAGATGCCGAAGTAGCCGTACCTCCCGCCGGCCGATCCGACCGACCCGCCGGCGGCCAGGGGGATGGCGGCGGCGTGCGCCGGGTGGCGCTGCGTCATGAGTTGCGTCTGGTTTTCCCCCAGGTAGGAGCAGCCGAAGGTCCCGACCTTCCCGTTCGACCAGGGCCGGGTCGAGGCCCACTCGAGCGCGTCGTAGCCGTCCTCCCGGTCCGCCGCGGACAGGAGATAACTTCCCTCCGACGCATATTTTCCACGCACGTCCTGGACGACGACGGCGTATCCCTGTCCCGCGAAGAACCGCGCCGGAGAGATCGCGCCTGCCCGATAGGATGCCTTGTCGTACGGCAGCCGGATCATGACGACGGGAAGGCGGTCACCCCGGTCGGCGGGCCCGACCGGCAGATAGAGGTCCGTCGCGAGGCGAACCCCGTCCCGCATCGGGACCATGAGATCCGTCTCGACCCGCACCTCGAACTTCGCTTCCGGCGTCGCGTAGGGATCGGCCGGATCCGGGGCAAAGCGGTCGAGGGCGGATGCTGCGTCGGGCTCGCTCCCGCCGGCGGCGACCCGGGTCGGGGGCGCGTCCCCATCTCCTGAACAGGCGGTGAGCGCGGCGGCCAGCGCGACCGCCGGTGCAAGACCGAGTCCCGGCCGAGATTTGTCCATCGGTTCCCACTCCCCAAGATTCACGCGCGTCTTTAAGGTTCTCGAAGATGATACGACCCCCGGCTACCGAGCGAGTGACGATGAATCCCGCCGCGACCGACACGCTGGATCTGCAGACCATTCCCGGCGTGGGGCCCAGCATCGCGCGCGACCTGACGGGACTGGGCATCGGCCGGGTCCGGGATCTCGAAGGCCGCGACCCCAACGAACTCTATGAGCGCCTCTCCGAGCAGCGCGGCGTGCGCATGGATCCGTGTGTGCTGTACGTCTTCCGCTGCGCCGTCTACTACGCGGAGACCCACGCCGGGGAGGCCGGAAGGCCCGACCGCGCATTGCCGGGCCCCGAGCGCGAACTGCTCAAGTGGTGGAACTGGAAGGGCCGGGTCCACGCCAACGAGCGCCCGGGCGCGCCCGCCTGACGGGCGATAGACGGCCATGGCTTCGGACCTCCACGAGCGCATCTGCGACGTCGTCGCCAGAATTCCCGCCGGCCGCGTCGCCACGTATGGGCAGGTCGCCCAACTCGCCGGACTCGGCGGACAGGCCCGTCTCGTGGGCTACGCGCTCTATGCCTCCGACCGGCCGCTGCCCTGGCACCGCGTGATCAACGCGCGCGGCGAGATCAGCCCCCGCGGCGACTCGTACTCCGAGATGATCCAGTACCAGTTGCTCGCGAACGAAGGGGTGGAGTTCGACAAGTGGGGACGCATCTCGCTCAAGCGCTTCCGCTGGAACGGGGAGATGCCGCCCCCCGCCAGCCCCTCGCCCCCCTCCTGATTCCGGAGCGCCTTATGCGTACGTTCGCCGCCTTCCTCCTCGTCGCTCTGGCCGCCGTCGGCTTCGAGGCGCCGCTGCACGCGCAGGACACGCGCGTCGAGATCGCGTCGGGGAACGTCGAGGGCATGCTGGAAGACGGTATCCGCTCCTACAGGGGGATTCCGTTCGCGGCGCCGCCGATCGGGGACAGGCGCTGGAAGCCGCCCCAGCCGGTTGAGGCGTGGGGGCAGCGGACGCTGCGCGCGCACAGCTTCGGCCCGGAGTGCATGCAGACCCCCTACGGCGCCGGCTCGTTCTTCGGAGGTCCACCCGCCCCGACCGCGGAGGACTGCCTGTACCTGAACGTCTGGACCGGGGCCGCCGACGCCTCCGAGCGGCGGCCGGTCATGGTCTGGATCCACGGCGGCGCGCTCACGCGGGGATCCGGTTCCACCGGCATCTACGACGGCACGGCGCTCGCGGCGAAGGGTGCCGTCGTCGTCACGATCAATTACCGGCTCGGACCGTTCGGCTACCTCGCACATCCGCGCCTCTCGGCCGAATCCGAACACGGGTCGTCCGGCAACTACGGCGTCCTCGACCAGGTCGCCGCGCTCGAGTGGGTGCGCGACAACATCGCGGCGTTCGGCGGGGACCCGGATCGCGTGACGATCTTCGGCGAATCCGCAGGCTCGTGGAGCGTGAACACCCTGATGGCGACGCCGCTGGCGGCGGGCCTCTTCCACCGCGCCATCGGACAGAGCGGGGGGCGGTTCGGCCCCATGATGCGCCTTTCGGATGCGCCCGAGGGCGGACGCTCGGCCGAGGAGATCGGAGCGGCGTTCCTCGCGGCGCTCGGTGCGGAGACTCTGGAGGACATGCGGAAGCTCTCCGCCGCCAGCGTGCTCGCCGGGCTCGCGACGCCGGCCGGACGCGGCTTCAGGACGGCGGAGAACGTGGACGGCTGGGTGCTGCCGACGGACGTGACGACGGCCTTCGCCGGGGGGACGCACAACAACGTCCCGGTGCTCGTCGGGTTCAACGCGGATGAGATGACCTCTCTCTCGTCCCCGAGATCCGTGCCGGAGACGCTCGACGCGTGGCGTGAGTGGGTGGCCGGCCGCGTCGGCGACGATGCGGAGCGCTTCGACGCCGCCTACCCGGTGGAGGCGGAAGGCAAAATCTTCGACGCCTTCATGCGAAGCCGCGGCGACGCCCTGTTCGGCATCCAGATGCGGACGTGGGCGCGGGCGTCGGAGGCCGCCGGGGCCGATTCCTGGCTCTACTACTTCACGCACGAGCCGCCGGGACCCGCGAAGGACTATCTCAAGTCGTACCACGCGGCCGAGATCGTGTACGCGTTCGGCAACGTCGGCCCCGGCGAACGGGAGGCGGTGGACCGCCAACTGGCGGACACGATGTCCTCCTACTGGGTCAACTTCGCCGCGAACGGCGACCCGAACGGTCCCGGGCTGCCGCCGTGGCCTGCTTACACGCGCGACGCCGAGGCCCACCTCGTGCTCGGGCCGACGGTCGAGGCGGGAAGCAAGCTCCGCACGGCCCAGCTCGACTTCTGGGACCGGCGCCTCCGCGCCGGCACGCCGTGAACGCGACTGGGCCGCTCTGCCGGCGACTCGCCGAGATCCGCGCGGAGAAGGAAGCCGCGCGCCCTGCCTCCGCGACGGCGGTGATGGCCGCGGGAACGGAGGCGTTGCAGGCTTCCGGGATCCTCGATCGTCTTCCCCGCGTGGGCGACCGCGCCCCGCTGTTCGCCCGCCCGAGCGTGGCCGGCCCCACGGTCCGGCTGAAGACGCTCCTGAAGCGCGGCCCCGTGGTGCTCAGCTTCTTCCGCGGCCGCTGGTGACCGTACTGCCGCGAGGAGCAGGTTGCTCTTCAGTCGGTCCTCCCGGAGATCGAAGCGAAAGGCGCGCGCCTCATCACGCTCTCCCCGCAGCTCGCCGAGTTCGCCCGCGGCTGGATCGAGGAGGACGGCATCGAGTTCGATGTCCTGCTGGACCTCGGGCTGGGCGTGGCTCGTGACTACGGCCTGACGTTCCGGGTCGAGGGCGAACTTCGCACGCTCTACCGGGACGGCCTCGGCATCGATCTCGCGCGCTTCAACGGCGACGAATCCTGGGAACTCCCGCTCACGTCCACCTTCGTCATCGACCGCGACGGCACCATCGTCTACGCCTCCGCCGACCCCGACTACACGGTACGCGCCGAACCCCACGAAGTCGTCGCCGCCATCCCGGAGATCTGAGGGCGACTTGCCCGGCGCCCTGCGGGAGGTTCGGCTGCTTCATGGGCTTCGGGGCCGGATGCGCGATGGGGTGCGGCTGTCGGCGGACGTCTATCTGCCCGCTTCCGGGGGCCCCTTTCCCACGATCCTGACGCGGACGCCGTACGAGAGCGGCCGGGATGTGTTCATCGAGAACGGCATCTGGTGGGCGGAGCGCGGGTACGCGTTCGTGGTTCAGGATTGTCGCGGCCGTTTCAATTCGGAGGGCGTTTTCCACGCGTACGTTCCCGAGATCGAGGACGGTTACGACACGCTCGAATGGGTGGCGGGGCAGGCGTGGTGCGACGGGAAGATCGGGATGTGGGGGCGCAGCTACGGCGGCCTCACGCAGTGGCTCAGCGCGCCGCTCGGAAGCCCGCACCTCACCTGCATCGCGCCGCACGTGATCTGCGACGACCACTTCGGGGACTGTCACTACCTGGGCGGGGCCTTCCAGTTGCTCCTCTCGCTCGGCGCGGCCGTGATCTGGGAGACGAACCTCGCGATCGTGACCGGCAGACAGGCCGCGCGTCTGTTCCAGAACCCGAAGTTCTGGGCCCACCTGCCGATCATCGAGATGGACGAGCGCGCGATCGGGCGGAAGATCCCGTATTGGCGGGAGTGGCTGGAGCACCCGACGCGCGACGAGTACTGGCGGCGCCTCAGAGTCACGGACCAATACGGCGGCGTCACGGCGCCGGCGTTTCAGCAGGGCGGGTGGTACGATGCGTATCCCGGGTCGGCGCTCCGCATCCACGAGGGGATGACGGCGGGAGCCGCGACTCCCCGCGCCCGCGCGCTGAACCGGGCGCTCATCGGCCCCTGGTCGCACGAAGTTCCGGAGACAAGGACGGTCGGGGATCTCGACTTCGGACCCGACGCCTGGGTGGATGTGCGGGAGGAGGAGCGGCGCTGGTTCGACTGGCAGCTTCGCGGCGTGGACGACGGGATCGGCGAGGATCCGCCGCTGCGCTGGTTCACGACGGGCGCCAACCGGTGGCGGGACGGCGCGCAGTGGCCGCCGCCGGGGACGGAGGAAGTGCCCTGGTATCTGCACAGCCACGGGCGCGCGAACCGGAGCGACGAGGCCTGGCTCGATCCGGAGCCGCCGGGGGACGAGCCCCCCGACCGCTTCGAGTACGATCCGCGCGACCCGGCGCCCTCGCTCGGAGGCAATCTCTCGTCCCGCTTGATCACGACCCACGCCGAGACGCCGATGCGGGGCGGACCCGTCGAGCAGGCGCCGCTCGAGCGGCGTCCGGACGTGCTCGTCTACACGTCGCGGGCCCTCGAGGACGATCTCGAGGTCACGGGGCCGATCGAAGTCGTGCTCCATGCCGAATCGTCGGCGCGGGACACGGACTTCGTGGCGCGGGTGACGGACGTCGATCCGGCGGGAGGATCGTTCGTCCTCACCGAGGGAATCCTGCGCGCGCGGTATCGCGGCGGGCTGGGCCGGACCGAGCTTCTCGAGCCCGGCGAGGCGGCGGAGTTCCGGATCCGGCTCTACCCGATGAGCCACGTGTTTCGGGCCGGCCACCGGATCCGGCTTCAGATCACGAGCAGTTGCTTCCCCCGCTTCAGCCGCAACCTCAACACCGGCGGGGACGTGGGGACCGGGACCCGCATGCGGACGGCTCGCAACACGGTTCTGCACTCGACGGCCTGT
This sequence comes from Gemmatimonadota bacterium, assembly GCA_022826685.1. Classification (GTDB taxonomy): domain Bacteria; phylum Gemmatimonadota; class Gemmatimonadetes; order Palauibacterales; family Palauibacteraceae; genus Palauibacter. The sequence continues at coordinate 4,550 of JAJDUL010000001.1, read as the reverse complement.
CCCTCGCACATTCGGCTGCCGATCCGCACCTGCTCATCCGGCTGAACCCGCGGGTCATCCGGCCGCACCCGCCAGCTTCCGCGGCGCCGTCGCGAAGAGACTCTCCCTCAGAGCTGTCTCGTAATCGGGCGCGTGGAGCAGAAACGCGTCGTGCCCCGCGTCCGAGTTCAGAATCCGCAGGTGCGAAGGCGCGCCGATCCGGCTTTCGGTCTCCCGGAGCAGCCAGGGCGGGACCAGCGTGTCCTCCTCCCACCCGATGAGCCAGGCGGGGACCCCGAGTTCTTCCGGACGCAGATTGCACAGGTCGACCGAGGCCGAAAGCGTCAGAAAGGTCTCTGCCTCGAACCGTTCCGCAAACTCCCGTCCACGTTCCTCCAGGTAACGGCCGATGGCGTAGACCGGGGCGTCGTTCTCCCACTCCCAGTCGTGCGGGAAGCGGGCGTCGAGCCCGGCCGCCGACTTGTAGGTCGTGAACGCGAGCGCCCGGGCGAGCGCCACGCCTTCGCTCCCCCGGCCGTGCCGGAGCGCGAGCTCCACGATCCACCGTTGCACCGCGTGTATTCCGATGGCCTGCGGATGGCCGCGGTGCGCCGCGCCGATCAGAACGACCCCGCCGAGGCGCGCGGGATGGCGGATCCCCATCGCCAGCGCGACCATCCCGCCGTACGAGGCGCCCAGCATGCGGTGGGCCCGTTCGACGCCCAGGTGGCGGAGGGCAACCGCCACGGCCTCCGCCTGGTCTCCGGGCGTGAGATGAATCCGGGACGGCGAAGGACCTTTCGAAGGGTCGGCGGACTCCGTCGGCTCGAACGTCCCGGGAGATCCGAGGAAGTCGATCGCGAGCAGCCGCCAGCGGGTGGTATCGATGGCCAGATCCGGGCCCACCAGCTTCCGCCACCAGCCGGGCGCGGGATCCAGGACGTTCGCGCAAACGTGGCGGTCGGCGGAGATGCCTCCCATTGCGACGAGCAGCGGGGCGCCCTCGGGCCCGGCGAGTTCGTAGCGCACCCGGAAGCGGGCGTCGACCCCGGCCGCGAATTCCGGCCTCCAGTCCGCCGGCATCGCGACGGCGCCCCTCCGACCCTCCGGCAGTACGGCGTTCAATCGGCTTCTCCATGTTGATCGCGATACCAACTCGGAGCAGCCGACCGACCCGTGCAGGTCAGGGGCTCATCTCTCGGATCCCGGTCCAGGGTCCGCAGGAGTTGGCACCGCTGGGCTGCGCGTGAACGCGCGTGCCCCGGTTGCCCCGGCTTCAAAGGGCCCGTCCCTCAGCCGGTCTCGATGAGTAGCGGCCGAACCTGGCGGCTTCGGCAACGGAGGTCAACTTGACGCGCGGCCCACGACCCTGTAGCCTCTGCGCCCTCAACGCTCATCGAGACCGGTCGAGGGACAGGCCCGAAGACACCGGGGCAACCTGTGGAAGGTGGCTCTTCCACTGATGTGCCAACTCCTGCGACGGATGTGATCCGTTGGTAGATGAGTCGCCCGCCGCGCTTCATTAGCCCGGCAGCTGTCGTTCCCAGGGCGTCGCTTCTCCGGAGTCCGCTGAGTGTGAATCGAGACTCGGGGAGGCGTTTCATTGCGCGAAGTTCGCCGCGTTCACGTACTCAAATTCGGCTCATCCGTGCTGGCCCGTCCGGCCGCGTACCGGCCGGTGGCCGAGGAGATCCGGGCCGAAGTCGCCGGTGGCGCGAACGTCGTCGCGGTGGTATCGGCCATGGGTGACACGACCGATGACCTGCTCGCCGCGGCGAGCGAAGTCGCTCCGTCGCTTCCGGACGATCTCATGGGGTCTCTCCTGGCGACGGGCGAAGAAGCGTCCGTCGCCCTGCTCCGCCTCGCGCTGGCGACGGCGGGCGTGTCCGCCGTGGGCATGTCGTTCTGGCACCTGCCCGTCCGCACCCGCGGTCCGCTGGCATCCGCCGATCCGGTGGCGGTGGACGCCCGCCGGATCGAGACGGCCTTCGCGACCCACGATGCGGTCGTCATTCCCGGGTTCGTGGGTGTCGACGCGACGGGCGTCACGTCGCTGCTGGGGAGGGGAGGCTCCGATCTCACGGCGCTCTTCGTGGGCCACGCACTCGGCGCCGCGGAGGTTCGCCTCGTAAAAGATGTGGACGGGATCTTTCCGGCCGATCCGAAACGGTTCCCCAACATCGCGCCGCTGCGCGCGGCGACCTGGAGCGAGGCCCGGCGGACGGCCGGTGGCGTCGTCCAGGACCGCGCGCTGCGTTTCGCCGAGGACCACCGAATCCCGTTCCGCGTCGCGGCGCCCGGCGGCACCGGCACGTGGGTCGGCCGGCACAACCCGACGCACGACCGCAACAGCGGCCGGAAGGCGAGCGCCCGATGCGCATGACCCATCGGTCGGACGAACGCCTGCCGGTCGCCGTCCTGGGCGCGACCGGAATCGTCGGGCAGCGGCTGATCCGGATGCTGGACGGGCACCCCTCCCTCCGGCTCGCCTCCGTCGCGGCGTCCGAGAGGCGCGCGGGCGAGAGGTACGGCGACGCCGTCCGCTGGAGCCTCGGCGGAGACCCTCCCGCGGAGGCGGCCGGACTGCCGCTCCGCGTCGTCACGGAACCGCCGGAGTGCCGGATCGTGCTCTCCGCGCTTCCGTCGGGCGTGGCGCGCGAACTCGAGCCGGCGCTCGCGGAGGCCGGACACATCGTGAGCACGAACGCCTCGGCTCACCGGCTGCGAGCGGACGTGCCGCTGCTCGTGCCGGAGGTCAACCCGCAGGCGCTGGCTCTCACCGCTGAACAGCCGTGGTCGGAAGGGGGAGGCCGGCTCGTCGCCAACCCGAACTGCGTGGTTGCGGGACTGGCGCTGGCCCTCGCCCCGCTGCACGACGCCTTCGGGATCGAGGCCGCCACAATCGTCACCCTCCAGGCGGTGACCGGCGCGGGACTGACCGGAGTCGGTTCCGTCCAGATCGGGGGAAACGCGATCCCCTGGATCCCCGGCGAGGAAGAGAAGATCGAACCGGAACTCAACAAGATCCTGGGGTCGGAGATCGCCGTGGCGGTGAGCGTCAATCGAGTCGCGGTGCTCAACGGCCACACGGCGAACGTGTTCCTGAAGTTCACCTCCCCGGCGAGTCCGGGAGACGCGGCCCGGGCGCTGGCGGAGTTCCGGGCACCGCCGTCGCTGCCGGCCCTGCCTTCGCTTCCCGAACGGCCGCTCATCGTGCGCTCGGAGCCGGACCGTCCCCAGCCGCGCCTGGACATCGGCGCGGCCGGAGGGATGGCGGCGAGCGTGGGCAGGATCCGCGCCGCACCGCCCCACGACCTCGCGATGACCGTGGTCGCGCACAACGGCGTCCGGGGCGCGGCCGGCGCCTGTCTGGCCAACGCCGAATTCTGTCTCGCGGGCTGCGCGCGCGGCTGATCGACACGGAGTACCGGTCCGCGTTCCACAGCCGTTCCGCAGCGACGAAACGATCGGCTGGAGGCGCGGACATTCACCGCCCGAGAGATCGGGCCCATCGGAGAGAAGACGGAGATCATGAGAGACGAGACCGTAGCAATCCACCTCGGATACGAATCCGAGCCCACGACGCACGCGGTCGCGGTGCCGCTGTACCAGACCGTGGCGTACGAGTTCGACGACGCGCAGCACGGCGCGGACCTCTTCAACCTCGAGGTCGAAGGCAACATCTATTCCCGCATCATGAACCCCACGCAGGCCGTGCTCGAGGAGCGGCTCGCCCAGCTCGAACGCGGCCTGGCGACGCTTGCGCTCTCCTCCGGCAGCGCGGCCGTCAACTATTCGATCCTCAATCTCGCCGCCTCGGGGGACAACATCGTCTCCGTGCCCCAGTTGTACGGCGGCACCTACACGCTCTTCGCCCACATGCTCCCGCAGCTGGGGATCGAAGTGCGCTTCGCCGAAGGCGATGGCCCGGACGATCTGGCCAAGCTGATCGATGACCGGACGAAGGCGGTCTTCGTCGAGAGCATCGGGAACCCGGCGGGCAACATCGTGGACCTCGCGGCGGTGGCCGACGTGGCGCACGCCCACGGCGTCGCCACGATCGTCGACAACACGGTCCCCACACCGGCGCTCCTCAAGCCGATCGACCACGGGTTCGACATCGTCGTGCACTCGCTGACGAAGTACATCGGCGGGCACGGCAACTCGCTCGGCGGCGCGATCGTCGATTCCGGGAAATTCCCGTGGACCGAGCACGCGAGCCGCTATCCGCAGTTCACGACGCCGGAGCCCAGCTACCACGGGGTCGTCTACACGGAGGCGCTGGGGCCGGCCGCCTACATCGGGCGGGCGCGCACGGTGCCGCTGCGCAACACGGGGTCGGCGATCTCGCCCTTCAACGCGTTCCAGATCATCCAGGGGATCCAGACGCTGAATCTCCGCATCGAGCGCCACTCCGAGAACGCGCTGGCGGTGGCGAAGCACCTGGAGGACCACCCGGCGGTGGAGTGGGTGAGCTACGCCGGACTGCCGGGCGATCCGTACCACGAGCTGGCCCTGAAGTACCTCGACGGCCGGGCTTCGGGGATCCTGACCTTCGGGGTGAAGGGCGG